>NZ_JAFNNI010000010.1:0-32424 GCF_026536935.1 Gilliamella sp. B3127
TTAAAGTTGTTTTACCATGGTCAACGTGGCCGATTGTACCAACGTTAACGTGGGGTTTTGTACGTTCAAATTTTTCTTTAGACATCTTAATGTTCCTTTATTAAATCACTTCCCTAATTTTGTAGGGAAGTGTTACTTTATTTATATAAATAATTATTTCGCTTTACGAGCTTCAATAATTGCTGTTACGATGTTTGAAGGTGCTTCGTTATACTTCAAGAACTCCATAGAGTAAGAAGCACGACCTTGTGTTTGTGAACGAAGGTCTGTCGCATAACCAAACATTTCAGAAAGTGGAACTTGTGCTTTAACTGTTTTACCAGTTGCAGTATCTTCCATACCTTCGATCATACCACGACGACGGTTTAAGTCACCGATAACGTCACCCATATAATCTTCAGGGGTTTCAACTTCTACTTTCATAATTGGTTCTAAAAGCACAGGTTTAGCTTTCATGAAGCCTTCTTTAAATGCCATTGATGCAGCAAGTTTAAAGGCAATTTCGGATGAGTCGACATCATGGTAAGAACCAAAATGTAAACGCACACCAAGATCCACTACCGGATAGCCAGCTAAAGGACCTGATTTCAATTGCTCTTGGATACCTTTATCAACAGCTGGAATAAATTCACCAGGAATTACCCCACCTTTGATTTCGTTAACAAATTCGTAACCAGCACCACCCGCTTCTAATGGATACAAGTCGATAACAACATGACCGTATTGACCACGACCACCAGATTGTTTTGCATGTTTACCTTCGATATCTTTAACTGTTGTACGAATTGTTTCACGGTAAGCAACTTGTGGTTTACCGACATTCGCTTCAACGTTAAATTCACGTTTCATACGGTCTACGATGATTTCAAGATGTAATTCACCCATACCAGCAATGATAGTTTGGTTTGATTCTTCATCAGTCCATACACGGAATGATGGATCTTCTTTTGCCAAACGACCTAAAGCAATACCCATTTTTTCTTGGTCAGCTTTAGTCTTAGGTTCTACTGCAACCGAGATAACCGGCTCAGGGAATTCCATTCTTTCAAGAATAATTGGTGAATTTTCAGCACAAAGCGTATCACCAGTTGTGACATCTTTAAGACCGATTGCTGCTGCAATGTCACCTGCACGAACTTCTTTGATTTCTTCACGTTTGTTCGCATGCATCTGTACGATACGACCAAAGCGTTCTTTACGATCTTTAACTGAGTTTAGAACTGAGTCACCAGAGTTAACTACACCAGAGTAAACGCGGAAGAAGGTTAAGTTACCAACAAATGGGTCAGTTGCAATTTTAAATGCAAGTGCAGCAAATGGTTCATCATCACTTGAATGACGTTCTGCTGGTTCACCATTTTGTAATTCACCTTTAATCGCAGGGACATCAGTTGGAGCAGGTAGATACTCAATAACTGCGTCAAGCATGAACTGAACGCCTTTATTTTTAAATGCACTACCACATGTTACCAAGATGATTTCGTTAGCAAGTACGCGTTCACGTAGTGCTTTTTTAACTTCTTCTTCAGTTAACTCATCACCACCTAGGTATTTTTCCATTAACTCTTCGTTAGCTTCTGCTGCAGCTTCAATTAAGTTTGCACGCCATTCTTCAACTTGCTCAACCATGTCAGCTGGCACATCTTCATAAGTAAAGGTTGTACCTTGGTCAGCATCATTCCAGTTAATTGCTTTACGTTTAAGTAAATCAACAACACCAGTAAAGCCTTCTTCAGCACCGATTGGTAATACTAATGGAACAGGCACTGCCGCTAAACGTGTTTTGATTTGTTCAACCACACGTAGGAAGTTAGCACCCATACGGTCCATTTTGTTTACAAATGCGATACGAGGAACTTTATATTTGTTAGCTTGGCGCCATACTGTTTCTGATTGAGGTTGAACACCACCAACCGCACAGTAAACCATTACTGCACCATCAAGAACACGCATAGAACGTTCAACTTCGATTGTGAAGTCAACGTGTCCCGGGGTGTCGATGATATTGATACGGTGTGGTTCAAATTGTTGTCCCATACCTGACCAGAATGCAGTTGTCGCTGCTGAAGTGATAGTAATACCACGTTCTTGTTCTTGTTCCATCCAGTCCATGGTAGCTGCGCCATCATGAACCTCACCAATTTTGTGACTTACACCAGTATAAAACAAAATACGTTCGGTAGTTGTTGTTTTACCTGCGTCAATATGTGCACTGATACCGATATTACGGTAGCGTGCTATAGGGGTTGTACGAGCCATATTAATCCTCTATTTAGAATCGTTTGCTTAATAAAATATCATTTAGGTTGACTGACAGTAGATATGTGCTGTCAGTCTAATTTCAAGCCACTTAATATCAGTGGAAAGATTACCAACGATAGTGTGCAAACGCTCTATTAGCTTCAGCCATACGATGAACATCTTCGCGTTTTTTCACAGCAGTGCCTTTGTTTTCAAAAGCATCCATAAGTTCATTCGCTAGGCGTAACGCCATTGATTTATCGCCACGTTTACGTGCAGCATCTACAATCCAACGCATTGCAAGTGCATTACGACGAACTGGACGCACTTCAACAGGAACTTGGTATGTAGAACCACCAACGCGACGAGACTTAACTTCTACAGTTGGTCTTACGTTATCTAATGCAACTTCAAAAGCTGCTAAGTGGTCTTTTCCACTACGCTCAGCTAATTTATCAAGAGCTGAATATACGATTGATTCTGCGATAGATTTTTTACCATCTATCATTAAAATATTTACAAATTTCGCCAGCAAATCTGAACCGAATTTCGGATCAGGTAAAATTTTTCTTTGACCGACAACATGACGACGTGGCATTGGAATACTCCGTTTATATGTTATAAATTTTCAGGTTTACCCAAAACTCAAATGAGTTAAATGGAATTATTATAGTTTGGCCTTACTTAACGGAGTTCCATTAAGCTTTAGGTCGTTTTACACCGTATTTAGAACGGCTTTGTTTGCGATCCTTAACACCTGCGCAGTCTAATGCACCACGAACAGTGTGATAACGAACACCAGGTAAATCTTTAACACGACCACCACGGATTAAAATCACGCTATGTTCTTGCAAGTTATGACCTTCACCACCGATATAAGAAGTCACTTCAAAACCGTTGGTTAAACGTACACGGCATACTTTACGTAATGCTGAGTTTGGTTTTTTAGGTGTAGTGGTGTAAACACGTGTACAAACACCACGTTTTTGCGGGCATGCTTCAAGGGCAGGAACGTTACTTTTCGCTTCCTTTAGCGCTCTTGGTTTGCGTACCAGCTGATTAATTGTTGCCATTAATAAGCTCCTGATTAATTAAAATAAATTTAAAAATTGCTTTTTAGATACGTAATTAATAACTGTAGCCCAAAGCCTATATATATAAGTTTTGGGTCGCAAGATTCTAGACCTCAATAGATATAATGTCAAGTTTTTGCTTTAGTTAAGGAAGAATCTAATATTATGAATTGCTATTTTTAACCTTATTATTACTAATAAATTAATAATAATATTTTTCAGTTTAATTTTCCCACCGGAACTAACCGATGGGGAAAAATTAATGATGATCGATAAAGATAAATTTTAATGCAAATAGAAGGGCAAAAATAATGACGCAAAGATTTAATTCTTTAAATTTACCAGTTAATGTTTTTAACACAACGTAAGAGATAAAGCCAAGTGCTACACCTTCGGTAATAGCAAAAGCGAAAGGCATCATTAATGCGGTAATAAATGCTGGTGTTGCATCAGTTAAATCAGACCAATTAACTTTCATTAAACTTGAAACCATTAAGATTCCAACAAATATTAAAGCACCAGATGTCGCATAAGGTGGAACTAAATGGGCTAAAGGCGATAAAAAGGTCATTAATAAAAATAATAATCCAACTACAACTGCAGTTAAACCTGTACGCCCACCAACTGAAATACCAGCAGAACTTTCAATATAAGTTAGTACTGATGAAGTTCCAAATAAACCACCAAGTGAAGAACTAAAACTATCGATTAATAAAGCTTGACGCATTTTAGGGAAACGCCCTTTTTCGTCAGAAATTCCTGCTTTGTCGGTTAAAGCTAAAATTGTACCGGAAGAATCAAATAGGCTTACAATCATAACTGAAAAAATAACACCCATAATACCCACATTAAGTGAACCAGCTAGATCGACATGACCAACAACACTGCTAACACTTGGTGGAACTGATGCAATTCCTTGATAACTAATATTAGGATCAAGCCAAAGTGCAAGTAAGGTAACAACAAGAATTGAAACTAGTACAGCCGCATGGAAATTACGAGTTGCTAGAATTATTATAATAAAAAATCCTAGTGAACCTAATAATACTTTAAGTGATAAGATATTGCCTAAGGTTAGTAATGTTTCTGGTGATGCGACCACAATTCCCATATTTTGAAATCCCATAAAAGCAATAAATAGTCCAATACCAGCACTTATACCTGCTCGCAAACATTGCGGAATATGTTCAATTAACCAATGGCGAACTTTAAATAATGATAATGCAAAAAAGATTAATGAGCCCCAAAATATTGCCCCCATACCCACTTGCCAAGAATAGCCCATGGCACCGCATATTCCATAGGCAAAGAAAACATTGAGTCCCATAGCTGGAGCTAAAGCAATCGGTAGATTGGCAAACAGCCCCATTAAAATAGTAGCAAAAGCTGTTACGACGCACGTTAGAACAAAAACTGCTGATTTGTCCATGCCAGTTACAGATAAGATAGAAGGGTTAACAAAGATAATATAAACCATGGTTAGAAAAGTTGTACAGCCTGCTATAACCTCTGTACTGATAGTGGTTTTCTTCTCTTTCAGTTGAAAAATTTTTTCGAATAGTGAATTCATAAGTTAAAGCCCAATTTAGTTTGATAGTAATCGATATAACCTTTATTTTTACCTAAGTCGCTTTGCAGTAAAAATAAAAAAGATACAAAGTTATCACTTCATATCTCAAAAACGAAAAAACACAGCGCTATTATTGCCTGTAATTTATTTTGGTCAAGCGTTATTCATATTAAGAATATCGTTTAGTAATTGATAGATAATTTTTATAACTTACCTCTAAAATAGTTGTTTAGCTCATCTGAGATGAGTTAAACAATGGGTAGAATATCACTAACCTAGTTCTTTAATATATCTAATTTATTCTTAGTGATTTTCACTTTTAAAATACGGTGACTTTCAATTTCGGCAACTTCAAATAAATAATCGCCAATTTGTATTGTTTCACCGACATTAAGTAAATGTTGGGCTTTTTCCATCAACAATCCAGCAAGAGTATGGTATTCTCGCTTATCATCTATTGGTATAGGAACATACCTTACTAATTCTTCTACAGGGATGTAACCATTAGCAATCCAACTGTTATCATCAATACATTGAATATCGTGTTTGGCATCAATTTCCTCTTCTTCAGTTGGGAAATCACCAGCAATGGTTTCAATAATGTCAGTAACAGACACAACTCCTTGCATTGAACCAAATTCATCAACCACAAACGCAAAATGGGTTTTCGCTTTTTTGAATTGTTCCAGTGCGACAAGTAAAGATACCGTTTCAGGGAAAATTAATGGCTGCTTTATTAAAGAGTTAATATCAATATGCTGTTTATCTTGTAAAACATCTTTCAATAGATCATTAACTTGAATAATGCCTAATGGTTCATCAATTGAAGCATTATCCGTTACGACTAAACGTGAATGAGGATTATCAAATATCTCTTTTAATATCACCTCACGATCATCATTTATATTGACCATATCAACATTTAATCGTGAGGTCATGATGCTACTAACTGAACGTTGAGCCAATCCTAACACTCGCTCGACCATGTTTAATTCTTGATGATTAAATACTGATGTTTTCTTATTATTATCAGAAACAACATCAATATTGTGAGTTTCGGGATCTTCTTCTGCATCGCCTTTGAGTAAATGTAAAATCGCTTCAGCGGTGCGTTCACGTAATGGTTTTTTGTTTAATGCTTTTCGGCGATTGAATATAGCTAATTGATTAAAAAACTCAATCATAATTGAGAAACCAATAGCGGCATATAGGTAGCCTTTTGGAATAATAAACCCAAAACCTTCGGCAACCAAACTAAAACCAATCATAAGTAAAAAACTTAAACATAAAATAACAATCGTTGGATGGGAGTTAACAAAATAGGCCAATGGTTTACTTGCTACCATCATGATACAAATAGCAATACAAACAGCAATAATCATTACTGGAATATGTTCAACCATACCCACTGCAGTAATTACTGAGTCAAGTGAAAATACGGCATCAAGTACAACGATTTGAGCGACGACAGTCCAAAAATGTGAAGTCTTTTTGGGTTTACCATCTTCATGTGAAGCGCCTTCTAAGCGTTCATTGAGCTCCATTGTGGCTTTGAAAAGCAAAAATATACCACCTAGCAACATTATCAATTGCCTAGCATTGAAACTGATTCCGGATATAGAAAATAGAGGGGTAGTGAGTGTAACTAACCAACCAGTAAACATTAATAACAATATTCGTGTAATTAATGCAAAAGCAAGACCAGTAATGCGTGCTTTATCTCGTTCTTGTGGCGGAAGTTTCTCGGCAAGAATGGCAATAAAAACAATGTTATCAATGCCAAGGACGATTTCAAGTACAACTAGAGTGGATAAACCAATCCAAATTGTAGGATCCATGATCCATTCCATATGTCAGGTGATTACCTCTAATGAACACAGCACATGCTGCTTAGTAATTCTGTCTGCAATTGACTAAATAATCAATAAAATATTTATATTTTTAGCCATTTTTCTAAAAAATCCAGGTTTAACACTAAATTGTTAAGTGAAAATTAGCTTCGCCAGAAGGTTGGTGTAAATAAAACCAATAAGGTAAATATTTCAAGTCGTCCAAATAACATGTCCACAACCATTACCCATTTAACCATATCACTTACATGCGCAAAATTATCACTCACACTGCCAAGACCAACCCCCAAATTGTTCAATGATGAGGCAACAATATAAAATGAGTCAGTTGCATCAATTCCAGACGCCATAATGATAAATAGACTAATTAAAAAAACTAATGCATAGGCAGAAAAGAATCCCCATACTGCCTCAATAATTCGTTCCGGTACAACTCGATTATTCAATTTTAAGGTATATATTGCATTCGGGTGTATAAGACGTTTTAATTCACGTGAACCTTGCATAAATAATAGTAGAACGCGAACAACTTTTAACCCTCCTCCAGTAGAACCAGCACAGCCCCCAATAAATGAAGCACATAATAAAAAGATTGGTAATGAGGATGGCCAAGTATTAATATCATCGACGGTAAAACCGACAGTTGCAGAAACCGACACGACTTGTAACACGATTTTATCAATACCAAGATTTCGTTGTGGTTGATAAAAATAGATAACAAAGGCACAAATAACAATTAAAATAAGAAGGATAAAGATAAACGTTCTGAACTCTTGATCGCGCCAATAAACTTTAAGTGAAATACCATTTAATGCGGCAAAATGGAGTGCAAAATTACAACCAGATAAAATTAGGAAAATAGTAACAATATAGTTAATTGCTGGACTATTAAAATAAGCTAAATTGCTGTCATGAGTTGAGAATCCTCCCATCGATATCGTCGAAAAACTATGCGAAATAGCATCGAAGATATTCATTCCAGCAAACCACAAACTTATTGCGCATAACGTGGTGAGTAAAATATAAATAGACCACAATGTTTTTGCCGTTTCAGCAATGCGGGGACGCATTTTACTATCTTTTTGAGGACCTGGGATTTCAGCTCGATAGAGCTGCATTCCACCAACACCTAATAATGGTAAAATAGCAACTGCAAGTACGATAATTCCCATTCCCCCAAGCCATTGTAGCAATTGACGATAAAATAAAAGGGCCTTAGGTAAATGATCTAAATTAACAATAGTTGTAGCGCCTGTTGTTGTTAACCCAGAAAAAGATTCAAAAAAAGCAGTGGTTAAATTAAGATTGATATGATTATCAAAAAGAAATGGAAATGCACCAATAGTACCTAAAACTACCCAGAATAATACAACAATGAAAAAACCTTCCCGAGTACTCAACTCATGACGCTGATTTCTATTAGGGAACCACAACAATACTCCTAAAATTAATGCAGCGAAGAAAGAACGGACAAAAATTGCGCCAGCACCATCACGGTATATTAATGCGATTAGTGCCGGTATTAACATAAATATCGACAATAATGATATTAATAAACCGATAATTCTTATAATTGAGCGCCAATGCATCATAGTAATAATCTCTATTTGAATCCACGAGATGCTTTTATAAGATCGTAAGCAGCTTGAATTTCTTGTGCTCGCTTTTTGGTTGCCTCTAACATCTCTTTTGGTAAGCCTTTTGATGCTAATTTATCTGGATGATGTTCATTCATTAACCTGCGATAAGCTTTTTTGATTTCAGGAATATCAGCAGATGAATCTATCCCTAAAATTCTATAAGCATTTTGCAAATCTGATTGGTGAGAACTGTTTTGATAATTGCCATAATTATTGCTTTGTTGATATTGACTATTTTGTTGATTATTATGATATTCTTGACGGAAATGAAAGCTTCCCATCATCATCTGAATATATATAACCATTTGTTGGCGAGGAATATGGAATTCTTCAGCAACAATAAACAAAATTTGTGACTCTTTTTCATCTAAATTACCATCAACTAAAGCCGCTTGAATTAATTGTTCACAAAATATATTTAAAACATTTCTTCTAAAACGATATTGAAAGTAGAGTTCTCGTAAACGCGATCGAAGTGGGTAATCACTTGCTTTACCACGATTAAATGACTCTTGGGCTAATTGGCGACCGGCTGCATCAAGTTGTAGCCGATCCATAAATTGCCGAGCAAGATTAATATCATCTTGGGTAACAACACCTTTAGCTTTACTCAGATGCCCCAATACTTCAAAAGCAACAATTAAGTACAAAGTTGGGTTTGATTGTGTCCTTTTTTCATTTAATCTATTGCCAAATGCTTGATACAACATTGGGCCTATTAATAGACCAAGTATAAATCCCCATCCGGATTTGAAAACTGAGCTCAGTATTAACCCGAAAATAATGGACCAGATAAAAGACATATTATTCGTTTACCTCTATTCGATCGATTTTTTGTAATCCACGCGGTAGTGATGTTCCTTTACGAGCACGCTCTGCTCTAAATTTTTGTAAATCAGTAGAAGAAAGCGTAAGTTTGCGTTTACCAACATACAACGTCAGTGAGGTTTCAGGCGTTATCAGCATCATATAAGCTAGGCTATCATCGCTGGCAGATAATGAGATAATTTTATTTCCTTTACCTTTAGATAACTCTGGTAAATCTTTCACCGGGAAGATAAGCATTCTACCCGCTTGACTAATTGATAAAAGCAAGCTTTCCTCTGATACTATCTCAATCGGTGCAAGTACATTTGAATTATTAGATAAATTAATTACTGCTTTACCGTTACGATTACGCGCAATTAAATCGCTAAATTGACAAATAAAACCGTATCCGGCACTAGAAGCAAGTAAGAATTTTTGTTCTTCATCGTTTGACATTAAAACATGTTCAATAGTTGCACCTGCTGGTAATGCTAATTTACCGGTAATTGGCTCGCCTTGTCCTCGAGCTGATGGTAAAGTATTTGGCTCAATAGCATAACTTCGCCCAGTTGAATCGATAAAGACAACTGGCTGGTTACTTTTACCTTTTGCAGCAGCTTTAAAGCTATCGCCTGCTTTATAACTTAATCCGACGGGGTCAATGTCATGACCTTTAGCCGCTCTTACCCATCCCATTTCAGATAATACAATTGTGACGGGTTCAGAAGGTGTTAATTCTTGTTCAGTGATCGCTTTAGCTTCACTTCGCTCAACGATTGGCGAACGGCGTTCATCGCCATACTTTTCAGCGTCTTCTTGCAATTCTTTTTTGATTAAATTACTGAGTTTTCTTGGTGAAGCAAGTAGAGCTTGTAGTTGATCCCGTTCTTTAGCAAGATCAGCTTGTTCGCCTTTAATACGCATCTCTTCCAATTTAGCTAAATGACGAAGTTTTAACTCTAAAATAGCTTCTGCTTGTATTTCACTTAAGGCAAATCGCTTAATTAATTCTTCTTTTGGTTCATCTTCATGACGAATTATTTCAATAACTTCATCAATATTTAGAAACGCAATTAATAAGCCATCTAAAATATGTAATCTTTTTAGGATTTTATCTAAACGATAATTTAATCGACGTGTTACCGTCAAACGTCGATATTCTAACCATTCAGTTAATATTTCAACTAATCCTTTAACTGATGGACGATTATCAAGTCCAATCATATTCATATTGACGCGATAGCTTTTTTCAAGATCCGTGGTAGCAAATAGATGATTCATAACTTGCTCTAAATCCACTCTATTAGATCTTGGGACAATTACTAAACGGGTTGGATTTTCATGGTCTGACTCATCGCGTAAATCTTCAATTAATGGTAATTTTTTCGCCCGCATTTGCGAAGCAATTTGCTCTAAGATTTTAGCACCTGAAACTTGATGAGGAAGATCAGTAATAACAATATCACCCTCTTCTTTTTTCCAAACTGCACGCATGCGGATTGATCCTCGTCCAGTTTGATAAATTTTAGCAATATCTTCTGGCGCAGTAATAATCTCGGCTTCTGTTGGAAAGTCAGGGCCTTGTATGTGAGCCATCACTTCACTAAGTGTTGCTTTTGGGTTATCTGCTAACATAATAGCAGCATTTGCTACTTCACGAATATTATGTGGTGGAATATCAGTTGCCATACCAACAGCAATGCCGGTTGTACCATTCAATAAAATATTGGGTAATCTAGCTGGCAACATTTTAGGTTCTTGTAAGGTACCATCGAAATTTGGCGTATAGTCAACAGTGCCTTGCCCTAATTCGCCTAATAATAATTCTGCATATTTTGATAGACGAGATTCGGTATAACGCATAGCCGCAAATGATTTAGGATCATCTGGAGCTCCCCAGTTTCCTTGACCATCTACTAATGGGTAACGGTAAGAGAATGGTTGTGCCATTAACACCATTGCTTCATAACAGGCAATATCGCCATGAGGATGGTATTTACCTAACACGTCACCTACAGTACGAGCTGATTTTTTAAATTTAGCCTGAGCATTAAGCCCTAATTCTGACATGGCATAAACAATACGGCGTTGCACAGGTTTTAAACCATCACCAATAAACGGCAGTGCACGATCCATAATGACATACATTGAGTAGTTTAAATATGCGCTCTCTGTAAAAGTACGTAGCGACTGAACTTCTACTCCGTCATGAGTTATCTCACTCATTATTGTTCCTCTAAATTATTCTGTATATTAGACATCAAGTTCAACTTGGTCACCTTTTTCTTGTAACCATTCTCGGCGATCTTCTGCTCGTTTCTTAGCCAGCAGCATATCCATTAATGCCATGGTTTCCTCTGCATTATCTAGTGATAACTGAACTAATCTACGAGTATTAGGATCCATCGTTGTTTCACGGAGTTGTAATGGATTCATTTCGCCTAAACCTTTAAAACGTTGTACATTCGGTTTACCCTTTTTACGTTTAAGCTGATCTAAAATCCCTTCTTTTTCTTCTTCATCAAGGGCATAATGCACTTCTTTACCTAAATCAATACGATAAAGCGGAGGCATAGCAACAAAGATATGCCCATGTTCAACCATCGCCCGAAAATGACGAACAAATAACGCACAAAGCAAAGTGGCAATATGTAATCCATCTGAGTCTGCATCAGCTAAAATACAGATTTTACCGTAGCGCAATTGACTTAAATCATCACTATCAGGGTCAATACCTATGGCAACCGAGATATCGTGGATTTCTTGTGAGCCTAATACCTCGTCTGATGATACTTCCCAAGTATTTAAAATTTTACCTTTTAATGGCATTATGGCTTGATATTCTCTATCTCGTGCCTGTTTGGCTGAACCACCTGCAGAATCACCTTCTACCAAAAATAGTTCAGTACGACTTAAATCCTGTGAAGAACAATCGGCCAATTTACCAGGTAAAGCAGGACCACTTGTGAGCTTTTTACGAATAACTTTTTTAGATGCTCGTAGGCGTTTTTGCGCACTTGAAATGACCATTTCAGCCAATAATTCTGCAATTTGCACATTTTGATTTAACCAAAGACTGAATGCATCTTTAACAATTGCCGAAACGAATGCAGCGCTTTGTCTTGATGAAAGACGTTCTTTGGTTTGACCAGCAAATTGAGGTTCCTGCATTTTTACGGATAACACATATGCGCAGCGTTCCCAAATATCATCGGCGGTCAGCTTTAGGCCTCGAGGAAGTAAATTACGGAACTCGCAAAATTCGCGCATAGCATCAAGTAAACCTTGACGTAAACCATTAACATGAGTACCACCTTGTACAGTTGGAATCAAGTTAACGTAACTTTCAGTTAAAAGTTCTCCACCTTCTGGTAACCAGAGTAAAGCCCATTCGACTGCTTCTGTTTCGCCGGTATGACTACCAGTAAATGGCTCTTCAGGTAATAGTGTGTAACCACTAACAGATTCCATTAAATAATCTTTTAGACCGTCCTGATAACACCAGCGTTGTTCAGTATTGTTAATTTTATCTTTGAAAATGATTTCTAACCCTGGGCAGAGTACCGCTTTTGCTTTAAGTAAATGAGTTAAGCGGGGTACAGAAAATCGTGGTGAATCAAAATACTTTTCATCAGGCCAAAAACGTACTTTTGTACCGGTATTTCGACGACCACATGTACCTATTACATGTAAATCCTCAACTTTATCACCATTTTCAAAAGCGATTTGATAAATTTGCCCATCACGATTTACAGTAACTTCTACACGCTTTGATAATGCATTAACAACGGAGATACCAACACCATGCAAACCGCCTGAAAATTGATAATTTTTGTTGGAAAACTTACCTCCAGCATGTAAACGGCAAAGTAAAAGTTCAATAGCTGGTACACCTTCATCAGGATGAATATCAACCGGCATACCTCGCCCGTCATCAATAACCTCAAGTGAATTATCTTCATAGAGTGTAACTTTAACTTGGCGGGCATGTCCTGCAATAGCTTCATCTACACTATTATCAATAACCTCTTGTCCCAAATGATTTGGGCGAGCAGTATCAGTATACATGCCTGGTCGATGGCGGACAGGATCGAGTCCTTTTAGGACTTCAATATCAACAGCATTATAAGTGGATTGTGACATAAGTTTTCTATTTATTCGAATAAATGGGCATATTATACCAATCTTTCTTTAAGATGCATGAAATTAAATTGATAATGAAAATCAAATTAAATTTTTAATTGATAATAATTCTTATTTTATTAATTTATTTTAAGTTAATTTCGATTTTAGCCTTTTTTCTGTTTTATAATCTTATCTATAGTATTATGATAAATACATCCCAAATAAAAAATAAGGGAATAGGATGAGCAAGTCAGAAAACAAAATAACTCGGCGTGATTTTTTGCAAAAATCACTAGCAATTGGTGGTGTGGCAGCACTAGCAAATAATTTGCAATTACCTTTTGCTTATGCAACATCTGAAACAAATCACGATAAAGCATTGATACCTAATCCCACTAATGATGAAAAGATTTTCTACAGCGCCTGTTTAGTGAATTGCGGTAGTCGCTGCCCACTAAAAGTCCATGTTAAAAACGATATTATTACTAAAATCTCATCCGAAGACGGTATTAATGATCCTATCTTCGGTCAACATCAAATTCGCCCATGTTTGCGGGGGCGAGCAGTACGCTGGCGAACTTACGATCCGGAGCGTTTAAAATACCCTATGGTGCGAATAGGTAAGCGTGGTGAAGGTAAATTTAAACGTATTAGCTGGGATGAAGCAATAACTTTATTGGCAGATAAACTTAAATACACCATTAATCGTTATGGCAATGAAGCTATTTATTGTCAATATGGAACAGGTACCACCGGCGCAAATATCGCCGGACGCAGTGCTTGTAGACGGTTTTTAAGTACTATCGGTGGTTATCTAAATTATCATGGCGATTACTCAAGTGGACAGATAACTGCTATTAAGCCTTATATTTATGGCAATGCTAAAGAGTCGCTCATTGATCAAATTAAACATTCAGATTTGGTTGTTATGTTTGGACATAATGTTGCTGAAACGCGAATGTCAGGCGGTGGGCAAGTAACGGAACTGTTTCATGCTTTAGCGCAAAGTAAAGCCAGAGTGATTATTATCGATCCTAGGCGTAGCGAAAGTGTGGTTGGCTATAATGCCGAGTGGATCCCGATTATTCCCGGTACCGATGCGGCGTTAGTTGCTGCAATTGGCTATGCTTTACTGGAAGAAGATAAAATTGATGAGGCAATGCTTAATCAATATTGTGTGGGTTGGAATGCTGACTCATTGCCGGATAGCGCACCCCCTTTTAGTGATTATAAATCTTATATTTTAGGTTTAGGTGATGATAGAATACCGAAAACGCCGGAGTGGGCAGCAAAAAAAACCGGTATCCCCGCTAAACAAATTCGTAAACTTGCCTTGGATATTGTTAACGCTAAAGCAGCATGGATTTCGCAAGGCTGGGGAGCACAACGTTGGCAAAATGGTGAGCATACTACAAGAGCAATTATGATATTGCCTATTATCACTGGTCAATTTGGTAAACCGGGCACCAATATTGGTACTTGGGGCGGAAGCGTGACTTATCCGGTTCCGGGTCTGAATTTATTAAATCCGATTAAAACCAGTATTCCATTTTTTTTATGGACTAAAGCGATCGAATCACCGCAGAATATGACCGCGAAGAATGCTTATATACTCGGTAAAGATAAATTGGATGTCGGTATCAAGTTTATCTGGAGTTATGCCAGTAATGTAATTGGTAACCAGCATGCCGATCTCAATCGAACACACCAAATTTTACAAGATGAATCTAAATGCGAATTTATCTTAGTGTGGGATACTCACATGACCGCATCAGCACGGTATGCCGATCTGTTATTACCGGATGTGTCATCTGTGGAAAGTAACGATTTAATTAATAATTCTTATGCATCCGGCGCTTACCATTATGTTATTCGTATGCAACGGGCTATTAAACCTCTTTGGGAAAATCGATCGTCTTATGATGTGTTAACTGATTTATCAGAAAAAATGGGTGTTAAAGATAAATTTACTGAAGGGCGAACGCAAGATGAGTGGATAGCGTATAGCTATGAAAGAATGCGCAAGCAAAATCCTGATTTACCGCCTTTTGCTGACACTGACGGTAAGGGTATTGTCGATCGTAAGTTAGCGGATAGTGATGCACAAATTGCCTTAAAAGCATTCCGGGATGATCCGATTAATCAGCCATTAAATACCCCGTCTGGCAAAATTGAAATTTATTCAGAAGCGCTGGCAAAAATAGCGGGTGAATGGGAGATTGAGCCGGACGATAAACTCTACCCAATTCCTGCTTATTTGCCTGCTATTGAAGGGAGTGAGGATCAACAAAAACGCGATAATTATCCGCTGCAAATGATTGGATTTCATATTAAAGGGCATTGTCACTCCTCTTATAGTAATCTTCCCCAACTACGAGAAGCTGTTGCCAGTAGTGTTTGGATTAATCCAATTGATGCTGAGCAAAGACAAATTAAGCATGGGCAATTAGTTGAAGTATTTAATGATCGTGGTCGGCTTTATATTCCGGCTAAAGTCACGCCTCGTATATTACCGGGCGTGATCGCTATACCTCAAGGGCTATGGGCAAAAACTAATGCTGCTGGTGTGGATATTGGTGGTTGTATTAATCGTTTAACCTCATTGCGCCCGTCAGTGTTAGCGAAGTCAAATTCGCAGCATACTAATTTGGTTGAAATCAAACCATTATCAACTATGCCAGCGGCATCATAATTAAAAAGGGAGATGATTAAAATGCAATATGGATTCTTTATTGATTCTTCCAAATGTACCGGGTGTAAAACCTGTCAGTTGAGCTGTAAAGACGAAAAAGATAATGCGCTGGGCGTGCATTTTCGCCGAGTTTATGAGTATGGTGGTGGATCGTGGCAACAAGTGGACGGGATTTGGCAAAATGATACTTTTACTTATTATTTGTCAATCTCATGTAATCATTGTGAGCAACCAACTTGCGTGCAAGGTTGTCCAACTGGTGCGATGCATAAACGCCAACAAGACGGCTTAGTGGTTGTTAATCAAGATGTGTGTATTGGTTGCCGCTATTGCGAAATGCGCTGTCCATATGGTGCGCCACAGTTTGATCATCAAAAGCGGGTTATGTCAAAATGCGATGGTTGTTATGAGCGTGTAGCCGAAGGCTTAAAGCCTGTGTGCGTCGAATCTTGTCCGCAACGTGCTTTAGATTTTGACGAGATAGGGAAATTACGTGAGCGTCATGGTGATGAACGTAATATTGCCCCTTTGCCTAATGCAGAGTTGACTAAACCGAATATTGTTATCAAACCACATGCTTTGGCTAAAAGCTCAGGCGATACACAAGGAAAAGTGCTCAATCCGGAGGAGGTATAATATGCATGAATTACCATTGGTGTTTTTTACGGTATTTGGGCAATTATCTGCCGGAATGGTGCTGTTAAGCAGCTTATCTTGCTTAATGAATTGTTCACAAGCTAATCCCATTATTCGTCAAAAAATTAATCTGTTAGCGCTGATTTTTATGGCTATTGGTATGCTGCTTGCCTCATTCCATTTAGGGCATCCTTTGCGGGCGTTAAATGTGATCTATGGGATTGGACGTTCGCCGATGAGTAATGAGATTTTCACTTTTGGTGTGGTATTTGGCGTTACATTCGCCTCAGTATTAATTCACTACTTTTCTCTCAATCCGAATAGCCAAAAACTGAAATTGATTAAACCGCTTTGTTTAAAGATTAATCGCCTTCCCTATATCAACCAGCTGATAGCCATCATCTTAATCCTATTGAGTTTAATTTTTGTGTGGACGATTGTTTTAACTTACATGCTACCAACAGTGAAAACATGGGATACCAACTATACCGCAATTCAAATGTATACAGCGATGCTGGCGTTGGGTGGAATTGCTAGCGCAATGCTTGGGTTATATCGTTTAGGCAATGCAGCTTTTATCATTGGTAGTGTATTGATTATATTATTAAAAATTCCCTATTATAATTTAATGATGACCATAAGCTCGGAGCTGGCTTGTGCGCAAGCAAGTTGGATGATTGCTGAGTGCATTTTAATCATAGTGGCACTACTATTGGTTGCTTTTAACATTTACCGTTCCAAACATAATGCAATAAGTTATCTTACTGCCTTTGCTTGCGTGTTTATTGCTGAAGTTTGCGGCCGTATTGCCTTTTATAATTTATGGATGATACCGCTATAATTAACAATATAACTGACCGACAACAAGTAACGTCAATGAATAAAGAGAAAAGATTCGATAATCTCACTTGTGCTACCCTAGCAAAAGTACTGGGTGCTTTTTTTTATTATCCGCCTAATAGTCAAACCGTTGAACCGTTGCTTGAGGCTCTATTGCATATTGACCAACTGGCGGATTGGCAAAATCCAGAGCTCATTAGCCAGCAATGCCAGATATTGGCAACGCAAATCAGCCATGCCGATCTGGATTATCAATTCTCGTTATTGTTTGAAGGGCAAGGCAAAATGCCGGCCCCGCCTTGGGGATCTGTCTATTTGGATCAAGAAAAACTATTAATGGGGGAATCGCAAGAGCGCTATCGTCAATTTTTACAGCAGCATGGTTTAACGCTTAATACCGGTATGAATGAGCCGGAAGATCAGTTTGGTTTAATGTTAATGGCTTATGCGATATTGCTGGAAAAACAAAAAACGCAAGCGGCGAATCAACTGATTGATGAACACTTAATGACTTGGTCATCAGCTTATCTAGATCAATTAAAACATAATCAAGTTAGCCAATTTTATCGGGCATTAGCCGTGATGGCAGAGCAGTATTTACTTTTGTTGTAACGCTTTATTACCACAATTAATCAATTTAGTTAGATTAACCGTTTTGGATATGACACGATATTAGGTAAATTGACTTGATTGATTACACATGTAGCAGCATCAAATAAAAACGGTATTTATCCGCATTGCAGCTTTAACAAGATCAGGTATAATCCGCCCATTATAATTGAGGATAGATATATGTTAGCTTATATAAAACTGATGCGGTTAGATAAACCAATCGGCATTTTACTGCTACTTTGGCCGACTTTGTCAGCAATATGGCTTGCTGATCCCTATCCAACTGAAAAACTGGTTTTGATATTTACGCTAGGTGTCATTGTTATGCGATCCGCCGGTTGTGTTGTGAATGATTATGCTGATCGCCATTTTGATGCGCATGTAGAGCGAACTCAAAGTCGTCCGTTAGTGCAGGGTGAATTAACAGCAAAGAATGCTAAATGGACATTATTGATATTATTATTAATGGCCGCTTGCCTATTATTATTTTTAAACGCTTTGTCGTGGTTGATTGCTGGCTTTGCATTGTTAACTGCGATGATTTATCCGTTTATGAAACGTTATACTTATTTTCCACAAATAGTGTTGGGAATTGCATTTAGTTGGAGCATTCCAATGGTCTATGCGGCCACAATTGAACAGTTTCCGTTAACCTGTTGGTTATTGTGTTTGGCAAATATTTGTTGGGCAGTTGCTTATGATACCGAATATGCCATGGTTGATCGAAATGATGATATCAAAATTGGCATTAAATCGACGGCTGTTTTGTTTGGTTACTATGATAAATTGTGGATAGGCATTCTACAGATAATAACATTGATTTGCTTGATAATTATTGGTCTCAATAATCATTTATCTTTTATTTATTATTGTGGATTATTGGTTGTGTCGTTACTGTTTATTTATCAACAATGGTTAATCAATGATCGTGATAGAACTCGATGCTTTAAAGCTTTTCAAAATAATAATTATGTTGGTTTTATGATGTTTCTAAGTATTTTTATTGTTTAAAAATTATTTGAAACAGTGATGCCAAAAATTGAAAATTCTCAAGCATAAAACAAAAAGGGATTTTTATAGTATTTGTCTAAAAATTCCCTTTTTAATAAAATAATGGCTTATTTTGTTAAAGTTAAACCGCGTTTATTCCTGTTCAGCTAAAGTGGCTTGCACAATTCGCAGTGCATCAAAGGTTTCTTTTACGTCATGAACTCGAATAATCTGCGCACCTTTCATGGCTGCAATTACTGCACAAGAAACGCTACCTAACATACGTTCTTTAGGCGAAACATTTAATACTTGTCCAATCATGGATTTGCGAGACATGCCAACTAATAGCGGTAAATGAAAGTGATGAAATTTTTCAAGTGTTGCTAGTAATCGATAATTGTGTGCCAATGTTTTACCAAACCCAAAACCCGGATCAAGAATAATTTTTTCTCGTTCAATTCCTGCGTTTATGCAACGATTGATATGTTGAGCAAAAAATTGATCAACTTCTTGATAGATGTCTTGTTGATAATGCGGAGCATTTTGCATAGTTTGAGGATCGCCTTGCATATGCATAATGCAAACCGGTAATCCTGTTTGAGCTGCGGCTTCGACTGCACCTGATTCAGTTAATGCTCGGATATCATTAATTAAATGTGCTCCTGCTTTTGCTGATTCAGTCATAACTTGAGGCTTAGAGGTATCAACGGAAATCCAAACATCAAAATAGCGAGCCACTTTTTCAACTAAAGGCACAACTCTATCTAATTCTTCTTCAACTGAGACGAAGGCTGCACCAGGACGAGTTGATTCGCCCCCTATATCAATAAATGTTGCGCCTGCTTGTATCATATTATCAACTCGACGCATGGCATCATCAAGATTGTTATAATTACCGCCATCAGAAAAAGAATCTGGCGTCATGTTTACGATACCCATTACCTGTGGAAAAGAGAGATCCATAATTTGATTGTTGAAACGAATTTCCATGATTATGCCTTATTTGAGTCATCTGCTTTTTGTTATCGCTAAGCTTTGTTATAAGCTAAACGATAGCAAAATCATTCAAGTTTGTTACCTGTTTTGAAAATCACTTTTATTTTAGATTTATTTAAATTATCCGATAAAAAACGCGCCGTAGCGCGTTATAAAAATTAAAACAGATTAATCATCAGATTCAGGTGGTGTACCTTCATTCGGAACTTCTTGAGCTGCTATTTCATCGCTGGCTGTCCAACCTTCTGGTGGTGTGACTGGCTGGCGATTCATCAGTTCATCAATCTGTTGTTTATCAATTGTTTCATATTTCAGTAAAGCATCTTTCATTGCATGAAGAATATCAATATTTTCAGTTAGTGTTGTTTTAGCTCGTTGATAGTTTCGTTGAAGGATTGCATCAACTTCTTCATCAATAATTTTAGCTGTACCATCAGATATTTTTTTCATGATCCCATAAGAAGACTCTTCATATTCAAACAATGCAGGTGGTAAACGATCTGAGAAACCCCACTGTGTAACCATTGCTCTGGCTATGTTAGAAGCGTATCGTATATCACTAGATGCACCTGAGGTAATTTTATCTTCACCATAAATTAGGCCTTCGGCAATTCTTCCTGCATAAGCTGTAGATATTTTAGACTCTAACTGAGTACGACTTTGACTAATTTGATCGCCTTCTGGTAAGAAGAAGGCTACACCTAATGCCCCTCCTCGAGGAATAATAGTTACTTTATGAAGCGGATCATGATCTGGCATTAAATAACCTACAATTGCATGTCCCGCTTCATGATAAGCTGTATTGGTTAATTGCTCTTTTGTCATGGATAACGAACGACGTTGAGTTCCCATATCGATTTTATCTTTGGCCTCTTCAAACTCATCCATTGTGACTAAACGTTTATTACGACGCGCGGCAAATAGCGCAGCTTCGTTAACTAAATTAGCTAATTGAGCACCGGAATAATTTGGTGTTCCGCGAGCTAATACTGCTAGATTAACATCAGAACCTAAAGGCACTTTACGTACATGTACTGCCAGAATTTGTTCACGGCTTTTTAAGTCAGGTAAATCAATTTGAACTTGACGGTCAAAACGACCCGGACGAAGTAATGCAGGATCGAGAATGTCCGCACGGTTTGTTGCTGCAATAATGATAATACCACTGTTAGCTTCAAAGCCATCCATTTCAACTAACATTTGGTTTAGAGTTTGTTCGCGCTCATCATGTCCGCCCATTGAGCCGGCACCACGTTTTCGACCAACAGCATCAATTTCATCAATAAAGATAATACATGGTGAATGTTTACGGGCTTGTTCAAAAAGGTCACGTACACGTGATGCGCCAACACCGACAAACATTTCAACAAAATCTGAACCTGAAATACTAAAGAAAGGCACGTTTGCTTCACCCGCAATGGCTCTAGCTAATAATGTTTTACCCGTACCCGGAGGTCCTACCATTAAAATCCCTTTAGGAATACGACCGCCTAATTTTTGGTATTTGCCAGGATCACGTAAAAAATCGACGACTTCTGTTACTTCTTGTTTAGCTTCTTCACTGCCTGCTACATCTGTAAATTTAGTCTTAACTTGGTCAGGCGTTAACATTTTGGCTTTACTTTTGCCTACCGACATTGGGCCACCTTTACCCCCGCCTTGCATTTGGCGCATAACAAAGAACCAAAAACCAAGTAATAAGATAATTGGAAACCAAGAAATCAAGATACTAACCAATAAGCTTGGTTTTTCATCTGGACTGCCGTAAACAGCAATATCATTGAGCACCAAGTTATCGACTAGTTTTTCATCAAGGTAAGGGATATAAGTAACATAATTACTACTACTTTTAGTTGTAGCAACAATTTCGCGACCATTAATATGTACTTCTTTGAGTTTGCCGCTCGTTACATCCGAATTAAATTTGGTATAATCGACTTGAGGACCGCTATTGGATAACGCGCTGAATTGGTTGAATACAGCAAACAATACTACCGCGATAACGCCCCAGATCAGTAAATTCTTTACCATGTCGTTCAAAAGAAAAACCTCTCATAAAATTAACAGTTACGACTAAAATTAACCAAGTATGGTACTACAAAATTGTACGGCTGGCTACTTCATCCCCATTGCTACAATATATACTTCTCGAGACCGTGCGCGCGAAGCTTCAGGCTTTCGAATTTTGACTGTTTTAAACAGTGATCTAACTGTTTTTAGATATTCTTCAAAGCCTTCGCCCTGGAATACTTTTACAATAAAACTCCCATTAGGTGCAAGAACGTCTTTACACATATCTAATGCAAGTTCAACTAAATACATAGCTCTTGGTATATCAACTGCAGGCTGTCCACTCATATTCGGAGCCATATCTGACATAACAACTTGTACTTTCTCTTTACCAACGCGCTCAAGTAAGGTATTTAATACGGCTTCATCCCTAAAGTCACCTTGCAAGAAATCAACGCCAACTATTGGATCCATCGGTAATAAATCACAAGCAATAATTCGTCCCTTATTACCGATGAGTGATGCAACATATTGTGACCATCCGCCCGGTGCTGCCCCTAAATCCACGACAGTAATTCCTGGTTTGAATAGTTTGTCACTTTTTTGTATTTCTTCTAATTTAAACCATGCTCTAGAACGTAGGCCTTTTTTTTGTGCTTGTTGTACAAAGCGATCTTTAAAATGTTCATTTAGCCAACGAGTAGAACTTGCTGAGCGTTTTTTGTTACTCACAGCGAATAAATCCTTAGTGTATAGAGGTTACTTCAATTGATTACAAATATATATAAGGGTAGAATAGCAAAATTGCAACTTAATGTGATAAAAAATTAATGAATTTATCGAATAAACAAAAACAGTACTTAAAAAGTGAAGCTCATCATTTAAAACCGATAGTGATGATTGGTGCTAATGGATTTACCGAAGGCGTTCTTGCCGAAATCGAAAATGCACTAAATTTCCATGAGTTAATTAAAATTAAAATCGCTGCCGAAGATCGTGAAACGAAAAAATTAATTTGTGAAGCTATTATCCGCGAAACAAATGCATTACCCGTTCAACAAGTCGGATCTATTTTTACGGTATTTAGACCTAGCGAAGATAAGAAAATTACTTTACCCAAATAAAAAAACAGGGCAATAGCCCTGTTTTTTATTGCAGTTGAGTTTTATTAGATATACTCAACTTTAACAATATCAAATTCAACATTACCGCCTGGTGTTTTGATTTGGACGGTATCACCATCTTCTTTACCAATAAGACCTCGAGCGATAGGTGAGTTAACCGAAATTAAATTTTGTTTATAATCTGCTTCATCATCGCCAACAATTCGATAAGTTGTTTCTTCATCGGTATCGATATTAATTACAGTCACTGTGGCACCAAAAATTATGCGTCCAGTATTTTTTACCTTGGTAATATCAATAATTTGTGCTTGAGATAATTTGCCTTCGATTTCTTGAATACGACCTTCACAAAAACCTTGTTGTTCTCTTGCTGCATGATATTCCGCGTTTTCTTTTAAATCTCCGTGCGCTCTGGCTTCTGCAATAGCAGCAGTAATTTGAGGTCTTTTAATATTTTTAAGTTCTTCAAGTTCTGCTCGTAATAATTCGGCTCCCCTTACTGTCATTGGGATCTGTTTCATCTCGATTTTTTCCTGTTTATATGGTCAATAAAAAAGAATTTTTCACCTTAATCAAAGGATGAAGATTAATTCCGTGAATTTGTTATTCTAAAGTCATAATTGGCTATATATTAACGTTAAAACTAGTTTAACAACAAATCATTTATATTAAAATCAAGTGCTATTTTACCCAAAATCAGGTATTGTTATATAAATTTTAATCCATTTTTATTACTATACTGCTTATTTATGAGACGGTTACGATCTTGTTTAATTTTGCTCTTTTCGATTATCTGGTTGTTAATTGTAGTTAGTTATTTTGCCTTGCAAACCAATTATGGAGCAAAAGTACTGAGTCAACAATTATCAAAGCTTGGACCATACACTATATCAATTGGTAAGATAAATCACTCATTAGCTAATTTTTATGAGTTAAGTATTGATAATTTATTGGTAATAAATGATAAGCAAGAAGTGACTAAAATTGGAAAGTTAACTATTGGTTTTGATAAGAAAAATTTATTGCAACTTCATCATTTTAATTATATTAATGTGATTGATGGTGAATTTAATGGTGTTGATATTACTAATTTTTCGGCTAATGTATTAAAGTTTTATAATTCTACAATAAATTTTTCGTTTAATGATGAGCAAGATTCTCTTTCTTTAAAAGGCGTTGATGGCCGTATTAAACCCTTTGATTTAAGTAGTAAAGAGCCATATCAATTTGATTTCACTTCACAAAAAGCATCATTTAATCAGATACCGATAAACAAAATATTGTTACAAGGATATTATCGTGATGGGGTTACAGCAATCACCAATTTAGGCGGTAATATGGATAATGGTTTTTTTGTTAGTAAATTAAAAGTATTAGCCGATGGTAGCTTAGATATAGCCCAATTAAGATTAAATAATATCCGTTTTCAACCAGATGATTATACTGAATTAAATAAGTATTTGCCTAAATTTCCAAAGTTTAGGTTAGAAGAACTTTTAATTTTAGACAGTAATATTCAATTACCTAATTTAATTATTGCTAAGGGAAATTTTGAAATAACCAATATTAGTTATGATAATCAGTGGAATCTGAATGAAACTTCCTTTATTTTTAATGCAGATAATTTGGTTTGGTTTGATCAAATATATTCTTCTTTATTGCTTCAATTGTCTTTTAAAGATAATGAAATTGATATCAAAAAAGCGGTTGCTCGGTGGCATAACGGTGATGTTCATTTAGATGGTAGTTGGAAAAATAATTCATTACATTTGAATAAGTTATTGTTGACAGGCATCAGTTATGAGTTATCTGATGAAGCAAAACAACCGTTATTACCAGATATATTTAATCGTGTTGACGTTGATCAGTTAATCATATTGCAAAGTATGTTAACCAGCATTAAATCTGATTATCCTTTTAACATTGCAAACTTTGATGTTTCGGGGAAAAATGTGAGCTTAGTTGAAGACAACAAATTTGGGTTATATTCGGGCTCACTATTTCTTAAAGCTAATAATGCTTCAGTTAATAAAGTAAGTATTAAATATCCTAGTGTGTCGGTAGATATTGATCTTCAGCATCGCACATTATTAAGTTTTAATGCATTAGTTAATGGCGGAATAATTGACTCAACTGCAATAATTAATCCTTTGCATTCTGAATTTGAATCATTTCACCTCATTAGCAAAGGTACCACAAGTGAGCTGCTTAATCGATGGAAGTTAGTACAGAATCCTCCAGAGTCGTTAAATTATCGAGCTGATTTGCGCGGTAAGATAGCTCCATTTAGTTTATCTGGAATTTTTTCGACAGGTGGCAATGATTATTCAATTCATCCACAACATTGATTTTAATAAAACGATACTTATATTAGTTATAAATGTATTAAGTCTTAAACGAGGAAACAATGCATCTCGTCAGATTAGATAAATGGTTATGGGCCGCGCGGTTTTATAAAACGCGTTCCATTGCTCGTGAAATGATTGAAGGTGGAAAAGTTCATTATAATGGCCAACGAGCAAAGCCAAGCAAAATAGTTGAAGTTGGGGCGATGATAGTGCTTAGGCAAGGTAATGAGCAAAAGACAATTCGAGTTTTAGCCATTAATGACCAGCGTAGAGCCGCAAGAGAAGCGGAATATCTTTACCAAGAAACCCCAGAGAGCATTGAAAAACGTGAAAATATTGCTCAGGCAAGAAAACTTAATGCATTAGCCATGCCGCATCCGGACCGACGACCTGATAAAAAAGAGCGGCGTACATTAATTAAATTTAAATATGAAAGACAACAAGGCAATTAATATGGATACTTTAAATCGGTTTTTATTTGATAATCATCCTGTTCGAGGGGAAATCACTCGACTTGAAAAAACATACCAATCTATTTTAGAAAACCATAATTATCCTATTCCAGTACAGAATTTATTAGGTGAATTATTAGTAGCCACCAGTTTATTAACCGCTACATTGAAATTCGATGGTGATATTGCTGTGCAATTACAGGGGGATGGGCCATTAACATTAGCAGTGGTAAATGGCAATAACCTACAAGAATTACGTGGTGTTGCGCGAGTAAATGGTGAAATTGCCGATAATGCTTCTCTTAAGGAGATGGTTGGCAACGGTTACATTGTAATTACCATAACGCCTAAAAAAGGCGAACGTTATCAAGGCATTGTTGGATTAGAAAAAGAAACGCTAATTGGCTGTATTGAAAATTATTTTATGCAGTCTGAACAACTGCCAACTCGTTTATTCGTTAAAACTGGAGTTCATAATAACACACCGATGGCTGCAGGGATTTTATTGCAAGTGTTACCTGCAAATGAAAATACTCAAGAGTCATTTGAGCTTCTAAGCACATTGACTGAAACCATCACTAGCCAAGAGTTGTTTCAACTTCCTACTGATGAAATTTTATATCGTCTTTATAATCAAGAAGAAGTTCGCTTATTTGAAACTCAACAAATTGTATTTAAATGTGGTTGTTCACGACAACGTTGTGAAGATAGTTTAATGACATTACCAGCCAAGGAAATTGATGAGATTCTTAATGAAGACGATGGCAAAATTGACATTCATTGTGATTATTGTGGAAAACATTATCTGTTTGATGCGATAGATATTGCTGAATTGAGAAATAAGAAAAATAACAATTATCATTGATGCAAATAAAAGGTGCCACTAAAATTATTAAAACTTTAGTGGCAAAGTGAAATATAGGGAATTAAACCCTCATTTAATTTAGCAGAATTAAGCTCTCTTACCAACCTATATTATCGGTATTATGTAATTCTTTTGTAAAGAATTTTTACAAAAAAAATATTTAATTACATATCTCATTGTTTTGTAAATTTATCGTTTAAATAAATTAACATTACCGTTCAATAATATGTATATTTTCAATAACGGCTAAGCAGCCTATCACCTTCCATTTAATATTAAAATGATATAGTGAGATTGCATAAGTTTGCTCATGGTTGTTTTTTTGTTTATAAGCTGGTCTTGGATCTTGAGATATTACTTGTTCAATTAATTCGGTTAGTTGTGGATAATCTTGTTGGGATTCAATAAATAATTTAGCGTTAGCTGAGAATGAAACTTCAAGTTTCTGTTCAGGAAGCATTTGAGCGTAACCCGCTTTCGCATCAGGATGGCTATCACAGTAAGGTAAGTAGGGTTTTATATCAATTATAGGTGTGCCATCTACGAGATCTAATCCCCCTAACTTTAAAATCACCTGATTTTTTTCAACAATAATATCTATTAATTCAACAACTGAAAGACCAATATTATTAGGTCTATATGGAGATCTTGTTGCAAATACGCCTAAACTTTTGTTTCCTCCTAAACGAGGTGGGCGTACCGTTAATCTCCTCTTAGTTGGCTCAATATGGTGGAAATGAAATAAAAGCCATAGATGAGAAAACTGTTCTAATCCTTTGACACTGATAGGATTGTTATATGGTGTAAGTAAATGTAGTTCACCTTGAGCAGCTTTGACCAGATTGGGTTGACGAGGCACTGCAAATTTTTCAACATAAGGTGACTGGATGATACCAATTGGTTCAAATTGATATGTCATTGTTGATTCTTTATTTAATTATTTTAATGATTTCCGTCGACGAATGCCGACGGAATATAATAAATTATAGCTTGCTAATTTACCAACCACGAATTGCGCCACCATTAAAAATTTGGTCAGCTTTTTGCGCTACTGCATCAGTTTGGTAAGATTTAACAAAGTTTTTTACATTTTCATTATCTTTATCCGCTTCACGCGATACGATAATGTTAACATATGGAGACTCTTTATCTTCAACAAAAATACCATCTTTGCTTGGTGTTAAATTTGCTTGTCCAGCAAATGCATTGTTAATAATAGCAAGATCGACTTGCGAATCATCTAGCGAACGAGGTAGCATCGGAGCTTCTAGTTCGATAATTTTATATTCATATGGGTTACTTGTGATATCAAGTACAGTTGGCAGTAAACCTTTTGTCTTATCAACAGTAATTAAACCTTCATGTTGTAATAAAAGTAATGCACGGCCTAAATTTGTAGGGTCATTAGGAATGGCAATTGTTGATTTAGCTGGAATAAAGAACGTTTCGCCTCGAGGTGAGGTTACTTTTACACCTTCCCCAGTTTCACTGCTATTCTCAATCGGTTTTAATTTGTGTGAGTAACTTGCAATAGGGTAAACAAATGAGTTACCAACAACAGTTAATTTATAACCTCTTTCTTTGATTTGTTCATCTAAATATGGTTTATGTTGAAAAGCGTTAATATCAATTAATCCATCATTTAATGCTTGATTTGGAGTAACGTAATCATTAAAAATCACAAGTTCAACATCAAGATTATAAAGGCTTTTAGCTTGTTGTTTGGCTACTTCTGCTACTTCTTGTTCAGGACCTGAAATTACACCAACTTTGATAGTACTTACTTTTGCTGGTTCTGCTGGTTTGTTATCAGTTACAGATGATTGTTTATTATCACAACCTGTTAAAAAAAATGCACTTACCAAAGTAGTGGCTAGTGCTAGCTGTTTAATTGACATAATTTTCTCCAAAATTAATGATGAGTAACATACCTTACAATCCTATTGCCAATAGCTTGGATCAGGAATACTAATATAACTAATAAAATAACAACTGTATTCATTATAGCGGGTTTGTAACTATTATAGCCATATTGAATAGCCAATTGCCCTAAGCCTCCAGCTCCAACAGCTCCACTGAGTGCAATATAGCCTGTTAATGTTATCAGTGTTATTGTCATGCTATTAATAATAATAGGTAGAGATTCGGGAATAAGAACTTTATATATAATCTGTAATGGTGTGGCTCCCATTGAACGAGCAGCTTCAATTAAACCTTTAGGAATATCCAGTAAAGCATTTTCAATCATTTTTGCAATTAAAGGCGCAACACCTACACTAAGCGGAACAATAACACCTTGTCTACCTAAAAAGGTGGCTTGGCCGGTTATAATGTCCATTACTTCTACTGTGAAAGGTTTTATCCATAAAATTAATATAATAAAAGGAATTGCTCGAAATATATTTGTGAGAAAAGAGAATGTAAAATTTACAATGTCATTTTCAAGTATGTTACCTTTTCGGGTGACATACAACAATATACCTAATGGTAATCCAATTAACGTTCCATAAAAACCTGATAACAACACCATATAAATAGTATCATCGGTTGCTTGTGCCATTTTGAATAGCATTGCTTCACTAAAACCATTAAATGAAGAACAAAATGTAACAAAATCTTCCCAGAAACCATGTTGAGCTAAATAGCGAAAAATCGATTCAAATGGTTTAAATGAAGGAATAAAATCAAACATAGCCTAAAACCTCAACTTTAGTATTATTTTTTTCTAGAAACGCAATTGCTGATGCAGTACTTTTCTGTTTTCCTTTCATTTCAGTTAACATCAAACCAAATTTAACGCCACCCGCATAATCCATCTGAGCGCTGATAATATTACTATCAACTTCGAATTCTTTAGCTATTTGAGACAGTAAAGGTAAATCTACCGATACACCAGAAAATTCCAAACGAACAAGTGGATTAAGTCCTTCTTTATGTACTGGTGTTAGTCTAGCTAAATAATCATCTGGAATAGTAAGGTGTAATGTTGATTGAATGAATTGCCTTGCAATATCTGTTTTAGCATGCGAAAACATTTCACCGACTGAAGATTGTTCAACTAATTCTCCGTTACTAATAACTGCTACTTGGTCGCAAATCTGTTTAACAACATCCATTTCATGAGTGATTAATAAAATGGTTAAACCTAGTTTTTGGTTGATATCTTTTAATAATGCTAAAATAGAACGTGTTGTTTCAGGGTCAAGGGCACTGGTTGCTTCATCACATAATAATACTTTAGGATCACTTGCTAACGCTCTAGCAATAGCGACGCGTTGTTTTTGTCCACCCGATAAATTAGCTGGATAGACATCAGCCTTTTCACTTAAACCTACAAGTTCAATAAGCTCATTTACTTTTTGCTTGATTACCTTTTTAGGTGTTTTATTTAGTTCAAGTGGAAAAGCAATGTTATCGAATACAGTTCTAGATGATAACAAATTAAAATGCTGAAAAATCATGCTAATCTTTCGGCGTACTTCAATTAATTTTCGATTAGATAAATGGGTGATATCTTGGTTGTCAAAAAATATTTTTCCACTGGTTGGTTTTTCTAATAGATTGACACAACGTATTAATGTGCTTTTACCTGCGCCTGACTTGCCAATAACACCATAAATTTTACCTTGAGGAACATTTAATGAAATGTCCTTTAAAGCATGGATAGTGGTTTTATTGTGCTCAAAATTTTTTGAGATGTGTTCAAGTTTTATCATGATATATACTAATAAAAAGGGATGGATAAATATTAAGACGTCTAGACATCTATGTCAATCGATAATATCCTATATAAAGCTAGATAGACACCTCTATAAAAGGAAGATGATTAAACATGAAGCCTGCTATATTTTTAGATCGAGATGGTACAATTAATATAGATTACAATTATGTACACACTATTGATAAATTCCACTTTATTGATGGTGTAATTGATGCAATGCGAGAACTCAAAGAAATGGGTTTTTTACTTGTTATTACAACTAACCAATCTGGTATTGCGAGAAACATATTTACTGACGAGCAATTCAATACCTTAACAGAATGGATGGATTGGTCATTACAAGACCGAGGTGTTGACATTGATGGTGTTTATTATTGCCCACATGATCCTCTGGTTGATGACTGTGAATGCCGAAAACCAAATCCCGGTATGATACAAACAGCAGCGAAAGAGTTAAAAATTGATATTGCCAACTCTTATATGGTCGGTGACCGAGTGTCTGATTTATTGTCGGGGAAAAAGGCCGGAGTTAAAAAAACGGTTTTGGTGAAAACCGGTGATGCCATTACTGAAGAAGCATTAGCGCAAGCTGATTGGGTAATTGATAGCTTGGCGGATTTACCCAATAAAATAAAAGCAGAGTCATAATTTTCTAAAAATACTATTGTTATACGGCATTTAAAATTAGTGCCGTATAATTTTCACGATAAGAGGTGATAATATTAACCCCAAAAATAGTGCATTAATAAAGTTCACCACACTTTGACCAAAGGTATGAATAGTATTGGCGAAAAAAAGAGAAAAACAACTTAAAAAAATCAAAAACACTGTCCCCCAATATAGAAAGCTAATTTTATTTGTCTTATCAACCAAGATCGGTAATCTGAAAATAAAGAGACATATTAAACTAAATCCTATCAAAGTACTTCCATGTTGGAGTAATTGGTAGATAGGAATATTAGTATTTTTTAATGAAATTGTCTGTTGTAAAAAAGGTAGGTGTTGTACAAAAAAGCCCGTTAAGTGGGTAAAACTATCCCAACCTAAATGAGATAGTGCGCCAATTAATGCAGAAGTTATGACAATAAACCAGTGATGGTAGCTATATTCACGCCAATTAAAATTTAGATAATGAGCAAACCGTTTATAAAGAAAATGGGGCAAATTCTTGATCAATTCATTACGAATAATAAAGTGAAAGATAAAAGCAACCATTAATGTTATTGGTAGATCAAAATAAAAGATACCTAATAAAGTATGGCTCATATCACTTTTTATTTTCATTCTAAGAAAATATTCAAAGTCAGGTGACATACTACCTATAATTAAGGTTGTCATGGAAAAAAATTTAGGCTTTTTGTAAAAAGGTAAAACAATTGCTGGATGTGCAAAAGTGAAAGGCATAAAAAATCCACTTAAAAAGTTAGACTGAAATAGAAAAAAAGCAATTATATAATCAATAGTAAATTAAAGAAAGTTTGTAAAATTTGTATAGAATTAGTTTATTTTCACAGCGTCATGTGTAAAAAAAACACAAACGGAAATAAATTTGCAATAATCGCTTGCATGATTTTTCTAAGGCTCTATAATGCGCATCCACTGACACGGCGTCAGCGAAAGCAGACGATAATGAAGTTGGTGAACAAGATCAAATTTTTTAAAAAAAGATCTTGACGAATAAAAAGGTGTAGCGTAGTATACGCAGCCCTTGAGACAGCAAACTGAAGCAAGAAATTGAGAAGTTAACTTAAAGCTGTCAGCTCTTTAAAAAGAAGAAACAGACAATCTGTGTGGGCACTTGCGAGACGAAAAATTAAAAGTCTACGGACTCA
>NZ_JAFNNI010000011.1:0-19362 GCF_026536935.1 Gilliamella sp. B3127
TCTTTTTTTAAAAAATTTGATCTTGTTCACCAACTTCATTATCGTCTGCTTTCGCTGACGCCGTGTCAGTGGATGCGCATTATAGGCACTTCTTTTTTTTTGGCAAGTGAAAAACAGCAATTCATTAATCGTTCGAATAAGCTTTAATCATCTAATACACTAATTCTCTGATATTTATCAAGATTATATTTAGATAATTTTTCCATCAATTTTTTAACTTGTTGGTTACATAATGTGCTCAAGACAATATTGTCTGTTGAAGATTGTGCTGTAACATTCTTTAGATCAAATCGCTCATTAAGTAATGAATAAACTCGAGAAGCGATCGCATTTCCCGAATCAATAAAAGTCGTATTAGGGAAAAGTAGTTTAAGTTCATCTTTAATAAATGGATAATGAGTACAACCAAGCACAATTGTATCAGGAATGACTGGTAGATTGAGCCATGGCTGCATTAGTATCTCAAGTTGCTGCATATCAACAGCAATGCCTTGTAATTTATTCTCTGCTATATAAGCTAATTCAGATAAACCAAGTAATTTAACATTACAATCAGGAGCAAACTCTTTAATTAAATTACTTGTATATGCTCTTTGAATTGTAGCTTTCGTCGCTAATAACCCAATACATTTATTTTTAGTAATTATGCTTGCAGGTTTAATTGCAGGTACAACACCGACAATAGGAAAAGAAAACTTTGAGCGTAAACTAGGTAAACAAATAGTACTTGCGGTATTACATGCAATGACGGCTAAATCAATTGAATATGATTCTATAATTGTATCTATTATATGACTTACTCGTTTAATTAAAAATTCAGAGGATTTGTCACCATAAGGAAACATCTCATTATCAAAGGCATAGATATACCGTAAATAGGGTATTTTATTGTAAATTTCGTTATAAATAGATAACCCACCAATACCCGAATCAAAAACTAATACTGTTGGAGTTTTTTTTACAATATTCATATGCAGTTAACGAAGGTTAAAAAATTAATCGAGCCATATCCTAAATTGATTAAAATTTTATGCAAGCAATTTTGTTTTAGGTAGTACTGGCTTTTTACAGAATAAATCATTAAAATAGACGTCTAGATGGTAAAACTGCCAAACATAAGTATTTCATACGATTATATTTAGAGCATTGCTCTAAATAAGTTAAAGAAGGTAACACATGTCAGAATTTTTATTTACTTCAGAATCTGTATCAGAAGGTCATCCTGATAAAATAGCCGATCAAATATCTGATGCAGTTTTAGATGCTATCTTAGAGCAAGATCCTAAAGCTCGAGTGGCTTGTGAAACTTACGTAAAGACTGGTATGGCATTAGTTGGCGGAGAAATTACAACTTCTGCTTGGGTAGATATTGAAGAATTAACTAGAAAAACGATTAATGATATTGGTTATACCAGCTCAGAAATGGGGTTTGATGCTAATTCTTGTGCTGTTCTAAATGCTATTGGTAAACAATCACCAGATATTAATCAAGGTGTTGATAGGCAGAATCCATTGGAACAAGGTGCTGGTGACCAAGGTATCATGTTTGGTTATGCTACAAACGAAATGCCTAATTTAATGCCTGCAGCAATTAGTTATGCCCATGACCTTATGCAACGCCAAGCTGAAGTGAGAAAAAATGGCACCCTCCCTTGGTTAAGACCTGATGCAAAAAGCCAAGTTACTTTAATTTATCAAAACGGAAAAATCCAAGGTGTTGATACTGTGGTTTTATCAACCCAGCATTCAGAAGGTATTGAACAAAAAGCTCTACATGAAGCCGTCATGGAAGAAATCATTAAACCAACGTTACCGGCGGAATGGCTAACTTCTAGAACGAAATATTTTATCAATCCTACAGGACGTTTTGTAATTGGTGGACCTATGGGAGATTGTGGTTTAACCGGCCGAAAAATTATTGTTGATACCTATGGCGGTGCAGCACGTCATGGTGGTGGTGCGTTTTCTGGAAAAGATCCTTCAAAAGTAGACCGTTCCGCTGCCTACGCAGCAAGATATGTTGCTAAAAATATTGTTGCAGCGGGACTTGCTGATAAATGCGAGCTACAAGTTTCTTATGCAATTGGTGTTGCTAACCCAACATCGATTTATGTCAATACTTTCGGTACTGAAAAAATTGAACATAATAAAATTATATCTTTAATTAAAGAATTTTTTGATTTAAGACCTTACGGATTAATTCAAATGCTAGATCTCATCCAACCAATCTATCAAAAAACTGCAACTTACGGCCATTTTGGTCGAGATATATTCCCTTGGGAAAAAACAGATAAAGCAACCATTCTTAGAGATGCAGCAGGATTATAAACGAATTCCAATTTATCTCCATAATCAAGTATTGGCTTGTTTAAGAACTCACTTAACTCAAGCCAATAATATATTAAATACTAATTATAAAGAACCCAAAGTCAGTTATAAACCTAAAGGTAGTGTTGCTGGATGTGCTTTTTTAACTCGCTGGGAAATTCAGCTCAATAGCATAATGCTTAATGAGAATGGAGAAAAATTTATTAATGAAGTTGTTCCTCATGAATTAGCACATCTCATTACCTTTCAAAAATTTGGAAAAGTAAAACCACATGGACAAGAATGGCAATATATCATGTCTGAAATAATGAAAAAGGAACCTAAAGTTACTCATAATTTTAATATTAAACGTAACGAATATGTCTATATTTGTAATTGCCAAGAACATTATTTATCACCAATACGACATAACAAAATTCGAAAGAATAAAACTAGTTATCAATGCCGTAAATGCGGTACTATACTAAAACTAAAAATATCTATTTAATTTTGAAGTAAAACATGCCTAATTTTGATACACATTTTTACAAAAGTTCCACAATTATTGTGATTTTAAGCTTTTGTTTATATATAGCAGGTAACTTTTTCATTCCATTGTATGGAAAATTGACAGTTAGCTTGGTCGAACATTTACAGTCTCTTTTCTTATTATTTATGTGCTGTTACACATATTTATATGCTAAAAAGGTCAAGAATCATGTAAATCTTTACAAATTTTGGGTTTGGACAATTTTCTGGTGGTTTATGCTTTTTGGCAGAGGAATCAGCTGGGGCCGTGACTTTTTCCCTGAGGTACCCCGTTTCTACTATAAAATAATTGCTGGTATCTTAATTGGAATACCTTTTTTAACAATATTTTTACCGACAATCCGTCAAGAGATAGTTCGCCGTTATAAATTTGAAAAAATTCCTGTCTGGCACATCTTTTTTGCTTTCCTCTTTCTAGGAATTGCTGATATTGCTGAACATCATCGTATTGGTCATCAATTTTTAGTCCTAAGCAACGAAAGAAAAGATCTTATTGAAGAGTTAATGGAAATACCTTGTCTTTTAAGTCTTGCATTAATAACTATTTATATGCAAAAAAATGAACAAGAGAGGTTAAACAAGCCATGTTAAGCTATCGTCATAGCTATCACGCGGGAAATCATGCAGATGTGTTAAAACACATTGTATTGACGTTATGTATTAATGCATTGAAAGAAAAAGAAAAGCCTTTTTTATATTTAGATACACATTCTGGCGCTGGTCGCTATTTACTACAAAGTGAACATGCTGAAAAGACTGGAGAATTTTTATCAGGAATCAATTTAATTTGGCAACAATCTGATACGCCAGAACTACTTAACACCTATTTATCTGTTCTGAAGCGTTATAATCCTTTCGATAATTTAAAATATTATCTAGGCTCACCTTTAATTGCTAAGCAATTACTAAGAGAGCAAGACAAACTTAATCTTACTGAACTTCACCCAACTGACTATTCCTTATTAAGACAAGAATTTAGTATAGATAAGCGAGCTAAAGTATTTAAAGAAGATGGATTTGCACAACTCAAATCAAAATTACCCCCTGAATCACGACGTGGTATTATTTTGATAGATCCATCATATGAGATAAAAGATGATTATCAAAAAATCCCAAAAGCATTAATTGAAGCATATAAACGTTTTGCAACCGGGGTTTATTTAATTTGGTATCCAGTTGTCTCTAGAACTCAAACACAAAAGATGATTGAGCAAATTATTAATTCAGGTATTAAAAGAATTTCACAATTCGAATTGGCAGTAAAACCCGATAATAATCAGAAGGGAATGACAGCTTCAGGTATGATTGTGATTAATCCACCTTGGAAGTTAAATGAGCAAATGCAAACAATTATGCCTTGGTTAAAAAACATTCTTGATACAGAGAAAACAGGAAATTATCTTATCAAAGAACTTGTTAGTGAATAATTTAAGCTATTTTTAAGTTAAAAATGCGAGATTTTCTCGCATTTTTTATTAAAACTTCAAAAATCTCTATTAAGGGAAGAAATGGCAAGCAAAGAGATAAATCCATAATATTAAAGTCAAAAGTAATGAAAGAAAAACAGCCGCGGAGCCATAATCCTTTGCTCGACCAGATAATTCATGTCGCTCACTTCCAATTCTATCAACCACACATTCAATGGCACTATTAATGAGTTCAACTATCATCACAAAGCCTATTGAACCAACTAATAAAATTCGCTCATAAATAGAAAAATCAATAAGCATTACAATAACATAAGCAAGAATTAACAAAATTAATTCTTGTCGGAACGCTGCTTCATTTATGATAGCTGATTTAAATCCCTTTAATGAGTACTTCGTCGCATTGATAATACGTTGTAGTCCTGTTGCTTTTTTCACAATAACTTCCCAAATTTAAAATTATCTTACATAGCCATAATTCATCAGACGCTGGAACCTTCTTTCAAGAAGCACAGGCAACTCCAAACTACCTAATTCATCAAGATCAGATAATAATTGCTTTTTAAGTGAGGCTGCAACAGCACTATAATCTCGATGAGCGCCACCTAAAGGTTCAGGGATAACTGCATCAATAAGTTTTAGTTTTATCAATTTATCTGCAGTCATATTCATTGCTTCAGCCGCCACTGGTGCTTTATCTGCGCTCTTCCAAAGAATAGACGCACAACCTTCAGGAGAAATAACAGAATAAGTGCTATATTGGAGCATATTAACTTTATCGGCCACACCTATTGCAAGTGCTCCACCAGAACCACCTTCACCAATAACAGTACAAATTGTTGGTACATTTAAACGAGACATTTCACGTAAATTACGAGCAATCGCCTCAGCTTGCCCCCTTTCCTCTGCGCCAATACCAGGATAAGCACCTGGTGTATCAATAAAGGTAATGATAGGTAATTTAAATCGCTCAGCCATTTGCATTAATCTCAATGCTTTACGATAACCTTCAGGAGCAGGCATACCAAAATTACGATAAATTTTTTGTTTAGTTTCACGACCTTTTTGGTGACCAATAACCATAACAGGTCGGTCATCAATACGAGCTATTCCACCAACAATTGCTTTGTCATCTGCGTAAGCTCTATCACCGGCCAGCTCATCAAAGTCGGTAAAAATTTCATTAATATAGTCCAATGTATAAGGGCGATTAGGATGTCGGGCTAATTGAGCTACATCCCAAGGTGATAAATTTGAAAATATCTTCTTAGTCAACTCACGACTTTTTTGATTCAACTGTTTAATTTCTTTATCTAAATTGATATCCAATTCAACTTGTTGCGAATCAATATTCTTTAAGGAATTAATTTTTGCTTCTAATTCCGCTATCGGCTTTTCAAATTCCAAAAAATTATTCATAACGCTTATGATTGCCTCTTGTATTAATTGTATTTAGTTAAAATACATTACTAAATTTAGTATACTGACTATTTATTAAAATAAAATTAAGTCAATTTTACTATGTAATAATCATTGAAGTCACCAATATTTATTATTAATGAACATCAACATTCCAAATGGCACAGCTAGCTTTTAATAGGTTAACTGCAACCATTAAATAAAAAAATCTGTTTTTTAATTAATCAAATTCAAAGTCCACTCGCTCATTTCCTAATAAAGTTTTCAACTCTATTATTAGCGCATCTTCAGGCACAATCCGCCAAGTTGTACCAAATTGAAGACGTACCACAGAATCTTCTCTATGATAATAGAGATTAATCGGGACACTACCATGTCGATAAGGTTCTATAATTTGTTGTAATCGCTGTAAAATTGGACGGTTAACTTCAGCGTCAGATAAGGTTAAAGATAATCCTTTAACATACTTAGCCCTAGCATCTTTTAAGTCGACAATATCGCGAACCGACATCTTAAATCCGCCATTAAAATCATCATGACTAACTTGACCTGAAACGATTAAAATTTTATCTTTCACTAACAAATGACCAAACTTTTCCAATGCGTCAGAAAAAAGCAAGCCATCAATTCGTCCAGATCTATCGTCTAAAGTGAATAATCCAATCTTATTACCTTTTTTAGTTATTCGAACTCTGGCATCAACAACAATACCGGCAAATGTTGCCATTTTCCCCCATCCAGTTGGAGCCGCTTCACTTATTCTAACTCCACCAGAATATCGATTAAGTTCTTTTAAATATTGCGTAACTGGATGGCCGGTTAAATATAAACCTAAGGCTTCTCGTTCACCTTCAAGTAATACTTGTTCGGGTAATTCAGGAACAGCAGCATAAGCATTTTCAACTTGTTCTGGCTCCTCAGCTAATACACCAAACATATCTTCTTGCCCAATGGTTTGAGCTCTAGCATACTGATCTGCTGCTTGCATGGCGTCATTGATACTATGCAAAATAGCCGCTCTATGAGGACCTAATTTATCAAAAGCTCCAGCCATAGTTAATTTCTCTAACACGCGCCGATTGATTTTCTTCATATCTGTTCGAGCACAAAGCTCAAAGATATTTTTAAAATAACCACCACTATTACGTGCTTCGACAATAGCCTCAATTGGGCCCTCACCAACGCCTTTTATTGCACCAATACCATATACAATTTCGCCTTTATCATTCACATGGAAATGATAAAGACCACTGTTAATATCAGGAGGATTTACTTGCAGCCCCATTCTTAAACACTCATCAACAAGACCCACAATTTTATCTGTATTATCCATATCAGCAGTCATTACGGCTGCCATAAATTCGGCGGGGTAATGCGTTTTCAACCATAATGTTTGATATGAAACAAGTGCATAAGCAGCTGAGTGAGATTTATTAAAACCATATCCAGCAAACTTCTCAACCAAATCAAAGATATGCATGGAAAGTTCACCATCAACACCTTGTTTCTCAGCGCCTTCTTTGAAGACCGAACGCTGTTTGGCCATCTCTTCTGGTTTTTTCTTACCCATTGCTCTTCGAAGCAAATCGGCGCCACCAAGTGTATAACCCGATAGCGTCTGAGCAATCTGCATAACTTGTTCTTGATATAGGATGATACCATAGGTCGGTTCTAAAATTGGTTTAAGTGATTCATGCTGATGATTTATATCAGGATATGATACCTCCTCCCGACCATGTTTACGGTCAATAAAATTATCTACCATGCCTGATTGCAACGGACCCGGTCGAAATAGCGCAACTAAAGCGATCATATCTTCAAAACAGTCAGGTTTTAAACGTCTGATCAAGTCTTTCATTCCGCGCGATTCCAGTTGGAATACAGCTGTTGTCTCAGCTTTTAATAATAATTGGAATGATTCGTCATCATCAAGTGGTATGCGAGTAATATCAACTGGTGGTTTTCCATCTTTTAATCGGCGCTCATTAATCATTTTAATAGCCCAATCAATAATGGTTAAGGTCCGTAACCCTAAAAAGTCAAATTTAACAAGCCCTGCGTATTCAACGTCATTTTTATCAAACTGTGTTACTGGGTGATGACCTTCGGGATCGCAATAAATAGGAGAAAAATCGGTAATCTTAGTCGGAGATATTACTACACCACCGGCATGTTTACCTGCATTTCGAGTTACCCCTTCTAATTGTCTGGCGATATCAATGAGAGACTTAACTTCTTCGTTGTTATCATAAAGCTCTTGAAGTTGAGGCTCAACTTCAAATGCTTTAGCTAATGTCATACCCGGATCAAGTGGAATTAATTTTGAAATACGATCAACAAATCCATAAGGATGACCAAGAACTCGTCCTACATCGCGAATAACTGCTTTAGCAGCCATTGTACCAAATGTAATAATTTGAGATACTGCATCGCGACCATACATATCAGCAACGTGATCAATAACCATATCACGCTTTTCCATACAAAAATCAACATCGAAATCCGGCATTGAAACCCGTTCTGGGTTTAGAAAACGTTCAAAAAGTAGGTCAAATGCTAATGGATCTAAATCAGTTATCTTTAGAGCATAAGCAACTAAAGAACCGGCTCCTGAACCACGTCCTGGGCCAACAGGAATATCATTATCTTTTGACCATTGAATAAACTCCATGACGATCAAAAAGTACCCAGGAAAGCCCATTTGGTTTATTACGTTTAATTCAGTTTCTAACCGCTCATCATACTCAGGACGTCGCTGTTTTCGAACTTCTGGATCAGGAAAAAGAAACTCAAGCCGCTCTTCTAAACCTTCACGTGATTTATGCACCAAAAAATCTTCGGTTGACATATCACCCGTAGGAAACTGTGGTAAAAAATATTCGCCGAGTCGAATAGTCACATTACATCGTTTAGCTATTTCAACACTATTTTCCAATGCCTCTGGAATATCGGAAAACAATTTGCACATTTCTTGTTCCGATCGTAAGTATTGCTCGGATGAATAGTTTTTCGGCCTACTTGGATCTTCAAGTGTATTACCATCGTGGATAGCTACTCGAATTTCATGCGCTTCAAAATCAGAAGATGATAAGAAGCGCACATCATTAGTCGCCACAACCGGTAAGGAATATTGTTCAGCGAGTTTAATTGCGCTATGAATAAATAACTCTTCATTGGCGCGATTTGTACGGACTAATTCAAAATAGAAATGTTGATTAAAATTTTCTAAATAGTAAGTGATCGCCTCATCAATAATCGCTTGATTATCGCGAATAACACCAATACCAATATCACTTTCACGACCAGCTAATATGATTAAACCTTCTCGATGGATAGTTAGCCATTCTTGATCAACAACAGGCATATCACCAATATAGCCTCGTTGATAAGCTTTTGAAATTAATAAGGTAAGATTTTGATAGCCTGTATTATTAGCGGCTAATATTGTTAATCGATAAATATCATCACTTAGTTGTGAACTTTTAATTGCTAAGTCAGCACCAATAATGGGTTTAATGCCTTTTCCCATGGCTGATCCATAGAACTTAACTAGTCCACAGAGATTGGTAAAATCAGTAATTGCAAAAGCAGGCATTTGCAATTTACTTACTTCATTGACTAAAGCACCTACTTTAGCGATACCATCAACCATTGAAAAATCGCTATGCAAATGAAGATGAATAAACTTAGGTTCGGTCATATTTACCAAAAGTAATTACACAAAAAATTAGCCACAATTATAGCACAAACCAGACGAATATTCTTATTGCTTTATTTATCAAAAAATCGACTAATAAAACAATAAATAAAACTTCCGTTATAAAGAACGGAAGTTAATCAAATTAGTCTTAAAAATTATAAAAAGTTATTTGCGCCGTAAACCTTCAGCATTAGCTGCTTTTATCGCAGCAAATACTGTTTCTGGAGAAATTTCTGCAGGAGAATTATGAATTGATTCACCTTCAGCACAAGCTAAAATTGCCACTTGCATCAAATTATCATCGCTAACATTAGCTAATCCAATTTCTGCTAGCGTAGTTGGCAATCCAACTGACTCACAAAAATGATAAACAGTCTCGATCATTTCAGGATCGCTATCGATTAGCATTAACATAGCAAGCGTACCAAATGCTACTTTTTCACCATGCCAATAATTATGCGTTGCTTCTAATGCTGTAAATCCATTATGAATGGCATGGGCAGCTGAAAGCCCACCACTTTCAAACCCCAATCCGGAAAGAAGTGTATTAGCTTCAATTACATGTTCTAGGGCTGGAGTTACGACTTTTTGTTCACAAGAATTTTTTGCCTGAACACCATAGTTAAGTAATATTTCAAAACAAAATTTTGCTAACGCAAATGCAGTCATTGGACCTGGTCGTCCAGTCATATTCCCAGCTTTTGATTGTCTACAATCTTCGGCCTCAAACCATGTTGCTAAAGCATCTCCCATACCGGCAACTAAAAATCTTACAGGAGCATTAGCGATAACTTTTGAATCAACTAATACTACATCAGGATTTCTGGGTAACACAAAATATCTTTTAAATTCACCAGTTGGCGTATAAATTACTGATAAAGCACTACAAGGCGCATCTGTAGAGGCAAGCGTAGGGACCACAACACAAGGGTAGTTAATAGTTGCTGCAACCGCTTTCGCTGTATCAATAACCTTCCCCCCACCTATACCTACAATCACATCAATATTTTGAGATTTAGCTAACTCAATTATCCTTGCAATCTCTTCATCACTACATTCTCGATTAAAAATATCTACGATACTTTCAATATTACCTGATAGTGATTTTTCAATAGTTTTAGATAAATTTTTATGTGCAGATGGACTTTCAAGTAATAATGCTTTTTTTCCAAGCCTTGCTAACTCTTGGCCTAGGCTATTTTCAATTGCATTAAAACCTTGAATGTAACGATTTGGAAAAAGTGCAGTAGTAATCATAATAACAGCTCCTAAAAAATAAAAAATCCTGCATAGATAAATCTTATTATTTTAAGAAATATTTCTATCTATATTATTAGATAAAAACATACGCTTTTATCATTAATATACTACTAAATATTTTAAAAAATGAGGTGTATGCCACATTTTTTATTGTGAAATGTATTATTGAAAAATGAAAAAAGGAAATAGTTGCTTCCCATCACCAAATCGTGATGGGAAAAATGGAGATTAAATCTTCTTGAATAAGACTGAACCGTTAGTACCACCAAAGCCAAATGAATTACAAAGTGCATATTCTAAGTTTTTCACTTGACGAGCTGTGTGTGGAACATAATCAAGATCACATCCCTCATCAGGATTATCTAAATTAATTGTTGGAGGAACAGCCTGATCATGTAATGCAAGTACAGTAAAAATAGACTCAACCGCACCAGCTGCACCTAATAAGTGCCCAATCATTGATTTAGTTGAACTTACCATTACTTTATTGGCATTTTCTTTAAAAATGCTTTTAACTGCTTGAGTCTCAGCTTTGTCACCAGCAGGAGTTGATGTACCATGAGCATTAATATAGCCAATATGTTCAGGTGTTATTCCTGCATCACGAATCGCACATTTCATAGCTAATGCCGCTCCGCTTCCATCCGCTGGAGGTGAAGTCATATGATAAGCATCACCACTCATACCAAAACCAACTACTTCAGCATAAATCTTAGCACCACGCTTTTTAGCATGTTCATATTCTTCTAGGAACATGATACCTGCACCGTCACCAAGCACGAAACCATCACGATCTTTATCCCATGGTCGACTTGCAGCTTTTGGGTTGTCATTATTCGTTGACAAGGCACGCGCAGCCCCAAAACCACCGATACCAAGAGGAGTACTCGCTTTTTCACCACCACCGGCTAACATCGCATCGGCATCACCATATGCAATCATACGCGCTGCATGACCAATATTATGTACTCCAGAAGAACAAGCGGTAGCAATAGTAATACTTGGACCTTTTAATCCGTAAATAATTGATAAGTGACCAGCGATCATATTTACTATAGTCGATGGTACAAAGAAAGGACTAATTTTACGTGGTCCACCATTAACTAATGCACTATGATTTTCTTCAATTAATCCTAGTCCACCAATACCTGAACCGATAGCACAACCGATTCGCTCTGCATTTTCTTCCGTAATTTCAATACCCGCATCTTGCATTGCTTGCATACCTGCTGCAATACCGTATTGGATGAAATAATCCATTTTACGAGCATCTTTACGTGAAATATTATAATCTTCGCCATCAAAGTTTTTAACCATCGCTGCGAAGCGCGTTGCAAAAGGGGCTGTATCAAAGTGTTCTATAAGTTCTACACCACTTTGACCAGCTAATAAAGCTTGCCAAGTAGAATCAACTGTATTACCTACTGGAGATATCATGCCCATTCCAGTAACAACAACTCTGCGTTTAGACACATTGTCCTCCAGAAAAGGATTGAAATGAAATTTGAATCATTGAAAATTTTTTATGAGTTTTCAAAATTAAATTGGAATCCACTCTATAAAAATAGAGATATAAATACAAACTAGGCGATCATTTGACCGCCTATTATGAAAACTCTGCTAACCTTATTGATTTGCAGTAATATAATCAATTGCTGATTGTACAGTTGTAATTTTTTCAGCTTCTTCATCAGGAATTTCAGTATCAAATTCTTCTTCTAAAGCCATTACTAATTCAACTGTATCAAGAGAGTCAGCGCCAAGATCTTCAACGAAAGAAGATTCATTTCTAACTTCATCCTCTTTAACACCAAGTTGCTCAACAATAATTTTCTTAACTCGCTCTTCAATAGTGCTCATACTCTTTTTTTTCCTATAAATATCGCCGAAAGTGGCGGTGAATGTAAGTTTATAAAATGTTGAAAAAGATGCCAATCATTTTTCAACCCAATTGCTTATTTTTTGTTCAAAACGTGAAATTATTGACTCATTTTACACTATTCTGATCAATTACACCATATACATGCCGCCATTGACATGTAAAGTTTCACCCGTAATATAAGATGCCTCATCAGAAGCAAGAAACGCGACTGCATTAGCAATTTCAGCGGGTTCACCTAAACGCCCTGCTGGCACTTGTGCTAATGTTAACGCCTTTTGTTCATCAGTCAATGCTTCTGTCATATCAGTTGCAATGAACCCTGGTGCTACCACATTAACCGTAATACCTCGAGATGCAACTTCACGAGCTAATGATTTACTAAACCCAATCAATCCAGCTTTTGCAGCCGCATAGTTAGCTTGGCCTGCATTACCCATAGTACCAACAACAGATCCTATAGTAATAATTCTACCATAACGTTTTTTCATCATAGTACGCATTAATGCTTTTGATAAGCGGAATACAGACGTTAAATTAGTATCTAAAATATCTTGCCACTCATCTTCTTTCATTCTCATTAATAAATTATCACGAGTGATACCTGCATTATTAACAAGAATATCAATATCACCAAATTCCGTTTTAATTGTATTAATAACTGATTCAATAGATCCTTCATCGGTCACATTTAGCGCTAAACCTTTACCTTTAGTGCCTAAATATTCACTTATTGCTTGAGCACCTTTTTCGGTTGTTGCAGTTCCAATAACGGTTGCGCCACAAGCAACTAATTTTTCTGCAATTGCCTTCCCGATCCCACGGCTTGCGCCAGTAACTAAAGCAATCTTTCCTGATAGGTTCATAACTACCCCTTTTACCTTCTATTTAGTATTTTCTATCGCAACATCTAATGATGCTTTATCATTAACAGCATAAGCCGATAATGAATCAACGATTCGTTTAGTTAAACCAGTTAAAACTTTGCCTGGTCCGATTTCAACTAACATTGTTACACCTTGTTTTGCCATATCCTCTACTGTTTCAGTCCAACGAACAGGGCTATATAGCTGAGCGATTAATGCTGTTTTGATTTTGTCTGCTGATGTTTCAACTTTAACATCAACATTATTAATTACTGCAAATTTAGGGGCATTGAATGTGATATTATTTAATGCTACCGCTAATTTATCAGCGGCTGGTTTCATCAAAGCACAATGTGAAGGCACGCTAACTGCCAGTGGTAATGCTCGTTTAGCGCCAGCCTTTTTACACAGAGCACCTGCTCGTTCAACCGCTTCTTTATTACCCGCAATAACAACTTGACCTGGTGAATTAAAATTAACTGGTGCAACGACTTGACCTTGAGCCGCTTCGTCACAAGCTTTACGGATCGAATCGTTATCTAAACCAATGATAGCAAACATTGCCCCTGTACCACTTGGTACAGCTTCTTGCATTAGTTTTCCACGTAGCTCAACTAATTTAATCGCATCTTTAAAATCAATTACGCCAGCACATACCAATGCTGAGTATTCGCCTAAACTATGGCCTGCCATAAATTCTGGTTGAGCGCCATTAATACTTTGCCAAACACGGTAAATAGCAACAGATGAAGCAAGTAATGCTGGTTGAGTTTGCCAAGTTTTATTTAATTCCTCAGCAGGACCATCTTGCACTAAAGCCCATAAATCATAACCTAACACTTGTGAAGCTTCATCAAAAGTTGACTTCACAATTGGATAGTTTTCAGCAAGATCTTTTAACATACCTACAGCTTGTGAGCCTTGTCCTGGAAATACCATTGCAAATTTGGTCATTTTGAAATCCTTGATTACTTAAAATAAGTTATAAATTAAAATTTAACGAGTGCAGAGCCCCAAACGAAACCACCGCCGAAAGCTTCTAACAATATTAACTGCCCTCGTTTAATACGGCCATCTCGCACACCTGCATCTAAAGCGCAAGGTACCGATGCAGCAGAAGTATTACCTTGTTTATCAAGCGTCACAATAACCTTACTCATATCCATATCAAGACGTTTAGCCGTAGCTGAAATAATTCGTAAATTAGCTTGATGAGGAACTAACCAATCTAAATCTGATTTATTAAATGCATTCTCGGATAATAGCTCATCGACTAAATTTGAAAGTTCTTTGACTGCAATTTTAAATACTTCATTGCCATGCATTGTCATATAAACTGGATCATTAAGTGAACGACGATCGACATATGGATATTTTAACAATTCACCATAACGACCATCAGCATGAAGATGAGAAGCAATAATTCCTGGTTCTTGTGAAGCACCCACTACAACAGCTCCTGCACCATCACCAAAAATAATAATTGTCCCGCGATCACTTGGATCAACACCACGAGTTAACATATCTGAGCCAACCACTAAGGCATATTTAATTGCACCACTCTTCACATATTTATCCGCAATATCAAGCGCATAAATAAATCCTGAACAAGCAGCTGATACATCAAATGCAATTACATCACCCAGATCCAATTTGGCCTGTAATTCAGTAGCTGAACTTGGAAAAGCATTAACCGATGTTGCTGTTGCAACAATAATCAAACCAATCTCTTGTTTATCGATTTTCGCCATTTCAATCGCATTAATCGCCGCTTCATAAGCCATACTAGTAACGGTTTCATCGGGTGCTGCAATGCGTCTTTCTTTAATACCAGTACGGGTAGTTATCCATTCATCACTAGTATCGACCATTTTTTCAAGATCGGCATTGGTTCTTATTTGTTTTGGAAGATAGCTTCCTGTTCCTAATATCTTTGTATACATCTAATTATTCGCTCTTAGGTAGTGCAGAAGAAAGACTATTGGCAATCTTCTCAGGTATATTCGTTTCGATAGCTAAAATAGCTTGCTCAATTGCTGCAAAAAATGATTTTTGATTGGCACTACCGTGACTTTTAATCACAATACTTTGAAGTCCAAGTAAACAGGCACCATTATATCGTCCAGGATCTAAATAACCAAAATTTTTTACTATTTTTCGTTGAAGCCATTTACTCAAAAATTTCATAATTAATGAGTTTTGCCCTAATAGCATTTTAAATGATGACATGAAAATTTTGATTAATCCTTCTACTGTTTTGAGCGTCACATTTCCAACAAAACCATCACAAACAAGCACATCAGTTTTACCGGTCAACAGCTCATTGCCTTCTAAATAACCGATATAATTAATTTGATCATTGGCTTTCAAAATAGACGCCGCGGCACGAATTTTATCTAGCCCCTTAATATCTTCTTCACCAATATTAAGCAGAGCAACGCGCGGATTTTTAATATGAAGGACTGATTTTGCTAGTATTTCGCCCATTATGGCAAACTGCACTAGCATATCACTATCGCATTCTGCATTAGCACCTAAATCAAGCACAACAGTATTTTGGTTATTTAACGCAGGAATGGTGGCAACTAATGCCGGGCGATCGATACCAGTTAAAGAATGCAACAACAGCTTAGATAGCCCCATCAACGCACCAGTATTACCGGAACTGACACAAGCCTGAGCCTTACTACTTTTCACTAACTCTAATGCAATCCTCATTGAGGAACCTTGGCTATGCCTAATTGCATATGATGGTTTCATATCGTTAGCGATGATCGCAGTAGATTCAGTTAACATCAAACGACCATTTTCTTGATATTGAGTAACCAGCTTTGCATTTTCTTTAGACAAAAAAAAGCCAACTTCCTTTAAATCACCGACAAGAAAGATAGAAAGGTTTGAATAATGGTGTAATGCTTGAATTGCAGCAGGAACAACAATACGAGGACCGAAGTCCCCGCTCATAGCATCTAACGCAATGGTTAGATTATCCAAAATGTCACCTGAAGATTTCTAGTTACTAAATAATTATTTAGAAATCACTTTACGACCGCGATAATAACCATCAGCGGTTACGTGATGACGTAAATGTGTTTTACCTGATTCATCAACTGAGATATTAGCAACAGTTAATGCATCATGAGAACGACGCATACCACGTTTTGCACGAGTTTTACGATTCTGTTGAACAGCCATGGATTTACCCCTTATTCTTTAAACTAACTAAAATTGCAAATGGATTTGGTTTTTCATTCTCCGCTGGAATTTCACCAAATACCATATCTGCCTCTGACACTTCGCAGTGTTTACTATCATGCACCGGCGCAATTGGTAATGAGAGAATAATTTCGTCCTCAATTAACGCTAATATATCTACTTCACCAAACTCGTTAACTAAAACGGGTTCATAATGTTCCGGTAATGCCTCTGCTTGAGCATCGCTCTTAACAGGGCTGAATTTATTCATCACATGGACTTCAGTGATAAAAGGTTTAAAACAACGCTGACAAATCAACTCAAGCGTCATTTTTGCATCAATGGTGATAACGCAAAGTCTTTGTTCATCATAATCAAAAGATAGATGACATTCGATATCACTTTTTGGACTTTCAATCCTCGTTGCACTTTTTGCTGGATAATATCCAACATAATCAAGTCTTTTTTGTGCTGCTTTGATTGGGTCAATTGTTAATGGTAATTTATTTTGCATAAGATATGCATGTCTACCTTAAAAATTATTAAGTGCAGCTAAAAACCACACAAAGCCATAAGGCGCGCATATTACCTTTAAATCACTGTTTCGTCAATGGGTAAGCACAAGATAATTTGTTTTCATTATTAATTATTCCTTTAATATTTATCATTTTTATTTCCTGACATTAGTATTAGAAAAAAAAGTTGAGGAGCGGGGTTTTTTAATATCCAAAATCGTTATTTATTTGATCATTGAAATTCTATTCACTTAATAGAAATCGCTTTCCCAATTTCAAATTTAAAGCAAATTAATTATGATAGCCGCCCAAAACTGTCTTTTACTATGGCTTGAAAATCATCGAAATTTAGACTATTTAGTAACCGCTTAGTTGATCTTTCTTTAACAAAATTAACCACTAAATTATAGATTCGCATCGCATCTTCATATTCATCTTTACTGATTGCTAATAAGAAAATAACATGCGCAATCTCATTTTTATTCCATTCAATACCTTGAGGAGCCAAAATAGTTGTTACCACTGTCTTTTTAGCCAACAACCCTACTGAATGGGGAATAGCAATATTTTCACCAATTAAGGTGGATACAATATTCTCTCGCTCCACCACCGATGGATGAAAATCTGGTCCAACATATCCTGATTTCTCAAGGCGCTGACAAATTATCTGAAACAGTTCATTTTGTGTCATTGGCTTATCAATAATTAGGAAAAACTTTTCATTAAAAAAGCGCTCAATAATATATGGCATTGTACGATCTACCATAGACAATCGCCCTAATTGTTCAAGTTGATAAGGTGTTGGAAATGGCGCTATTTTTACTATTTGCTTATCTTTTTCGGTCAAGCGAACGGTAGAAACAACAAAATCTCCCTCTTTTATATCTAGCAACTTGTTTAGTTGACCATGGCCACCTCATAATGAACAGCCAATAAATAAACCTCTTCCATTGGAAGATTATTGAATAGTTCTACTGTTTTACGCGAAAGAGCTAAAGCTTGCTCTGATAATTCATCAAATATAGTGGGATCGACTTCGGGGAGTTTTTCTAAAGTTTTTGCTCTTATTACCATCGCTTTAACATGTGATAACAGCATCGCTTTTTGCACATCATTTTGAGTGATTTGATGCTCAGCTAACCAATGATTAATGATTTTTATCGTTTGCTCAGTAACAACTTCGGGATCTAAATCATCTTCGACCATTCGGAATTGTGGCATAGTCATTATTATTCTCTTGTTTATTTATAAGATGACTTAGCCTAAATGAAATAACAATCAATGTGGAGAGAGACTTTTTCCTATTGCAAAAGGAAATTTATTGTCATGATGAGTGAGTTCTGTAACTAACAAGGATTGTCGTGTTGGATAAGTAATTGAGTAAATTGATTTCAAACTTAATCATTAAAAACGATTAAAAACGTCATTAACACCCTAAATTAATATTAAAAAACCCCGTTCCTCAACTTTTTTTATGGTGACCGGGGTTTTTATGTTAAAGCTGAATTTTGTGGAGAAGATATATAACCAAGATCGTTTTATTAAAAATTACCAGCTACCGGAGGCACCACCTCCACCGCTAGAACCTCCACCGCCGCTGCTAAAGTCGCCGCTATCGCTAAAACCACCGCTAGAATCACCAAAATCGTCACTTCCTCCGTGACTATTTCCTCCTTCGCCAGCTCCAGGAGTTAAAAAGTTGCTAACCAGAAGGCTGAAAAAAAATACGACAAACATTATAAAAAACAGAAAAAATGCTATCTCAAGTATATATTCCACATGCCAAAGAGTGTATCCAGCAACAGATAATGCGTTAAATAAACCAGTACGAAAACATTGTTTGGTTTTATCTTTACGATACAATAATTTGGCAAGTATAAAACAAATAACGAATGACACCAGCGCATAATAAGCAAAGTTTTCTGTAAATAACCGTTCAACCCTGAGGCCTTGTTCATTATCTTCACATTTCGGGGTAGGATTATCGATTTTTTGTTTCAGCACAGATAAGGCATTATCAATACCTTGATAATAGTTATTTTGTCGAAATTCTGGCGCTAATTGCTCACGAATGATTTTACTGGCCACTAAGTCGGTAATAGTTCCTTCAAGCCCATAACCAACCTCAATTCGCATGAGTTTATCATCTTTGACAATAACTAATAAAATACCATTGTCTTGTCCTTTTCGACCGATTTTCCATTGAATAAAGACTCTATCTGCGTATTGTTCTACCGTTTCATCA
>NZ_JAFNNI010000012.1:0-6651 GCF_026536935.1 Gilliamella sp. B3127
TACTCGTGGCTGCAACCCTACTAGCTCAAAATTTATTCACACATGGTTACGCTTTGGGGAAATTATGAGGGGATCTCTCAGTGCATTGCCTCCAATTCCCATAATTTATTACGCCGATAATAACTTGGTGTAACCTTAAAAATGTACTTAAATCGACGTGTAAAAGATTGTTGGGAATCAAATTGATATTTTAATGCGATCTCAAGGATAGTTTTTTTCGTCAACCTCAACTCAACAGCCGCTTTCGTCAAACGACGAGCACGAATATAGCTAGCCAGTGTGACCCCTGTTACTTTTTTGAACAGCCGCTGAAAATACCACTTGGTATAACCCGCTTTATTCGCCACATCATCAAGCAGTAAAGACTGATCTAAATTATGTTCAATCCATAATAGAACATCTTTGATAACCGTTGTATGAAACTGCTTATCATCATATCTTAATTGGATGTTATTAGCTTTATTTTGATAGCGAGAATGCTGTTCAATATACATAAAATAACCTAAATGTTCTTAAGATTGTCACGACCACATCATCATGATACCATAAACATACTGACGGTATGTTATTTTAAATCTATCATGGAAAATAAAAATCATCAACAAGAAAATTTTAAGAGTACCTATCAATCACTGGTTAACTCAGCACGAATATTGTTTGTTGAAAAAGGCTATCAAGCTGTTTCAATAGATGAGATCTCGGGAAAAGCGTTGGTGACCAAAGGTGCCTTTTATCATCACTTTAAAAATAAAAAACAATTACTCAGTGCCTGTTATAAGCAGCAATTAATTATGATTGATGCCTACATCACAACAAAAACTGATTTAACAAATGGTTGGTCTGCCTTAGAAAGTATATTTGAACATTATCTTGATTATATTATTGATAATAATAAAAACCTTATCCCTATCCAAGAAGTGATGCCTATCATTGGTTGGAATGAACTTGAAAAAATTAGCCTTGAATACATTACTGGTAAGGTAAACGCCATTGTCAGCAAATTGATCCAAGAGAACCAACTTAAAGCTTATGATGATGATGTGCTTAAAAACTTACTCAATGGCTGGTTTATGCATATCGCAATACATGCGAAAAACCTAAAAGAGCTTGCCGATAAAAAAGGCCAATTTATTGCTATTTACCGCGGCTTTTTATTGAGCTTGAAAGATAAATAAAATAGATAGGTTTTATTTGAAGCTAAATCTTCTTTATCGTAAAAAATGCCCTCTTGGGTTATCAAGAGGGTCATTATATTTCGCGGAATAACATCATTTGGTGACGAAATAACTAAGCACTTGTCTCCTGTTTACTCCCCTGAGCTTGAGGGGTTAACATGAAGGTCATCGATAGCAGGATAATAATACAGTAAAACGCTAAACCAATAATCCAAATCCAGCCATCCCAAATTGGTAGTGAATGATTATAAATAACAGCAAACAGTAATGGGCCAATAACACCGGTTGCATTGGTAAGGCTCACCAATAATCCCTGTAAAGCACCTTGCTGATGACTCTTTGTTTGGATAGACATCACTCCCTGTAATGCAGGTAAAGCGATCCCACCACCAGCCAATAAAATTAAAACAGGGAAAACTAACCAACCTTCAGATATAAACGCTAAAAAGGCAAATGCACTACTATCTGCAATAAATCCGAGCAGTACTGCCGTTTTTTCGCCCCATTTAGTGGCTATTCTTCCTGCCACAAAGGCTTGGAATACTGAGTGTAAAAGACCAAGACCCGCTAATGAAAAGCCAACCATCATGCTATTCCATCCAAAACGATTTTCGGTAAATAGCACCCACACCGTTGCGGGAATTTGGCCTATCAATTGCGCTGAAAAATAAATAATCAACAAAATGGGCATCGTTTTAAATAAAGTGATGTATACCGAATTCGATTGCGTCTCAACCCCTACTTCGGTATCTGTATTATCACGTGTATTTTTGGTTTCACGGAACCAAAACATAACCACAAGGAAAGCGACAATATTTAGCAACGCAGCGATAAAAAAGGGACTATGCGGTGAAATCTCTCCTGCAAAACCACCAATAATAGGCCCCGCTATTAAACCAAGCCCAAAACTTGCCCCTAACCAACCGAACCACTTCACGCGTTGAGAAGCTGAGGTGGTATCGGCAATGACCGATGCCGCGACAGCCCCAGTAGCTCCTGTGATCCCTGAAAGCAAACGGCCTAAATACAGCATCCAAAGCGCACTTGAAAAAGCCAGCAATAAGTAATCCAGCGATGCGCCTATTAATGACAACAACAGCACTGGGCGCCGACCAAATCGGTCAGACATTTTTCCAAGCCAAGGAGCAAAGATAACCTGCATTAACGCATAAAGTGCAAGCAATACGCCAAAGTGGTTAGCGATATCTTCCGAAGCAATAAATTCACGTAATAACGTTGGCAAGACTGGCATGATAAGGCCAATCCCCATGGCATCGAGTAACGTAATTACCAATGCGATCTTTGTCGAACTATTCATTTCACTTTTCTCCATCACTGATAGGGAGTGGTAAAATAACTCTATCAATGATAGAGTGTCAACAAAAATTAGGAATTAATGATGTCTAGATTAGATAAAAGTAAAGTGATTAACAGCGCATTAGAGCTGCTTAATGAGGTCGGAATCGAAGGTTTAACAACCCGTAAACTCGCCCAGAAGCTAGGTGTAGAGCAGCCTACATTGTATTGGCATGTAAAAAATAAGCGGGCTTTGCTCGACGCCTTAGCCATTGAGATGTTAGATAGGCACCATACTCACTTTTGCCCTTTAGAAGGGGAAAGCTGGCAAGATTTTTTACGTAATAACGCTAAAAGTTTTAGATGTGCTTTACTAAGTCATCGCGATGGAGCAAAAGTACATTTAGGTACACGGCCTACAGAAAAACAGTATGAAACTCTCGAAAATCAATTAGCCTTTTTATGCCAACAAGGTTTTTCACTAGAGAATGCATTATATGCACTCAGCGCTGTGGGGCATTTTACTTTAGGTTGCGTATTGGAAGATCAAGAGCATCAAGTCGCTAAAGAAGAAAGGGAAACACCTACTACTGATAGTATGCCGCCATTATTACGACAAGCTATCGAATTATTTGATCACCAAGGTGCAGAGCCAGCCTTCTTATTCGGCCTTGAATTGATCATATGCGGATTAGAAAAACAACTTAAATGTGAAAGTGGGTCTTAAAAGCAGCATAACCTTTTTCCGTGATGGTAACTTCACGGTAACCAAGATGTCGAGTTAACCACCCTTTAGATTCATAAAGCGAAAATAATGCGGCTCCAACGTACCCACCTAAATGGAAACGGCGTTCACTCCAATCTAAACACGCACAACAGATTTTACGTGAATGTTTGGAAGGAACGTCAATTCCCATTTCATGAAAATATTGAATACCACTTAATGTGATCATTGAACCATTTTCAGTGATCCATTGCTGTTGACAAAGGGAATCATAGATCTTAACGGCAACTTCGCCAGCTAAATGATCATAGCAAGTACGTGCTTTTCGTAAATGCACTGGCGTGGAAACTTTGGCATGTACGCCATGGTTTAAGGAGATCCCCATCATACTTTCCATCAATTCAGCAATATCTTTTCCTGCTAGCCGAAAATAACGATGCTTGCCTTGAGCTACTACTGTGATTAGCTGGCAATCTAATAATTTAGATAAATGACTGCTCGCCGTTGAAGCTGATATATTCGCCACAGAACTTAGCTCAGTGGCCGTCCAAGCTCGCCCATCCATCAAAGCACTGAGTATTTTAACTCGTGAAATGTCAGACATAGCCGCCCCTATCGCGGCTATTGAGGACTCAAAGGTAACCTCTTTTCGTATTAAATTAGCCATCGCAAGTTCACTTTATTGCCCAAGGGAGCGTAACAGATGCAGCCATACTATCATTGTCCGTTATTAATATCAGTTGGTTAGCATGGTCACTGTATTGCACTAAAATATTAATGTTATTCTCCGCCAATACTCGTGCTATTTCGCCAAGTTCCCCCGGTTTTTCCTGTTTTAACTTACGAATTAATGGTGTCCGGATCGCAAGTACTAACAGTCCAGCTTGCTCTAGCGCTATTTTAGCTTCCTTTCCTTGTTCAACAAGAAAATGAGCATGGCATTCATCACCAACCGTAAATATCCCTCCCCCTTCCAATCCAATACCTTTATTACCTAATGTTTTTCCTAGTAATGCTAATTGTCCTATTTGATTATCTAAAACAACGTGAACATCAAACATTATCCTTGTCCTTTTTAAATGAATATTCGCGAGTAATATGAGCAATACTAATTTTGTAAAAATCAAATATTGACTCTCGCCCTTCTTGTTGAGCTTTCGCATGTAAAACATGATTTTTCCATTGCAGAACTGCGTATTCGTTTTCCCACCAAGATAGCGATAACATTTTTCCTTCTGTAGCTAGACTTTGAAAACGTTCAATTGAAATAAAACCAGCTACATGACTTAATAGTGGTCTTAACTCCTCAGCTAAAGTCAAATAGCGAGTTTGTTGGTCGGGTTGTATTTGCACCTCAAATATTACAGCAATCATATTTTTCTCCGTTATTAATCAACAAACAGAGTAATCCACCCGAAAATTAACACTTCGATAAGCAACGAAATATAGAAAGGTCATGCTGCTGTTTTATGTTGTATATCACACTTCTTTAAATTGCTCGGCCTGCGCTTATCATGTTCTCCTTCTCTTATAATTTTGTTTATTATTTATACTTTTTTATTTTTTGCTATCACCGAAAATAGTGCGGATCCCGCATGGTATTTAGGTTTACCCATCATTAAATACCATTGTTGTTATTTTAATCTTTTTAATATTTCATGATTAAGATCACACTAAAATTATGACCCTATTAACTAAAAGTTATGGATACCCTAATAAAACTCATTGTTAAAGATTAGTTAACCAAAGTAACTTCATTTTTCACTATTGTTAAATTGTTATAGTGAAAATTCTGGTAAACTAATAGAGGTAAAAAAATGATCCTAGATGCCAGTTATACATTATTAGTCGCATGTATCGCGCTACTCATAGGAATGTTTGTCGTAAAATTTACCCCGTTCCTACAAAAAAACCACATACCAGAAGCCGTCGTTGGTGGCTTTATTGTTGCAATTGTTCTGTTAATTATTGATAAAACATCAGGTTATTCGTTTACTTTTGATGCTTCATTGCAAAGTTTATTAATGCTCACATTCTTTTCCTCTATCGGGCTAAGTTCTGACTTTTCTCGACTGATTAAAGGAGGAAAGCCGTTAGTTCTATTAACTATTGCAGTAACGATCCTAATCGCCATTCAAAATACTGTCGGCATGAGTATGGCTGTCATGATGAATGAAAGTCCATTTATTGGCTTAATTGCAGGTTCAATTACTCTAACAGGTGGTCATGGTAATGCCGGAGCATGGGGCCCTATTCTCGCTGATAAATATGGTGTAACAGGCGCCGTTGAATTAGCGATGGCTTGTGCAACACTTGGATTAGTGTTGGGTGGTTTAGTTGGCGGCCCTGTTGCCCGTCATCTTTTGAAAAAGGTCTCTATTCCTAAAACAACCGAGCAAGAGCGCGACACTATCGTTGAAGCTTTTGAGCAACCAAGCGTCAAAAGAAAAATCAATGCAAATAACGTTATTGAAACCATTTCAATGCTGATTATCTGTATTGTTGTTGGTGGCTATATCAGTGCATTGTTTAAAGATACTTTTCTGCAACTGCCTACTTTTGTCTGGTGTTTATTTGTCGGTATTATTATCCGTAATACACTGACTCATGTATTTAAACACGAAGTGTTTGAGCCGACCGTCGATGTATTAGGTAGCGTTGCTTTATCGCTTTTCTTGGCAATGGCGTTAATGTCATTAAAATTTGGTCAATTGGCAAGCATGGCAGGGCCAGTATTAATTATCATTGCTGTACAAACTGTTGTCATGGTGCTATTTGCCTGCTTTATCACCTTCAAAATGATGGGCAAAGATTATGATGCTGTCGTGATCAGCGCGGGTCACTGTGGCTTTGGTATGGGAGCAACACCAACAGCAATTGCGAATATGCAAACAGTCACAAAAGCATTTGGACCATCACATAAAGCTTTCCTTGTCGTTCCTATGGTCGGTGCCTTTATTGTTGATATTTCAAACAGTATCTTAATTAAAATATTTATTGAAATTGGTACATACTTTACCTAATAGCTACACACTACTCGGCGTACTTCTCCTAACAATTTATTATAGGGCAGTATGCCGAGCCGCTTTCTTACCCCGTATATTCCCCTAGTCAATCTATTTAGCTTGCACGTTTACGAATTAATTCTCGTGACAACTAAACCAAAATTTGAATTATGACGAGTATATCTGATTATTTATACTTTATTCGTTAGAATAGTCCGTAGAAATAAATAATCAGTAGGCTACATGGAATGAAATTAAGACATCTCGATATCTTTTATGCTGTAATGACTTGTGGTTCCTTAACGCGTGCGGCTGAAGTTTTACATATTTCTCAACCCGCGGCGAGTAAAGCACTCAAACATGCTGAGCACTGAGAGATCCCCTCATAATTTCCCCAAAACGTAACCATGTGTGAATAGATTTTGAGTAAGCAGGGTTGCAGCCACGAGTG
>NZ_JAFNNI010000013.1:0-3358 GCF_026536935.1 Gilliamella sp. B3127
TTAAAAGTCTGGCGGCACCCTACTCTCACATGGGTAATACCCACACTACCATCGGCACTACGGCGTTTCACTTCTGAGTTCGGCATGGGGTCAGGTGGGACCACCGCGCTATTACCGCCAGACATATTCTGTCTTCTCTTTTTCAACTGATGATGATTATCACATATCTTCACCAATCGCTCAATCCGGAACAAACTGTTTCATCAATCTTTAACCATCTTTCGATGATTTCTTAATCTCTCAACTTGCGTAACCCAAAACAACTCCGAGTTGTAAGGTTAAGACTCTCGGTTCATTAGTATCAGTTAGCTCAATGTATCACTACACTTACACACCTGACCTATCTACGTCTTAGTCTCAAACGGACCTTACTGAATCTCTTCAGGGAAAACTCATCTCGAGGCTAGTTTCGTGCTTAGATGCTTTCAGCACTTATCTATTCCGCACGTAGCTACCGGGCAATGCAATTGGCATCACAACCCGAACACCAGCGGTGCGTTCACTTCGGTCCTCTCGTACTAGAAGCAAACCCTCTCAATTTTCCTACGCCCATGGCAGATAGGGACCGAACTGTCTCACGACGTTCTAAACCCAGCTCGCGTACCACTTTAAACGGCGAACAGCCGTACCCTTGGGACCTACTTCAGCCCCAGGATGTGATGAGCCGACATCGAGGTGCCAAACACCGCCGTCGATATGAACTCTTGGGCGGTATCAGCCTGTTATCCCCGGAGTACCTTTTATCCGTTGAGCGATGGCCCTTCCATTCAGAACCACCGGATCACTATGACCTACTTTCGTACCTGCTCGAGCCGTCACTCTCGCAGTCAAGCTAGCTTTTGCCATTGCACTAACCTCCTGATGTCCGACCAGGATTAGCTAACCTTCGTGCTCCTCCGTTACTCTTTGGGAGGAGACCGCCCCAGTCAAACTACCCACCAGACAGTGTCCCTTACCTCGATTCAGAAGTATAGGTTAGAACATCAAACATTAAAGGGTGGTATTTCAAGGATGACTCCATGCATACTGGCGTACACACTTCATAGTCTCCCACCTATCCTACACATTAAGGCTCAATGTTCACTGTCAAGCTATAGTAAAGGTTCACGGGGTCTTTCCGTCTTGCCACGGGTACACCGCATCTTCACGGCAATTTCAATTTCACTGAGTCTCGGGTGGAGACAGCCTGGCCATCATTACGCCATTCGTGCAGGTCGGAACTTACCCGACAAGGAATTTCGCTACCTTAGGACCGTTATAGTTACGGCCGCCGTTTACTGGGGCTTCGATCAAGAGCTTCTGCTTACGCATAACCCCATCAATTAACCTTCCAGCACCGGGCAGGCGTCACACCGTATACGTCCACTTTCGTGTTTGCACAGTGCTGTGTTTTTATTAAACAGTTGCAGCCAGCTGGTATCTTCGACTGATTTCACCTCCATCCGCGTGGGACTTCAATTAACATCAGCGTGCCTTCTCCCGAAGTTACGGCACCATTTTGCCTAGTTCCTTCACCCGAGTTCTCTCAAGCGCCTGAGTATTCTCTACCTGACCACCTGTGTCGGTTTCGGGTACGATTAACTATAACCTGAAGCTTAGAGGATTTTCCTGGAAGCAGGGCATCAATTACTTCACTACCTTAGTAGCTCGTCATCACGCCTCAGGGTCTCAGTGACCGGATTTGCCTAATCACACCCCTACACGCTTAACCCACCATCCAATAGGTGGTAAACCTAGCCTTCTTCGTCCCCCCATCGCAGTTATAGCCAGTACGGGAATATTAACCCGTTTCCCATCAGATACGCCCTTCGGCCTCTCCTTAGGGGTCGACTCACCCTGCCCCGATTAACGTTGGACAGGAACCCTTGGTCTTCCGGCGAGCGGGCTTTTCACCCGCTTTATCGTTACTTATGTCAGCATTCGCACTTCTGATACCTCCAGCATGCCTCACAACACACCTTCTACGGCTTACAGAACGCTCCCCTACCCAATACACTTACGTGCACTGCCGCAGCTTCGGTGCATAGTTTTAGCCCCGTTACATCTTCCGCGCAGGCCGACTCGACTAGTGAGCTATTACGCTTTCTTTAAATGATGGCTGCTTCTAAGCCAACATCCTAGCTGTCTAAGCCTTCCCACTTCGTTTCCCACTTAACTATGACTTTGGGACCTTAGCTGGCGGTCTGGGTTGTTTCCCTCTTCACGACGAACGTTAGCACCCGCCGTGTGTCTCCCATGATTAAACTTGTCAGTATTCGGAGTTTGCATCGGGTTGGTAAGCCGGGATGGCCCCCTAGCCGAAACAGTGCTCTACCCCCAACAGTTATACATGAGGCGCTACCTAAATAGCTTTCGGGGAGAACCAGCTATCTCCCGGTTTGATTGGCCTTTCACCCCCAGCCACAGGTCATCCGCTAATTTTTCAACATTAGTCGGTTCGGTCCTCCAGTTAGTGTTAACCAACCTTCAACCTGCCCATGGCTAGATCACCGGGTTTCGGGTCTATACCCTGCAACTTAACGCACAGTTAATACTCGGTTTCCCTTCGGCTCCCCTATTCGGTTAACCTTGCTACAGAATATAAGTCGCTGACCCATTATACAAAAGGTACGCAGTCACACATACCCAACGGTACATGCTCCCACTGATTGTACGTACACGGTTTCAGGGTCTATTTCACTCCCCTCCCGGGGTTCTTTTCGCCTTTCCCTCACGGTACTGGTTCACTATCGGTCAATCAGGAGTATTTAGCCTTGGAGGATGGTCCCCCCATCTTCAGACAGGATATCACGTGTCCCGCCCTACTCTATAAGCTTCCACATAATGCATTTTCATGTACGGGACTTTCACCCTCTATCGTGCGACTTTCCAGACGCTTCCACTAATACATTATGCTACCCGCTTGGGCTGCTCCCATTTCGCTCGCCGCTACTTTGGGAATCTCGGTTGATTTCTTTTCCTCGGGGTACTTAGATGTTTCAGTTCTCCCGGTTCGCCTCATCTGACTATGTATTCATCAGATGATAATGCAGTCGCCTGCACTGGGTTTCCCCATTCGGACATCAACGGTTATAGCGCCTTTTATCGGCTCACCGTCGCTTTTCGCAGATTAACACGTCCTTCATCGCCTCTGATTGCCTAGGCATCCACCGTGTACGCTTAATTTCTTAACCTTACAACTCACAGTTGTCTTGGTTTTAATTACGCTTTTTTCTCTTTTTTACTTCATTACATTCATATTTTCATACAAATGCCTTCCGTAAAAACGAGAACTCGTTTCTTTCAGCTTGTTCCTAATTGTTAAAGAGCTTTATCTTTCTATTCATTCGAATATCAAATAAATACAAAAATAATTTTG
>NZ_JAFNNI010000013.1:3455-5167 GCF_026536935.1 Gilliamella sp. B3127
TCTAAACAAACAATCTGTGTGAACACTTACGAGCTCTTCGTAAGGAGGTGATCCAACCGCAGGTTCCCCTACGGTTACCTTGTTACGACTTCACCCCAGTCATGAATCACACCGTGGTAAACGCCCTCCCGAAGGTTAAGCTATCTACTTCTGGTGCAACCCACTCCCATGGTGTGACGGGCGGTGTGTACAAGGCCCGGGAACGTATTCACCGTGACATTCTGATTCACGATTACTAGCGATTCCGACTTCATGGAGTCGAGTTGCAGACTCCAATCCGGACTTAGACGTACTTTCTGAGGTCCGCTTGCTCTCGCGAGGTCGCCTCCCTTTGTATACGCCATTGTAGCACGTGTGTAGCCCTGGTCGTAAGGGCCATGATGACTTGACGTCGTCCCCACCTTCCTCCGCTTTATCAACGGCAGTCTCCTTTGAGTTCCCGACCGAATCGCTGGCAACAAAGGATAAGGGTTGCGCTCGTTGCGGGACTTAACCCAACATTTCACAACACGAGCTGACGACAGCCATGCAGCACCTGTCTCACAGTTCCCGAAGGCACTCTCGCATCTCTGCAAGATTCTGTGGATGTCAAGACCAGGTAAGGTTCTTCGCGTTGCATCGAATTAAACCACATGCTCCACCGCTTGTGCGGGCCCCCGTCAATTCATTTGAGTTTTAACCTTGCGGCCGTACTCCCCAGGCGGTCGATTTATCGCGTTAGCTTCGGAGCCCATCACTCAGGGCAACAAACTCCAAATCGACATCGTTTACAGCGTGGACTACCAGGGTATCTAATCCTGTTTGCTCCCCACGCTTTCGCATCTCAGCGTCAGTATCTGTCCAGAAGGCCGCCTTCGCCACCGGTATTCCTCCACATCTCTACGCATTTCACCGCTACACGTGGAATTCTACCTTCCTCTACAATACTCTAGTTAACCAGTTTTAAGTGCAATTCCTAGGTTGAGCCCAGGGCTTTCACACCTAACTTAATTATCCGCCTACATGCCCTTTACGCCCAGTCATTCCGATTAACGCTCGCACCCTCCGTATTACCGCGGCTGCTGGCACGGAGTTAGCCGGTGCTTCTTCTGTAATTAACGTCAATTGATGCACCTATTAGATACACCACCTTCCTCATTACCGAAAGTACTTTACAACCCGAAGGCCTTCTTCATACACGCGGCATGGCTGCATCAGGGTTTCCCCCATTGTGCAATATTCCCCACTGCTGCCTCCCGTAGGAGTCTGGACCGTGTCTCAGTTCCAGTGTGGCTGGTCATCCTCTCAGACCAGCTAGAGATCGTCGCCTTGGTAAGCCTTTACCTCACCAACTAGCTAATCCCATATGGGTTCATCAAATGGCGCATGGCCCGAAGGTCCCATGCTTTGGTCTCTCAACATTATGCGGTATTAGCAGTCGTTTCCAACTGTTGTCCCCCTCCATTCGGCAGATCCCCATACTTTACTCACCCGTCCGCCACTCGTCATCAAGTGCAAGCACTCATGTTACCGTTCGACTTGCATGTGTTAAGCCTGCCGCCAGCGTTCAATCTGAGCCATGATCAAACTCTTCAATTTAAAGTTTGATGCTCAATAACTGTCTCTGACATATTCAAATGAATCTTCAGTGTCACTTATCAAGACTTAATTTTTTGAGTCCGTAGACTTTTAATTTTTCGTCTCGCAAGTGCCCACACAGATTGTCTGTTTCT
>NZ_JAFNNI010000014.1:0-2639 GCF_026536935.1 Gilliamella sp. B3127
TGCAAGCAACTCAGCACAATCAGCTAGCTCATCATCTGCAACAGCAACCAATGCGAGCGCATCAGCTAAATCGTATTCAGATTCAGCTAAATCATATGCAGATAGTGCCAGCGCATCAGCAACAGCATCTCGTAACTCAGCTCAACAATCTAGTAATAGTGCAAATGCAGCTAGTTCATCTGAGCGAAACGCTAAAACATCGGAAAAAAATGCTAAAAAATCAGCAGATGATGCTAAAAATGCCGCATCATCAATTGATACTACAGTTTTCATAAAAAAATCTGGTGTAGATAGTCAGTCAATTAATGGCTCTTTAGATGTTAAAAATTTAACTGAAAATGGTCAGCATGTTTATTCGCCGAATAACAAACCAACGGCGGATGATATTGGTACTATTCCCGCTGTAAAAAAACAGGTAAATGGAGCACCTATTTATGTGGTAGGTAGCCATTTAGTGTTTAAAGATGCTATTGGAGACCAACGTTTAATGCCATTTCGACGCGATGAACTGCCTTTTGGTTGGTATTTTCGAAATGGAGATAATTATTTATTAAGTTCACCGCAGGGGCAAGCGCTAAATAATTTATCTGTTAACTACAAATCAGATCATAAAATTACAATTAAAACCATAAATGGGCAGCAATATATTAATGTTCCGACTGCATTTGCTCCAGATGGACGTGGTTTTTTTGAGCGAGCGGTTAATGGAACTACTCGACAGGTAGGTAGTTGGGAAGATGATGCTATTCGCAATATTAAGGGATCGATACCAAATGGTCCCGGACGAGCAGTAATCGGGCATGAAAACATAACAAAAGGTGAACATGACGGAGCGATATCAGTTTATCACTGCGATGACGATTGGCTGCAAGTAGGTCCACGTCGAATGAGGTGGGCGTTTTTCGATTTTGATGCATCACGCGTAGTACCCACAGCTCACGAAAATAGACCGATTAATGTCGGCATGACGCCAGCTATATATTTGGGAGTTTAAACTCCAAGATAAATTACGGGGGTCAATCCGAGATTGACTGTTCTGTTCTCGTTTGCGGTAGGTACAACATTTGAAGCGCGAAAGTCATAACCCCAAACTTCATAATCTCTAGTTGCTAAAAATGCAGCGTTTGTGGGGTTAATTGCTCGCGTGCCGCTAAATGCACCTCTCGCGTACTCGTGGTGATTTGCTACCACACCAGAATCAAAATGCCCCCAAATGTCTCGTATAGCATCATCCTCCCAGCTACCTACCTGTCGAGTAGGTCAACAAAAAATAGGAAAATTTATGATTAATTATTATTACGATAACACAAACGATTTAAAACCATTTACACATCAATTAGAAGCAAACGATGACACATTACCACCTGATAATGCGCTACGGATTGCTCCTACATTTAAAGAAGGTTATTGTCCATGCGAACAAGACGGAAAATGGATTCTCATTGAAGATAACCGCGAAAAAACTGTTTATAATATAGCAACAAAAGAATCTGTTAAAATTGATTATATAGGTCCGATAAACCGCGATTTTACACAATTAGAGCCATTCGAATTTTGCAAATGGAATGGTGAAAAATGGGTACTTGATGAAGAACAAAAAAACACTTTCACCATTAAACTAAACCAATCAAAATTAGCAAATTTGTTATCTGATGCTAATAATGAGATAGAAATCTTGAATGACAAAATAGAGCTTGAAATAGCAACAGATGATGATAAAAAACTACTTAAAAAATGGAAATTGTATCGTATACAGCTAAAATCTATTGATATAAATAAATTAGATATTGAATTACCAGTTAAGCCCTAAACGGGCTTTTCAGGAAACAAGGCATTAACATCTGACGTATCAACACGAGTTAATAATATGCGATATTTTTTCCATTGTTTTAGTTGCTCCTCTTCGTTTGATTCCTGCATATCTAAATCTATAACATCTTGAATAATAGCTATCTTTTCGTTAGCATCTTTAATTAATACTGTTTTTCTTGATTGATTTTGCAATAGGATTTGCTCATCGGATATTTTAATCGGTTCAAAATCAACCAGCATTAGCTTGCCATTTATATTTTTTAACGCTTTTCCTTCTTCATTGGCTTTTATTGCTAATTTGGCATATTCTGTATTTGTGTATGTCATAATTAATACCCTCTTGCTGTCCATCTAATCCAAGCCTCGCCAGTTGTATGTGAATACGATGCTAACCAAAATGCACTTAAATCTAACTCAGCGCATGCATATTCAATATCTCCCCATAACCCATTATTTATTTTGTCAATGCTAACTCCATAGTTTTTTGTGTTCATAGGGATTAGTAAATTAATTAAATTACCACAAACAGCATTTGAGGTTGGAGTTCGAGCTAGAATTACGCCAGACTGTTCAATGAATCCATTTGAATATTTGTTATACCAGCTATTCCCATATATATATGATTCAACGATATAAATTGGCTCAATACCTGCAATTTTTGGTTTTATAGAAAAATCAATTGAGCTACCTACCACATAAATAGGTTTAATTTATTCTCAGTTTTTTGTATTCACGTCCTCGACTATCATTATATTTATCAGTCATTTGCTGAGATTTGTGTCCGAGAAGCGTCATAGTGTCTATGCGTTGGTCTCTATATAAACGCT
>NZ_JAFNNI010000015.1:0-2520 GCF_026536935.1 Gilliamella sp. B3127
GAGATAACACCTGCAATACTGCAACAAGTTATTGATTCTCGTAATCATGCAAATAAATCTGCTGAAAAATCAGCTAATTCAGAGCGGAATAGCAAAATATCTGAAACGAATGCAAAAACTAGCGCTGACAATGCAAAAAATATAGCAAATTCAGTTGAAAACTTGGTCGCTAATGCAAGCAACTCAGCACAATCAGCTAGCTCATCATCTGCAACAGCAACCAATGCGAGCGCATCAGCTAAATCGTATTCAGATTCATCTAAATCATATGCAGATAGTGCTAGCTCATCAGCAACAGCATCTCGTAACTCAGCTCAGCAATCTAGTAATAGTGCAAATGCAGCTAGCTCATCTGAGCGAAACGCTAAAATATCGGAACAGAATGCTAAAAAATCAGCAGATGACGCTAAAAATGCTGTTTCATCAATTGATACTTCAGTTTTCATAAAAAAATCTGGTGTAGATAATCAGTCTATTGATGGCTCATTAGATGTTAAAAATTTAACTGAAAATGGTCAGCATGTTTATTCGCCGAATAACAAACCAACGGCGGACGACATTGGTACTATTCCTGCTGTAAAAAAACAGGTAAATGGAGCACCTATTTACGTGGTAGGTAATCGTATCGATGCTGCTTCAATTAGTGTAAACGGTAAATCAGTCATTACAGATGTTTCAGATATTCAATCTAAATTAACAGAGCTGAATAACAGAGCCTATGTTACTGAATCATATCAAAATGGCGATAGCTGGTATCGAGTTTATTCGGATGGGTTTATTGAGCAGTCTAGTACAATTAAAGTGATAACTGGGCAAGTTAATGCAATTTGCGGCACACTGGTCAACTTGATTAAACCAATGAGCACGGGAAATTATGGTGTTGCATTTGATAGAGTTAATTGGGGTGGATGGGCGGACATCGACTTCGCTTATGCTGAATTATATGAAACATCATTTTGGCTCGCATCATTTTGCCCATACACTTGTCAATCTTGGGTAAGATGGACGGTAAGGGGGTACTAATCATGACATATACGAACGAAGAATACGCAGAAATGGCTATTAAAGCGAATGAAGAAGGCAAGGCTTTAAAAGAGGTAAAAGGAAAGCTAAAGCTGGTTGAACCTACCCCTATTCATTTGTCTGACGAACAAATTGTCTCGCAAAATAAAGCTATGAAAATCTCACTAATCAACGAGGCTAACGAAAAAATAGCTATTTTACAGGATGTTATAGATTTAGATATGCTAGAGGCTGATGAAGAAGTGCAACTTAAAAAATGGAAAAAATATCGCATATTATTAACTCGTGTTGATGCGTCAGATGTTAATGCGGTATTCCCTGAAAAGCCCTAAGCGGGCTTGACAGGTAACTCAATATCTAATTTATTTATATCAATAGATTTTAGCTGTATACGATACAATTTCCATTTTTTTATTAGTTTTTTATCATCATCTGTTGCTATTTCAAGCTCTATTTTGTCATTCAAAATGTCTATTTCATTGTTAGCCTCAGATAACAAATCTGCGATATTTATTCGCTGTTGTTTAATAAAAAAGGCATTTTTCAGCTCCTCATCAAGCACCCATTTTTCGCCGTCCCATTTACAAAATTCGAACGGCTCAAACAATGTAAAACCTTCTTTAATTTTACCAAGATAATTGATTTTCACTGCTTCTTTTGTTTCAATATTATACGCAGTTTTCTCTAGGTTATCCTCAACTAAAACCCACTTACCGTTATTCTCGCAGGGGTGAAGCCCATCTTTAAATTCGGGAGCTAAACGTAACGCATTATCAGGCGGTAATGTGTCATCGTTCGCTTCCAATTGATGTGTAAATGGTTTTAAATCGTTTGTGTTATCGTAATAATAATTAATCATAAATTTTCCTATTTTTTGTTCACCTACTCGACAGGTAGGTAGCTGGGAGGATGACGCTACACGTAATATTACCGCCCGATTCGGTAATTTTCTCACCTCAGACCGAGATGCGAGCGGTGCGTTTAGGGTTGATGCCGTTGCCAGTCCTGCATATGGTGGGAATTCCAACGGATGGCATACAGTTTTATCGTTCGATGCTTCACGAGTAGTACCAACCGCGAATGAGAATAGAGCAATCAATATCGGAGGGACCCCCGTAATTTATCTGGGTGTTTAAACTCCTAAATATATAACTGGGGTCCCTCCGAGATTAATAGTTCTGTTTTCATGTGAGGTTGGCACAACACGTGATGCATCAAAGTCGAAAAATACCCATCTCAACTGACGTGGATTTGGTGTCGAGATCGAGCTTGCAATATAATCATCTCCAGCTGATGATATTGATATAGCTCCATTTTTATCTCCTGCCATTAATTTAGCATGTCCGAGAAGTGCTTTAAAATCACCGAGAGGCAACCCTCCTTTTATATTACGGATAGCATCATCCTCCCAGCTACCTACCTGTCGAGTAGTTCCATTAACCGCTCGCTCAAAAAAACCACGTCCATCTGGAGCAAATGCAGTCGGAACATTAATAT
>NZ_JAFNNI010000016.1:0-2423 GCF_026536935.1 Gilliamella sp. B3127
TCAATGAAAATAAGTCTAAAGGTGGAGGTTCTTATTATAATAATAAAGAAGAGCTTTTATATACTTTCGAAAAAGGGGATAGAAGTAGATATTATCGTTATAAAAATTTTGCATGCGATTATAAACTTACTTCAGCCCTTTATCCTATTTTCCGATATTCGTATGATTATGGTAAAACATGGTATGAAAAAGAGTTTAAGGGCTTTTTTACTGCCTCTAGACCTGTCGGATTTTATAAGGATAAATTTATCATTTTAGATGCCACATTTTATGATAAAAATGAGAGAGATGGCGGAGGTGGAAGGCTATTAATCGGTGAGTTTGAAAAATAAAAAATCTTATGAGTGGTGGGTTACAAAAACTTGGAAGCAGTCTCTTATTATAGCTCGAAATTTAGATTATCTGTCGATAACAAAAGCCACCTTACAAAGACTGTATAAAAAATAGATTTTTAAAGGATGATAAGTTTGAATAAAAAAATACTGATAACAATTTTAGTAAGCTTCGCTTTATTGAGCTGTAACCCCGTTAGACAAGGAAATAAAAGTCTTCGCTCTCTCGAATCAATTCAAAGAGGCTATCAAGCGGTAATACTTATATCTAAAGATCGGGGCAAAAGTTATCAAGAGTTAACATTTCCCGAACAAAATGTATTATGGTTGCACTCTAGCCACGATTATTCAATTATCTAAGGAATTATTGTAATGAAAAAAAATTACCTTTTACTTTTAGTTATTTTTCTATGTTCTTGTCAAGGCGTAAAATCTCAGGATTTTTCAGATTCGAAAAAGAAGAATTCAATTCCCGTAATTACTTTACCTTTCGGAACTAAAGAGTTAATTGACGTCCAATTCCCAGAAAATTGGAAAAAATACGATTATCCAAGCAATACATGGTATAAAACACCTATAGATTTAGCTTATCATCATTCAAATTTGTTTTACGATGTTTATAAAGATAAAAAACGAGATTTAAAATTTACCGATAGTATTACTTATACTTATACTTATACTAATGCTAATATGGCTAATATCTATTATGATTACTTTTTTCCTTATCAGTTTATAAAAAAACAAACAGATATACTTTACAATTTTGAAGAAATTTTATATCCATTATGGAAAATTAATTTGTCAAACAACCAATCTCTAATAATGCTTTTTAGTCAAGGTTATAGTGATCAAATTATAGCACCTACAATTCACTTCCAAAAAATGCAATTAATGGTTATAGATAATCAAGGAAACAAATTAGATTCTATGAATGCTTATCTGGATACTAATAGTGGATACGATCTTAAGACAAAACGCCTGTATATTGACAGAAAAGGAATTATTCATATTAAATACTTTGATTATGATGTTGAAGAAGTCAACTTTTTTCGTTATGAAAAATTCCAAATTTCGCCTGAAGGCAAATTTATTCGATATTACGACCAAAACGGATTTTACCAAAATGAAGAAGAACAAGGATTAGTCGAAAATCATACCCGTGAAGGTTTATGGATTGAGAAGAAGCCGAATGGTTATTATACTTATCCTCTCCGTTATACTTATCTTGAAGCAAATTACCATAAAGGGTTACCGATTGGAATTTGGAAGTTTTATGAATTAGATTACCAAGAGAAGCCAGATGGATCTGCTGATCTATCTTCTGCTAAAAAAGGCAAACTTTTGTACACAGAAACCTATAAAGACGGTGAGCTTGTCGAACGCAAATTTGTGGATAAAGAAATTGATTAATTGAATTAAAGATTGTGTAGTAAACAAACAATTATTATGCTTATCACCCTCATAAATATGAACGGTGGTAAGTAAACTGATATAAATTAGTAAATTATAACGAATAATCATTCAAAACTAATCTTTATAATGGCTGTTGGTTTTATTTGAAATTTAATAACAAGAGTCCGATAACAAAGGATATGTAACTAGAGTATTTTTTATGATGATATCCCTAAATAATAAATTCATTATCACTACCCTATTAAGCCTTTTTTTATTCAGCTGTAACCCCAATAAACAAGGAAATATGAAATGGATAGCCAAATACGATTTTAATCAACTATACCATTTAACCGATCAAGCAACTGTCTTAGACCCAATGTCTGCTTTTCGTTTTGAAGATTTTATAGCCCCTAATGAAAACACCATTATCTTAATCGGAAGTAAAGATCTTAACGATTTAGATTCAAGCCAAATAGGAGATCAAGCAGTAATACTTATATCGAAAGACCGGGGTAAAAGTTATCAAGAGTTAACGCTTCCCGAACAAAATGTATTATGGCTGTACCCAAGCCAGGATTATTCAATATTTGAAGCACAAGCTGTATTAGCCTACAACAGTAAAAAAAATTCCATGTATCTTTTAGATAACAACAGCTTAAAAATCGTTAAAATAGATGAATATGATTCTGAAGCTGA
>NZ_JAFNNI010000017.1:0-1494 GCF_026536935.1 Gilliamella sp. B3127
TGATGAAACGGTAGAACAATACGCAGATAGAGTCTTTATTCAATGGAAAATCGGTCGAAAAGGACAAGACAATGGTATTTTATTACTTATTGTAAAAGATGATAAACGTATGCGAATTGAGGTTGGTTATGGGCTTGAAGGAACTATTACCGACTTAGTGGCCAGTAAAATTATTCGTGAACAATTAGCGCCAGAATTTCGACAAAATAACTATTATCAAGGAATTGATAATGCCTTATCTGCACTGAAACAAAAAATCGATAATCCTGCCCCGAAAAGTGAAGATAACGAACAAGGCTTTAACTTGTTATCATCAGAAGATTTTACTTCCATGTTGAGTAATTATGCGCTGGTGTCATTTGTTATTTGTCTTATACTTGCCAAATTATTGTATCGTAAAGATAAAACCAATCAATGTCTTCTTACTGGTTTATTTAACGCTCTATCTGTTGGTGGATTTACCCTTTGGCATATGCGCGATATATTTATTATAGTATTTATCATGTTTGTGGTATTTATTTTGAGTACCATTGCCAGCCGCATTGTGACTCCCGGAGCAGGCGGCGGAAGAGGAAATCATCGAGGAGGAAGTGGCGGTTTTGGTGGTTCTAGCGGTGGCTTCGGCGGAGGTGGCGGCTTTAGCGGCGGCGGTGGTGGTCGCAGTGGAGGCGGTGGCGCTTCCGGTAGCTGGTAAATAGGATAAAAAATAAGGCGCTATATGCGCCTTAATCATATCGATTAATAGCAGTTTATTTTTTACAACAATCGCTAGCCACATCATTCGGGAACAGCAAACCCCACAATTTAAGCAAAAGAACTATTATCAAGGTATTAATGATGCAATTTCGGTATTAAAAGATGTCATAATGGGTAATGAAATTCATCCAGAGAAACAAACCCAGAATAATTATAGAATTGGGTTAAGTGAAATGTTAGATATGATGTTTAACTGGATTATTCAACAAAGCTGGAAAGTGTTTTCTTTTTTTGTTTGTTCGTTTTCACGGTTAAATTCGAAAAAAGTGAATTTAAACGCATTATCATCACATCACTATCAAATAGTTTGTTTCTCCTTATTGTAACTTGGTATGTTCACGATTTTAGTTACTTATATCTTACCGATGTCGTTTTTATTTTTGGTATAAATTATGTGTTTGCTAACTTGTTATTCATCGCTATCAGTTTTAAAAACGGCATAAGAAGAAGTCGTAGCGGGAGTGGCAGAAGCAGTCGATCTTCATATAGCTATTCGAGTGCCGAGGTGGATGTGGCGGCCGCAGTGGTGGTGCATCTGGTCGTTGGTAATGAGATGAACAAAGAGATCATACTCTTTAAGTTTTAATAGTAAGATTTTGATTTGACTATATAATAGTTTTATTTAGCGTTGTTAGTCATGAGGCAGAAAATATAATGAAAAGATATTTTCTAAGTAGTTTATTGTTAATATTCAGTTGGTTTTGTTATGGGCTAACAGACATCCCGGAATTTGCACAT
>NZ_JAFNNI010000018.1:0-1210 GCF_026536935.1 Gilliamella sp. B3127
AAAAAGGCTTAATAGGGTAGTGATAATGAATTTATTATTTAGGGATATCATCATAAAAAATACTCTAGTTACATATCCTTTGTTAACGGACTATTGTTATTAAATTTCAAATAAAACCAACAGCCATTATAAAGATTAGTTTTGAATGATTATTCTTTTTAATTTACTCATTTATATCGGTTTACTTACCACCGTTCATATTTATGAGGGTGATAAGCATAATAATTGTTTGTTTACTACACAATCTTTAATTCAATTCATAAATTTCTCTATCCACAAATTTGCGTTCGATAAGCTCACCGTCTTTATAGGTTTCTGTGTACAAAAGTTTGCCTTTTTTACCAGAAGATAGATCGATAAAACCGTCTGCTTTCTTTTGATAATCTAATTTATAAAACTTCCAAATTCCAATCGGTAACCCTTTATGGTAATTTGCTTCAAGATAAGAATAACCACGAGGATAAATATAATAACCGTTCGGCTTCTTCTCAATCCATAAACCTTCACGGGTATGATTTTCGACTAATCCTTGTTCTTCTTCATTTTGGAAAAATCCGTTTTGATCGTAATATCGAATAAATTTGCCTTCAGGCGAAATTTGGAATTTTTCATAACGGATAAAGTTAACGTATTCAGAATCACAAAAATCAAAGTATTTAATATGGATAATTCCTTTTCTGTCAATATACAGGCGTTTCGTATCAAGATTGGCATAAATATAAGCATTTAGGGAATCTAAGATGTTTCCTTGACTATCCATAACCACTAATTGTAATTTAGCGTAGGGTTTTACATTTGGTTTATCTGAAGTAGGTACATCTTCACTAAAAAGCATTATTAGAGATTGGTTATTTGATAAATTAATTTTCCATAATGGATATAATATTTCTTTATAGTTGTAATATATACTTGATTGGTTTTTTATAAACGGGTAGGGAAAAAAGTTATCATAATAGATATTAGCCATATTAGCATTAGTATAAGTATAAGTAATACTATCGGTAAGTTTTAAATCTCGTTTTTTATCTTTATAAACATCGTAAAACAAATTTGAATGATTATAAGCTAAATCTATAGGTGTTTTATACCATGTATTGCTTGGATAATCATACGATTTCCAATTTGCTGGGAATTGGACGTCAATTAACTCTTTAGTTCCGAAAGGTAAAGTAATTACGGGAATTGAATTCTTCTTTTTCGAATCTGAAAA
>NZ_JAFNNI010000002.1:0-605901 GCF_026536935.1 Gilliamella sp. B3127
TGTTGATAACATTACCTGCACCGTCGGTTAAAACTCCCGAAATTTTTGCCATAATTTTAATTTCTCCAGATAATAAAAAACCGCTACAAGAGCGGTTTGTTCTAATAGATTGTTATTTAATCAAGAAATCCGTTTGAGTTATTCATTAACAACGCCAACGACTTAAAAGACACTTCACAGTAACTAATATATGAATGCTTACGTCGCTCAGCAATTAATTGAATATTAACTCGACTGCCGATAGGAAACGGCGGAATTGGTAAGCATAGATTCTCTATTTCCTCGTTATTAATTAGTTGATCAATATTAAAAGAAAATTGATTGTTAAATAAAAATTGTAGCGTTACATCTGATGCACGGCCACCTTTACTTTTTAGCCGTGTTGTTCCTGTAAAGCACAGTGTCTGCCAGCATCCGTTCCCCTCGACGGTCATTATGTGCGATGAATTTTGTGGCGGTTGAATATTGAACCCTAAACAAACATTACGAACATAGCTTTTTGCTGAGATTATGTTGCCCTTAATCTGCCCAACGTTTAATATCCCTTTCACATGACAATTTTCATTAATCACAACATTGTTTAACTCCCCCGAATTAGCATAAATGCGACCTGATATGTTAGCGCGTCTTGCGTTTAGCGTACCGTCCTCTAACAATTCAAAAGCAGGCGGATTGCCAGAACTAATAACATTACCTGCAACCATTTTACCGCCAGAAATTAAAGGTGCTTTAATTTCAGTACCAGCGATTAATCTATCTCCTCGCATTGTACCTGTTGCAATTAAATCACCGTCCAAAAACATAGCAGGTTCAACCCAATACGCGCCGTTGTACATTCTTGCTTCCGAATGAGATACTTTACCTGCACCATCTAATGAGTAAACGATTAGCGTGGTATCACGAGCAGGATAAAACCCAAATTCACGATAAAACATCAATGTAGCATCATCATTGTTAGTTGGGAATTTACCGTCGTGAGTTTGAATTCTAAATAATCCACCTGCCCCATTTTCTGCAATTAATGTTTTTGTGTTAGCGATGAACATCTCTGAACGACCGACAACGTTAACCGCATTCACACCGTACCAGTACTCGGTATCAGGCTGACAATCAACATCAGTTAATGTCATAGCTCGACCTAGATAATTACGCTTAGCTTCAACTTCGGCTTTTGTTGTGCCTTTGTAAAATTCGAATTGCGTGCCCAAACTCGATACAGAAGTCATAACAGGGCGAATGGCTACGTTAAAACTACTTGGCGTTAACACTAGTCCCGATGGTTTAGCTGGCGGCAGAATAGAAAACGCAATCGTGGTTTCATCGCCTAATCGTCCGTCTTCTGCCACGCCTCTGACTATTGCGTTGAACTTACCTTGCTGCAAATCAGATAAATAGTATTCAGTATCTGCTACAACCTCCCGACTAATCAATTTATCGTCACGATACACTTTCACTTCAAACTTCAAGTTTTGAATTGTTCTCGGTGTAGACCATGACAAGCGAGCTTGATATAAGTCTGATTCGGGGATAATTTCAGCTTGTAGTTGCTCAACAGGGGGAATTGACCAGCCAAAAATAGCACCGCTTTCCGCTTCGAATTTAGCCCCGTTATCAACAATTACTTCTTTCTTTGGCTCATGTTGTAACGCTGTGATTGAATAAGTGCCGTCACTGTTTTCAGCAATCGTTATAGCTTTGAATAATCGTGGTTTGATTTTATTATCATACAGTCCCCAAACCGAATATTCATCGACATTAACATTACTTACTAAAACAAGCTGATTGGGTTTGACTTGTGCTTGAATTTTGACTTTTTGTAGCTGCATATTTGTATCAGTCACGCTTAAATATGCACTTTTCATGTTCTTAATGTCAATATCACGGTCTAACGTAATCGTACTGCCGTTTGCCTCTAAAATTCGCCCACCGATTGTAGTACCTGCAAAATCATTGTCAGCAATACCGATAATATCGCCGGGTAAATGACGAATACCTTCCCTGCCCACCGAAAAGGTGACGGTTTGCGTCTCTAATTTTTCGGTTTGAATTAGCCATTTACCAACCCTATGCGCTTGCCCTCGTGATGTGCAGCCGAACGCATCGATTTGCGCTACATTCAGCCCGAATCGTTTGATTAGCTCATCATCAGCAACGTACTCAGTTGTTGGCTCCCAATTGTTATTAGGGTCAATATAACGCACATGCACAGCAGTATGCCGTGATTTTTGTGCTGCTGATGTGTAGTTGAACTGCCCCTCTACCACGTTTGCATTTGAATAAATAGCAACTGGGTCGCTCGGTCTGTCCATTACTGCCGTGTATTGTGTCCCATCCCAAATTGGCATCGCCCGAAAGATTGAGCACAGGTCGTGAATAACATCGTACGCCTGCCGTTGCTCAGTAATGTAACAGTTGCAGGTAAATCTTGGCTCTTTACCGCCAAAACCATCATCAACCAACTGGTCGCAGTATTGAGCGATCGTGTATAACGCGAATTTATCAACACCAAATCGACCAATTCGATTCCCCATACCGTAACGTGCATTAGTCAAAATATCGTAAAATATCCACGCTGGGTTATTCGTCCAAGCCAATTTAAAATTCCCCGACCAAAATCCTTTATACTCTCTCGTTTCGGGGGTGTAATTATCGGGCACTTTAACTATCATGCCTTTAATAAGATAATTACGGCGTGGCACACCGCTGAACTGCGATGAATCGAATTTTAGTCCTACAACCGCGGTGTTCGGGTATGAAAATTTAGTATCATAGATTTCAGTGTATGAACTCCACAATGTATTATTGACTAATAATGATGATGTGCTGTCTGGTGTTCTGCGCAATACCCGAATATTAAACGGTTTGGGTGGTAAATCATCTAAAATAACCGAAGTTAAATACTGTGAGCGTGTTTTTTTATCGATTAAATCCACTGTTTTTACCGTTTTCCAAATGCTGCCCACACCGATTTGAATTTCCATGCTGACAGATGTGCGGTTGATGTTGCCTTTATTGTCCGTTGAGCTTAACGACTGCACCCCAACTGTAATCCGGACTCGGTCAATATTTGGGTCGGTAATAGTGCGCACGATTGGTGTTGATGCTTTTACTTCCAAGTTAACAGGCACTTCATTTTCAGTGGCAGGAAAGCCCTCAAGCGGCGCTTGTGACTGAATACCTGCCGTCCATTCAACATCAACACCATTGAAATTGTACGAACCGTCGGGCGCTTGAATTGGTGTATCGTTTAAAAATACGCTTTGCAATCCATTTGCTGGACCCTCAATTTGCCCCTCACATAGTAAATCAATAATACTCAGTTGCTGATGTGACTTGAGGTTGTCTTGCGCTTCTTTTGGCGTTTTCGCCTTTTTTGAACCTTTACCCATTTTTCTGCCCTTTTATGATTTCTCCCCACTGAATGGGTGTTGATGGTTTTTTATCTGTATTCGTTGCGTCGTCTAATGTTTCAAGCCCTTGTGACAGCACTTTAGAGCCGATTTTTGTTAATCCGTAACAAAGCGGTACAGGCGCACCCTGCCCGATTGTGTTGTCTAAGTTGGAAAAATAGGTGTTATTGTTTTTATCACCCGTTAACTTATCGGTTTTGGGTAATTTAGTTAGCATTTGAGCGACACCGCCAAGCATTAACCCAGCACCACCAGCTACCAAAGCCAGTCCTACCCCTGTTGTTATACCGACTACTACACCAGCAACGACCATCACTGCGCCAGCTATAAAACTAAAAATACCGCCTTTAGCTCCCGCGGTTTTGGGCACAATATGAATAACAGCGTCTTGAGGGATTCGACTGTGCAGACCAAACTGCAAATTGTCCTCGTTCATATCTACGCTGTTAATTCGTACTCGGAAATAGCCGTCCATGATTTGCTTTTTCAAGCCTTTAATTTGACAATACAAGCCGTTCATCGCTTCCGCTGCTGTTTCAACGCTCATATTGAACTTATCGCCATATTGTTTAAGATTGCCGTAAAAGCGAATGATTGCCATTGTTTATGTCTCCAAACTGAATGTGTGTACTTAAGCCAAAATCCGTCATATAAATCTCGTTTAGAGAGACGGTTTGGACAATGATGCAAGATAAATTGATTACCAATATAGATAGCAGCATGATTTGGTACCGTTGAGCCAAGACAAACTAAAATAATATCGCCTTCTTGGACGTCCTCTACTCGCTCAAATTTATTTTTAGGTAGCAAATCTAAGTAGAGGTTTTGCCCGTTATGCCACCAATCATCTTGCCGTTCGTAATCGGGCAAATCGATACCCGTTAACATGTACGCATCACGAAATAGTGTTAGGCAATCGGTCTCACCGTGATTAAATTCACGACCTAGTAACGGCTTGATATACCTGAATTTGTGAATTTTGTTGTTGCAAACTAACCACCAGTCTAATCCTGTCTGTTGCTGATAAAATTGGTCAGCTTCACTCAGGATAGGCAAACCATTTGGGTGAGAGTGAACTACAGCTGTTATAACGCCACTTTCTTCCGCTTTTATCCAATCCTCGGTTGCTATTTCGAATGTTTCGGTTGGTGTAGGTGAGATGTTATTGCAAGGCAGATAAATTTTATTATCAATAATAAATCCACAGCACTCATCCTCACCGCAAGAATTTGCATGATTAAGTATTTGTGTTTTCATAACTAATTAAGAGAGTTTTGCGGCAGTTGGAAAACCACCAAAAGGAAGAATACCGTGTTGGCCAAAACGAAGTTTACAGCCATTCAAGCAACGACTACATTTATCTTTAGTGATGTCGTTAGTAGGTTTGTCAAATTCATCAGCTACAGGTCCACCGGTATAACCACATTCCGAGGAGCGATATATCCAACTGCAAGTGTTCGCAATAATCACACGAGCAGGAATTAATGCCCCGTCTGACTCACACGGTAACGCTAATTCAAACGTAACAACCATGGCGTTTTGTTGTTTAACTTGTTCAATGACATAATTTGAGATGATTTCGCAAAACGGGTCAGCATATTGATTACCGTTCTCGAAATTAACGGCATCTAAGTATTTAACTGGTACTTCATGGCGTGTGACAGTTGCGCCAAGCAAGCCGTCAAAATCAGCGATTACGCCCGTGATAAAGCCCATTGCATTACTGACGCTCATAGTTGGACGATTGCTTACACCCTGCCCGTTTTTTTGGAAACCCTCAACTTTGATAGGGTATGGCTCATAAATATTACCTTGCCATGTTACAGGTCGCCTAAGCTCATTTAATCCATTATGAAAGCGAAATATTGTTTTATTACCGACAATCTTCGTTAAATCGACTTCGTATAAATCAATAATCGCATCTTGTGCAATTTTGGTTAAATCAATTAGCATTTTTTTGTGGATCATGCTACTACCTCCTCAAATGTTGCTGAAACCGTTTTAGCTGCGCCGTTTACTGTTGATGTCCAAGAACGACAAACAACCTTTATTGTTTTGTGAGTGTTAGGCTCTCTCCATAAAAACGATTTAACTGAGTTGTGTCTAGTTAAAAAATTTTCGATTAAATCAATATTTTCAACTAACCCAACAAATGAAACGCCATATGATCGCAAGTCATTATTAATACCGTCACAAAAGCGCTGTTCATAACCGTCACCGAACTTAATCACCCTCACCCTTGGTGAAACTGACGTAGTAGAACTGTTTTGCGGTCTCCAGTGGAATGTTTCCATATTTTCTCCAGACATAAAAAAAGCCCGCAATTGCGAGCTTTAGGTTTTCAATAAATAAATTAGTATTATTCTGTTAAATCTTCAAAATCATCACTTACTGGAGGATAAATACTCCTTGCAATAAATAATCCGTATATTTTTTTCTGAGGATAAGCATCGTGCAGTAATGATTTAATTGCCTTAAAATGTGATCCCATTGTTAATACATCATCGAATACGATTATTTTTTCTCGTAGCTGATCAGAGTTAATATCATCAAGTCGATATCTAGCTTTCAATTCCTGTGATGATGGACGCTTAGATGATTTATGAGATGGTTCGTAACTCTCGTTTTGAATGATGATATCTTTCACATCAAATCGATATTTAGGTTTTAATAACTCGTTGGCTAAATTTAAAATTCTAAGCAATCTATCATCATAAAGAGGATCGTCTTTCTTTTTAGATGGTGGTATGGGAATAATTGAATAAGGAGACCAATCCCCCTCTTCAAAGTAAGAAGCGCATGTTTTTATAGCTTTTGTTTTATAAGTATATTGGCTTTCTTCTTTATGGGATACACACTTTTTTAAATTAACTACTAATTGATTTGTTTCACTAAAATTGTACTTTTTTTGTGCAGTATATTCACACCAGTAAAGACAAATATCATTTTCATCTAATTCAATATGATTATGTATAGAAGAGCAGTCAATTCGATTTAATTTCAAGCTCTATCCTCCATTAACACAGCTCGAATGTCATCGTAACTTCTTACTCTAATAGCACCTTTTTTCTCATACATAAGAGGCCATTTAATGTCAGCGTTTTCAAAGCATGAATTCAATATAAATAATTTTCGACCTTGCTGTAAAGCAGCTCTAGCCTGCGTTAATGTACCAGATGTGTCTGACGCTTCGATAATTATTGTCGCTTTTGTCAAAGCAGACATTGTTTTATTTCTTTCGGGAAAGAAATAACGATTATATTTGTATGATTGATTGGAATAACGTATAAATGGAACTTGACTTATTAATAAGAAGTTATCTCTGATATATGATTGCAATTCTTTATTTTGTTTTGGGTAATACTCAGTAAGAGGTGTACCGATAACGCCAATTGTCCTACCATTTAATTTTAATGCTGTTGTGTGAGCTTCTGTATCAACACCTTCAGCTAATCCAGAAACAATAGTAAAGCCATCTTCAACAAGATGTTTAACTATTTTTCTAGTGCGTCTTTTGCCCTCTTCTGAAACTTTACGAGACCCAACCACTGCAACGGATGGAGAGAAGACTAAATCCCACAAACCTTGAAAATAAAATAACTCTAACGGATTTTGGTCGTCAGTTAATCTTTCTGGATAATCGAGAGTTCCTCGTAATCTAATACCTAAGTTATTAATTTTGTACTCTCTTAATAATTTCAGTAATTTTTCTTTATACTCTTCGATTTCGGATTCGGGCACTAAATCTGATGGTTTAACATTTTCGGCATCTTTAAACTTATCTGAAATTTTCTTAAATGTCGCACCATCTCTATTCCATAAAGCCTCATATGCGGAAGCCTCATGCAGAGGAGATACCACATTATCAAATATATTTGATAATTTAGAAGAAAATAAGTCCACGTTTAACCCTTTTGATTAATACATAATAAATAATAAATAATAAATAATATTTATTTATAATTTATATCATTCTAACACAAAAAGGAATATAAAAATCAAAATACCTGTACAAATAAACAGTAATTGAAAATATCTTATTTTCAATAATCGTCTCCATAATGAAGATAACGGATAATAAAAAACCCACCGGAGCGGGTTTGTTAATTTATTTTTGCTTATCATCATTATCCCAATATAGAGAACACAACGGTACTATATAATCCATTTTGATATAATTAAATTTAAATTGACCATAAAGCATTTTTATCGCACCTGGTTTCATTGAAATAATTTTTAATGAAGTATAAGGTTCAATTTTTCCTTTTCCAGTTACATAGAAAACACCCTCTTTAATGGAAAAAGTATTTTCTTCTACACCATCAAAATATATTTTTTTGGTTTCCCAATCACATTTAAAAGAATACAAAATAGATTTATTCTTATCATTATACATGACATTTGCAATTCCACCTTTTAATGGAGTCATTGCCCAAATACCTTGAACTCCGTTTTCTAATTCTTCATCAGTTAGATTTTGAGTATCAGCAAAAACAAAAAACGGAAACATCAATATACAAAACAAAATCTTTTTCATACCATTCTCCTTATTTTTTCGTTAATGGTATGTTATTTAGGTGATTGGAGCAATAAAAAACCCGCCGAAGCGGGTTGTAGATATTTAAATTTTGTTAGCAATGTCTAATAACTGGCAAGACATTGTTCCATTTATCGATAATATTTTTGGCTTTTATATGCGCTGTTTCTCGTTCAATTATTACTTTAGCACTATATAAAACTCGCTTGTATTCACGAGCCATAGAATAAAAATTGCCTCTAAAACCTGAGTCAATCACTCTCAATGCAGGCTCTATTAATTCTATTTGATATCGCATTCGCTCAGCAGCTTTATATAACCACGCTAAATCATACCAATCCTCGTCAGATAATCCGCTTCGAGAGTACACACCACCTAACCACTTAATCGCCTCATCAAATTTACTAGCAGGCAAATCTTGATAACGTGGTATTTTGAATTGCTGATGTAGCCTTGAATATATAGCTTGATGTCTTTCACCTGTTCGATAGACTCGCTCATTTACTGCTTGTTGAATTGCTTGTTGCTGTTCGAGTGAAATTGTATTAGGGTGTTGTTGTGCTACTTTTGGCATAAAGTGACTATAAAGGACATCAAAACATTCAAGCTGATATTGTTCTAATGTAGCTCTAATTTCTGGTTTCACCCGACTAGTTTCAATACCAAAAAGCCAACCGTTGATCATTGAAATTGGTAAGCAAACGTACTCTTGTAAACCTTGTTTTGAAGGTGTGGTCATGATGACCATACCTGCTCTTAACACTTGATGGCGCTTGATTCTTTTAAGTTGAGCAGCCCAATCCAAACCAATATTTTCACAAACTGGTTTCATTGCTACGTACGGTTTATTTTGATAATTAAGAACGATTAATTGTTGGCTGTGAAACTGGATTGTTTCTAATTTTGTGTTTGACATATCTACATCCTCAAGTAGCCCCTATTTCGGGGCTTATAATAATTGGTTAAGCGATTTCTTTATTAATAAGATGATTTTTGATTACATCTATTGCTTTTTCGTTATATCTAAAAGTTTCAACTTGTTTATCAGATGAGCGAGATTTATCGAGTACGAAAATTCCATATTCATCTGTTTTTAAATTGAGCTTATTAGCTATACGACCAATCATATTTGAGGATACGTCGAGTAAATGCCCTACTTCACTTGCCGAAAATGTTTTGTTTTCTAAAATTGGGAGTGGGATTAACTCTTCATTAACGGAACTATTAACCATTTTTGCAAAGATAACTTGCTGAGACGGTTTACTAAGGTTATCAAATCGATTACAAATAACTTCTGCTGATTTAGTTGCCATTGATATTGCTCTGGCTTTTCTATATTCAGCCAAACCAATGTGTTTTGGTGAAACTGTTGCTTTTTTATTTGTTGACCGAGCTATCGCTTCTTCTAGTTCTTGCCAGCGATCAACAATTCTTGCTGTATACTTGGGGCATAATTGAGCAATTACTATAATGCTGTCACGTTTACCTTGTTCGCCATTAAAAATATAATATTCAGATTTAATCTTAAACCCTAAGTTATTGATATTTTCGTAAATCCCCAGTGGGGGAAGAGTGATTACTTTGTTTTTTGCCAGTCTTTCAATTGATTGTTTTACTTTATCATGACGAGAACCTACAAGCTCAGCAATCTCACGGCTAGACATTGTCAATTGACTTTTGTTAACTAAAGATGTATCATTTTTCATAGATTTGATTCCTATTGGTTTGGGATTAATGATTGAGACCTCAACATTTGCCGATGTTGGGGTTTTTGTTTTTTAGATGTTAGCATTTTTTATTTCCTCTTCTTTTTGATTTTGTTTTCTTTATGTTCTGTAAGAGCTTCTACTATCACAAAGTTTAGCGATCGTCGGCTAAACTCAGCCTTTTTCTCGTACCATTCCCTTAAATCATCAGGCATTCTTGTTGGGAACGGTTTAATTTTGCTTACCTCATGAATCAAAATGATCCTCCTTTTTATATTTACATTTATTTTACACGCTTATTTTGAATCATAATGATTCAGTTGTCAATGCTTCTTATAAAAACTATATTATTGCAATGAGTCAAAAGGAATCACATTATGAAAACAATAAAACCTTTTCCAACAAGATTGCCATCAGATTTGCGAAGTTATTTAGAGGACAAAGCGAATACAAATAAAAGAAGTTTGAATAATGAGTTAGTTGATCGACTTGAGGTCACAAAAGTTATTGAAACGATAACCCATTCAGATTTGCGTGAAATCATAAATGACATATTAAAACTTGATAGCTATAAAAATGAGCTTGAGTGTACTAGAAATGAACTTATTAAATTAAAAGATTCATACGATTCATTAAAAAGTGAATTAGCAAAAGCATTTTCTCTTTCTGGTGACACAAATGAAGATATTGTTAGAATGAAAATGGAGCGAGCTTTGAATCATATAACTTCTGGAGTAGAAGAACTTAGAACCATTTTTCCTCAAAAAAATAATCAATAAAAAACCCTCTTAGAGGGTTTGAATTGCTTTGGTAGTGAATAGTTATTTAACTCAACAATCATTACCTTTACCCCACCCCTCAGCCTCTTTTTTAGCATTTATAACAGCTAATTTATCAAAGTTCTTCTGCCTTTTTAAAATTACAGCATACTGAGAATATGCTGGGTTGCTGGGATAAAAAAACTTATCACGCTTTCCCGTATACTGTTCCGCGATGGAGGATATTTCGGCGTGCTTTCTTTTCATTGCTTCTATAACAAGCCTTGACAGAGTAATGCCTTGTTCACAAAAATCAATTGCGATATCCAAATTTTTACCCTGCGCTCTCAGCTTATAATGTTTCTTTATTAAGGATAAAATTTTAAAATGCATATCAATGATAACTTGATCTGGAAGTTTTTTTAATGGCTCAAGCCATTCTCTTTTGCTTAATCTGGCTTTTTTCTTCCCTGCTCTCTTTTGTTCTACAATACAATCATCGTCAACCCAGTCCAACCAATCATCCTCTGCATTTTTACGGTTCATTATTTTATGATTTAAATTGTTATCGAAAGAGTTTTCGAGGTTTTCATAATCTTTTGATCCTTCTGACCTCTTATACGTAAACACATGATCGCTATGAATATTCTTGTATCCAAGTAATTCATCCTCATGCAAATCACCAACATCACTAACATGCTTCATTCCAGCATATTTATTCTCTGAAACGCTAGCTTCCAATGAACGATTAGACGACTCGTATTTATCTGGATTAACCAACTTTTTTATTTGCTGTTGTTGAAAAAAAAGTAATCCATAATAAAGCACCATTATAACTACACCAAATATTGCAATACCGTATAATAACCACATAATTGATACCTATTTTATTCTTGTGCAGACAGTTTCTAGTTTCGTTCTAAGATCAATAATGTTGGTGTCATTGTTAATATTCTTTATTTCTGTTATTAGTACTGTTTTAAAGGTGTCTTTATCAATTGCCTTTATGGTATTCACAATATGAGTTTTATAAATATCAGATATTTCATCTTTGGATAAATCCGCTTTACTTAGGTCAATAAGAATATTTCCGCTATCTTTGCTTATTTGATAAAGTTCATTATTAATTATTCTGAATGTTGTAGTGTCCTCAATTGAGGATACAGGATCGCCCAAGTCTTCATTAACTCCTACGTTGTGCCTTTGATACTGATTATCTTTGCACCGCCAATCACCAACGAGATACTCTTTAGTGACCTTATCATCACCACAACCAGTTAAAATAAATCCAATTAATCCAAGCAATACAATCTTTTTCATACCATCTCCTTAAATTTTAAGTAATGGTATGAAAATTCACCCATTAAATCAACGACGATTTAGTAGACCTCCTGGTCTTTGTTCCTTTTGAATTTGTGCACGTATTGCTTGCTCAATATTTTTAGCTAGCTGCTGTCCTTCTTGCTCAGACATTCCGCCTCTATCATTATCACCAACATTTAACGGCATATTTATAGTAAGATTGACGTTTGAACCGCCTCTACCTGATGTTATTTGCCGATTGCTGAGTACACGCCCATTTTCGCCCGGTATTAAGTACTGTTTACCGCCAGCAACTAGAATTTCAGGTTTTCCGCCCTCGCCGACTCGATACATTGAGTTAGCATCTACTGGACCACCATTTTTACGTGCACCCGCAATAGCTGCTGCTTTCATGGTGCCCATAGCTGTCATATATGAGGTAGAGCCAATTGTTGCTGCTGCACCCTGTGTCGCAATTGATGCTTGGATAGCTGCTGGGGTATATGCGGCAGTTAATGCTGCTGCTTCTGCCACCTGTGTAGCTGTAGTTGCTGCTGATGTTGTTTTAGCTACAATAGCATTTTTAACGTATTGCATACCCATTTGAACAAGTGACCCGATAGCTTCATTTAGAATAACATTAGCAAAGTTCTGCATTGCTTGTGTTGCTGTCATTGTACCTGACATCAGCCCTGATATCGTACTTGTTGCGCTACTTGCGAATCCCTCAAGAGATGACGCCAAAAACTCGTTAGCATCGCTCTGATTTCGCCATATTTCCCACTGTGCATTAATACGATTTTGTTCATACTGATGATTAGCAGCTTCACGAAGCGCAATGGCATTTTCTTCTGTCAGTAATTTCTGATTTTCGAATTCTTGGATTAAAGCTAGTTTTTTAGCATTTTCATTAGCCAAAGCTTGTACAGGGTCTACTTGTGCCACTGCATCATCAACTTTAGATACAACAGCTTCCGACTTAATTTTAGCCATGTTTATTTGATGTTGTTGCTCTAATTGCTCAAGTTTAGAGTTATAATCAGTTTGCTTAATCTCGCCAAGTTTGTGTAGCCTATCGAGCAACTCTTTTGATTTCTTGAACGAGTCTTGTTCGACATCAATTGGGCTTTTTATTGAGCCAAGTTCTTTGTAGGCTTGTGCGGTTTCGATTAACTCTTTTAGTTTTGCTGTTTGTTCGGCTGTAACTTTACTACCCATTTCTTGAGTGATAGCAAGTAATTCAGCTTCAACACTCATACCCTTAGCTTCAAGTTTAGCAATTTCTAGCTTGTCACTAAGTTCTTTTACTTCTTCGGCGTAGGATTTTGTTGTACCTCCACCTCTTTTTTTGCTGGCGTTTAGTTTTTCACTTACATCAAAAGCCTTGCCGAGCGCCTTAAGTAAAGGCTCTAACACCCTTATTACTTCTTCGGACATATCAGCCCATTCAGCGGTACCGTTTATCAATCCAAGTAAAGCAACTTTATACTTATCCGATTCATCTCCCAATTCACTTAAAGCGTTTTCATAAATATAAGCAGCTTTTTTCGCGCCGCTAAGCTTCATTTCTGAAATTTCAAGCTCAGTAGAAAGAGATTTTATTTTTTCATCAATTTTAGTTTTAGTTGTCTTATCCAAACTGTTTGCTAATTCCTTACCATTACTTACAAGTTTAGGACCTATTCTAGACGCTAAAAGATTCTCTATTTGAGCTAATTGTTTTTGGGCTGCAAGTATACCATCAAGAATTCTCCTTTCTTGTTCACGTTGCTTATTTCTGGTAACAAGAGCCTCATTCATTCGCTTTTCATTTGAGAAAAGACCTTTACCATCCAAAATATCTTGTGTTGACTTCATTTCTATGCGTAATAATTTCAACTGATCTTGTGCATTTTTTATATCCTTAACCGCATCATCTTTAATAACTAATAATTTCTCGTCGGTAAAAGAATCAAGTTGTTCAGAAAGTCCCTTAACTTTTTCAGTTAAACCTGTAGCTTCTTCTTTTGCTTTTTTTGCTTTCTCATAAAAATAATATAACGACATACCTGCCAACATAGCCGCGCCAGATGGACCACCCAACAGAGCCATTGCAGAACGCAAACCATTCGCAGCAAAAGAGGTTGCTTTCATTGCCGTATCTAATCTTGCTTGCGCTGCTGTTTGCTGATTTGTAGCTGCAGTTAGGGCGTCTGTATTGGCTTTTAACTGCTTTCTAATTGCGTTTCTAGTTGTTTCTGTTTGCGCTAATTTTAATTGGGCAGCTAGTGACTGCTGAACCGCTCTTAAGTGAGCAACTTCAGCTTGAGCTTGTTGTAACGCTGCTTGTGCTGCTGCTTTTTCAGCTTGAGCCAGCCTTATATCATTAATGACTTTTTCTGCACTCTGCTTAGTCGCACTCGCTAATGATGTAATATATTTACCTGCGTAGACAGCAGCTAATGCTCCTACGCCAGTCATCAAGATATCGACATGCTGAGACATGAGAATAAGTGAATCTACAAGTAATTTAGTCGCACCTGTGGAGTTATTTAACTCGCCGAGATATTTTTTAAGATTATTCGTAACTCGATTAATACCGTCAGTGACAGTATTTCGCATGTTATCGGCAAGTGCAGCCGTTTCTTCCTGCGCAGCGATCATAGCTTCGGTAAATTCAGACATAGATAGCTTGCCGTCACTAGCCATTTTACGCACTTCCGCTTCAGTCTTATTTAACTGTTTCCCAAGCGTTTTAAGGATACTAGGCATTGCATTAAAGACAGTCATTGCCTCAACACCAGCAAGCTTACCTTTCATTTGGGCTTTAGTTAATGCATTTGTAGCCGATTCTGCGCTCAGTGAATTTGTCTTATTGATAGTCATCAAATTTGATAGAGTATCAATATAAGATATTGTGCTTTGTGTGCTATAACCCAGCTCACCCATAGAGTTAGAAAGACGGATATATAACTCTGATGTTTCTTCAATAGTACGACCGTTTCTATCAGATGTTACTAGTAGCTGATCTAAAATGTCTTTAGTTTGCGATGCTGTTGCGCCAGTATTTTGAATACGATCTTCTAGCTCATTCCAGCTCTGAGCATAAGAAATAATTTGGCTGGAAACTAAAGCAGCAGATACAGCTTTAGCAACGCTTGTTAGTTTGCTCATTGACGCTGCTGTCCGCTCAAACCCCTCTTGCGCTCTTTTGTTAAAACTAGATACTTGTTTATCCGCTGTTAATAAAGCCCCTGTTTTGGCATCAATTGTGTATGAAATACTGCCTGCTTCAAATGACATGTAAACCTCTTAAATTTTTGGCAATAAAAACCACCGAAAGGTGGTTTATACGGTTAGCTGGAGTTGTGATTGATTCATTAATGAATTAAGTTTATTTTCTATATTAGGTTTAATACGTTTCCAATTTGATAATATTCTTCCAGCTTGACTTGCTCCCTCTTTTTCATATTGAAACTCAAAAAGCAGTCTATTTATTTCCTTCATGAATTCAAATCGCTCTTTAGTCCAATATTGGTAAAGAACGTTATAGCATTCACGTTTATATTTAATTAGCTTGTCTTTTAACTCAGGTTTTATTTTCTTGGTACTAACGCCAAACAACCAACCATTTAGCATTGATAGTGGTAAAAATACATGTTCATATTTCTTACCATCACTAGCAGTTGTCTTCATAATGAAGACGGCTGTTTTCATCACTTCATCTCGCATAATACGATTATATTGTGACCCCCACTGTAAGCCGATATTCTTACAGATCGGCCGCATTGATACATAAAGCTCACCGTTATGTTCCACCGCTTGAATTGTTGTATTACAGAATGGAACTTCTAATTTTTTTAAATTGTTCATTGAATATCTCCTTTTACCTTTCAAAAAAAATCTCACATGAAAGTGATCCACTGAAGGTAGGCAGCTTTTCACTTTCACACCGTCGTGCTATTCATGTGAGGGTTAAACTTGTGTTGGTTGGCTGGATGATGGGCATAAAAAAACCCACACTTGGCGGGTTTAATGATTATTAGTTAGTAGTGTTTAGCATCTACTAGGGTTTGTTTAAAAAATCGGCTTAAACTCATTTTTAAAGTTTTAATTTTACCCATTTATGATGAACACTCTTCTCCTATAGTTAGGGTAATTAATTTAATGTTATAAATCAATATGTTAAAAATCGTAATTTTTAACTCAAAATCAATGGTTTTTTGGATGTTTATTTGCTTTAGCAAGTCTTTCTTTTCGTCGTTTTCGCTAGCTATTTAATCCCACAACTGAATCAGCATAAGCCATCGCTGAATCATAGTCATCTTGAGAGATAATTTCTTTATCATTTGTCGGAAATTTAGCTTCCATTGCTTCTTGAAATGCCGTCATCGACATATTCCATGCGTCAACCTCACTCATCCCCAAATGAGCAACCGCCATGTATACGAACTTCTTAGCATGAAATTCATCGCTATAATCAGCATTATCACTTTTTTTCTTAAGCTGAGACTCACCAATTAAGCCATGTTTCAAAAGATGTTGTGCCAAAATGACTCTGTCATGAATTGTTAATCCATCTACAGTAACTAATTTATTTTCATTACCTTCTAAATACCCAGTAATAACAGAGCAATCTGACTCACAGCACGCAGTTAAAACCTTATCAACTAAATCAATAAACAATTGCTCCGAAACACTATCTTCAGCACCCAAAATAATAGAAAAAGTTTTAACTATTTCACTTGGTGTTCCTATTTTTGTCATATTCAAAAAGGAAGGAGTAAAGATAAATATTGCATCATTGATATGTATAGCAAATTGCCCGATATCTGTTATTACTGGTTTCATATTATGATTTTTTTGGGGTTTGGTTAGTTGGAATAGCTGTTCTTGTTACATTGTTAGCGCTTGTTCCTTCGATAGACCAAGTGCAGACGTCATCATAAGGATATTCTTCCGTTAATGAAGATAATAAATAGCACCCCTCAATTACTCGATTAATGATTGGATTAACAATTTTAATCCATGCATAAGGTTGTCCGTCAGTATCTTGTGTCGGGCTTTCAATGTGATCTAACAATACACTTTGATTTTGAATATCATCTCCACGTGAGATACCATCAAAAGATACTGTTTTTTCTTTAGTTGTGACCATTGATTCTGTTGTACCATCTTCGGATGTATCTGCCGTAGTATCAATTGTATTCCAGTTAACACCTCGTGATTTTCCTCTAATCATCCCTAACCGTTTATAGTCCGCATCATTAGGTTTTGTATCTGGATTACCTATAACATAATAGACGGCAATCTTTCGCCCTGTTCCTGCATTACTTTTAGCCATTTTAACCTCTTTATCTTGATATAATCATTTGAGCGGTAAACTCGAAAACAAACCGCCCTTCTTCTGTGTTTGACTGTGTTATTCCGCTAATCGGGTTCATTGAAATAACATCATTCATTTCGTAATCATCTAGCATTGACTGTCTGATTTCATCGGCTTTATCATTTACAGCCACAATGTTGGAATCATTGATAGCTGAAACAATAACGATTCTAAAATAATCTTTTGTTACCGCTTCATTAGCATTACCTCCGCCAGCAGGCATGACAACTATGTATCGCTTAGATTGGGTATTTTTAACTTCAACCCACTTTCTAAATTGGAAAATATAATCACCAATTAAATTATGAGAAACTAACCAATCTTTAATTGACTGATATGTGTTTGAAATCATATTTTGTAACCATCTTTAATGACTTGTTCAATAGCCTGCTGTCCGTCTCTTTCAAAACCCTTTTCAACAAAATGAGGCTCTGCATTAGGAGACCAATAATCGCCTTGTGATTTTTTACCTGTACGCTTACCTTTTGCTGTACCTTTGGCATTGTTAACAAATGCAGCATAATTTGCAGTATAGCCAACTCGACCAATCCAACCTTTTGGTACTGGCTTTAGTTCTCTATACTGCGAATTAATTAGCGTTGAAGTATCTCTAGGTGTGATTGGAGCTACAAAAGACATACCAACAATCATAACTTGCTGGATAATCCTTTGAGTTCTAATATTGGCAATATCATTAGTTATCCTGTGAATATTTTTATTCACTTTTGAAACGCCCTTAACGGTCATTATGTAACTACCTCGTAATCAGGTATTTCACCAAAAGCACTCATATCATATTCAAGAACAAACTCTACTTTTTCAGCGTTTGAGGCTTCTAGCGATAATGAAGTTTTATCGCCTTTTACAATAAAATCACCTTGCTTAATTTTATTATTTTCAGTGTAAAATGAAGTTTTTCTAACACGTTCAACACCTAATGAATCTACAAAAGCACCAGATACATTTGGCGCTTCGTCTTTCCATGTGCATTTAATTAAATAAGGCGTTCCATAAGTATCAACATTATTCTCCCCGTCGTATCCAATGTGAGGATATACGGTTGCAATGTTTGTATAGCTCCAATTTGCTGTATTACTCATTGTGACCTCCCACAACTAAAAATAATGGCTTATTCGAACGAGAAATACCTAAACAATCCGTACAGCCGTGGACATCAAGATTTTTTAGCAATGAGTACATGGATTTAAAGCCCTCGTCATCATACTTAAAGGACCTTGATGCACCACTTGGTGCTGATTGTGAGGCTATTTTTCTGGCTCCTTGCATTTGAGCAAGTAAACAAGCTGAGTAAATCAATATTAAAAGCTGGTCTGCTTCTGAATAGTCATGCGCTACCAAACAATCACTAATTGCATTTACTTTTTTAAGAATTGCGTCAATAACTAAGCTCGGTACAGAATAACCAAGCTCTGATAACATTTGATTAACATTTTCCGCTGTTACCTGTACCGTCATAATTATTTACCTTTTTTCTTTTTATCTTCTGGTTCTGTCGTTTGTTGTTCCAATACAATAACTCGCCCTTCAAAAGCAATAGGTATTTCTTGGGAAACAAACTCATGACCAATCGGAAGCTCTGCAATCTCACTATCAATGCGACCGTAACAGCCACGATGTGTAACTCTTAACTTCATCATTAACCCCTTGCGTTAAAGACTTTACTTTTACCGTTAAAGTCTCGTTTAATTTGCAAACCAAACGCAGACCAAACAAGAGTTTGATAGTTATCATGTGGATTAACTCGTTGTTTCATGAATGAGCCAATTGGTGCAGCAATACGGGTTTTAATGTACTGAGCATTACGAACGTAACCAATAAAGTGATTACCTTTTAACTCAAATGTTTTGGTGAATGAACCAATGTGCGCTGAGTAACGTAAAATATAGTCTTTTACTGTCCCCTCTTTAAATCCATTTGAATTAGAGTAAGGAAGATTTAAACGGCGCTCAATTTCGGGAGAGATAAAGACTTTTAATTGTTCTGACACTAAATTAGCATCAAGAATGACTACAAAGTCTTTTGTGAAGAAATTAATAATATCGTCGTTACTTGTGGCTGTTGATGTTAAGTCAATATTCAAACCAGACGCACTTAAATCCACTTGATTTGTATGAGGGTGGTTAGTAATCCCTTTGCCTTCATAGTTTTGAACCTTGATTTTGTCGTCACCAGTTAAAATATACTGCGCCATATTTCGACGGAGCGCTGCGGTTGCTGCCTCTTGGTCATCTGACATGGCGTCAATATTCTCAGTTTGCAGACCTAACCATTCACGCCATTCACGAGCATAACCAGTTTTAAAGATTGGAACTGGATCACCGTAATGGTCATAAACAACTTTATCTAATGTTTCTGGCTCTTGCCCCGACATAGAGCGATTAACATAGCCAGCATCACTTGAAACACGATATAACGCAGCAGTCTTTCCAATTGAAATTGGTGTACCTAAAGACAATAAATCATCAAGTAACGGAGCACCCTCATCATCACGAATAACACGGGTAGTCACGTTATCTACTTCACGCCAGTAATCTTGAGTTAAAATTGCAGCCTGATTAACTTCAATAGCATTGCCATGCATTTCACTCATCTGTTTTTGAGCATTGTTAAAGATTTGACGACTTGCTTTTAATTGATTCCAAGCCTGAGCAACTTGAGCTGAATTGGTAATCAATTTCTTGTTAAAAATAATTTTTTCGTTCTTCATTATTACTCCTTAAGCTTTACGAACTCGGACTTGTTCAGCAGTTGTACCAACGGTATAGGTTTCAAATGCATAGAACAGCACAGCATCAGTACCACTTGCTTTTTTCAATGTACCGTCACCGTTAGAAGTTAATTTATCGCCAACCTTTAAAGTCTCACCAGCTTTCACTAAAACATGGTAAGTAACATCATCTTCACAGATGATTGCTATACCAGTTGTATCAGCGGGGACATCCGAACGGATATCATGACCACCTAAATAGTCATTAGTGATAACTAGTGGTTGAGTATGCTCACCTGCCGTTGGATGTTTAACTAGCTTGTTGTTGATAACGGCAACTAGTGAACACGGAGCAATCGCTTCACCTGTTTTTAAGTCAATCGATTGTGGGTCGTTTTTGCGTGCAGGACCACCAATCACTGTTTTAAATCGAATCATTACTCTGGAGCCTCCATGTTTAATAGTGAATTATCTGAATTATTGGCGAAGCCACCACTAATAGGCGCTGTTTTAACGCACTGTGCATATAAAGCATCAAGTGGTTCACTAGATAGCGCATTTACTGCGGTTTGCGTCATGTTGAACTTAGCTTTTACGGCTTCTCGTTTAACAGAGAGTTCTTTTTCTGTGTTTGCATTCACTGCTAATTCCAGATTTGTAACCTTGTTCATTAATGACTTTGCCCATGCTGGTGCATCTTCGGCATTCGTTGCGTTTTTCTTCTCCTGTTCGGCTTTTTTCTTTTCTTCTTCCTCAGAAGCTTTCTTTTTTTCAATCGCTTCCTTGGTTGTTTGCTCGTTATAAACCTTTAACAGTTGCTCATCGGATAAGCCATCGGTTTTAATACCGGCAGCATTTAGAGCTAGTAAGATTTTTTCTTTCATTAAGTCTTCTTCCTCTTTTTGATTAAATTTAAATACGCTTAAAACTTCTTTAATAGTTTTACTAATTACGTTGCTTATTGAATCGTCTGAACAATCAATAAGACTTACATTTTCAATTGGCGATTTTTCACCATCCGAGTTAACAAAGATGCCAACACCATCATCTGGTGTGGCTGCACCTTGTTTATCGGGTAATATAGCGACATGGTCGAATTTCATATTTCGAGCAATTGACTTGTAGCGTTTGCCTTTTGATGAGCCTGATTGATTGTCGGGCGTATAAGTTAACCCTGTTGACACATGAATTGGCGTGGTGTTTTTACCATTCATCATGTCATCAAGGCGATTTACAAGCATTCGCCCTTTTTCTGTGCTTTCTGCAAATTTCCTATCGATATATGCATCCATAAGCACTCTGTCGTTAGATTTGCGAACATTTCTACCCCACGCACCAATATAAAAATTATTAATGGCTTGTGGGTTTAATGCAGAAACATGCTCATTATTTATTCGTGGATGGTCTAATGGCATTAAATTGTCATTCAGTGTCATGTAAGATTTGTTAATTTCATCTGCCGGATAGAAAATTCCATTCATGACAATATCATCCACGATTGGAACCACATCATTGATAACAATGTGCTCTTTACCGTCGATGATTTGTGTTGATATTTTGGATTTACTATTAACGACAGATAAAACATTCACACTTTTAAGTGTCATGCTTTACCTCGTGTGGATTTTAAATATAAAAAAACCGCCGAAGCGGTTTAAGAGATTTGATTATGAATGTCTTTCAACAAATAGAGATTCGGCATAACTAGATAACATAGACTTTTCTACATCACTATCTGCCTGTTCGATTATTTCGTTTAGCTGCTCCTCAGCATCATCAGGAAGCGGCTTCATATTAACAAGCTTAGAGGCTTGCTCTATTAACTTTTTAATTTTTTCCATTTGGTGCCTTTATCTAAAGATTCAAAAAATTTAAATAATTCTGGATATAGTCGCTTTTTAGCTTCATTGCGATTTTCAATGTAAAGTGAAAAGGATTCTGCTATCAATTCGTTTTTCTTATCTTGCGCATATTTGCTAATCGCATATTGCCATCCTTGATCCCATGCTTTAGAAATAATATTATCAATTGCCACCCGATGTTTGTTATGCAACGCATGCCCCATTTCGTGAGCATAAACCCCTCTAGGTGTTGGTACAGCGTTCCACGCAACATAATCCATTTCATTAATTATATTAGTTAATCGCTGATTCTTAAGATTAATAACGGAATTTAACGACTCGCTCTTGAATCCTAATGTTTTACTATATAAATCAACCAACAGCAATTCTTTTTTATCTACACTGCCTGTTGTAATAATTAGGGCGTTGGTGTTTGGGGCAAATGCTGCCAGCATGTTTTTATTTGGCTCACCATAGTAATGAACATCCCCATTTATTGACCCTGCATATCTAAACTGTGGTAAATCGAAACGTTCCTGAATTTCTGATACCAATTTTAAGCATGGCGCCAGTTCTTTAGTGTCAATATCATTAGGTATATTAGATATTTCAGTAATATTCTTTCTTGACCAGTCATTAAGCTCTTCTACTTCCGTTAATGCCTGCCGTTTCGGTTTATATTGATCTTCCCATTCGTCGGCTTCTTTTAATAATCTGTCGATGCTAGATTGGTTGTATGGCTCGCCTTTTTCATTAAGCAATACTGTTATTTGAGCACAATAACAATTGAATCTGTTACCATTCTCTTCGTACCATTCCTCTACCTGTTCAACAGTATAGATTTTCCCGTGCCTAGCAACATGAGTGGCTCTCGAATTAGGCTTTAATGCAGACATGTGTAATAAGCCTGTTTTTAGTCCTAAATCTTCTTGAGTACGTTTAGTTTCATCCCATGTAGCCTGACGAAGCGCTCCTACTTGCTCAGTTTGCGCTATGGCTTTAGCTTTACTATGTGAGATATCAATGCGCTTACTGATAATATCGGCGGTTTCTCGTGGGTTAACTCCTCTTGCCACGGCGCTACTTAAAACGGAGCCCAAATCGCTCTTTAGATTATCAGCAAGTCCTTTCCAGTCGTTAAATGTTGCTGTATAGGCAAGTCCTATTCGACGAATGTAAGCATCACTAAATAACAGGGATTCTAATGATGTAGCTTGTGAATACAATGGTGATTGTATAGATAAGTTTTGAAATGTCCGATTAGTACCCATTTGATACATATCAGCAACCAGCTTACCAGCCCAAAACTTCTCAATACCGCCATTAATCAGGTTTTCATCAACAATTTCTTGAATGCGAGTTAACACCCTAGCGAGCTGATTGCCATCAACCGTGTAATTAACACTGGCATTTACGACATATAGGTTGTTATCGATAAATATTGCTGTTTTAGTTGGCTCTTTAGCATAATAGCCTAAGCTTAATTCGATGTACTCAATAACTGATTGTTTGATCGTTTTGTAGCGTTTTTGTATTTCGCTACGCATTTGGAGAATTTGTTTGTTGGTGAGCGTAGGATTATTTTTACTTCTCGGTAATATCGGATTCTTCGGAATCGGTTTTATTATCTTGGGCTTCTTCAATATCGATGTCCTCTAAATCGGGATCGGGCTCATAACCGCCAGCTTCACGAATTTCGTTAGGAGTAAATACGGGGATGCCCATAGATTGTTGTGCTTTGACATTAACGTCGGACATCTTAATCATGATATCGATTCGCTCAGCTTGGCTTGGTGCTAATAAATCTGACCATTTGAGAGTGAGTGTTCCGTTAACAAGTGGCTCAATAACTTTCAACCGAATTAATTGATTAACAAACTCTTTAATTAGCTTGGTTAAAAATCCATTGCGTCTTGCTATACCTCTTTTGGCGTAATCTTTCTTGTCTTCATCTGAGGCTAATCGTCCTGTTTGTTGTCCGAATATTATAGTAAATGGCATTAATACTGATGCTGCATAACTATTTGTTGATACAGTCCATCCAGGACTAGGGTCTGCAGGTGTAACAGATAAAACATTAGCAGTTGCGCCCGATGTAATTAGCGCACTATCAGTTCCAGAATTTAAGAGAGATATTTGATTATTCATTGCATCAGCTATACTTTCATGCCCCCTTTTTCTGAGTTCTCTTTCTAATTCGCTCATGTCGGTATCAGGATCATAGTTAACATGTACAGGTCTACTTGAATTTTTAAGGAATCCCTCAGCACCACCGCCCGAATACTTCATCATGTCTAGTAGATCGTTATATCCAACTTCTAATTGCGAAAAGCCGTCATCAATTGAGTTAATTACCGATGTTTCATTTAATATCAAAACTCTATCGGGATGTATTCTGCGAGATATTCTTGGTTTGGTGGATTTGCTATCAACTGATGTTTCATTAAATTGGTACATAGTGACTTGGCCATAATTTTCGTCAGTCTCATCACTATTCCATACAATCGGCTTTAATTGTTCTTCCCAAGCCGGAATTAATCTAACAATGGCATCTTGTGGTTGTAATCGATTTGTTACTGCTGTATCAACTGGTTGATCCCATGTTCTGTTGTCTCTTAATTGAATAATTAACGCTGAATATCGCCCAACGATACCTCGTTTATCCGCTTCAACAATAGATGTCCAAAGTTTGTCGTTAAATAAATCAGTGACCGTTTGCTCCCAAGGGGTTAACTTAGTATCTTGCTCCCGAATATCACCATCAATGAATTTAGGATAATCAACCCACGAAATATCAATAAGTCGGTCAACAAACCCACGAGCAGCGCCAACCCTTTTATAAAGCTTATAAAAATCGCTAAATGTTAAATCTTCAGGATAACCAAACTCACGTTCTATAAATGCTCGTTTAGTATTTTTTATTACCCCTTGAGAGGTAAAAGATAGGCGTTGTCTAACTATATCTTGACTGTTATTAATTGCCAGTTGTGCAGACTGCAATAGTTGCTCATCTGTTAATGTTGAATAATTCATTGTTACCTCATAAATAATCCTGCAGCGCGGTTACGTTTATTTTTATTAGCTACAGCAAAATATCTAAATGCATCTGCACCATGTGATGTGTGGTCGTGAAGAGGTTTATCTCTCCAACACCCATTTTTATCATCCCAAGCTTTACGGTAGGCTTCTAAATGGGCAATACCTTGTTCACATTTACTTGAATCAAATGCACAAAGTGGGAGGATTTCACGGACAGATTCGATGCCATCATCAACACTTAACTTAGGAACAACTTTAAAATTAATGCTGTATTTCTCACCGTCAATTTCATAGCCTTCTTTCGCTACTTGTTTACGGCTCTTACCGTCACCCGATAGTTCTCGATTATCAATATCATGTGGTGCCCAGTGCTCAGCGTACTCATAACCAAGATTTTGCCCTTTATCTTTAAGCACTTTCATATAATGCCTTAAGCCCTCACCACTATTTTCGTAGTAGTCGATAACGTGATATTCATCACCAACCATCCGTACAAACCATAAAGCTGTTGAATCACCAACACCTAAATCCCAATATGTGTAAACGTCGAGATGATTATTATCAGGTAGCGTGGTGATGCGCTTTTCTTTGTATAGCTCTCTGAATTGCCTTGCATAGTAAGCACCTTCGATTGATTGCTCAAAGGCTTCACTTGGAATAGAAGGATATTCACGCTTCATATCATCGCCAAGCGTTTTCTCTTTAGCGTGATACCAAGCTTTTTGTTGTTCGGTTAACTTAATCTTATGTTCTACTTCTAATTCGCTGAAATAATTATTTAAACGAGTTGGTAATTGTTCAACAGGCTCTATTGCATACAGTGGATTCTTCCACCAGGAGAAGAAAAAGAATTTCCAGTCTAATGCAGATAATAATTTACCTTGTAATAATGCTTTTTCAGCTTCATTGCAGTAATCATAAAAATAACCACTTTTACCTTCGGCCGTGCTTTCTATTGTAATAAAACAATCTGTAGCGACGGCTTCAAATGCCCCTGTCACTATCTCTTTTGCTTTCTCTGGGAATTTAGCACATATTTTACCGAACTCAGATATGTGTAGATAGCGAAGCGTACCACCACGAAATGAAGTGTTAACATAGAGTGAACCACCATTACTAAAAACCAATTCTCGTGCAGCATCATTTTTAGCAGGATTAGCTTGTTTTATTATTGTTGGGAGGTTGTCATAAGCATATTTTACTTTTTCTCTAAATAATCGTTTTGCATCTTCAAGATTATGAGCTATCAAAGCGCACTTGTCAGACTGGAATAATGCTGCATCTAATTGGATAATGCATACTTCAGTGGTAAAACCCAATTGACGTGCTTTTAGAATAATATTTCGAGTATGCATACCCTCAAAATATTCTAACTGCTCAGGTGTCATTTTAAACTTTGTTTTTTTACCTACTTTGTTGGTTATATAATAAAGATTATTTAAACGCCAAAATCTATCCTTAAGGTTTTTCTTAAGCTTCTCAAGCTGTTGTTTTGATTTTGACATTTAATTTACCTCATTAGATATCTCCTGCATCAAAGCTGACACTTCATCTACTACGTTAACTGTGGTTTCTGTTTTTTCTTTAAACGCCTGTACATCAACATGCTTACCGAGCAATTCAAGATTTTTGACTTTATCCGGCCACTTGATTTTTTTCATGATGGCTTCAGTATCACCACTTCCCATGATAGCTATATCTAAACCTGATAGAGTTGTACGCCAAACTTTCGGCCACTCTTTAATTGGCAATAAGTCACCGTTATCATTAAGAATATCTACTACATCCATCTGGTCGATTTCAGTAAGTCGCTTTAGAACATAATCAGCATTTATTTTATTGCGTTCATTTCGTTGTTGTTTTAATTCCAGTATATAACTTTGCACCATAACATTTGATAACAACCTGCTACCCTGTTCTTGTGCCGTGGTTTCCTTATATCCGGCTCTTATAGCTGCTTGTGTCGCGTTCAAATCGATTAGATACTCACGACAAAACAGCTCCTGTTTGTCTGTGAGCTTTGTCATATGTTTTCCTCTATGCAGCCAGAATAAACTTCATCTGCCCTTGTGTATTAAATATTGTCGAGCATCTTGCTTCAAAGTCTTTATAGTCAACGCAACCTTTAGCGATTGTCGTTATTGCTATTAGCTGATTTTCAACTGCTTTTAGTGCATCTGGTTTTAAAAATTGATGAATTTTTTCGCCTTTCTTGGTGCGCTCTTTGATACTTTGATAAACCTTTTCAGGTAGTACGACACCATAAACCCACTTTTGAGTTATCAGTCCAAATAATGATGGACAACCGCCAATGTGATTATTGAATGGCAAGTTAGTCATTTTTGATAATGCTTGATAAAAAGGTTGTTGGAATCGCTTTTCCCATGTTTGCGGTTGACTATGAGTTAGTATTGCTAATACTTGCTCATCTGTATAAGTAACAACCTGAGAACGAATAAGCTTATTAATTTGCTCATCACACCATATCTCAAAATCAACAGATAACCAACGTGCAAACCTAACCACTAATTTAGGGTGAATCCAAGTACCACCACCACGATCTTTTCTAGCTCGGCTCGTTTTTACATACGGGATTTTCTGGTATGTAGATTCTAACGCATTGATATAATTAACTGTATCAGGAAGAATTAACCAGTCATTTGGACGTTTACCAAATCTTGATGCTGCTTCTGTTGCGTTAATCCATCCATCATCATTGAAACCAACTTGATGACCTTTAAAATCGAATTTAATAATATTCATGGTGTTCTCCATTAGAAATGAGTTTTAGTCACACAGGGAACCAGTCAAGAGAGGTAACCATGAAACCATCTGGCGCCCTCTAAAACTCATTCCTAAGTGATCTCTTATTATTGTGAATTGCCGTGTGTTGGCATTATGATTGATTGAAAAATGATTTAAATTTATTCGACTTGTAGATATCGGTTTTACAAGCCAGGGGTAATTATGATTAATTAAAAGTTGAATTGGGTTTATGATGTTTCAAAAAAAATAGGCACAAAAAAACCGCAATTAAGCGGTTCTTGTGGATTTTATTATGTATTGCTTTACTTATTTTCTTCAGGGCATGGATGATAATATCTCACTGTAAGTCTAACAAAAAAATATAAATCCCCATCACCAAATTTCTTGATTGGTTCACCATTAAATAAGTTTGCATATTGGTTCATCAACTTTTTAACTTCAGGTAATTGTAATGCCGATTTTGCACAGTAAATTTTAGGTAACCCTTTTTGTTCACGTGCTATATTTTCCCAATTAAATGTATTAACAATCCCAGACAAATAAGCTGCACCAAATGATTGAGCTCTCTCGTCTTTAGAGGATATAAAATTATTAAAATCATTGTAAGAAATATAACCTTTTATAAGATATGGATTTATCCAATCATCTTTTTTAGCGTTATCTGCAAATACAATAAAAGGGAATAAAGTTAATATAAAGCAATATAATATTTTTTTCATAAACAACCATCCAAACAATAAGATGATTTATTATACCATTACCTTTCAAAGAATAACTATAACTTAGAGTTAGTGTCATTTCTAAGTGTAACTGATTAAATATGCAGTTATTCTTTATAGCTGCTCGTGAATTTTTATAGTTTATGCAGTAAAAGCGAATAATTATTTAAAATTGGCTGAGTGATTTATCATTTAGTCGCGCTAAAACTCAACCAACGCGCTTTTATTCATTAGCAATCTGCTTGATAGCCCTTTTATCTGCATTACACTTCTCAATGACATTTAATAAATGCTCGTTATATCGGAAGCTATCACCAAAAGTCATGTGGTTAGGTGGTAAATTTGGTAAACAGTTACTTAATAGATTGGCTGGAATCGGTCGATTCACGTATACCTTTCGCTCGGTTGTACAAGCTACCAGAGATAGGCATAGGCACAAACTGCTTAGCACAATCATTATCTTTGAGTTGCTCATTAATTTGCTCCTGCCGTTCTAATGATTGATTTTCAAGTTCACGTTTTGATAATTCGTTATCTGCGATGATTTGGTTGTTTCTAGATATGGTTTGCTCTAGCAGATTAATTTGATTAGTTAGCTCGGCGTTAGCGGTTTTTAATCGTTTTTTCTCCTGGTAATTGTTGTAACCAAAATAAATAGGGAAAACAAAACCGACAATAAGCAATGCTATACTTAATAACTTTTCTTTACTCATAGTAAACCGTTCTTATAAATCGTCTTACCGCCCTGCTTAACAGCAGTCAAAACTATCTGGCGATTATTATTAGGATTAAAGCCGATATGCACCCATTGATTATGCTCTTGAATGAGTTTGTCGAACTGGACTCCCGCATCGATTAATCGTTGGCAAATCTCTTTAGGTGTGCCGTATGATGAATGGAAATCTACCGCTAATCCTTTCGTGTGTGCGCTAGTTGACACTCCACCAACACGTGCATTTAATGCTGGGCAACGATAACCTGATGTAATGTTAATTGGCTTACCTAGTGCCTGCCTTACAAACTCCAGTTTAATAGCTGTTAATTGCACATTAGGCATTAGGTCGGCCGGCACTGAATTATCAATTTTTAAACGGCTAGCAGTTAATGAACGTGTAAATTCTTCTAGCGTGAAATGTTCAGTTAATTTCATTAATCATCTCCTTTGGCTTTTCTTATTAGCCGCTCTTCTAATGCTTTGATTAGGGCTGCGCCAGACCAGCCAGCTAAACCAGCAATACCGCCTGCTAATTCAAAATCCCAGTTGAAATAACTTGCAGCAAGTACTACAAGAGTGCCTGCGAATATCGATATAAATATTTGCGCAAATAACACCCAGATATTGAATTTATTACCATTTAGAAACTGATAGCAATAACTTGATAGAGAACCAAGCAAAGTGACGAAAAATAAATAAACAACAACTGTCCAATTGACGTTGTTAGGGTCTTTTATCGGCATGTTTAAATCTTCTTATTAAATGAGAGGTAGCGTACTAGCTAATGTTTAGTTATGTGTGTGTCTAGCATTGCTACCGATTCTGTGATGAGTGAATACTCAATATTGATAATAAAAAATACAATCAGCGTAAATATAGTGTTTTGATGTGTGTTAATGCTGATTGTAAAACGGGCATAAAAAAACCGACTTTCGTCGGCTTAATTACATTGTTGAGTAACGAACTTATTATCGTTACCCTGAATTTGTTCTATTAGTTTGTTACGATTGCATTCCCAATTATCGGGTGGATACGTTTTATTCCATGCGGTCATCAGTTTGTGTTCTGAATCAGATAAATTGATATTGTATTTATCTGACATGTAGAAATATGTTCGAGCTATAATACCGCGAATTTCTTCTCTCGGCTGAAATTTACGAGTTTGAAAATCTACAGCGCTTTTACATTGTCCATACTGAGTGAATGCATTAGTAAATTGCGAATAGCGATAATTAGAGCGGTCACCATTTACTTCACCGATTGACGGTTGTAAGTTGTGCAAATCCCCTTCCATTTCATTGAAAGTCACATCTTTTTTACACTCTTTTCGCCCACCGTTTCGCCAGCATTGTAGATGTCGGCCGAAATTCTCCGCAGGCATAACATGCTCCCATTCGATGCGAGATGCTCTATTTAAATTCTTTCTTGGCTCATATCCGCATTTACTAAAATCGACGATACCTTTCTTACCTGTCCATGAAAACTCACAATCGCAATAAAAAGTTGTTTGTTCTGGATTTGATTTATATAACTGAACCAGTTTTGTTTTTGCTGCATTAAAGTTTTGCTTACTAATCGCAACTTGTGTAGCTGTTGGTGTTATTGGAGTTGTTTTTGGTTTCAGTGTTGGAGCGGCTGAGTATGTACCTATTCGACAAGTCTTAGCGGCTGAAATACATGAATTACCACAGGGGATGCCTTTTTTGCAATTTTTTGCATAAGCGGTTGATGATGCAAATAAAATAAACAGAGAAACCAGAACTACTTTTTTTATGAAATCCATTTCAAACACCAAATAACAGTAAAAAATACCTAACTTTTTTAATAAATAATGTTGACTTTAAAAGTAGGTGCGACTATAATTATAAACATCAACAGGGAGTTGATAAAGCAAACCCCCAGCTTTCGATGGGGGCTTAAGGGAGAAACAAGATGTACCAGATCTTACTTCTCTTGGTTTTAATAAGCTTGAGCTTCTCAGTTTATTAACCAATCAAAGGCGGGGCGAAAGCCTCGCCGATGACCTTAAATATAACAACTATAGTATAAGAAATCAAGGTGATTATATGGCATTATCAAGAAGTGTAATTCAAAAGAAAAGCGATGAAAAACGTGGAGTAAAATCAAAAGGATACAAATTACCTATTGAGATTATTGACTTAATAATAGAATTAAGTGCCAAGACTGAAAAATCACAAAGCAAAATCATTGAAGAAGCGATCTTAATGTACAAAAAATCACTTTACTAAAAAAGCCTCTTAATTGAGGCTTTCCTTTAAATAATAAAAAAGCCCGCATTTGCGAGCTTTATATACAATTATAGATTCTTGTCATATTTATACTACTATTTGTCTAGACAGTCAATAGATTTTTATCATTTCAACAATTTAATATTCTGTAATAACTCAAGTTCTTCACCTGTTAACATTGTTTGCATTGCAAGCATACCAATAATACAGCTCTCACCGCTCTCTTTTAATGATTTGACGTTGTCTTTATTTATTCCTGTAATTTTAGCTATACTGCGCAATGATTTAGTTACGATCATAACTGTATCGTCTAACATTCTAATTTCACCGAAATAATACAGTTTTAATACATGATACTCGTCCTGTGATTTTTGTGTTTTCATTCTCCCTAATGCGGTTATCATTGAATCAATCAATAAACCATCATCATCTGAGCATGACTCCTTAAATTGTTCCTGTTCTGATTTATAAAGACTAAAGTTTTTTCGTTGTAAATAAGCTTCTTTTCGAGCCCAATTACCCCAACGTGTGAGAATGTCCGTAATATCATAATCGGATTGAAATCTAACTGATGCAATAGGTTTTGCGGGCTCAATTGGCTCATCATCAATGTATTTATATTCTGCTAACATTGCTCCCCCTCTATCAACTCGCTGATATAAATTTCAATTCGACCGTTATTTTTTTCATAACCAGCTCTAACTATGCGTAAATCATCAATATGTTTGTCATCCTCGATGACCTGTGAATATGTTAATGAGTCCAAAATCGCCTTATTTAGATTATCTAAATCTCTAACTCGTCTATCTGGCATAATAGCGAAAATTTCAGCCTTTAATCGCCCTCTTACCTTGTTGTTAGCTCGTGCCTGCAATACAATGGATTGCACAGCATTTCTAAAATCTACGCCCTTCTGATCAATATAAAAACGACCGTGTGACATGCGCCAATAATTATTTACTGACGGCGGATACGGTAACGTTAAATGAATCATAATTTTATTGCCTCTTCTTTTATTAACTCATATTGAGTTCTAAAAACTCCCTCAGCATGGGCTAACCTAACAAATTTATGTTCAAACATCCTCGTTCTACGGTCAATTTCATCATGACACGCCGAACATGCCCACGCACCCTGTAAATCGTTAGGTTTCATACCTACACCGCACGTACCAGCTAAACGATAATGCGCTAATACGGTAGTTTCAGGATTATGATTACAGCACGGTAAGCGCACTTGGCATTCTCGCCCTTTTGCTTCTTTAGTTAGTTTGCTCATCGTTAACCTTATTTAAATTATGCTGATTTATGTATTCTCTGCGTTGTTCATATAACCATGCCAATAATTGCTCGGCTTCTTCTATACATTCATCAATTGTTTTTAATGTGTTGTTCATCATGCCACCTTTGATAACTGGTCTTTGTATTGCTCAGCTAGCCGTATTGCCTCTTGCGCATCTGAGCTAAATCTAACACCATTTTCTGCTCCAAATTGCTCTGCACAGATAACCACATCAGCAAATTCTTTTTTGTTCATTTTACGAGTAGATAGCCCCATAAAGACCAATCCTCCTTGAATCCCTTTTACACATTTCTGACCATGTAAATTGGCTGTGATTAAATGTTTCCATTCTTCTGCTGTCAGCTTTTCTCCGTTCCATTCAATTTGTTTTGCAATATCGTTTAAAACAGCCCACATCATTCGATTTTGTGCTAATGTTCGCTTTTCTTCATCAATCACTATTCTTAACGGATATTTGCTATCAACTGGTAATTGATTAATAAAATTTATAGCTGTGATACGTGCGACTTCATGAGTTAATCGAATTTCTTTAATCATCTCTAAACCCTCTCACACGCAAAATTACGTACTACCACATCAACTTTAGATTTACCGAATTGCGTTTTAACTGTAGATAGTTTTTTAATTAATGATTTTTCAGTTATCTTAGAATCACGATGTAAAACAATTGATCCCCAACTTTGCCACCCTTTTTTAATTTCTGCTGTTATTTTGTAAGCCATTTTTGTATTAACTCTCTTAATTTTGCTTTCTCTTCTGTCGAATATTTTTTAACTTGTTCGGCTAGTTCATATTTAACTTTTGCTACGTTTGCCCCTCGTTTCCTCAGTGCTGTAACATAGTCATATGCTATTTTGTCTAGCATGTGATAGTGTCCGTTTTTGCAGTGATTAACTCGTCGTAACACAAACCCGACCTGTTTTTAACATTTGTTTAATGTTAGCGATATGCTCCATACTCTTTGCTGAAATTTGATCATCTTTAAACTCAAGCATTGCGATAGTGTTTTCTGGTTTTGGTAGATAGTAATTAGCTTTTTCTTGAGTTAATAATCCTGTGAATACAGCGTGATTAATTGCATCAGCACGTTTTGTTTTATCGCTACCAAGTGATACAAACACCTCTACATTTTTGCCATTCATCATTGATTCATTAACTAAACGCTCATAAGCTTCGATGAAAGTTCTTCTTGCTCCAATTTTGTCGCCGTTTCGATAAACAATTTCAGCTTGCGCCCATGCCTTGGCTATTTCTTTAGTCCAAACCAAAGTATTAGTTTCATCACTAGCAAGTATTGCGATTGCCCATGCCTCATCTGGCGATAAGTGGTTATTAGGGCCCCCCATTAAATTAATTAAATCAGCGGGCTTCGGCATAAACTCACTTTTGCGAACCCATGTATTAGCTGCTCTACGCAATGAATCAATCGAATATTGACCAAGTGTTGACCAATAAATATTGACTTTGGTTGTACTCGCTTGCTGTCCATAGAGTTCAAGAAGCCCACCAATGACAGCTAAAAAATCATCAGTAATCTTTGCCATGATTAACTCCTCATACTCTCTAAAACCGCCCTGTTACGTTCGGCAAGGGTCATGAATTTGGATGGTGTTCCATTAGGTGTTTGTTGCTGATTATTCAAATACCTATACTCAAATGTTTGCCAGCCTCGACTTAAGGTCATTTCAATAAGTTCGTTAGGGTTATACCCAGCTCGTACAGCTTTGTTCAGTTCTCGAATTAGATAATTAACAGCGCCTTGGGTTAGAGGTTTCTTTATCGATTTTCTAAATTTAATAAAATCATCAATCAAATTTTTTTCTAACATGCCATCAAGTCCAGAAAAATCGAATCCGTTAATAACTAGGTTATTGACTGGTTCTTTGACTGGTTCAATAATATGACTGGTTATGGGTGCAGGATTTGCACCATAGGATGGTGCAGGAGATTCACCACTAGGTGCAGCATTTGCACCACTACTGGAACCATTTGCACCATAGGGTGCAGGATTTGCACCACTAAAATTGAGGTAATAAATATTAGATTTATTTAACCCATTTTCTGATTTTCTACTCTCAATTTTCAGTAATCCATCGACTTCTAATTGCTTGATATGATTTTGTACAGAACGTTCAGAAATTTCGCATTGTTCAGCAATATAAGAAACGGACGGGAAACATTCGCCTTTATCGTTAGCATTATCAGCCAATTTAATTAAAACCAATTTTCTAAGTGGATTGCCAACTTTTAATTTCATGGCTTCAACCATTAATAACATGCTCATTAGCCATTCCTCAACGAATACTCCGCAAAATTGCCACCATTTTTATAAAAAATCTTAGTAACAATCTGGAAATTCTGTTTTCTTAAATCGTGAATGCGCGCACCTAATCTGTAGCAACCGAACAAATCCCACGCTTGTTTCGGGTTTATTGTTTTACCACTTTGCAAATGCTGTAATATTTGATCGCACTGACTCAGTGTTTTTTTAGTTTTTAACGTGCTCATTTTTTTCTCTCTCAAAATTTTTTCCGTAATACAGCCATTCAACAGAACAATTTAAAGCTTTAGCTATTTCCACAATATTTCTTGGCTTCTCTATATTTCCTGATTCTATATCGCTAATAGATTGTTGTTTCATACCCACCAAATCAGCTAAAAGCGATTGGCTAATATTTTTCTCTATTCGTTTTTGTTTTACTCGATCTCCGATTGTCATACATTCCTCATTGCAATCAACAGTTATAACTGTATTAAATAACAGTTTATACTGTTTGTCAATTACAGATTTATCTGTATTATTTTATTAACCATAAAAGGAGACTTTTAAAAATGAATAATCTTGGTCAAAGAATACGAGCAAGGCGAGAAGAATTAGGGCTTACACAAGAACAAATAGCATCACAGATTGGAATAAAACAGCAGTCCTACCAAGCTATTGAAAGTGGTAGTGTGAAAAAACCACGTTACTTATATGAAATTTCTCTTGCATTAAAGTGCGACATGGCATGGCTGTTAAGTGGAAAAGAAAAAGAAGTAAAGAATGTAAAAGTTATAAATTTTGAAGCTTACAAAGTACCTTTAATAAGTTATGTACAAGCAGGAGTATGGACAGAGTCTTGTGAATTAAGAGATTCAACTGGATTTGAATATATTATGACATCATTAGAATTATCGGATAAAGCATTTGCATTACAAATTAAGGGCGACTCAATGGAGCCTGAGTTTAAAGAAGGTGATGTTGTTATTATTGACCCTGCAGTAAAACCAACACCAGGTGAATTTGTAGTAGCAATGAACGGAGAATCTGAAGCTACGTTTAAAAAGTATAGAGAACTCGGATATGATGAGCATGAAAGAATGCAGTTTGAACTTATCCCATTAAATCCAGACTATACAATTATGAGCACATTAAAACAACAAATAAGAATTATCGGAACAATGGTTGAGCATAGAATATTTAGAAGAAAAAGGTAATTACTATGGCTGTTAGGTTTAGGAAAAGAATAAAAATAATACCAGGATTAAGTTTAAATTTAGGATCAAAAGGGGCTAGTATTAGCCTCGGTGGTAGAGGAGCTTCGATAAACATAGGTAAGAATGGCACTTACGGGAATTTAGGCTTACCTGGTAGCGGTTTATCATACCGTACAAAGCTATCAGGTAATAATAAAGTTAATCGAAGACAAATAAAACCAAAAGCAACCGAGAGCCAAGTTATTACAATAAAAGTAAAAATAGATGATAATGGAAATGTAGAATATATTAATCCAACTGATGGTAAGCCTTTACCTGAAAACGTAATATCAAATCTTAAAAAAAACAATAAAGAAGCATTAATATCTATTTTTAAACAGGCTTGTAAAAACTATAATGATGGCTTAGAGTTACTTGATAAACTCCACTTAAATGTATCCCCTCCTTCAGATATTAGAATTTATAATACAGAAGAATACCCAGAACCCCCGCCACAAAAAGAGCGACTAAAAAATAGGAACCTTTTATGTAAAATATTTCCATTTGTAGAAAAGAAAAGATTGAAGATCAACGAAGCAATAGAAACTGAATACAATGATAAATTAAATTATTGGATTCAAAAAAAAGCTGAGTTTGATAAAAATGAAAGTGATAAAGCATATAGAATTAATGAACTATTAGCATTAGGTAATGAGGATGTTATTAATTCCGAATTAATGGAATTATTATCAAATATCCCTTTTCCAAAAGAAACAAATGTTAATTTCGAGATTAATGAAAACAATTTAATTCTTGATATAGATTTACCTGAAATTGAAGATATACCTAATAAGAAATATACTGCATCTGATAATAGTTTGAGGATTTCAATAAAAACAATGTCAGATACAGAGCGAAGAAAAATATATATGACTCATATTCATTCAATAATTTTTAGAATAATCGCTGACATTTTTAATTTAATTCCTACAATAAAAAAAATTACCCTCTCTGCCTATTCACAAAGACCTAATGTCCAAAACGGTAATATCGAAGATCAATATCTTATCAGTGTAAATATTGAAAAATCAGCATGGAAATCAATCAATTTTGATAATATTGAATGTATTGATGTGGTTGGATGCTTTGAACAATTTGATTTAATCAGAAATATGAGTAAAACAGGTATATTTAAAGAGATAAAACCTTTTGCCACTCTTATAAAAAATGATGACAAAATTGATCAAGAAGTAATAAACGAGTTTGAAAATTTAGATGAAGAAATAAAAGAACCATCACAGAAAGTGAAACAGCATAATATAGACGAATCTTTAATATCACCAAGTATCGCATTGATAATCGGAATCATCTTTTTACCATGTATTTTTTCATGGTTTACATTAAAGAAAGGGTATTCTAAAACTTCAAAAATTATTTGTTTTACATGGATGTTTTTATCTATCATCTTATATTTTTCAATAGATTAATAACATAACAATAACCGCTTCGGCGGTTTTTATGAAGAGGGAACAGATATGAGTAAATTAATGTACACAATAAGCATGATAGTAGGATTGGCTTTAGTGCTTTTTACTCACTACCTTGAAATTTTAGGATTAGGAGTAATTCGATTTTTGTCTACCGCTTTAGGGTTAGGAATAATATATACAGCTACAAAATGCTATAAAAAGAAAGACGACTAACCGCTTCGGCGGTTCTATAAAATTAACCTAAATAAGTTGAATGGTTGTAGGAGCTATACATGTCAGAAGAAGTGATTTTTATAAAAGACGAGAATGATTTCTATCAATTTTTAGAAAATATGAAAAACGATCCATTGATAGATTCAGAAAACTTTATTTTGCCAAATATTTGTTTTGATGGTTGGCCTATATTACACATCAATGTAAAAGGAGAAAAATATCATTCATCAGTAAACACAAATCTTATTTCAGGTATGATGACCATTATTGAAGAAATTCAGAGAACATACTCCCTAATTAAATATGGCACATCAAATTTAAATAAATTAACAAACGAAGATAAACAAAATTTAGACATAATATTTAAAATAGCTGAAGGTTCGAGTGATGCAAAATCAGATAATTCAGGTATAATTAATAAAGGCTTAGAACTATTAAAGGCAAAAATGGGAAAAATGAACGGTTGGCAAACAATGGCGGTATTACTGGCTTTTACATGTGCCGCTGGTCATTATCTCTATGATAATAATCAAAAAGAAATTGAACTTAGCAAACAAAGCAATAAAACAGTCGAAACCGTTTCCTCTGCGATGATCGAACAAACTAAAATTCTTATTGAAGATTATGAATCTCGTGGTAAAACTCAGATTAGCTCTGAGATAAAAGAGCATGCTTTAAATGCACGTAATAATTTAATAAAGCAGATAGCTAGCGATTCATCTGTTGAATCTTTGAAAATCAATAGCGAGTCTTTTTCAAAAGAGGAGCTTTTAGAATACACGACAAGACAACCAACAGAGAAAACAAAATACCAAGTTACCGATACATTTATCATAAAAGGACTTGATAGGACAGGAGCTTACTTAACAGACTATAACATAAAGGTAATAAGAAAGTCTAATGGTGAACTTTTTACAATAAAAGCAGATGAAGAGTTATTATCTAAAGATGAATTATCTAAAATATCATCAGCTTGGGAAAAAAATATAGATATAAAAATTAGTTACATGGAAGTAAAAAATAAAGATGGACAAATTTTAATAGGATCATTTATAGGCTTAACTAACTAATATTATTTTCTTATCAATATATAACCAACCCGCCCTGTGCGGGTTTTTTCATGCCTAAAATCTGCATAAATATCTTATTTCTACAAAAACAAATAGATTAAAAAACAACCAATCAATTTAAATACAGTTAAAAATACAGTTTATTCTGTTTACAATGAACAGTTTTAACTGTATCATCGTTTCATCAAAACAAATCAACTTAACAAAAAAGTTAAACAAGACTACGAGTTATTTAACTAGTTAACGAGATTCAAGTAGCTAGCTGAGGCATATGAAAGTACAGCAGTTTTGATAAGATAGTCGAACGGCGCGACTTTAAACCATGCGTCGGGACTGTGGCGGTAACTCAATACAGGCGGTAAACAATCAAACTAAATACCTTTCAATGAGAGATATATAGTTTGAACAAAATTGATGGTGGTCACCCCACCTTAACTGGTGACCGAATAATTCGGGAACTTTCTATAATGCTAACACTAGAAAGTTAGCGTGTATGTATAGGTTAAGAAATACAAGTGTAAACGGTTGCGAGGCTACTGCGATAGTGTAGCAATCAAATCAAAATAATACTAATCATCATAATCATTAAATTTTTTTGATTTCGTTTCTAATAAATTTTTCGAATGATGAATCTAGTGTAAAGCGACATTCGGTATTGAATATGAGCGGAAAACTACTTTGAATAATCACTCCCTTATTAATGAGTCTGATAACATGTTTAGGTATTTTTTCCGCTTCAAATGAGATGTATGGATAACCACTATGCAATAAATATGCAATAACTTCCTTCTCAGATTTATTTAACGAATTAAATAATAATACTAATTCATTTCGCTCTTTATCTAGCTGTTTTTTAATAGAAAAGTTTGTATGGAACTTTTTAAAATTTACCACTACAGAATAAATAAAACTACAAAAAATAAAACTGGTAGCAAAAACCGCTATTTCATAACTGAATGGAATTTTTACTTTTTCACTAAATTTAATTTGAATTTCGGTGGGAACTATAAAAAAAATACATAACGAAACAAGAACTATCAACATGCTTTTCAATGAAAAAATATCCTTTCTAAAGATAGAAATAATAGTAACTAGCCAATCTGGCATAAATAAAAATCCTTGTTTGTACGTGGTTATACATATTCTAAATCCTTGTGCGTGGTTGTCAAGGAAGCACGAGCCTGAGCGTGTTGCAGTATTACTCAGGCATATTCCTAAGCTCGTTTACAAGAGTTATTACGAATACTGACAGCTCGGAAAGACGGCGCAATGCTACATCCTATTTGCCCTCCTAGCGAGGGCTTTTTTCGAGGTGATTATGACTAATAAAGATTTTGTTAATGTGAAAATCAAAGATAGATTTCATAAGGATTATGAGTTAACAGACAGCGAAATAAAGTTTGCCCTCTTTTGCACATACTTTGTGATTTTAGGTGGATTATTTGGCTTGTTCTACTGGATGCTACAGATTGCTACGAGGTGAGTTATGCAGTTACATAAATTGGTCGAAAATGGTTACGAAAGCGCTTACTGCAATATGTTAAACAATATTGAAATGCAAGATGCCAAGGAAGAATGGATTGAAAGCCGAGCCGAAGAACTAATTAAAAACTTTGGTAACGACAATGACTGGCAAATCATCGAACTACTCAAAATCAAACTGGAAAGTAAAAGTATTGATGATGATATTTATAACCAATTTATCGTTGATATCTGTTACTCACAAGCTCGATTTGAGTATAACAACCAAACTTATTAAGGAATTAAATATGACAGAAAAAACCCATTTTAAGAAAGCATTTAAATCACCTTACTTAAGTAGCGCAGATATTGTGGACGGAATTAATCTAACAATAGCGTACGTAAAATTAGAAGCTGATAAAACAAAAAAAACAAAAGATTTATTTAACACAGCTTACTTTGTTGAAAAAGAAATAAGAAAAGGTGAACCTTTAAAACCTATGATTTTAAATGTAACTAATAGTAAACAGCTAAGAAAAATCACTAACTCACCATTTATTGATGATTGGCTAAATGTTCCTGTTTATATTTATGTTGATAACCAAGTCAAATTTGGGCGAGATATCATTGAGGGTTTAAGAATATCACCGAGCAGAACAACAAAAAAAGAGCTGACGCCTGATTCACCTAGTTGGAATAACGCAAAAGCAGCTTACAAACGAGATGGTAATTTAGATAAGGTTTTGCAACGAATGAGCATTTCAGCAGAAAATCAGGAGTTATTAATCAATGAATGTAATAACGAAATGGCATGACATAGAACAGAATACTGATGAATGGGATTGGTTAAGATTAGGGAAAATCACATCATCTAATTTAAATCTAATAATGACTAATTATCCTAATGCATTCGGCATACCAGCAAAAAAATACGCTCTTAAATTAGCACTAGAGCGTATAAAAAATTGCAAATCAGATAACAACTATTCAAATCAACATATGGAACGTGGTCACGAGCAAGAACCTATTGCGAGGATGTTGTATGAAGATTTGTATTTTACTGAAGTGACAAATGGTGGCTTTTTTGATTGTGGTTATTATGGTGATAGTCCTGATGGTTTAGTTGGAACTGATGGAGTTATTGAAATTAAATCAGTGATTGATACTGTTCATTATGAAAATTTAAAAAGAGGAACTATCGACCCTGCATATAAATGGCAAATAGTTGGGCATATTGATAGCTCTCAACGTGAATGGTGCGATTTTATCAGTTATTGTGCTGACTTCCCCGAAATTTCACAATTAATAGTCTACAGGTCTTATAAAAAAGACCTGCAAAAAGAGCTTCAAATGCTTTCAGAGCGCAGAGAATTATTCAATCAACTTATCGAAAAAACAATCAGTAGAATACCACATTAGCCGTCCTAGTGACGGCATTTTTAATGCTCAATAGCTAATTATAAGAGAGGTTTAGATGGCTAGATTTAGAGGTTCCTTTTTATACCTAACTGAGCTGGAATATGAATTTGATATTGAGGCGAATAGTAAAGAAGAGGTCGAGGAACAAATTAAGAACAATGCATTGAAATATTTATTAGAAAAAGTTCCCGTTCACACATATGGAATAGACGCACACGGAGTCGAATTTTATGACTAAATTAAACTGGAAAAAATTCCCCGATGAAGCATCAGAACACGCAAAAATTCATACAGGAGATAGACAAAATGGCACGTGGCGTTAATCGTGTAATTCTAGTGGGCAATTTAGGACAAGACCCAGAAGTGCGTATCATGCCTAATGGTAGCGCTGTCGCTAATTTTAGTGTTGCAACTTCCGAATCATGGAAAGATAAACAAACCGGTGAGCAAAAAGACCGCACAGAATGGCATAGAGTTGTTGTGTTTGGCAAATTAGCTGAGATTGCTGGTGAATATGTTAAAAAAGGAACACAGGTTTATTTGGAGGGGCAATTGCAAACGCGTAAATGGCAAGACCAATCAGGACAAGATCGTTACACTACAGAAGTTGTTATCAATCCTATTGGTGGAACACTGCAGATTTTAGGTGCACGCAGTGATGATGCAAATCAGCAACAATCACAACAACCAATTAATCGCCCTATTCAGCAAAATGAGCCATCAACAGATTTTGATGATCAAGAAATCCCATTTTAAAATCAATTAATTAAGCTAAATAATCAACATGCCCCCCCTGGTCTCTTAATTGTATATTTGATTTCTACCCTATCTTATTAATTTAAAATCAATTCTCACGCTGATTATTTAGTGTGCGATAGCTATTGGTGAAAATATGGAACACGATTTATTTAATAACAAAACAAAAAACCGTGAATACTGGAATGGGGAAATTAAACTCATGATTTCGGTTATACGGTACAGCGAACAGATTGATGACATTCATTACCAGTTACAAGCAAAAGCCTGCCGCAGTCAATATCCAAAGATTGGGAAAGCAGAAAAAATTATAAATATTATAAAGGAGCACTGTAATTATGAACATAAATAAACCCGTTATTGACGTGTGCTGTGGCTCTCGTATGTTCTATTTTGATAAACAAGATGATCGGGTATTGTTCTGCGACAAACGAAAAGAGAGCCACATTTTATGTGACGGACGAACGTTAGAAATCAAGCCAGACATTCAAGTTGATTTTACAAACTTACCTTTTTCTGATGAAACGTTCTATCAAGTTTGTTTTGACCCTCCTCATTTAGTTAAAGTTGGCCACAATAGTTGGTTAGCAAAAAAATATGGCCAACTCGATAAATCAACATGGCAAGAAAATTTAAGGAAAGGCTTTAGTGAATGTTTTCGTGTGCTCAAAACAAATGGGACTTTGATTTTTAAATGGAATGAAACAGATATACCGGTTAAAGATATTTTATCACTAACTGAACATAAACCGCTTTTTGGCCACATTAGTGGCAAACGCTCCAACACTCATTGGATTTCGTTTATTAAATAGATATTAGGAAATGATTATGACTAAACAATTAAAACTCTGCCCGTTTTGTGGCGGTAAATGTGATGTAGTTACTGGTCTGGGTGGCATCACGTTCTTTCATTGCATTAAAGATAACTGCTCCGCAGTGATTTCATTTCAGTTTGCAGAAAGCATAAAACTTGCAATTAAACAATTTAATAATCGTAAGGGCTAATTAAGTGAAAATTAGAATACACACGCCACGAAAAGTATCACTGGATTCATTAGAATGTGGTGATTTTTTCGTGAAGGAATACGAGAGCGGCAAATTAAGTCAAGTATACCAAAAAGTAACTCAACCCCAAAATCTTGGTGATTATAACGGATATTCTGATGAGGTCAAACGGCTAAACGGATTAGTTTATTATGTCGAGGTATGGTGTGGGTGGCAATATTCGTACACAAAAGAGGAAGCGAAAGAAAGAATGGTCTACAAAGTAGTACCTGTTACAGGCGCATTAGAGGTAAAGCTTGACTTGGATATACAGCTAAAAACAAATTAAGGACCAAACATGACTAACTACACTAAAGAACAGCGAGAAATGATTAATGAAAAAATGTAAATCATCAACTACTCTCGAATCAATGAAAAAGAAAGGATACTAACACCCTATTCAACTTACGAGCGTTAGGGCTCAAGGATTAATTATGGGAAATCGTAAAGCAGTAACAATCAGCGTAACGCCAGATGAATATGACTCTATCTGTACAGCATTCGAAGAATATCTTAGTAAAGGTGAAAGCACTGACGATTGTGATTTTATAGAAAACGCTAACAGAGATGGGGGTAATTTTGAAACATTTCAAACAAAATATAAAAGAGCTCATCAAAGACAATTGGTAAAAAGCGCTGTTAAAAAAGCACTTGAATATGCAAAAGGAACCGAACATGACTAAATATAGCGAACTATATAAAAATGATATTGAGTTAGGAGAATAATAATGACAAATAAACTAATAGTAGAAAACCCACTATACAATAAGGCGCAAGTTTGTGCGTACATCAGTATAGATGATAGAACATTGGATCGGTGGGTTGCATCGGATAAATTCCCGAAACCAGATCTATATTTGGGGCGACACCCTCGATGGAAACTGTCCACAGTAAACACCTACCTTGAACAGAAAAAACAGGAGTTTCAGGAAAAACAGTTATGCGGTTAAACTATCAATGTAATCCGCATACCATTGCATCATCTGACGCCTACCCTCCAAATATTGTGCGTGGTTATACACACCTCGCACACCCTCCTCCTCGTGATTTAGTTGTTTCTCTATCCAGTCGCGGTTAAAATCATGCTCGTTTAAAACACTTGAAAACTGATGCCTAAAACCGTGCCCAGTTGCGCGCTTGACAAACCCCAACCTTTTTATCAATCCCAAAATAGCACCATTTGACATAGGTGATTGGATGTTATTTCGCCCCGGAAAAACAAAATCACAATTCCCAGTAATTGGATGTAAAAATCGTAGGATATTTATAGCCTGTTTTGATAACGGGACTATGTGCACCCTGTCTTTTTTTATTAATGTCTCTGGTAGTAAAATGTAACGTTTCTCAAAGTTGACATACTCCCATTTACATCGTAACAGCTCCACAGTTCTCACCGCAGTTAATATTAATAACTCGGTAGCATACCGTACGAGAATATTACCCGAATATGTTTGCAAGGCTTTCATAAACTCCCGCATATCATCTTCAATTAAAAATGCATAATTTTTAGGTGTACGCGTCACCATTGCTTTTGACAGTTCTCGGGCTGGATTATTCTCGGCTCGCTCTGTAATAATTGCATATTGAAAAACTTCAGTGCACCGTTGTCTCATTTTTTTAGCGATTTCTAAAGCACCCCGGTTTTCAATTTGCTTCAAACAATTTAACATTTCAATGGGTTTTATTTGCGAAATGTCCATATCACCTATATAAGGAAATATGTCTTTTTCAAAATAGGTAAGCATGGTTTTCCTAGTGCTTAGTGACCAACTTCGTTTTTTGCTTTCGTACCATTCCATAGCTATTTTGCTGAACGTATTACCCTGCGCCATGTTTGAGAGTAAAGCTTTCTTTTTGCGTTCTACCGAAGGGTCTCGACCGTGCGCTAATAATTGTTTGGCTAGATCTTTTTCATTGCGAGCATCGGATAAACTGATATAAGGATATTTACCTATTGTTAGCGTTTTTCGTTTGCCGTTAAACTGGTAATCATATCGCCATGATTTAGTTCCACTAGGTGTAATGTACAAATACAGGCTTTCATAATCAGGCAGTTTGTAAGGTTTCGCTTTTGGCTTTGAGGCTTCGATTGCTTTAATTGTTAGCATGATTTACGGTATTTTTCATTTCGGTATTAAAATATACCGTAAATATACCGTAAATAGCCTTGCGTTGTCAAACGTAAAAGAGAGTGTAGCTGAGTGAGAAAAACCACTAAAATCCAGTTTTATAAAAGCTTTCGGCGTAAAGGAGAGTAATAATCAGTTTAAAGGAATTTGACCCCAGCAGGAATCGAACCTGCAACTAGCCCTTAGGAGGGGCTCGTTATATCCATTTAACTATGAGGTCATCTCGGGCGGTTATTCTAATAAATTTATCAAGATAATACTATTTAAATAATGAAAAATTTTCTATTTTGAACAAACATGATACAATCTTAACATTCGTCAATTATGATTTATAACATTATGAAAAAAAGAATAATAGGTATGATGTTCTCGGTTTTAGCACTGACAAGTTGTGCCACTTATCAAGCTGAAACCAACAGTTATAGTGACCCATTATCAGGTTTTAACAAAACCATGTTTGATGTTAACTATTATGCCCTTGATCCTTATATTTTACGCCCGGCAGCTGTGGTATGGAAAGATTATGTACCAACACCTGTACGTAAAGGCGTTGTTAATTTTTCATCTAACCTTTCTGAGCCAGCTTCAGTAGTCAATAGTGCACTACAAGGCGAAGGCCGTGAATCTGGTAAACATTTAGCTCGATTCTTTATCAATACCGTTTTTGGTGTAGCGGGTATATTTGATGTTGCTGGAATGGCGGATCCTCAATTACAAAAAGGCTCTAAACGTAGCTTTGGTCAGACATTAGGTCACTATGATGTACCTTATGGTCCTTATGTTGTATTACCTTTCTATGGTTCTGCGACACTTCGTCAGGAAGGTGGTGACATCGTTGACACCTTATACCCACCACTTGTTTGGTTAGATTGGGAATGGGCACTAGTTCGAGGCGTTGTTGATGGCGTTGAAGCTCGTGCCGTAGCTATTGAGTATGAAGATCTGCTTAAAAATAGTGATGACCCTTATAACTTTATGCGTAATGCTTACTTCCAACGTAATGACTTTAATGCGTCAGGCGGTAAAGTTGATGAGAAAAAAGAGCAACAACGTCAAGAAAGTATCAACGGTATTATTGGCGATATCGACGCCCAATAGAATTTTCCCTACATTAATAAAAAACGCCGTCTTGTTCGGCGTTTTTTATTTTTCCTGCATTTCTGGTAAATGTTGCCAAAATCGTCTTGGCATATTTTGTCGTTGTAATTTTGGATTAATTCTTTCTTTTATCGTTAGTGCATTACAATAACGGTACCACATGGTCTGAAAAACTTTTTCATCATCAGTTAAATAATCTTGGTTAATTTTGTTATTAACAATCAGATCATCGTTTAGCGATATTTTCTCCAATTTTTCTAAATCATAAAAATAGCCATACTGGCGTTTTTCATCATAAATTGCCCATTTTTGGTCGGCATAACGATCTTTAAAGAATCGTGTGGTTAATGGTAAGGCATTATAAATGGGACCAATAACCGCAAAATAGATCTTTTCATCACTAGTTGGATTTTTGATAGCATTAAATCGAACAAATTGTTGGATATGGTGTTTTTCTTTATTCACTTTTTTAGCGATATCATGAATGGCTAATACATCTAGATCGCCAAAATCAGTTTCAATTGAATAGTTAGATTTAAATACTTTGCAAATATAACGAAAAATGATTAAATCACTTTCAGGCAGCTCTGATAACCAAGTAAATATGATCTGATTTAGTGCAATCTTGGATAACTTTTTTTGTAGCGCCGAATATACCCTTTCATACTTGCTATTACGAAATTCAACATGATGAGAATCAGATACCAAAAGCGGTACAACATCATCATACGACAACAAGCATTCCGGCATTTTTTTAAGTTTAAACGCATCAAAAACCGCGCATAACAATCCTTCGAAAGATTTGTCATAATAAAAAGCTAGCATAACTTACCAACCCATCACAAGCTGCTGAGGAATAGGATCTTTTTTAGCTTCAAGTAATGGCGGATCTTGCAGGTTCAGTCGAATATATTCAGCAGATGACTCGAGCAATTTATAGGTACTCATTTCGTGACATACAATAAAAAATTGCGCACGTTTAAGCACAACGCCTATGCGTTTTAACGCTTCAATATTAAGTTTTCGATGTCGCCTTGCCATCACTATTAATTTTGCTGATTTAACACCAATGCCAGGAACTCGCAAAATTTTTCGATAACTATCACGATTGATATCTACCGGAAAAAACTGCGGATTACGAATTGCCCAAGATAACTTTGGATCGACAGTTAAATCAAGATCAGGATGTTCATCATCAACAATCTCATCGACACTAAAATCATAAAAACGAAGTAACCAATCAGCTTGGTACAAACGATTTTCGCGAACTCGTGGAACTTCTTGCAACACCGGCAATCGCTTGTCATAACTATTGACCGGAATAAACCCCGAATAGTAAACCCGCTTCATACTTGGCCGTTTATAAAGTTTGGCAGTAAGTTGTAATATTTGATTATCGGTTTCATCTGTCGCTCCAATAATTACCTGGGTGCTCTGCCCTGCTGGTACGAATTTTGGAGTAGACTTAATTTTTTTGCGATCTTCAATATTTTCCATCAAATTTTGTTGGATATGACGCATTGGTTGATAGATCGTTTGATGATCTTTATCCGGTGCAAGTAATTTTAAATTACGTTCAGTAGGAATCTCTAGATTGACACTCATTCTATCTACTAATAAACCGGCTTCTTTGATAAGCTCATTACTTGCGCCAGGAATAGCTTTCATATGGATATAACCATTAAAATTGTATTCTTGACGTAGAATTTTGACTACCCGAATCATTTTTTCCATTGTGTGATCAGCACTACGCATAATGCCAGAGCTTAAAAAAAGTCCTTCGATATAATTGCGACGGTAAAATTCAATGGTTAAATCGGCTAACTCTTTTGGAGTAAATCCAGCTCGTGGGATATCATTACTTTGGCGATTAATACAGTAAGCACAATCAAACATGCAGTAATTGGTTAGCATAATCTTTAATAACGAGACACATCGACCATCGGCGGTAAAAGAATGACAGATACCACAACGAGAGGCATTACCAATTCCTTTATTTTTATTATTGCGTGAGGTACCGCTTGATGCGCACGAAATATCATATTTTGCTGATTCTGCCAATATCTCAAGCTTTGACATCATTTTGTCTTGAATCATAATTGCCACCAATAACTGTATATATTTACAGTATTATAGCTATTTTACTTGCATCTGCAAGTAAATTATCAGATCAAAAATAGGAAATATTTGCTCAATAAAACTGCATATAAACTCTACTTTATTAAGAGACTATAAATAAAATGTAAAAAGCGGGAGTATCATTGATTACTTATTCCACTAACCCTATCTTATTTAAAAATTGTGAAATAAAATCAATCATAGGGTATTGTTCAGCTTACAAGTGTACGCTATAATCACACCAATTTTTCATACGAAGCTGGTTAACTTAGGAGTAAAGCATTAGATGAAACGTGTAGTAATCACAGGATTAGGTATTCTTTCAAGTATTGGGAATAATACCAAAGAAGTTTTAGAATCATTGAAAGTGGGCCGAAGTGGTATTACTTTCTCTCAAGAAATGAAAGATAGCGGAATGCGCAGTCATGTATGTGGTAATGTTAAATTAGATACAACTGGGCTTATTGATCGCAAAGTTGTCCGTTTTATGAACGATGCATCTATTTATGGTTATCTGGCTCTACAGCAAGCAATCGAAGATGCAAAATTAACCCCAGAACAAGTATCTAATCCTCGTACAGGTCTAATCGCTGGTTATGGTGGCTCAACCAAAACTCAATATAATGTCGTTGCCGGCATGAAAGAAAAAGGTTTAAGAGGTGTTGGTCCTTACGCAGTAACTAAATCAATGTCATCTGCAATATCTGCATGTTTAGCCACACCATTTAAAATTAAAGGTGTTAGCTACTCAATGACATCTGCTTGTGCAACATCAGTTCACTGTATTGGTCACGCGGCAGAACTTATCCAACTTGGCAAACAAGACATTGTATTTGCTGGTGGTGGAGAAGAACTTTGCTGGGAAATGTCATGTGAATTTGACGCAATGGGCGCATTATCAACCAAATACAACGACACCCCAGAAAAAGCATCACGCGCTTATGATAAAAACCGTGACGGTTTCGTTATCGCTGGCGGTGCTGGAATGGTAGTTGTTGAAGAACTTGAACACGCCCTTGCACGTGGTGCACATATCTATGGTGAACTAGTTGGTTACGGTGCAACATCTGATGGTTATGACATGGTTGCACCATCTGGTGAAGGTGCAATGCGTTGTATGCAACTTGCTATTCAAGATCTTGACGCACCGGTTGATTATATCAACACTCACGGAACGTCAACACCAGTTGGTGACGTTAAAGAATTATGGGCAATCAAGCAAGTATTTGGAGATAACATTCCAGCTATCTCTTCGACTAAATCAATGACTGGCCACTCATTGAGCGCAACCGGTGCTCAAGAATTAATCTATTCATTACTTATGCTTGAACATGGCTTTATCACACCAAGTATCAACATCGACGAACTCGCTGATGAAGCAGTTGGAATGAACATTATTACCGAGCCAACTGAACGTGAATTAACAACAGTAATGTCAAATAGCTTTGGTTTTGGTGGCACTAACGCTTCAATTGTCATGAAAAAATATAAAGCTTAAGTCTGATAGTTAATGTTTAATAAAAAACCGCACTCATTAGTGCGGTTTTTTTATAGCTTAATCAATTAAGAAGACTAATTATAATACTTTACTTAAAAACAGCTGTGTTCTTTCATTTTGAGGATGATTAAAAATTTGCTCAGGTGAACCTTGTTCTTGAATGATGCCCTGATCGATAAAAATAACACGAGTTGACATCTCTCTAGCAAAACCCATCTCATGCGTGACAACTACCATGGTCATCCCCTCTTGAGCAAGTGCCTTCATCACCGCTAAAACTTCACCGACTAACTCAGGATCTAACGCCGAAGTAGGTTCATCAAAAAGCATAACTTTCGGGTCCATCATCAATGATCTAGCAATCGCGACACGTTGTTGTTGACCACCGGATAATTGATTTGGATAAGCATCAATCTTATCAATCAAACCAACCTTAACTAATAAACCTTCAGCCTTATTGATTGCATCATTTTTTGGCATCTTCTTGACATCCATTGGTGCCAAAATTAAATTACTTTTAGAATAAACAATTCATCAAAGAAAAAAATACTCAAACCAAGTTTGAGTATTTTCCCAAGATTTCTCATCATGTTGATTAACTAAATATTCATCTTTTTAATGAAAAAGGTCAATACCGCTGAGCTTATTAACGCGATCACCATAAATAAGAAGGCGTGGTTGTAGCCTCCGTTGGCGTTGTCGATAAGAAAGCCGATGATGAATGGTGATAATACGCCTGCAACTTGTCCACCAAAGTTGACGATACTTGAGGCTTTGCCCATGATTACCGGCGGAATCATATGCATTAGCATTCCCCAAAAGATAGCAAATGCGATAAACATAAAGAGTGCTGATACGCATTGGAAGACTATAGCGGCCTCAAGATTATCGACTTGGAACATTAAAAAAAGAAATATGCCAGAGATAAAAGCCGTTAATCCATAAACATATTTTAATTTTTGTTCGAACTTATCAGCAAAATAACCACCGACTAAAGTCCCTAATGCACCAAATAAGAATGGGATTGCAGCTAAGATACCGGTTTTGGAGAGCGATAATCCTCTTGCCTCAAGTAAATAACTTGGTAACCAAGTGGTGAATCCCCAAAATGTGATATCAAATAAGAACCAAATTAGCGATAACTTCCAGAGTATTGGCATTTTCAATACATCTATTAACGAAGACGAGCTCTCTTCAACTGAGACATTATCGTTGATTATTTCTAATTCTTGCAGTTCATCGGCACCAATCAGACTATTTTCAGATGGATTATTGCGAATAAACTTGTAGATAAAAAAGCCTAATATAAAACCAGGAATACTTAAGATGATAAATACATCGCGCCAACCTAACCATTCAATAATGGCAACTGCCACAATTACAGATATTGCTGGTCCTAATGTGTTGACGGAAGATTGAATTGCCGTTGCTCGTCCTCGTTCTTTGGCAGGGAAATAAGTAGCGATAGTTTTCCAAGACGAAGCTGGGAAACAACCTTCACCGGCACCAAACATAAAGCGAGTCAGCAACATTAATGGTAATACATAAATTAGACCGGTAAAAAGCGTAAACATCGACCACCAAATAATGGCAAAAGCCATCACTTTACGCGGACCGAATTTATCTGATAAATAACCACCGGGAATTTGGAACAGTGCATAACCAATAAAAAATGCACTAATAATTGAACCTTGTACAGTTTTATCGATACCAAGATCATGACCAATAAACGGCAATGATACATTCATTACCATACGATCAAGAAACGAAAGTAACCAACCTGACCATAATAGTAATAAAATGGTATAACGCCCTTTCCATTTTTTTTGATTATACCCAGAGGTAGGAATTTTAGTATTCAATTTATTCATAAAATTTCCTTAAATAATATCATCCCAATTAACTTAAAGTTAACATTTTTGCTACTATTTTAAATTTACTCTATTTTTAGAGTAATTTGTTGACAATTTGACCAACAAATTACTTCGTTCTAAATTAAAAGCTCAAAAATCCAATGGGTATAATTCCGCTCACTTCAGTGAACTTTTATTATTATTAGCTGTTATAAGCGTTCCAGGCAGCTTGTAAACCAGCCCCTTGTACTGTTTTAAAACCAACTCGATTTAACACAGCTTCAAACGCGGTTAATGTTTGCATGACACAAGATTTTCTAGCATTATAGCCCATAGTACCAATACGCCATACATTACCTTTAAGCGGACCGAATGAAGCACCGATTTCAATACCAAAATCATTTAACATTAAATTGCGAACTTCAAGGTCATTAATATGTTCCGGACGAACCACACCAACGACATTATTCATTTTATGATCGAGATCGCCAAACAACTCAAGTCCCATAGCTTGTAAACCAGCAACCATTGCTGCCCCATTAACGCGATGACGCTCAATCACGTTATCTAAACCTTCTTGTAACACAATTCGAGCACATTCGCGTGCAGCATAAAGCATTGAAGTCGCTTCAGTATGGTGGTTGATACGTTCAGAACTCCAGTAACGGATAATCATATCGATATCAAAATAGTTAGAATAGATCATCTCATCTCGGCCACCCGCATCATTTTCAGCACGAATACCCAGTTCAACACATTTACGAGCTTGAATAATTTCGACCATTTTTGGACTTAAAGTAAGAGGAGCAACACCTGGAGGTCCACTTAAACATTTTTGTAAACTCACTGAAACGCCATCAAGTTGCCATTTATCAACTTCAAGTGGGTTACCCACAATCGAAGCAGTTGCATCGACATAAGACAACACACCATGACGACGACAAATTTCACCAATTTTATCCAATGGTTGCAATAATGTGGTTGAGGTATCACCTTGCACGCAAAGTAATAGTTTGGGTTTGACTTTTTTGATAGCATCTTCAATAACATTAGGATCAAAAACTTCACCCCATGGCACTTCAATAGTATGCACATCAGCACGACAACGGTGGGCAATTTCACAAAGTAATAAACCAAAACGACCAAATACGGGTACTAATACTTTGTCACCCGGTTTAATTGTTGACACAAGAACGGCTTCAATACCGGCTCTTGCAGTACCATCAATAACAAAAGTTTGCTCATTTTTGGTTCTAAAAATATCTCGATAAAGTGACATAGTCTGATTCATATAATCAGTCATAACTGGGTCAAACTGGCCAATTAAAGGTGCCGCCATCGCTCTAGTGACACGAGGATCAGCATTGATTGGACCTGGTCCCATTAATAGTCGCGTAGGCGGATTAATTTGGTCATATTTATCTAGGTCTAACATTATTTTTTCCTTTATTAATATCGAGTTAATTGTTTGAAGATTACACTAACTCATCTTCTCTTATCTATATTTTTCAAAAAATTATTGGCAATGGGATGATGAAACTTAAACAGATTAACAATTTCATTCATCACTTTGCCCATATGCGATTTTTTCCATGCTAATGACAATGGCGATGGCTTACGCTCATTAACCACTTTACAGGCAATCAATTCACCAGAATCTATATAAGATTGGCAGATTGATTTGGGTAAAAAACCAATACCTAATCCTCTTAAATGGCAAGCCAACTTAGTGGTAATATTTGGCACAATAATCTCAGATTGGCTAGGTAATAACCAAGCCACTCGTTTATTCATATGCACAGAGGTATCTTCAACATTAATTGCCGGATACTTACGTAAAGTATCATTAGATAACGCCCCATCAATTTGGGTGATCGGATGATTTTTGGCTGCCACAAACACCCAACTTACTTCACCAAGAGGTAGTATATTAATCATCGTATCAAGCGATTCAGTGCCTGTTGCGCCAATCGCTAAATGACACTCACCATGCAGTAACGAATCCCACACTCCCATATAAACTTGTCGATTTATATTGAAAGTAGTAAAAGGGAATTTTTCTTTTAAAAATGTCAACAAATCGGCTACCGCCTCAACATCATAGAGCAGATTATTGATGGTAATATTAATTTTTCGTTCAACACCATCACGAATTTGCTGCAACTCATCAGGCATAGTTGATAACCAAAGTAACCATTGACTACATTGCTCATAAAGATGTTGTCCTGCCAGCGTTAGTGTCACGGTACGGGTAGTTCGTTCAAAAAGTTGAGTATTAAGATCGGCTTCCAATGATTTAATACGATAACTAATCGCTGCTGGTGTTTTGTAAAGTAGCTTAGCCGCTTTTGAAAAGCTATTGCTCTCAACTACTTTAATAAAGGTCCGCATGGTTTCTGTATCTAGCACGATTTAATCCCTTAAAACAAAACGATCAATACCTAACCATATACCAAGTAAGAGATCGGATCCAGAGGTGTGACCATAATTCGATAAATTTTTTATTGATGAATGGTGATATTTATGTTGTGCAAATGAATTAATCACTTGTAGCACCAACAACGAAAATTTACCTTGCAGTGCATAAGTCAAAAAACTAGCACTAACAGTTGTGGTTAACAAATGTAATGACAAACGCTCAAAGGCGAATTTAAGCTGTCGAATTTGATTGTCAAAACGGCAATCGCTTGAGATAACCGCCAACATCCCCACGATAATATCATCAAAACTTGGCGTTAAACCCGGCCCTAAGCCAATAAACGGCGTAATATCATCTGCTTTACCATTCATCAAATTAGTCATGGTATTACATAATAATTCGAGTTGATATTGACCCGATAAATTGTCACTTAATTTACCAAATAAGCCGGTAGGATTTTCTATCTCTTTCAATAGATTAGCAATTTGTGATTTATTAACTAATGAATGTTTTTTTATATTTAATTGACAAACATGCGTATCAAGTGAAATTAAAAAAATCCCAACTTGCAAATCACCCGTTGCCGATTGATAAATAGATAAATCACTAACTAACGACAAAACATAATCAAAATCAGACGATTTAAGTACAATGCCCATGGGCGACAAACCGCTGTTATAACGATGTATAGTAATTAATTGCTGATCATCATTGATTAAATTAATCGTTTGCTGATGAGTACTAAAGAGCGACAACTCACCCGCTTTTATCGGAATATCCGCACTAACTAAAAGTGGTTTGATAATATGAGATGCTTGCGACAAACCACGCTCTTGCAAATAATCAAAAGCGGGGATAGTAAGTCGCTGATTATTTAGCGACTTATTTAAGCATTCATCATCTACATACATCAAACTCATAGCCTATATTTCTAATTTTTTTGCTAATGCCTCGAGTGCTTTTTCAAAACAAGCTAACGGTGCTCTAACTGTACCTGCACCAATTTGGCCCACTCCTGCTTGTTTATGGGCAATACCAGTATTAATTAATGGCGTGATCCCGGTTTCGACAACTAAACGAAGATCTAACCCTAAACAGCATCCTTGGAAATTCCATGTAGGAATTTGGAATAACATATTATGTTCTAAATAGATTTCACTCATCTCTTCAGATACTTCATATGCAACATCCGTGCCACCGGCACCAACAAAGCGAGTTACCCCTGGCGCTGCAACCATAGCCGCCCCGCCTATACCAAAGGTTTCAGTAATAGCACTATCACCTATATCTGGGTTTGCATCTTTTTGTGAATAACCAGTAAAGAATAGGCCTTGTGGAGTATTAACTGGCGCGGTAAACCACTGATCGCCAAGACCACTGACTTTAATACCAAATTCTTTACCATTACGCGTCATTGCTGTAACAATAGATCCCTCTTTAATTTGCGCTGCGCTATCCATAATTGATTTACAAAATGCCATAGCAACATTTAAGAAGAACTGATCTGTTACGCTTAAAAAGCTAAAGATTTTCTCCATTTCCGCTTTACTACGATCAAGTAAAATTAATTTTGGTGAAAGCGTTCTTAATAATAATGCTGAAGCGGCAATATTACGTTGATGGAATTCATCACCCATTGTAATAGCTTGTGCCATCAAAGCGGTTAAATCGATACCATTATCAAACAGTTTTAATGCATCATTCAAGGCTGGCCCTAACGACTCTTTCATCCAACGATGACGGTCTAAAACCTCCTGACCATAAGCACCAAAACGCATCACTTTACCAATACCTTCATTTAAATTGCAGTAAGCACGATTACCATGGGTAATGTTTTCAACCACAATCATTGGCATATTGGCTGACGTAATTCCTCCCATTGGACCAACTGCATTAACAGAATGACAAGGGATAAATTCAACTTGACCTGACTCTAACAAATGTAAAGCTTGCTTCTCATCTTGAGCCCAGCCTTCAAACAAGCAAGCACCAATACAAGCACCTTGCATTGGCCCAGTCATATCATGCCAAACAATCGGTGGTCCAGCGTGAAGTAATTTTTTACCTTGCGCCAAGGTTGGTACAGCTTCTTTAGCGGATATAACGCCTACCCAATGAGGTCTAGCAGCTTTAATTCGTTCAATAATTTTTTGGTTTGCTTCATTTATTGCAGTACGTAACATATCAAAACCTCTTAATTTAATTTTTGCAAAATAGCCGCTAATTTTTTATTACCGCCGGCTATTGGCGCCCATTGATAATGCACAACAGGAATATTCGATGATTGAAGATCTTCAGCAAAACTTCTTAAACCAGCATTAATCACACTAATATGGCTTAATAAAGGATATGGTTTAATGAAATTATTTGATTTAACCGGTGTAATCAGTTTTTTGGCTAACAAAATAGCTTCCGGTAAATTATTCATTACAACAATATTCGCTGATTCTAACGCCTCAATTTGCTTACTACGACATTGCGGATCTAGCTCTGAACCAGTCACAGTTGCGATAGCTATCAATGGATGATTATCACCTCGTTTAGCACAGGCTTTTTGATAACCTGAAATAACTGACTCAGCCGGATTGGCATTTGCGCCATAGCCAATAACCAAATCAACAAGTAATACACCTACGTCGTGATTTTCACCAAGCTGAGCGATTTTATCTTCGCGAATAGATGGATCAATCATAGGATGAGGTTTACCTACAGTGTAAAAATCATCACCTAAATCAATAATTTTATGCCCCTGTTGATCTAACATAATCCCTTTATCATGATGATGACTGGTAGTGAGATTTAGTTCTTGAGCAAGCAACATCGCCGCTTCTGAAGCTAAGGTACCGCCAGTATATAACCCTGTAATCGTTTTATTGGCTAAATTAGGCAACTTATTCGCTATCGCTTCAACTGGACTTAATAAACAGGCTAATCGAGCTGCTTCATCTAATGTTCGTGCAAAATAGATATTATCGTCTTGAGGTTTATCGATTTCCGAGCCCAAAAATAAAGCCACCACCGGTTTAGGGATTAACTTCATGGCTGAAATCACTTTTTCCCGCACACTGTCTGCTGGCGGTTTAGAAATAAAGGTAATCACTTGTGTATCAGCATCGGCAGCGAGCATATTTAAGGCAGTAAGCGCACTAATCCCCCCGACTTCAAGCGATAAATCACGCCCACCCAAACCGATAGCTTGCGTAATACCTTGATTCAATAGAGCGATTTGTGAAACCACTTCTTGAATACCCGTACCAGACGCCCCAATTACCCCAATATTCCCTTTAGGAATAACATTAGAAAACGCTAAGGGTGCACCCGCGATAAAGGCCGTCCCACAATCGGGGCCCATCACAATTAAATCTTTTTTAGACGCTTTAGTTTTTAAACGGATTTCATCTTCGATTGATACATTATCAGAAAAAATCATCACATTCTTATTATCATCTAAAGCTTGATCGGCTAACTCAGCGGCGTACTCCCCAGCAATCGAAATTAACACTAAATTAGCATCAGGTAATTTTTTCGTTGCGCTAGCTAAACGCCTTGCTTTAAGTAGTTTTGCACCACCTTGCTGAGCTTGAGCGATATTTTTTAGTGCATCCTCAAGTTGTTGACTAATCAACTCGACAACATCATTAGAGTCATCTTTGGTTTTAATCGCGACACAAATATCATTTGGCGTTGCATCATTAAAACTATCACTCCAAAAACCTGTTGCGGTTAATAAAGATTTATTGGCAGGAGTACCCATCATGACAGATACTTCATCAACCTCATCAAGATTACTCAGTTTTTTTGATATCAACATCAAACTAACAGAATCTTGAAAGCTTCCCTTTTTTATAAAAGATTGAATCATGAGAATAGGCCCCTCAAATAGGATAAATACTGTTAACTTTGAACCTCATTAAGCTCATTAAAAAAATCTAATAGTTAGATTATATTTATATATTACGGAAAAAATAAACAATAAGCAGGTTATACATCACAAAACATTAACGATATCAAAAATATAATATTATTTAAAATCAGTATCATAAAAGATTGTTAAAAAATTTTTTATAATAATAACTACTTAATTTAATTAAATTTCACAAATATAAAAAAGCTAGTTTGATCACATTATTATTTGATATTAATAGTATGGTAAACAAAAAAAACATTTAAAATGATCCGTAGTATCGACACGATATGTGCGGTTAACATTAAAAGCAAAATGTTAACGATGATGGAGTTTTAAATAGCAGGTAAATATTTATGAATATTTTATATGATGATGTTGCTAATGCAGTTAAATGGATATCGAGCTTTGGTGGTTTAGAACAAGGCGGAACAACTCGATTACTTTATACTGAACAATGGCTTACTGCCCAAAATGCAATTAAAGAAAAACTCTCACAAATTGGCATGAATACCTATTTTGATGATATTGGTAACTTATATGGTCGATTTGAAGGCAGTAAATATAAAGAACAAGTCATCATGTCTGGCTCGCATGTTGATACCGTTGTTAATGGTGGCAAACTTGACGGCCAACTTGGCATCATTGCAGCTATGCTTGCCATGAAATACCTAAAAGAAAACTACGGCCAACCATTACGCACCTTAGAACTTATCTCCATGGCAGAAGAAGAAGGCAGTCGCTTTCCTTATGTCTTTTGGGGAAGCAAAAACGTATTTGCCATCGCCAACAATGATGATGTTGCCGATATCGAAGACAACAATGGCATTAAATTTGTCGATGCAATGAACAACTGCGGATTTAAATTTAACACCCAAAAAGTACGCACCGATATCAAAGCCTTTTTAGAGTTACACATTGAACAAGGAGGCGTACTTGAGCGGGAAGAAAAAAGCATAGGTGTTGTAACCAGCATCGTTGGACAACGTCGTTACAACATCCGCTTAATAGGTGAAGCAAATCATGCGGGCACCACACCAATGAGTTACCGTAAAGATGCTATCTACGCTTTTAGCCGAATTTGCAACGAATCGATTAACAAAGCAATTAAAGTGGGTGATCCATTAGTATTAACCTTTGGTCATGTTGAACCCAAACCCAATGTGGTTAATGTCGTTCCGGGGGAAGTGATGTTCACAATAGACTGTCGTCACACTAACCAAGAAGAACTTAAAAGCTTTACCGAAGAGATTGAAGCTGACATGATCCGCATCGCCAAAGAACTGGGCCTTGAGATCGAAATAAATCGTTGGATGGATGAAGCCCCAATTCCAATGGATGACAAACTCATAAAAATGCTCGAAAACATCTGCAACCAAGAAAAACTAAGCTATCGCGTAATGCATAGTGGTGCCGGTCACGACTCACAAATTTTTGCACCACGAGTACCGACCGCCATGTTATTTGTACCAAGCATCAAAGGCATCAGCCACAACCCTGCTGAAGATACCAAAACTGAAGACTTAGTTGAAGGAATAAAAGCATTAACTTATGCCCTTTACCAATTGGCTTATCAAGAATAATAAGGAATTAAAATGACAGAAAAAAAAGGTGGCATACAGTACTGGCATAAAATCGTCGCTTTATTATTCCTCGGTTGGTTAGTGATGTGGATTTATCGCCCCGTATTAGCAGCGATTTTTCCTGAAATTCAACAAACTGTAGGACCACAATCAAATACTGAGCTGGGCTTAATTGCTAGCTGTTACTTTTTTTCCTACACCTTAATGCAAATTCCAGCTGGGATCTTAGTTGACAAATATGGTAAAAAAGCCGTGGTGATTCCTGGCTTCATACTCTTTACCATTGCCGCGATCATGATTGGTAATGCACACTCAATGATGATGATCTATATTGGTAGCTTACTGGCAGGTCTTGGTTGTGGCTCTTACTATGGTTCGGCTTGGTCATTATCAGCCGAAAATATTCCAGCTGAAAATCGTAGCTTCGCCTCTGCCATTATCAATACTGGAGCGGCGTTGGGTATGGGCGTTTGCTTATTATCCACCAGCTTCTTAGTTAAAGCGTTGGATATGCCATGGCAATATATGCTCTATATTATTGCGGCTCTAACACTCTGCTTAATTGCTGGATTTGCAATTATCATTAAAGAGCCATCGATTAAAAGCGTCATCACCCAAAAACAGAAAACGGAAACGGCGCCGAAAGAAAAACATAACTTCTTTAGTAGCCCAATGGTGGCTTGTTACATTATGTACTTTGCAACATGCTATGGCTATTACATGGTGGTAAGCTGGTTACCCAACTTTCTTGAAACTGAACGAGGCTTTACTGGCGGAAGCATTGGCTCTGCATCATCTTTAGTCGCATTCGCCGCTATTCCTGGCGCACTTGTCATCAGTAAAATCTCGGATAAATTTCGTGCTAAACGACTATTCTTTATTATCGTATTAGAACTGCTTTCAGCCGGAACACTATTTATGGCAGTCCAATCATCCACCATCACCTTATTACTGATGGGATTAATCCTCTATGGATTATTTGGCAAGTTTGTTGTTGAACCGATTCTAATATCTCACGTGGCTGACATTGCCCCAAAAAGCAGTTACGGAACAGCATTTGGTGTATTTAACTTCTTTGGCATGAGTTCATCAGTAATAGCACCACCATTAACTGGATTATTAGCGGATATAACAGGAACCAAAATTACGGGGTTCTATGTGGCTATTGCAATATTAGTTATTGCAACAGCATTATTCTTTTTAATTAATTTGCGTAAACACATAACCAACTGATTCACGCAAAAGCATCGACTATTTATCGATATTTGATAAATAGTCGAAAAAAGTAGTACTCACGGCAAACCTTGCCTAAATCTAAAGCATATGTTCCAAGGAGATCATTATGGGATATATCAATAACAACATCGGCTACCCAAAAGACCTATTAGCGTCCCGCGCGATAATCAAACGTCATAATTTTGCCTTAATACCGCCTGATGGCTTAGTTAAAAATATCATTCCCGGTTTTGAAAATTGTGACATCACCATCTTAGCCACACCTAAACTAGGAGCATCCTTTGTCGATTACCTTGTCACCATGCACCAAGGTGGTCAAAACTTACAAGGATTTGGGGATGATGATATTGAAGTATTTGCCTATGTGATAGAGGGTGACGTCAACGCAAAAGCCAATGACCAATCACACCGTTTACAAACTGGTGGCTACATCTACTGCCCCGCTGGGGTTAAACTCTATTTACAAAATATGACCGCTTCATCACGCTTATTCCTGTACAAACGTCGCTACAACCCTATTTCCGGTTATCAAACACGTGTGATTGCTAATCATATTCAACAACTAGAGCGCATGAATTATGAAAATATGGATAACGTATTTATACAAGACCTTCTCCCCAAAGAACTCGGTTTTGATATGAACTTCCATATTCTTACCTTCCTACCGGGTGCAAGTCATGGCTATATCGAAACCCATGTACAAGAACACGGCGCCTACTTACTTAGTGGTGAAGGTATGTACCTACTTGATAACCAGTGGATACCGGTTAAAAAAGACGACTACATCTTTATGGGAGCCTATGCGCTACAAGCGTGTTACGCTGTTGGCCAACAACCACTGAGTTATATCTACTCAAAAGATTGTCATCGGGATGTGGACATCTAAACAAAAATAAAGGACACCGTATGGAACTAATAGTTATTGCATTAGGTGGTAATGCGATTTCAAAACGAAATGAATTACTCTCTATTGACAACCAATACCAAAACATCAACAGCACGACCCAATTTATTGCCAAATTAGCCAATAAATATCGACTTGTTATTGTTCACGGCAATGGACCACAAGTTGGATTACTTGCTCTACAAAATGCCAGCTACCCAAGCGTACCCGCCTACCCGCTCGATGTCCTTGTTGCTCAAACACAAGGCATGTTAGGGTATATGATACAGCGAAGCTTACAGCAATATGTCAACCAAGTTACCTGCGTATTAACACAAGTCGAAGTTGACAACAACGACCCATCATTCAAAGATCCAACCAAATTTATAGGTCCGGTATATCAACCTGAAGAACAACAAAAACTACAAGCCCAATATGGTTGGCAATTTAAACAAGATGGCAAATACCTAAGACGCGTTGTTGCATCCCCAAAACCGAAAAAAATTATCGAACTTAATACCATCAAAGAGCTAATTAACCAAGATACCATCGTCATCTGCAATGGTGGGGGTGGAATTCCCGTAATAAAAGACAAATCGGGTTATAAAGGTATCGAGGCGGTTATCGACAAAGATCATAGCGCCGCCCAACTGGCAATCGAACTAAAGGCTGACCACTTAATGATATTAACCGATACTGACGCCGTATATGAAAACTGGGGCACACCTGAGCAAACCGCTCTAGGCAAGGTTGATACCAAACGAATACAACCAATGGCAATCGATGATGGTGCTATGGGACCAAAAATCAAATCCGTTATTGAATTTGTCGAACAAACTGGCAATACCGCCTATATTGGCAACTTAACAGATATCGAATCGCTATTAGCACAAACAAAAGGCACTATCATCACCAAATAGCGATCATGGATAGGAGTGATAAAATGAGACTAGACAGACAAACACTACACAACTTAATTGCCAAAAAACTACATAAAGCTGGATTAACTCAAGAGCACGCCGATATTGCTGCCGATACGCTTGCATTTGCCGATGCACGAGGCATCCACTCGCATGGCGCCGTACGAGTTGAATATTATGCTGAACGCATTGCAAAAGGAGGCATGACTCACTCCCCCAATGTCACCTATAAAAAAACCGGTCCATCATCAGCAATATTAGATTTTGATAACGGATGCGGATTAGTTGCCGCTAAAGTTGGTATGGACAAAGCCATAGAAATGGCGAAGAAAAATGGCGTTGCCGTAGTCGGAATTCGTCGAATGTCACATAGTGGCTCGCTTTGTTACTTTACCGAAATGGCAGCTAAACAAAACTTAGTCGCCATATCCATGTGCCAATCTGACCCAATGGCGGTTCCATATGGTGGCGCGGAAGAATTTTTTGGAACCAACCCAATCGCATTTGCAGCACCAACGAACGACGAACGGATTGTCTCATTTGACATGGCAACCACTGTCCAAGCTTGGGGAAAAGTCTTATACGCCAGATCAAAAGGCGCCTCCATTCCCCCAACATGGGCGGTTGATGAACATGGTGAACCAACAACCGATCCCCACAAAGTAAACGCCCTACTACCAATAGCCGATGCCAAGGGTTATGGGCTAATGATGATGGTCGATGTACTTTCAGGCATATTACTTGGCTTACCATTTGGTAAAAACGTTTCATCAATGTATGCGGATCTATCCCAAGGGCGCAACCTTGGTCATCTGCATATTGTGATCAACCCACAATACTTTGTTGGACTCGAAATCTTTAAACAAACCATGTCAGCTATGCTTGACCAACTAAAACAAACCAAACCAGCCAAAGGCAATAGTGAAATCTTCTTTCCAGGCGAAAGAAGCAAAAAACGTGAAGCCGATTACTTAAAAAATGGCATAGAGATAGTAGATGATATCTATAATTATTTAATTAGTGATGATATTCATTACAATCGTTATGATCATAAAAATAAATTTGCCGAATAGTATCAAGGTTTCAAAAACCCCGCTCCTCAACTTTTTTTGAGATAAAACACCACAAAAATACCCGCCTAGGCGGGTAATTTAAACGTCGCTAAGCCACAAAATCGCTTTTTTATAGCTCAACCACTTTGACTTTTCTAGTCAGCTATCTATTTTAATTCTTTCGTTCTTACCTTATGCAAAGCCCAGAGGCGTGTGAGTAATAGCTATCTGTGGTCATCCTAGCCACTCTGCCATCAGTTATTCTTACAACAAAAAAATAAGGAAAACGACCACCACTACCATACTCATCGCTAGTCCAGAAGTACGATTTGTTGAAGCCAGCGTAATAACGGGTCATATCACCCCACTCAGTGAAAAAACCGGCACCAATATAACGCTGGTAATAATTATCACGTGAGCGAGGTCTAGCTCCAACGGAGTTGTGACAGAGCGTTTCTGAAACGCTATTAGGACAAGATGCATTTGTTAAATCCCTTACCATAGGCATACCGTAACCAAGACTTCTACACCAAGATCTCATAGAATCATAACTCCGATCACCATAACCTCGGTTGACGAACCACCGCTTTATAGTAAAACCATATTTAACAACAGGATTACCTTGACTGTCTTGACCGACCAACTCGAAGGTCTGAGGCAAAGTAGGTATAGAAATACGACCAGGATTGGCTGAATCATGCTGGGATTCGGTAGCGAAAGGACCAGTTAAAGTAACGCGTACACTTGTAGAAGTAGAATTAGACATTGTGACTGTGATCTCCCCCTGAGAAACAGGAGACCAAGACAACGCCTGATTACCCCCGCCAATAAGTAAATCAAAGTACAATCCATTAGCACCAGTAGTAGGAAAGTTTGAAGCATAGCGTGATGGGTCAGTTGATTGAGGAAGAAAACCATTATTTTGGTCCCATATCCTGGAAAGACCAGAATATGGATATGAACCTAAACTCAGACTAGGTCTGGCAAAACAAACCACCGGCGTAGCTTTAGGATTCAAGAAATAAGTCACACTACTTTCATTGAAAGATCGACTATTAGGAACCCCATAACGTGTGGATAATGTACCACCAGTACTGGATAATGTAACGCGATAAGGTGCCTTACAAATCTCTGGCACAGTACTACGTGATACAGCTTGATTGTTTTTATCAACGATAGATAAACTTAAACGACCAGTAGCACTAACGCCAGAATCTCCATCATCATCACCCCAATAATTATTAGGTGGACCGATAAGAGTACTTAAATCGACTGAATTTGTATCAGTAGGAACGAACATACGAATATCAGCAAAACTCTGACCCGCAGCCGGCAAGGCGATTGGTGCTGAAGAAGATGAAGTATTGGTTGAAGGTGTATATTTAATTCCGTTAGATAGCGTAATCCCAAGCAGACCGTTAGCATCAACCGCACGTGTACGACCACCGTCGAAAGTCAGATACGGTGCACTACCCTGTATCGCATTCCTAGTTGTCTGTGATGTCAATGCGTGACCAGAAAAAGGAAGGAAAAGAGCCACGAAAAAAACAATCTGCCGGGATAATTTGGGAAAGGATCGAAAACAGAATCCGGAAAACGATCGGAAAAAAGATCGAGAAGAGGATCGCGGAAGCGATCGCGCGAAAATTCGCAGAATTTCACTTGATTGCGTGGAAAAATAAGTTTTATTGAAAAAATTAAACTGGGAGCTGGAGTTAGATGAATTTAAAAGATAGGTTTGGCAGGTTGGCTGTTGGCTGTTGGCTGTTGAAAATTATAATGCATTTTAGACTATCCTGTCAAGTAATTTTTTGATTAATTTAAAATTTTATACGTTTTTGTCAAATTTTAGCCTATTAGCTAAAACCTTGTAAAAAGTATAGTGATTGGAAAAACACGATGCAACACTTTTTTTCACTCATTTGCGTTAACTTTTGTAAATTGGATCTAAAAATGATCTAAGTTAAAATTGGTTATCTATTGTTTTAATTAAGTATATTATCATTACAAATCTTTATAATTAGAGCGATTGATCCTGAAAATTTTATTTTAGGGCTTAAAACAAGAATTTTGATCATTTAATAATTTTTAAGTGAAATTTAGAACCTCAAAAACCCCGTTCCTCAACTTTTTTTGACGGAAAAAAGAGTTTCTAAAAAGCACCATAGTTAGAGCGGAATTACTTATCTGAGACAACATTGCAAAGCAGAATTTAGCCCCCCCCAAATCCCGCTCCTCAACTTTTTTTGACGGAAAAAAAGTTTCTAAAAAGCACCATAGTTAGAGCGGAATTATTTATCTGAGGCAACATTACAAAGCAGAATTTAGAACCCCAAAAACCCCGTTCCTCAACTTTTTTTGCGATAGAAACCTCAAAAATAAACCCGCGGGTAATTCAAACGTCGCTAAGCCGCTTAATCGCTTATTACGATTTCTTCGACTATTTAATTTTTAAATACATATCCTCTCCCTTTACGAAAGGATTTTATGCAATAACTTATCTGATCATATTTCATCCATTCGTAAGTCTGAATTTTTTCTATATGATAGTTATGATCTCTTACTACATTTCTATTTTAATTAGTTTTTAATAGTTTTATAATCAATCCCCTCAACTTATTAAAATCTTCGATTTTTAATAAAAACAATGTGTTAATTAAGAGTAAATTTTCAACGCAAGGGAGTATTAACATGAATGATGGGTTAAAGCTAGAAAAAATAAAAGCCTTATTTGAAAAACTTGAATTACCTGATTTTAATAGCTCATCAGTAATTTATGGTTCTATCCACCCAAAACTTTGGAGATTTGCACTTTTTCAGGGCGCAGCCGCTTTTGATATTAAACACTACCTTATTTATTTTAAGTCCGATGAAATTATTTTAATTGGCTTAACTCTCGCTGGAGATTTAACGAATGATGTTATTCGAATCCCGGTGACGTCAATTTCAAATTTCAAGTTCAAAAAAGGCTGGATTACCAGCAAACTTGAATTTACTTTGGCTGAAAACAAAAGGTATCCATTTATAGTACCTAATTTTGTGTTCATCGCAAAATGGCAAAAGCCAAATTTAACCCATATTGTTTCCACCTATTTTAATCAATAATTAACTCAATTATCTTTTACCTATATGATGAAACATAATTACCTAATATATTGTATTATTGGGTAATTTAATTTCATTTTTTACGTTTAATGTGTGATGCAGTCCTTGCCCATATCGGGAATCTGTGAATTTAATTATAGTGCTTAGCGCTTTATAAAAAGTCCGTTTATGTTCTAACTTGCATATTTCTGTTTTCTAGTTTAATTTATCGTCACTAACCCATTCACTTTTTGAGATGAGACATGACGATATCATTTAAAGAGCAGCAACAACGGATCAATTTTGTTAAACAATTTTTTGCTGAGCAATTAGCTAATAATTTATCACTAATTGAAGTTCAAGCCCCACTTTTGAGTCAAATTGGTGATGGTGTTCAGGATAATTTATCTGGGACTGAGAAGGCGGTTCAGGTTAATATTAAGAGTATTCCTGATGCACAATTTGAAGTGGTTCATTCACTCGCTAAATGGAAACGTAAAATCTTGAGCCAACATAATTTTCCAGTTGGTGAAGGTATTTATACCAATATGAAAGCACTTCGCCCTGATGAAGATAAGCTCTCCCCTATTCACTCTGTTTATGTCGATCAATGGGATTGGGAAAAAGTGATTCGTCCTGAAGATCGGAATCTAGCTTATTTAAAACAGACGGTAGAGAAGATTTATAGTGCTATTAAGGCTACAGAAAAAGTGGTTTCAGAAAAATATCATCTTTCTTGTTTTTTACCAGAGTCGATCACTTTTATGGATAGTGAGCAGTTATTAAAACGTTATCCTAATTTGTCACCAAAAGAGCGCGAAAACGCGATTACTAAGGAGTTAGGCGCAGTATTTTTAATCGGTATTGGCGGTGATTTGTCAAATAAAGAAAAACACGATGTGCGCGCCCCTGATTATGATGATTGGAGTAGCGATAATGAGATGGGGTCTAAAGGATTAAATGGTGATATTTTAGTTTGGAATCCAGTTTTAAATAGTGGTTTTGAAATTTCGTCAATGGGTATTCGCGTCGATCCTGAGACGTTAAAGCGTCAATTAAAATTAACCAATAATGAAGATCGTCTCCAATATGCTTGGCATAAGGCATTAGCTAATGGTGATTTTTTACAGACAATTGGTGGCGGGATTGGACAATCTCGACTAACTATGTTGCTTTTACAACAACATCATATTGGGCAAGTCCAAGCAAGTGTTTGGGATGATGTAACCAAGCAAAACTATCAACAACTTTTATAATTCATGCTCAGCATGTTTTATCTAAAATGGTAAAACATGCTATTTACTAGTCACTTTTATCCAATGCCATTTGCCAAAAATTTATTTCCAATTGAGTCGCTTGCTTAAATATTTGGCTTAATTGTTTAAATCGGTTTTCACTGATATTAAGTAATTGTCCTTCTATCCAAGCAATTTCTTTTTGTACTGCTTGTTGAAACTCCTTACTAGCATACATCTCAATCCAAGAGCGATATGGGTTGTTTTCGTCCCAACCTTGAATCCAATTGGCAATCATGCCATACCCAATTAAACAGGGCGCCATCGCTATGTGTATATCTAATATATCGCCGTGTAATCCTATATCAAGCACATAACGTGTATAATCGCTATTGGCTTTGGCTTCCTTTAATGTGCTTAGTTCATATTCAGATATCTGCCATTTTTTGCAATATTCAATATGCAGATCGAGTTCAACTTCAACAATGATTTTTAAACTCTCTAATGATTGACGAATTTGAGCAATGTCGTGACTTTTATATACTGCAAGTCCCCAAGCTCGGGAAAAGTTGATTAAAAAAAGATAATCTTGTTTCAGGTAGTATTGAAAACAGGTTAAGTCTAATGTGCCTTTTCCTAATTGTTGAACAAAATCATGTTGAATATAGTGTTTCCACTCGCTTGATTCAATCAGTGAGTTAAATGATGGCATAATGACTCCTTTTTGACAAATTCGCTATAAGGAGTTAAACAGATTTCTATAATAGACGTGTTTTAAACTCCCTTCGTCGGTATTAACCGAATCAGGTTCAACGGGTATAATCTCAGCCTATAGCACCCCGGTTAAACAAATTATAAAATTTATAAAATGGTTACTTAAATTTCCGTTTATTCTGCTTTTTGTTCAGTTTCCTGAGATTCTGTAGAAGTCGGCTCTGGAGTTTGAACTTTTTCTACTGGTGCCGAAGCTGGCGTTTGAACTGGAGCGTTACTAGGGCTGTAGCACTCGACGGGTTGTGGTGTGATTTCAACAGGTGTTTCAGGCTCATCTTTAACTGATTTTGATGATGGTGTACGAATATAAACAATGCTTTGTTTACCTCGATCACATGATCCAACGATTTTACCTTCAATATTTTGTTCATCTTGAGGAACAAGTTTTAATAGGAAGCTATTTTCATTAACACCGTTATTTTTAATTTTTTCGGCGATATTTGCACTAATTTCGTCACAATTGGACGCAGATGCAATAACTGGGAGACCTAATAATAACACTACTGCTAACTTTTTCATGATCTTTCCTTAAGATTATCAAGTAACTGATGCATTATAAAACGATTGTTTAAACTGTCCATATCGTTTTGAATAACGCTGCAAATAAATTTTATCAATAGATTTGAAAAAGCTAGCTTAGTATAGATTTTTTAGTTAATTCTGCTCTTGGTGTTGGTTTTCAAGTAATTTTAATTTATCTAGAACCCATGAGCGAATATCGGATAATTCGGCTTCAGATAATTGATTTACAAAGTCTCTTTTTGCGTGGAGTTGTTTGCGATCTTCTTCAGTCAAAACCACACCTTTTAAATTTAATAATACCTCTTTACGGTACATTGAGTAGATAAAATCTTTTATCAAATCATCGGAAAGATTAATATCAGCCATGGTGATTTCCTTATTTTATAAAACTCATTTGTTAATCATCAAATTTAGTTAATCTTTGTATAAATAACATTCTGATAGATTTTGAAGATGAATCCAGCCTAAAAAATAGGCTGACTTTTACTATAGTCTAATCACTATTAGATAACAATAGTAAATCGATAAATTAGATTAATCGATTAAATTATTCACTTTATTATTTGATAAGTATTTAACAAACCTGTTGATAACTCAATAACAATATAATAATTAATAAGTTATATGCAAGATTAATTTTTAATCTTCTCTGATTTCTCAATTTTTGAGTAACAATTATCTAGCCTATTTCACAAGAATTGTGATTATAAAAAAATACAGCATATATTATGCTGTATAAAGAAAATATAAGGGAGTTAAAACAAGAATTTATAAAGCAGTAATAAACGCGGTTAAACCAAATAATACCCCTGGAAAATTAGCTATTGCAATTGGCCAATCCTTTTTTTGTCGTAATAAGCCATAACAGACCCATAATGAGCAGTTAATTGCTGCCGCTAAAGGTTGAGTTGGATTAGCTTTAAACCCATGAAGATTGTCGATAATTTGTGGGATATACGATACGTACATTCCTAATGATGCAAGTGTTGCGATAACACCCAAATAGTGAAAAGCTTTTGGAGAAAGATTCAAAATCAGCCTACCTGCTTATATATGAAAGGAGCAAATAATCTAACATATATAGCAAGTGAGTTAAATATTGGTGTACCGTAGTTTCAGATAATATTTTGTAAATAAAATGATAAGATTTTTTATGTGAATCTATTTTAAGTAATCGGATATGGTTTTTAATAATAAATGTTATTGCTACGAATGCCTTATATCAAACGAAAATTGTTATATCATATAATGTAGCTAATAAGGCATAAAAACCGCGATTTTTTGATAGTTTTGTGATTATTTAGCTGAGATTCAATCCAATAATGAGATTTGAAGTTTACCGATTAACCCTGCCTTGTTTGTCTAGGCAGTTATGATCTATTTATTAACGCCAAATACCTGTTAGAACAATCAATAAAAACTTAGTTCGCTTTATCTCATCAAATCTTTTGCAAAATGACCATAACTTAAACGTATAGCGCCAACTCGATCCCCAAAGTCGGTGCCTTGTGACACTATTATATGCTTTGCTAGTAATTGATTTAAAATAGCCAACTCCTGCGCCTGACTGCTAACGGGCAAATGGGCATATAGATGAAAACCGCCTGTGGGTATCTGGTAATTGATGTCACCTTTAAAATAGTCATCCAGCCAATCTATTAGTTGGTTAGCCTTCTGTTTTAATTGCTGGCGTAACCATTCTTGATGGGATTGGTAGTGATGAGTCAAATATTCTTCAGCTAAAAGTTGCGGTAATATACTTAATCCTGAGTCAATGTGATGCCTTATATTGGCTAGTTTTTCGATAATTTCTTTCGGTGCAATCATCCAACCAATACGTATGTTGCGACCAATATATTTGGATAATGATCCTAAATAGATAACTTGATTACTGGTATCATATTTTTTTATCGGGTCGATATGACTCTTTTGATCAAAAGTTAACCCACTATAAGCATCATCCTCAACAATACCAATACACTGCTTTCGACAAAATGCCAATATCTGTTTTTTTCGATGATTACTCATCACACATCCCGTTGGATTTTGAAATATTGGATTTAGAAATAACCATTTAATTTGCCGTTCTAAACTGACTTTTTGTAAACTCTCTAAGGTTATCCCTTCAGCATCACACTCAATACCATATAACCGCAAGCCTGCTGCTTGAAATAGTGGTAATGAATAGAAATATGAAGGTGATTCAATGCCTATTGCATCGCCAGGTTTTAATAATCCTTGAGTAATTAAAAAGAGGGATTGCTGCGTTCCTGAGGTTATTAAAATTTGATCGGTATCAACCATCATGCCAAATTGGTTCAACATATAATTGGCGATCTGCACTTTGAGTGTAGGTAGACCCAATTGCAATGTGTCGCTTTGCTTTTCATAAGCAACCATTTCATGAGACGTAATATTGGGTAACATTAATTTGGGCATCATATGAGTTGGTAAATCGCCATTAGCCAAATCACAGATGTTCGCCATTTGCTGACGAGTCTGAAATACTTTTTGTTGATATACGCTTTTGCGATTTTGATAGAAATGGGCTGGCAGTCGCCAGTTAATGGTGGAGTAAGCTTGAAGCCCCCATTTTTGATCATTAATAAAGGTTCCACTACCTTGCTTACGAACCAATACATTACGTTCAGTTAAGATATCAAGCGAATGGACAATAGTTGAGCGATTAACGTGCAGATTTTTAGCTAACTCTCGCTCTGATGGTAATCTCTCACCCGCTATTAATACCCCTTGTTCAATGTAGTTTTCAATCAACTGGATCACTTTTTTAAATAGTGCTCCGTCAAAAGCCGCTAATTTTTGGTTATTCCACATCGTCTATCAGTTTTTTGATTTATGCATAATTGGATGGGTTAATTATAGTCCAATTGGCTGTTTATTGTAGCAATTTTATTTTGAATAATACTTTATTTAATTAGGAGTAATCATGAAAACAGGTACACAAACAGTAAAACGTGGCATGGCGCAGATGCAAAAAGGCGGTGTGATTATGGATGTAGTTAATGCCGAACAAGCAAAAATTGCTGAGCAAGCAGGTGCAGTGGCTGTAATGGCTTTAGAACGTGTTCCCTCTGATATACGCGCTGCTGGAGGCGTAGCACGAATGGCTGAGCCAACAATCGTTGAAGAAGTGATGAAAGCAGTCACCATACCTGTTATGGCAAAAGCGCGAATCGGTCATATCGTTGAGGCACGCATTTTGGAGTCCATGGGCGTAGATTATATTGATGAAAGCGAAGTGCTGACACCAGCGGATGAACAATATCATTTATTGAAAGATGAATTTACCATACCTTTTGTTTGTGGTTGTCGTGACTTAGGCGAAGCACTGCGTCGAATTGGTGAAGGTGCTTCGATGCTACGCACCAAAGGTGAACCTGGAACAGGTAATATTGTAGAAGCAGTAAGGCATATGCGCCGAGTAAATGAACAAATTCGTTTAGTTGTTGGTAAATCAAAAGATGAGTTGATGACATTTGCTAAAGAGATTGGTGCACCTTATGAGTTGATATTACAAATCAAACAACTGGGTAAACTACCTGTTGTTAATTTTGCTGCTGGTGGCATTGCTACGCCTGCTGATGCTGCATTGATGATGCAACTTGGTGCCGATGGTGTGTTTGTTGGTTCAGGTATTTTTAAATCGCAAAATCCGGAAAAATTCGCTAAAGCAATCGTTCAAGCAACAACATATTTTGACGATTATCCAAGATTAGCTGAACTTTCAAAAGGATTAGGTGGAGCGATGAAAGGTATCGAAATTAGTAAATTAAGCGAATCTGAAAGAATGCAGGAGCGAGGTTGGTAATGAGCTCAAAAGCAAATAAAACCATTGGTGTGCTTAATTTACAAGGCGCAGTGACTGAACATTTAAATATGCTTGCAACTATTGATTTAGTCATCCCAATTGCAGTAAAAAAGCCCGAGGAATTGCGTCAAGTTGATGGTTTAATTATTCCGGGTGGTGAATCAACTGCAATAAGTCGTTTAATTCGGCAAAATGGCTTATTTGAATCAATCCAAGAGTTTGCCAAGCAAGGTAAAGGGATTTTTGGTACCTGCGCGGGTTTGGTGCTTTGCGGTAATGAAACAAGCCATAGCGAAGTTGAACAACTGGGTTTGATGGATATTGTGGTTGAACGTAATGGATTTGGTCGGCAAATTGCTAGCTTTGAGACGATGTTAGATATTGCACCTATTGGCCAGCAAGTTCCAGCCGTTTTTATCCGAGCGCCCTATATTGCTAAGGCGGGCAAGCAAGTCACACAACTTGCTTTTATTGATAATCATTGCGTAATGGCAGAGCAGAATAATATTTTAGTCTGCTCATTCCATCCCGAACTAACGACCGATAATCGCATAATGCGCTATTTTATTGAAAAATGCTGACCGTTTTTCTCTTATATAAAAAGATATTCGATTATAGGCACTAATTATTGGTGTTTTTTTCCTCAAAAACCCCGCTCCTCAACTTTTTTTATCTATTTTTTAAATTACTTGTAACTTATTTTTATCTGTTTTTATAATGTGTTAACAAATGATAAATAAAAAAGGTAAATAAATTATGATGACAGGAAGTTGTTTATGTGGCGAGGTTGTCTATCAACTAAATAATGAGATTAAAACAATTGTGTATTGTCATTGCTCGCGTTGTCGCAAACAAACTGGTTCGGCTTTTAATGCTGCAACAGCCATTAACAAGGAAGATTTAACTTTTATTAAGGGCGAAGAAAAGATAAAAATTTTTTCATGCTCAGGCGTTAATCGCCATTTTTGTGGTCAATGTGGTTCACACCTTTTTTCTAGTCGTGATAATGATAATAATAGTTATCGATTACGTATTGGCCTAATTAATGAACCAATTAATGCGGAAAAACGTATTCATATTTATACTGGTTCAAAAGCGAATTGGGATATTATTTGTGATGGTTATCCTGAATTCGAAGAAGGAATCCCCCCAAAACCCTAATAATTCGATGTTAATATCATTCGCTGGATGATGTTTATTTTCGAAAGCTAAGTCTGCTTTTAAAGCTATCCATTACGTTGCCAATGGGTTTTATGCGCAAAACCCATTAGGTTATTTGTCATCTTGATTTGTTGCAATTGAATAGACCAAATCGGTGCTTTCATCACTCTGGCAAAAGGAAAGGCATGATAATAAAGTTTATAAGCATGACTTGCTTGATTTTCAGCAAGCAATTGAGCATTGCCTGTAAATTGTATCCCTTGTATTTTAGCAACCGATTTTGGACTAATGCTAATCGTGCCAGCAACATTAGGATTTTTTAGCATCGCTTGTGCGTGTTGGGTTTTCAATTCTGATAAGAAATATAAGCACCAATTAACTTCATCAAATACATAAAATGCGTTGCATGACCATGGTTGGTTTTCTGCTAATATTAGGCTCAAACTTAACACATGTTGCTGTTTAATAAATTGCACGATTTTATGGTCAGATGATTTCATTATTTTATTCAGATTTTTGATTAAGACTCATATCCTCACCCCAGCGCGGTAAACTAGGTACATCAATATCGAACAGATCAAGCGCTCTGGCAACACTATGAGTGATAATATCATCGACACTTTCAATATGTTGATATAACGCAGGAACAGGTGGAAAAATAATTCCCCCCATTAATGTCACCGCTTCCATATTTTTAATATGTCCTAGATGTAATGGGGCTTCTCGTGTCATTAACACTAAGCGACGACGCTCTTTTAAAACGACATCAGCAGCGCGTGTTAATAAATTATCAGATAGACCATGAGCTATTGCTGCTAGTGTTCGCATCGAGCAAGGTGCAACTAACATGCCCATTGTTTTATATGACCCACTAGCAATGGCAGCGCCAATATTGTCAACCGAATAGACCATATCGGCTAAAGATTCTAATTGTGCTAACTGGGATTTAGAATGTTCGTAATTCCCAGTTATTTTAGCCGCTTTTGATATGACAAGATGGGTTTGAATGTCCATTGGTTTTAGGAGTTCTAAAGCTTTTATACCATAAGCAATGCCTGTTGCGCCACTTATACCAACTATCATTCTTCTCATATTGATTCCTACAGTTAAATTTCTGAATTTATTTTAACTTAGATTAGTGCGTTAAGGTATGGGAATTTGTTTAATCGCGGAGTGAAAGTCACCGCTAACCTTTTTGTTAGCGGTGGAATTTGATATAACTTATTCTTTAGCCATTGGTTGTTCAACTACTTTTGTAGTTTGTTTACCTTGGATGGTTTTAATTTTGTCACCATAAGTTTTTACAGCTTCTTTATTTGATAATAAGCTATATGTTAGCTTAAAGTCAGCGCTTTTACCTGGTTCTAATTGAGGAACACGTTTTTGTTCACGTTCAATAGTAACTGGATAGGCAAAGCTTGTACCTGGCTCAATACCGGTCACGTAACCTTGTTTAAGCGTATCGGTGTTTTTCCATAATGTAAGCACTGGTAACTGTTTAGTATTAAATGAAATACCAACCCCTTTATCACCTGCTTTGTTAGCCAACATCACTTGAGTTTGATTTTTTGAATCCGCATAAGGGAAGATGTTATAAACCATTTCGTCAAAGTTTTTTGTTGGTCCTAAATAGGTTTGCCAATTTTTAAGGCCGGTAGCCGCATAATCATTGAATGGTGAAACTTCTTTAACAGGTGCAACAAATTTTGCCCCTTCTTCAAGGATTGGTGTACCAAAATTGCTGTGATAGATAATTTGATAATCACGCGGGTAATCACCTTGGTTAGTCACAGTATCGTGAACAGTAAATTCTTTAGTTCCTGGTACATGAGAAATTCTAACCCAAGTTTCTAAATTGCTCTTTTTGAAAGCTTTTTCTTTGATAAGACCACTAACGGTAATGGTGTATGGTGCTTCGTCTTCAATATCAACAAACAGTTTTGAAACAGGTGTATTTTGCGCGCGCCCATGAAGGGTGTACATCATTCCATCAGCTTGTACCGCATGACCTGTCCATTCAAAGCCACAACGAACCATCATTTCATTAAAACCATCTAACCAACCATTACCACCACGGCTTTCTAAGTTGATATTATTTGGATGGACGACTTCTTCAACCGGTGAATCCCAACCTAAGCGCACTCCATCACCTTCAACTGAAAGGATACCTAGACCACGAGTTGGGCTTAATTTAATAGTCAGTCCATCACTTATAAGAGTTAAGACTTCAACATCTTCTTGAAGCCCACCTTTAAGTACACTATTTTGCATACTAAAAGTTGGTGCACCCTTTGCATGTTCGACATTTGTTAGATACCAGCCACCTTTTCTAACTTGAATGTCGGTGTCAGTAATAATATAATGTGTAGCATTGGCAGAATAGGAGATTACTCCAAGCGCGACAGCTAACGTAAGATTTCTAATTTTCATGAGATTAATTCCTTATAATTATAATTAAAATATATATCCATCATGAGCAAGGATATGCGTTAATTGGGTCTAACCTGCCCTGCTTTCCAGTGTTTTCGACAAACTGAATGGTATTCACTATCACCAAGATGAATTGAATTACCAAATTTAACGATTTGTCCGTTTTCACCTTCTAACAGAATCATTGTCGCTTTTTTACCGCACCAGCATACGGTTTTAAGTTCTCTATAATTATCAGCAATTTCTAATAATGTTTTCGAACCTTCAAACAAATGTCCCATATAATCGGTCTTTAATCCAAAAAACATCATCGGAACGCCAAACTCATCACATACGTCTGACAACTTCCATATGGTATTGGAAGATAAAAATTGACTTTCATCAATCAAAATACACGCATAGTTATTTTGTTTGATCTGTTCAATAATACCATCAACAGTATTATCATCAAGTTGTAATGCTTTTTTACGTAATCCAAGTCGAGATACAATCTCAACTGCGGAGTCGCGAGTATCGACCGATGATTTAAGTAATAATGTCTGCATATTATTACTTAAATAGTTATGATCTATTTGTAGTAATTCTGTGGATTTTCCGGCGTTCATTACGCCATAAATATAGTAAATTTTAGACAAAATTTGCGTCTCAAAAAGTTAGATAGTAATTATAAGTAACACTAAAAGTAAAAGGTAAGTCTCTCGACTTACCTTTTTGATGAATAAATTATTTGGCTTTACCTTGGTTTGCTACCGCTGCTTGTTTAGCTGCGATTTCATCAGCATTACCTAAGTAGTAATGTTTAACAACTTTCATATTGTCATCAAATTCATAAACTAATGGTACGCCAGTTGGAATGTTAACATCGATAATGTCATCATCACTGATATTGTCTAAATGCTTAACTAGAGCACGAAGAGAGTTACCGTGAGCTGCAATAATAACACGTTCACCTTTTGCAACACGTGGTGCAATAGTTGATTCCCAGTAAGGAAGTACACGTTTAATTGTTAATGCCAAGCTTTCAGTTAATGGTAATTCTGATTCTGGTAATTTGCTGTATCGTGAATCGTGACCAGGGAAGCGCTCATCTGATTTTTCAAGTGCAGGAGGAGTGATAGCAAAACCACGACGCCATAATTTAACTTGATCATCACCATATTTAGCAGCAGTTTCTGCTTTATTTAAACCTTGTAACGCACCATAATGACGTTCGTTTAATTTCCAGTTCTTTTCAACCGGTAACCATGCTTGATTAACTTCATCAAGGATGTGCCATAATGTATGAATAGCACGTTTTAAAACTGAAGTATATGCATAGTCAAATGTAAAGCCTTCTTGTTTTAGTAATTTACCTGCTTCAGCAGCTTCTTTGTTACCTTTGTCAGATAAATCAACATCAGTCCAACCACAAAAACGGTTTTCTTGATTCCAAACGCTTTCTCCGTGACGAATAAGAACTAATTTTTTTACTGCCATGAATATAACTCCTTAGTTACGTAAAATAAAATGGTTAAATGAATTGGACTTTCGTTAAAAATGCACGTTTGATTAAGTGCATTTTTAACGTTTTAATCGTTTTAAACACTTATTATTTAGATAAGTATTTTAATGGATCGACTGATTGCGCTTTATAACGAATTTCAAAGTGTAGTCGTACTGATGAAGTTCCCGTTGCGCCCATTGTCGCAATTTGTTCACCTGCTCGAACATTTTGTTGTTCTTTAACCAAAATAGTTTGGTTATGCGCATACGCCGTTAAATAGTCATCATTGTGTTTTACAATGATTAAGTTACCATAACCTGGTAATGCATTACCAGAATAAACCACTCGACCATCCGCTGCTGCAACGACTTTAGCGCCTAATGAACCAGCAATATCTATACCTTTAGTTGCATTAGAAAATTTTTCAATGATCTTACCTTGTGCCGGCCATTGCCATGTAATATTGGCAACATTCGATGTTGAGCTAGATGGCGATGTGGTTGAAGCCGGTTCAGTTACAGTTTCAGTAGTTTCAACTGTATTGGTTGGTTTATTAGTACCAGATGTAGTAGTTGTTGTAGTAGTTACTGTTGTTACAACTGGTTTTGTTGAACTAGTCTGAGAAGGAGTATTCGTTGATGTGGTTTTTTTAGTTTCAACGATCGTTGTGCCACCGCTAACATCAAGTACTTGACCTACACTTACAGCAAAAGGTTCTTTGATATTATTTTTAGCAGCTAATGCTCGATAATCATTACCGGTTACCCAAGCGATATAAAACAGTGTATCGCCTCGTTTGACGGTGTAAGTATCACCTTGATAGCCACCTTTTGGAATATCATTATAATCACGATTATAGACAATACGTTCATTTGATGTCACAACACCTTGACTAGTTGAACCGCTAGTCGAATTACGAGATGCTGGCGCCGATGGTGTATAAGTTGATGTAGATGATGGCGCTCGATTACCTTTGGAAATAATTTCAGGCGGTTTTGTGTAAACCGAGGAGGTAGAAGATCTCGAAGAATCAGATATATCTTCGATATCAGCTGGATTTGTCTGCGTACAAGCAGAAATCATCAAACTTAAACAACTTAATGTGAGAATTTTTTTCACAATAACACCTTTCATTTATATATATAGTTTTAATACGAACATTTTATCGTTTTTATAACAAAAAGCTATTATATTAATTACCAGCAAGCTAAATCAATAAAATCACAGCTAAAATAGCATTTTTATTGCTTAAAAACTGTAAATTCGGCAAATTTTACAGTTTATGTTGCTTATTGTAAGTTATTTAGGCGATTTTTAGATGAAATCTGTCACCAGTATAAAATGATTGCTAAAATTTGGTTTAATAAATGCCCTATTATCCGTCTATGTTTTATTGATTAAGACTTTTTTCGGCACTAGGAGTATGTACATTAAATTTGATATAGTATATTTAAGACTTAAAAATTTACAGTGATCCCAAAATAATGACTTTATATATTGTAGCAACACCTATTGGTAATTTAGATGATATTACCCATCGCGCGATTAATACACTTAAGCAAGTTGACTTAATTGCGGCTGAAGATACCCGTCATAGTGGACTGCTTTTGCAACATTTGGGGATTAAAGCCAAATTGTTCGCCTTACATGATCATAATGAGCAAGATAAATCACAACTATTAATTGAAAAACTAAAATCGGGATTATCAATAGCGTTAATATCTGACGCAGGCACACCACTAATCAATGACCCCGGTTATCATTTAGTGAAAGCTTGCCGTGAAAATAATATTAATGTAGTACCCATCCCTGGTGCATGTGCAGCCATTGCGGCACTCTCAGTGGCTGGATTACCTTCGGATAGATTTAGTTATGAGGGATTTTTACCGGCTAAAACAAAAGCACGACAAGATTATCTTACTACGTTAATTGATGAACCACGAACTATGATTTTTTACGAATCAACGCATCGACTTTTAGATACCTTGCATGATATGCAAACCATTTGGGGAAGCGATAGACAGATTGTGTTAGCTAAAGAACTGACCAAAACTTGGGAAACCATCGTCCATTTTTCCATAAAAGATCTGATTGAATGGTTAGAAGAAGATAGTAACCGACAAAAAGGCGAATTCGTTTTAATTGCCGAAGGTGTGAGTAAAACGGATGATGTGATTGATGCAAAAGCAATTAATACACTAAAACTGTTATTAAATGAGCTACCTTTAAAAAAAGCCGCAGCGATAACTGCTGAAATTTATGGGCTGAAAAAAAATCAATTATATCAACTCGGATTAACCTTTCAAAATTAGCTAACAATTATATTGTTAATAAAACTTTGTTGAGATTAAGCAGAGTATCGTTTTAAGTGTTGATTTCGATGATATTATATCATCAGCATTAGCACAATTAGTGCAATTTAGTATATAATCAACGTTTAAGATTTTTATAACACAAGGTAATAAACAATATGGGATTTAAATGTGGAATTGTCGGTCTACCAAATGTGGGCAAGTCAACGCTTTTTAATGCACTAACTAAAGCTGGGATTGAAGCGGCTAACTTTCCGTTTTGTACTATCGAACCTAATACAGGCGTAGTGCCAATGCCCGATCCACGTTTAGATCAATTAGCGGAAATTGTTAAGCCGCAACGAACATTACCAACGACCATGGAATTTGTTGATATCGCAGGTTTAGTAAAAGGTGCATCTAAAGGGGAAGGACTTGGTAACCAATTCTTAGCTAATATTCGTGAAACCGAAGCAATTGGCCATGTTGTTCGTTGTTTTGAAAACGAAAACATTGTTCATGTTGCAGGTAAAATCGATCCAGCTGAAGATATCGAAATTATTAACACAGAACTTGCGTTAGCCGATCTTGAAGCCTGTGAACGCGCTATTACCCGTTTACAAAAACGAGCTAAAGGTGGTGATAAAGACGCTAAATATGAACTTGAGATTCTTGAAAAGTGCCTTCCTCACCTTGAACAAGGTAAAAAATTATTACTTTTAGATTTAAGTAAAGAAGAACTAGATGCGATTAAATATCTTAGTTTCTTAACGTTAAAACCAACTATGTACATCGCGAATGTCAATGAAGATGGTTTTGAAAACAATCCGTTTTTAGATAAAGTGAAAGCCATCGCTGAACAAGAAAAAGCAGTCGTAGTACCAGTTTGTGCAGCTATTGAGGCAGAACTTGCTGAGCTTGATGATGCTGATCGTGATGAATTTATGCAAGATCTTGGTTTAACCGAACCGGGTCTAAATAGAGTTATCCGCGCGGGTTATAGTTTACTTAACTTACAAACTTATTTTACTGCTGGCGTTAAAGAAGTTCGTGCTTGGACTATTTCTGTTGGTGATACTGCACCTCAAGCAGCGGGTAAAATTCACACCGATTTTGAAAAAGGATTTATCCGTGCACAAACCATTGCCTTTGATGATTTTATCAAATATGGTGGTGAACAAGGTGCAAAAGAAGCAGGAAAAATGCGTTCAGAAGGCAAAGATTATGTCGTACAAGATGGCGATATTATGAATTTCTTATTCAATGTATAATCAACGTTTAATGGGTGCAGTTTAATACCGCACCCTATTTATTTCAATTTTGTAAAATTAATAACTCGCCAATATCACTCTGCCCTGAATGGATAATCAATTATAAGGAGCTTCATTTATGTTATTAACCTTTGAGCAAGCTAAAAAAAATATACTTGAAGCATCATCATTATACAATCAACTTTCAAGTGAAAAAGTTGCATTATTTGACACCTTAGATTGTGTTACTGCTGAACCGGTTATTTCTCCAATTAATGTACCAAGTTTTAACAATTCGGCTATGGATGGTTATGCGGTAAGGTTAGCTGATATCAATCAATCGAAATTATTACCTTTAGCCGGTACTATTTTTGCTGGAGATGATATCTCTAATCTGAATTGGCCATTAGGGAGTTGCTTACGCATTATGACTGGCGCGCCTGTTCCTGAACAAGCTGATGCTGTGGTGATGCAAGAAGAGACAGAGCAAACAGAGTCAGGTATTAATTTTTTAGGTGATATTAAATTAGGTAGCAATATTCGTTGTATCGGCGAAGATGTTAAACAAGATTCGGTGGTGGTGACTAAAGGTACACGTTTAACCATTCCAACACTATCAAGTTTAGCCACGCTTGGTATAACTGAATTAGTCGTCTATAAAAAAATAAAAGTCGCTATCTTTTCAACCGGAAATGAATTAACCGATATTGGTGATCCACTAACAAACAAAAGTGCAATTTATGATAGTAATCGATTTACGCTAAAATTATTATTATCTAAATTAAATTGCCAAATTATCGATTTAGGTATTATTGCCGATGATCCGAACCGAATTAAGCAATCACTTGAAACAGCGTCTAAACTTGCTGATTTAGTGATTACAAGCGGAGGAGTTTCTGTTGGTGATGCAGATTATACAAAAACAGCTTTAGAAACACTGGGTAAAATTAATTTCTGGAAAATTGCTATAAAACCCGGTAAGCCGTTTGCTTTTGGAAAGATAGGTGATGCGTTGTTTTGTGGATTACCCGGCAATCCAGTTTCGACATTGGTCACTTTCTATCAGTTAGTTCAGCCTTTGATTTTAGCACTGTCAGGAGAGCATTTAACCTCTAACAATCTGTCATTTAAAGTTAAAGCAGCAACGAATCTTAAAAAAAGTGTTGGCCGATTAGATTTTCAACGCGGTGTGTTGCAAGTTAATTCTGAAGGTGAATTAGAAGTTGCTTCAACTGGTCAACAAGGCTCACATCTAACTCAGTCGTTTAATCATGCCAACTGCTTTATCATCCTTGAGCAAGAAAGAGGCAATGTTGCTAAAGGTGAATATGTGACAGTTGAGCTGTTTAATAATTTATTAAAATAGCGCAACTAAAACAGCACCTGCAGCAATCATGGCAACACCAATGGCTGAAAGAAATGAAATTTTTTCGCCAAAGATAATAACAGCAAAAATTACGGCAAAAACAACGCTAAGTTTATCAATCGGGGCAACTTGCGAGACTTTACCTTCTTTAATTGCCATGAAGTAGAATAACCAAGATAATGCCCCAGCGACTCCACTCAATGCGATAATAAGTAATGCTTTCTTATCGTTAAAGAACGTGTTAATTAGATTTAGCTTTCCTTGCACGGCAACCACGCCAACTAAAAAAATCGCCATAACAATAGCCCGTATTGCTGTTGCAGTATTGGCATCAAGGTGTTGTAAACCAATTTTACCTAAAATTGCAACACAGGCAGCGGTAATTGCCGATAGCAAAGCATAAACAAGCCAAGCGCTCATATTAATACCTATCTATTTGGAATAAGTACTGTTGATTGTTTGAATTTTTTTGGCATTGTTCTGATTTATTCATCACCCCTCGGCAATCTTCAAGCACACCGTGAGCTTTTGACCAATGGTACTGTTTGCCTTCATCATTTTTACCACCACAAGCTGTTAAACTTAAACTTAGTGTAAGGCAAGTTAGTGCGATAATTACTGGTTTCATCATATCCCCTCGCAAATATTTAGTTATCCTATAATTTATTCATTATTCTAATGCATTATTAAACTGATTGATAGCAAAGCTATCACCTATTTTTATTACGTGAAAAGCACGACCTTTCTTCAAAGAATTTAATAAAAAAGGTGGTTCATCTAACGATTCATCCGCTAATTCAAAAGCTCCCCAATGAATGGCGATCGCTGATTGGCAATTTAATTCATCATACAGTTGCAATGCTTGTTGAGGGTCGATGTGCTGTGATTGCATAAACCAACGCGGTGCATATGCGCCGATGGGGATCAAGGCTAGATCGATTTGCTTAAACCTTTCGCCTATTTTCTTTAAACTGGTTGAATAGCCGGTATCCCCCATAAAGTAGATATTTTTTGATAACGGCGAGTCATCATTCTGCATTACCCAACCACACCATAATGATTTGTTGACATCAAAAGCACCACGATTACTCCAATGCTTTGCTGGTGTCGCAGTAAACGTTATTCCACCAATATTAGAAGATTGCCACCAGTCCAACTCAATAACTTGCTTCGCTCCCCATTTTAATAGTTTGGTTTTGAGCCCTAGGGGAACTAAAATAGTCATTTGTGGAAAACGTTTTACCAGTTGCCTTATACTATTAAAATCAAGATGGTCATAATGGCTATGCGATATCAAAACTACATCAATCGTTGGTAATTTATCGATAGTAATAGCGGGTTTAGTTCGTCGTTTGGGGCCAATAAATTGGAACGGCGAGACTCGGTTGGAAAAAACCGGATCGGTTAATATCCATTTATTATTAAGTCTTATTAACGTAGTTGAATGCCCTATCCACCAGACTCTATCACCTTCTAAATTTAAATCAATTGAGCTACACCAAGTTTGGTTAAATACTTGATATCCCGCTTTGGGTGGTAAGACTTTACGTTTAAGGCGCCAACGTAGCGCGTCAGTCAATTTAATTGAAAAAGGCTCACTATTTTTAAAAGCTCTATGATGTAAATTATCACTTCGCTCATTAAGGGCTTTATCTAGCGTTTCGTTTTTTTTATTCATTAATTTGTTGAGTTAATTAATACTACGTTCAATAATCACAGCAACATTGCCTGCATTAGCAATCGCATCTGGTTTTGAAACTTTGATTTTTAACCATTGAACTGAAAATTGTTCAATAACTAACTGTGCAACACGTTCAGCTACCGTTTCAATAAGCTCAAATTTATTTGCTTCAATAAATGATGTTATTGATTGTGAAACAACGAAATAGTCTAAACAAAATTCTACATTATCACTTTTTCCTGCTGGCTTATTATCCCAAGCCATTTCTAAATCAAGGACTAGCTTCTGTTTGATGTTTTTTTCCCAATCATAAACACCAATTGTGGTATAAACTGTTAGAGATTCAATTAATACTCTATCTTTAATCGTTAATGTCATATTCAATTCCAAGCATTGATATTGTTTAAAATAGAGATTACCGAATCTTATTAAATTACGCTATAATTTATTTCAAATAATAGTGAATAAAAGATGATATGACTCGAATTTTTCAACCCTACACCATCACCCAAAATAGCTTAATTACCTTGGACGATAATGCTTTTAATCACCTGATCCGTGTATTAAGAATGAAGCCTGGCGAATCAGTGACGTTGTTTGACGGCTCTAACCAAATTACGCCAGCAGTGATCCATGAAGTAAACAAAAAAAACGTTGTTGTAAAAACAGCAACGACTGTTATTGATGATCGAGAATCACCTTTAAACATTCATTTAGGCCAAGTTATTTCTCGTGGTGATAAAATGGAGTTTACTATTCAAAAATCAGTTGAATTAGGCGTGAGTACCATTACCCCACTACTTTCTGAACGCTGTGGCGTAAAGCTTGATCAAGAAAGGCTTGAAAAGAAGGTTCAACAATGGCAAAAAATTGTTATTTCTGCCTGTGAACAATGTGGGCGTAACATCATCCCTACCGTAAACTCGGTAATGAAATTAGAAAATTGGTGTGCAAGTTTAACTGATAGCTTAAAACTCAACTTACATCCAAAAGCAGAAAAAGGCATAAATCAACTGTCGTCTGAGGATAAAAACATTAGTTTATTAATTGGACCAGAAGGTGGGCTATCTAACGAAGAAATTCAGATGACGCATCAATATCAGTTTACAGATATTTTACTCGGTCCACGAGTTTTACGAACTGAAACAGCTGCACTAACAGCCATAACCGCCCTTCAAGTTCGTTTAGGTGATTTAGGTTAATCACCCAAAATGAATGAGTTAACAATTGATTGCTTTGCTTATTAATCGGTAACGAGTATGATAGTTCAAAACTTGATTTTTATTGCTAAAACCACGCTCGGCCTTGTTTTCTTATAAGCAATATTAAATAGGTAGAAAAGCGTGCAAGTCATCAACAGCAAATTCAATGCAATCAGATAAAATCAGTAAGGAGTCAACATGATTAAACTTGGTATTGTTATGGACCCCATCAGCCATATCAAATTAAAAAAAGATACCAGCTTTGCTATGCTGCTTGAAGCACAAAAGCGAGGTTATCAACTCTATTATATGGAGATGAATGATCTGTTTTTACGTAATGGTGAAGCAAGTGCAACCACTCGTATACTAACAGTTCATAACAATAGTGAACATTGGTTTGATTTTGGTGACGAACAAACAATAGCATTAAGTGAACTCGATGTGATACTAATGCGTAAAGATCCGCCTTTTGATACCGAATTTATCTATGCGACTTATATTTTAGAACGCGCTGAAGATAAAGGCGTATTAGTGGTTAATAAGCCACAAAGCTTACGTGATTGTAATGAAAAATTATTTACTGCTTGGTTTGCTGATTTTACGCCGGAAACTTTAGTTACTCGCCAAACATCACAAATTAAGGCTTTCCACCAACAATTTCATGACATTATTTTAAAACCACTTGATGGTATGGGCGGTTCGTCAATTTTTAGAATCAAACAAGATGATCCCAATGTGTCTGTGATAATTGAGACACTTACCGAGCATAATACTCGCTACTGTATGGCGCAAAATTTTATCCCAGCAATAAAAGATGGTGATAAACGTATTTTAGTTGTCGATGGTGTTCCAGTTCCTTATTGTTTGGCGCGGATACCTCAAAAAGGAGAAACACGTGGAAACTTAGCCGCTGGCGGACATGGTGAAGTAAGAGCTTTAAGTGATAGTGATTGGAAAATTGCCAACAGTATTGGACCAACATTAAAACAAAAAGGACTTTTATTTGTCGGACTTGATGTAATTGGGGATAAATTAACTGAAATTAACGTCACTAGTCCAACTTGTGTACGAGAAATTGAAACTGCCCATCCAGATTTATCTATCACGGGGCTTTTAATGGACGCGATTGAATCAAGATTAAATAAGAAGAGTTAAAAAAATGATTAGAGAATACCAACCAAAAGATTTAGATGCCATTATGAAGATATGGCTACAAGGTAATGAACAAGCTCACAACTTTATTGATCTTGAATTTTTTAAACAGAACTACGATATAGTTAAAATGTTGATTCCAATGTCAACTATCTATGTCCAAGATCTTAATGGCGTAGTAGGTTTTATAGGTTTAACTGAGAATTATATTTCTGGACTCTTTGTTGAAGAAGGTTTTCGTCATCAAGGAACCGGAGCTGCGCTAGTTGAAAAAGCAAAACAGCGTCACAATGAATTATTGGTACATGTGTATAAACAAAATAGTGATGCGATTAACTTTTACTTATCGCAGGATTTTGAAATTATTGGTGAATCAATTAACGAAGAAACCAATCATCCAGAAGTATTAATGCGTTGTAATGTAGAACATAAAGTCAAAATTGGTAAATGTGCATTATAATTTAACAACAATGTGAGCGTATGAATTTAAAAAATCATTTTATTATTGCTATGCCAACACTACATGATTCAGTATTTAGTCGTTCTGTGGTGTATATCTGTGAACATAATCGTGATGGTGCAATGGGTATTATTTTGAATAAGCCTATTATAGATCTCAATGTTGAAACCGTATTGTCCCGTCTTGAAATCACTGCCTCAAAAAGTTGTGCTGAACTTGAGCATCCAGTATTTTGTGGTGGACCACTTGCCGAGGAGCAAGGTTTTATTTTACACACGCCTCATAAGGGGTTTGCATCAAGTATACAGATTTCTGATGATGTGATGATAACCACATCACTTGACGCATTGAAATCGATTGGCTCTCCAGAACAACCAAAAGATATCTTTCTAGCACTGGGTTACTCAAGTTGGCAATCATTACAACTTGAAAGTGAAGTAGCCAAAAATGACTGGTTAGTTACCGAAGCTGATCCACAAATTATTTTTGAAGTGGCTATTGAGGATCGTTGGAAAAAAGCGGCTGAATCATTGGGCATTAATATCAGTACTATTTCTCACCAAATGGGTAATGCATAGACAATGGCAACTATTATTGCATTTGATTTTGGTACTGCAAGTATTGGTGCAGCTATTGGTCAGGACATCACCAAAACAGCTAACCCACTTTGTTCATTTAAAGCTCGTGATGGCATACCTAATTGGCAAGCGATTGAAAAAGTACTTAATGAATGGAAACCCGATTATTTAGTGGTTGGACTACCACTAAATATGGATGGCACAGAACAACCTTTAACCGCTAGAGCTCGCAAATTTGCTAACCGTTTGCATGGTATGTTTGGTTATCAAGTACATCTACAAGATGAACGATTATCCACAGTTGAGGCTAAATCACACATTTTTGCTTCACGTGGTTATCGGGCGCTTGAAAAAGGTCATGTTGATGCAACTTCTGCCATTATTATTTTAGAGAGTTGGTTTGAGAACAATGAATCTCTTTAATTAATAAGTTATTTTATCAATAATTAGTCGCCAATAAATTTCATCCTTGCTAAAATATCATACAATTTTTCTACTGTAAGGACTGCTCCCGTGTCAAATAACAAATCTCTTAGCTATAAAGATGCCGGTGTCGATATCGATGCAGGCAATGAACTGGTAAATCGCATTAAATCTGTTGTAAAAGAGACCAAACGTCCTGAAGTTATGGGGGGACTAGGTGGTTTTGGTGCATTATGTGCAATTCCGCAAAAATATAAACAACCTATTTTAGTATCAGGTACTGATGGTGTTGGCACAAAATTACGTCTGGCAATGGATTTAAACCGCCATGAATCAATTGGTATTGATTTAGTTGCAATGTGCGTTAATGATTTGATTGTTCAAGGTGCGGAGCCGTTATTCTTCTTAGATTACTATGCAACAGGCAAACTTAATGTTGATGTTGCAGCAACAGTCGTTACAGGTATCGCTGAAGGTTGTAAACAAGCAGGCTGCGCTTTAGTTGGTGGTGAAACAGCTGAAATGCCAGGAATGTATCACGGTGATGATTATGACTTAGCCGGCTTTTGTGTTGGCGTAGTTGAAAAAGCAGAAATGATTGATGGGAGTAAAGTACAAGATGGTGACGCTTTAATTGCTCTTGCATCAAGTGGCGCCCACTCTAATGGCTACTCTTTAGTTCGAAAAATAATTGAAGTGAGTGGTGTAAATCCAGCTACTGAACAATTAGATGGAAAACCATTAGCTGATCATCTACTTGCTCCAACCAAAATTTATGTCAAATCTGTTCTCGATTTGATTTCCAAAATCGAAGTTCATGCAATTGCCCATATTACTGGTGGTGGCTTTTGGGAGAACATTCCTCGTGTTTTACCGGATAACACTCAAGCGATTATTGATGAATCAAGCTGGCAATGGCCGTCAATCTTCAATTGGTTACAACAAGCTGGTAATGTCAGTCGCCATGAAATGTATCGTACTTTCAACTGTGGCGTTGGTTTAATCATCGCTTTACCAAAACAGTTAGCTGACCAAGCCATCAATTTGCTTAATGGGCATGGTGAAAAAGCCTGGCTACTAGGTGAAATAAAAACATCATCATCCACTGAGCGTGTAATTATTAAATAATACTATTCGTTTATATTATCCAACCATTTGGATAATATAAACTTTTTATCTAATCAATGCTATTGATACTACTCATTGATAAACCTTCAAAAAATCTTCAACTTAAATAACTTGTTAAGTTAGCTTAATCATCAACTTTTGCAATTCGATTTACCAATGATAATTCGCTTGGTCATGATTAAAAACAGATAGTCATAATGGAAAAATTTAACACAAAAATAACTAAAAGCTATCTTACTTTCTGGTACAATAGTCAAAAAATATAATAACTAAGTAATGTCATAAAACGATAAAATACAAGGTTTTTTAATGATCATATCAGATGCTAATAGTGCGGTGTCATCTGTCGCATATCGTGCAAACGAAGTCATTGCTATTTATCCAATTACACCGAGTTCATCAATGGCTGAGCAAGCCAGCACATGGGCAGAATTTAATAAGCCCAACGTATTTGGTGATACCCCAAAAGTAGTTGAGATGCAATCCGAAGCTGGCGCAATCTCGACCGTGCATGGCGCATTAATGACTGGCGCACTAGCAACATCATTTACCTCATCACAAGGTTTACTATTAATGATTCCTTCGCTATACAAAATAGCGGGAGAATTAACACCATTTGTTTTACACGTTGCTGCTCGTACCGTTGCAACTCATGCATTATCTATTTTTGGTGACCATTCAGATGTCATGTCAATCAGGCAGACTGGTTTCGCCATGCTTTGTTCTAGCTCAGTGCAAGAAGCTCAAGATTTAGCGTTAATTTCACAAATAGCAACACTCAATAGTCGTGTGCCATTTGTCCACTTTTTTGATGGATTTAGAACCTCACATGAGGTCAATAAAATTTACCCAATCAGTGATGAACAAATTCGTAACTTACTACCTAATCAAGCTATTGAAGCTTTTCGTGCTCGAGCATTAACGCCAGATAACCCAGTAATACGCGGAACATCAGCTAATCCTGATACCTACTTCCAATGTCGTGAAGCCATTAATCCCTATTATGACAATGCTTACAACCATGTTGTTGATGCGATGCAGGCATTTGAAAAAGAGACAGGTAGAAAATACAAACCTTTCGAATATTATGGCGCAGAAGATGCGCAACGTATTATTGTCATTATGGGGTCGGGGGTCAGTACCACCAAAGAAGTGGTTGATCATCTAATCAAAAACGATGAAAAAGTTGGTGTAGCCATCGTCAGATTATTCCGCCCTTTTTCAGCAAAACATCTACTTGATATTATTCCTAAAACCGTGAAAAAAATCGCGGTGATGGATCGCACCAAAGAACCAGGCGCTCAAGCTGAACCACTTTATTTAGATGTAATGACAGCATTTGCTGAAAGTTTTTCTCGCGGTGAACGTAGTTATTTACCACAAATTATTGGTGGTCGTTATGGTCTATCTTCGAAAGAGTTCGATCCTCGCTCGGTATTAGCTATTTTTAATGAATTAGCAACTGAGAAGCCAAAACCTCGATTTACTGTTGGTATTTACGATGACATAACTGGATTATCATTACCATTACCAGAACAATCTATACCACAAAAATCGGCACTTGAAGCATTATTTTATGGTTTGGGAAGTGATGGAACCGTATCTGCAACAAAAAATAATATTAAAATTATTGGTGATAACTCACCGTTTTATGCTCAAGGTTATTTTGTTTATGACTCGAAAAAGGCAGGTGGTTTAACAACCTCTCATCTTAGAGTCAACCTTGAGCCTATTGATTCACCTTATTTAATCACCAGTGCTCATTTTATTGGTTGTCATCAAGATCAGTTTATTGACAAGTATCAGATCGTTGAAAGATTGAAAGACGATGGAATCTTTTTGCTTAATACGCCTTATAGTAAGGATGAAGTCTGGCATAGATTACCCAAAGAAGTTCAAGTTCAATTAATTAAGAAAAGAGCACACTTTTATATTATCAACGCGGCTAAAATTGCTCGAGAATGTAACTTAGGGGCAAGAATAAACACCGTAATGCAAGCCGCTTTCTTCCATTTATCTGAAATATTTAAAAATGATTTCAGTATCACTCAACTGAAAGAAGTTATTGCCAAAAGTTATAGCAGTAAAGGGCAAGATATTGTTGAAAATAACTGGAAAGCGCTTGATTTAGCCATCGCATCACTTGAACAAATTCCATTAAGTTGTGTTGATGAAAGTAGCCCATTGCGCCCATCAGTCGTACCAAGCAATGCGCCTGATTTTGTTAAAATGGTTACTGCAACAATGTTAGCCGGCTTAGGTGATACTTTACCCGTTTCGGCGTTCCCGCCCGATGGAACATGGCCAGTTGGTACCACCAAATGGGAAAAACGCAACATTGCGGAAGAAATTCCAATTTGGAAACCCGAACTTTGTACCCAATGTAACCATTGTGTAGTAGCTTGTCCTCATGCGGCTATTCGAGCCAAAGTGGTTAGTGAAATAGTTAATGCACCAGAATCGTTAAGCTCACTAGAAGTGAAAGCGCGAGATATGAAAGGTCAACGCTACGTATTACAAGTTGCGCCTGAAGATTGTACTGGATGTAATTTGTGTGTTGAAGTTTGTCCTTCACGTGACCGTAATAACTTTGATATCAAAGCTATCAATATGCAGTCGCGCATTGATAATCTTGAAACACAGCGGACTAATTACGAGTACTTTACTGCACTACCAGATCGTGAAATAAAAACCCTCGAACGTATAGATATACGCACATCGCAACTATTAACACCATTATTTGAATATTCTGGTGCATGTGCGGGTTGTGGTGAAACACCTTACATCAAATTATTAACGCAATTATATGGTGATCATCTCGCTATTGCTAATGCCACTGGTTGTTCATCAATTTATGGGGGTAACTTACCGTCAACACCATATACCACCGATCATAATGGTCGAGGACCAGCATGGGCAAATTCATTATTTGAAGATAATGCCGAATTCGCCCTTGGCTATCGAATTACCTATAACCAACATAAAAAACGAGCATTACGTTTGTTGGAACATGTTGCTGGCGAAATTTCACCAGAAATTGTAATCAATTTACAATCTCCGGATCTTTCAATTGATGAAAAACGTACGCAAGTCAATTTACTGCGTCAACAATTAGCTCATTTAACCTCATCGGAAGCTAAAGAGCTAATACAAGATGCTGACTACTTAATTGATAAATCAGTATGGGCAATTGGTGGTGATGGTTGGGCATATGATATTGGGTTTGGTGGATTAGACCATGTAATGAGTCTCACTGAAAACGTAAATATCTTAGTTCTTGATACTCAATGCTACTCAAATACTGGTGGTCAACAATCGAAGGCTACACCAATGGGTGCTGTATCAAAATTTGCTGATTTAGGTAAAAATAAAGCCCGTAAAGATCTAGGTGTGAGTGTGATGATGTATGGCCACGTTTATGTTGCTCAAGTTGCCTTAGGCTCACAACTAAATCAAACCCTAAAAGCATTACAAGAAGCTGAAGCCTATAACGGCCCTTCTCTCGTTATTGCTTATAGTCCTTGTGAAGAACATGGTTATGATTTATCTAAATCTCATGAACAAATGAAAGATTTAGTAAAATCAGGTTTTTGGCCACTATACCGTTATGATCCTCGTCGTATGCAAGAAGGAAAACCGGGTCTAGTGCTAGACTCAAAAGCACCAAACAGTGAATCATTATCTGATGTGTTACTCAAAGAACAGCGATTCCGTCGTTTAGAAACACTTGAGCCAGTGATTGCTAATACCTTGCATGAGCAATCTGCAAAAATGGTTAATTCCAAATTTAAATTCTTGCAGATGCTAGCAACCTATTCCGATATAGAAACGCCAGCTGACAGCTAAATCTAAAAACGGATTAATTGGTTAAATTAATCCGTTTAATCTTATTAATGAAGATCCAATTTTTGGGAATAAAAAAAACTCTCTAAATATAGAGAGTTTTTTATTATATTTATTAAACTTTTTTAACGACCAGTCACACGACGTGTCATCCAGTAATGTTTTTTCCAGTAATCTTCATTCAGATTTGAATAGATAACACCTTTTGAAGTTGAAGCATGTAAGAATTTACCATCTGCATAATAAATACCAACATGTAATCCGCTACGACTACGTCCAGTTTTGAAGAAGACTAAATCACCCGCTTTAGGCGTGGTAACTTTATAACCTAATTTAGCTTGTTCAGCAGCACTTCTTGGAAGGGTCTTTTGTAATCTATTTTTGTAGAAGTTCATAACTAAACCAGAACAATCACTACCAGCTAAAGTAGTACCACCATAACGGTAAGGTGTTCTCTTCCATTTTGAGTAGTGCTGTTCAATTTTGGCTAACATCACAGGATCAGATTTAACTGATACTTGGCTATGACTGCTACTACAACCAAATAATACGAATAATGATAAAATTAGTGAGCTTACTAATAATCGCTTTTTAACGCTACCGCAGCTTCTGCGCAACTTCGTTAATAATCGATTGTCTTTTCTTGTCATTTCTTCTTGTTCCTTTATTCAACGTAGACCACTGCGAATAACGTCTTGCTACCTTTAAACTTTTAGGTAAAACGCCTTTTTGCCACTTATTCTCATCAAGTTTAGACAACTTAATTGGGCTAAGGTTCGCGTGGCTGCGAAAATTTAAACTCTCTTTAAGCTGAACTAATCGTAAAGAAAGAAAACAAATGATCACATCATCAACACTTAGTTTACTAAATCCAGAAAGCTGATAGCGCATTCTCGATCCATAATGCTTAGCAGTTTGCATTAAACTACCAACGGCTGCACCTATTAACGCAGCTGAACCAAATGATAATCCACCAGTTGCTAAATCAATGCTAGCACCGATTGTAGCGCCCGACACAAAACCTTTGGTCAAGTGAACCCCCATCGTTTTTAATGCATCAAGATTAAACAAGTCTGCATTATAACGGCCTTTGATTAAAGGCAAATTCTCTTCACTCTCTTGAGTTGAATCGAATTGATAGAGCTTCAATAAATCATTAATTGCTTTCTGTTCACGTTTCCTGACTTTATTTTGCATGTCAGCGACAGCTTGCTTATCATCAGATTTTGCCATTTCATAAAAAGCAGTCACATCAACTAATGCTTCTGCAATGATTTGGTTAGCTGTACGATTACGTGATTCACGAGTTTCAGCAATATTAACTAGCCAATTATCCAATATTTTTTTTGCTGGTTCAACCAATAACGCCAAGCTATTGTACAATTTTTCTTCACCGTCTAAGGGTGGAAAAACAGCGTTGAACCCAATGATAGCATGAATACCCATTCTTGAAAGCAATCTTTTCCATTCCTTTTCATTCTGTTCCTCAGCAGAAATGAAGTTAAGTACTGCAAGAATCGGTTTATCGCTATTGGTTAAGATAGCTAATTCATCGTGATATTTAGGTAGAACTGGCTCTCGCACGTCGATCACATAGATAGCAGCATCACAATTTAACACCTGTCGGATTACTTTTGCTTCTTGATTGAAGAGGTTTTCAGCTTCTGGGCTTTGTAAAAAAATCGTTAATTTATCGACTCCATCAAGCTTACTATTAGGCGATACAAGTTGATTGATATAGTCATAAAGCGCCAAACTGTCTTCAAATCCAGGTGTATCATAAAAAGTGATGTCGGTGTTATCCACTAGTGGAAGTTTGATTGACTCTACATGTCTAGTAGTACCTGGCTTATCAGAAACATCACCAAAATGACTATCTCTTATTAATGCACGCAAAAGTGAAGTTTTACCAAAATTTGCATGTCCAACTATCGCTAATTTCAATGAAGTTATCATATTAATTATCCTGATCTAACCAGCTAGGATTAGCTAACGGTAAAGATAACGATTGCCAATTATGTAATTGTTTACCTTGATTAATAAACCATATTCGACTTTGCTGTGATTTATTCATTAATTGTTGAACAAAATTTAATACCCCGCGATCTGGTGCTCGATCAGTATCGATTGCAATTAACACTTTATACGCGGGTTTTAATTGCAAAAGATCTAATATTGCATTTCGCAGCTCACGAGTATTTAAAAATCCGTAAAAATGCCCGTCATGCGGTGGATTCCAACTCTCATCTATATCCACAGCCACTAAATAGACACCACTTCCTTCTTCAATCTGTGAGATTGGTAGTTGCCATTTAGGTTCGCCTAACTTATCTTCATCCACCATTTGGGTTAAAAGTGGCTGTAATTGTTGGGATAGGATTTGAAAGTCAGGATCATCCAAATTTAATTTAATTTTTCGGCTACTCACAATCCAAGCGATGCCACAAAAAGTCATTAATAGAAATCGAACGGCTAATCCATAACAGATAAAAACACCTAATAGCCAAATCGCCCAAGAAGAACGAATGTCACCCTCACTTAAAGCGTGTTCACTAAGCTTAATCACATCATCATTTGGAATCGGAAAACCAAACAAAGATGGAACATAACCTAAATAATGAGTTAACTTAATAATGGTATCAGAACTTAATAAAGTAGTTTTCCACTCAAAACTGTAGTGCTGAGTTGAAAATAGCATCAATAAAACGAATAAAGCACTACATAAAATAACGACCCAAAAAAGATTCAGAACAAAACCAAGCAACCAACGGATTGAAGAACCAAATAAAGTGATAAAAGCCGGTACAAGCTGTTGCACAGTCTTTTTTTGATAAAGCTTTTGGGCTATCCACAACCAACAATGGATTAATAAACTACCACCAAAGCGAGAAAAGAAAAAAAATGAACCAATCCAAATAATGAGCGTAATAAAATGAACACCTAATAAACACAATAGCGCCCAATACAAATTGATTGGATTTTGACTCAAAGCGCTAAATGTTAATGAACCACCTAAAAAAATCGAAATTAATAGTAATAAACAGAAAGAAATTTTAATAGAACGTAAAATAACCTTTTGCGCAGAATATAAACCATTTTGTTTAGACAGTATCGTTGCACGTGTAATAATACGGTTAACCAAAGAGGTTGGCATAGCTTTAACTTGTCGATTAATATCTTGATCAGCAAATCGACCTGATTCGGATTCTATTAAATGAATGGTTTGAGTAAGCCATAAAGATTTTAGCTGTTCGCGCATTTAAATATCATCTTCACATTAATTAGTCGTCATAAAAGAAACGCGACCTAAGTCGCGTTAAAAAAATTGAATCATTTACTGGGTTATTTCACCAATTTTGCTTAAAAGGGTTTGAATACGTTGTTGCCAAACTTGTTGATCTTGTTTTAACTTCTCATTTTCGTCACGTAATGCTTTCATCTCATCTGAACTATCATTAATTAATTGTTCAAGTTCATGATTGCCTTGCTTTAATCTCGAAATCTCTTCTTTCAAGGTATTAATAGTGTTTACAGTGTTTTGAATTTTAGTTTCTAATTGATTCAATATTTCTAATGACATATTTTTCCTCAAGCTCAATTTATTTGGTGTATAATAAGGAGTATTATAACGAATTCATTCTGAAATCAACACCTTTTTAAATCTTAAGTTGGAGAAAATTATGCGAAAACCACTCGTAATGGGTAACTGGAAACTCAATGGAAGTATCGAAATGGCTAAAGACTTAGTTGCAGGACTAAGAGCTGAGCTATCAACTGAAGCAAACTGCGATATTGCAATTGCACCACCGACTGTGTACTTAGATTTCGTTAAACATCAATTAGGTGGCTCAACTATTCTTTTAGGCGCACAAGATGTTGGTGTTCATCTTTCAGGTGCTTATACTGGTGAAGTCTCAGCCACTATGTTAAAAGAAATCGGTGTGACTCACGTGATCATTGGTCACTCTGAACGTCGTACTTATCATAAAGAATCAGATGAATTTATCGCTCAAAAATTCGGCGTATTAAAAGAAGCTGGACTCGTTCCTGTACTATGTATTGGTGAAACAGAAGCTGAAAACGAAGCAGGTCAAACTCAAGCAGTATGTGCTCGTCAAATTGATGCAGTAATTAATGCATTAGGTGTTCAAGCATTTAATGGTGCAGTAATTGCTTATGAACCAGTTTGGGCAATTGGGACTGGAAAATCTGCAACTCCAGCTCAAGCGCAAGCAGTACATAAATTTATTCGTGACCACATTGCAAAACAAGATGCCGCTGTCGCTAAACAAGTTATCATTCAATACGGTGGTTCTGTAAATGACAAAAATGCAGCAGAACTATTCACTCAACCAGATATTGATGGTGCATTAGTTGGTGGAGCTTCATTAAAAGCAGATGCTTTTGCAGCGATTGTTAGAGCAGCAGAACAAGCTAAAAAATAAGAATTAAAATAAAAAAGACGCCTATAGAAGGCGTCTTCTTTTAAACTTTGTAACTTATTTTTTAACCTTATTTTCATACCTAGATGGCCAAATTTTTTCAACAGGCACTTGCAAATATTCAGAGATAATACGTTCATATTTTGGACAATGACGATATAAAGCATTACGTAAAGTATCAGCCTGTAAACCACTTGAACGTGAAAGCGCCCTTAAATTTCCGCCTCGAATTTTAATTTCACCTACAACTCTTGATGGTGTCCAGTCTTGATCTTGTTCTCTCATTATGAGATCCTCTATTGGTTAAATTTTTTGCTATTGTAAAGATTATCGGTGTTACGATTCTAGAACGATAAAAAGTTACCGGCAAAGAATAGCACATAAAAAAACGAATTAAAATAATAAAAACAAAAAAAACACCGAAAATGGAATGAAATATAATGGAAACTAAAGAAAAAAAACAAAAAACCAAAGAAAAAACACGAACACTTAACGATACTTGTATTGAAACTTTTAAAAACCGATTAACTCTCCTATTAGAAGGTCGCTCAGGCAATGCGTTTGCCAGAAGTGTTGGTATGTCCGAAGCCGTAATCCGTGATTACTTAAGTGGAAAAACCTATCCATCACTCAGTCGGTTGGCTACTATCGCAGATAAATGCGATGTGTCAATTGAATGGTTAGCAACAGGTAAAGGTGAATGTCGATTACTACCTGAAACGCTAAGCCGAGGTACAGTGAATGTTCCGTTTCTTAATAAGAACGAAACCATTAACGCATTCACAATTTTAGATACGATCCCATTTGATCTCACTTTAACTAAACATCAAGGTTGTGAAGCAGATGATCTTGCTGCTGTTTGGGCTAAAGGTGATTGTATGGAACCAACTATATCCAATCATGATATAGTCATTATTAATACAGCAAATAATAAACCAGTTGATGGTTTCCTCTATACTGTACAATATGACGATCAAATTACTATTAAACGAATTCAAAATCAAGGTTCAAATCTGTTATTGATTTCAGACAACCCAAAATACCCGACTATTACGAAAGCGAAAAATGAGCAAAAAGATTTTAAAATAATTGGTCATGTAATCTATTTATTGAAAAATCTCAATTAATATTGCCATAGCGCTTTTTTTATTTTTACTCCATTGATGCAAATCAATGGAGTTTTTTATCACTCGATATTACATTTTTTTCTGCGAACAACATTGTAATAAAAATGTCATTAACAAAATTAAGCAATCTAATCACCTTCCACATAGCATAACCTTATACATTTAGCCTTAATTATGCTAAAATCACCACAAAATTTTTGCCCATTAATTTAGTTATTATGCCAAATGTAAACACTCGAAAAAAAGTCGTTGTCGGCATGTCTGGCGGCGTAGATTCTTCCGTTTCTGCTTATTTATTACAACAACAAGGCTATGATGTTGTTGGTCTATTTATGAAAAATTGGGAAGAAGATGACACAGAAGAATATTGCTCTGCAGCTATCGACCTCGCTGATGCACAAGCAGTCTGTGACAAATTAAATATTAAACTCCATACCATCAACTTTGCTGCAGAATATTGGGATAATGTCTTTGAACATTTTTTGTCTGAATACAAAGCAGGCCGAACGCCGAATCCAGATATTTTATGTAATAAAGAGATCAAATTTAAAGCATTTCTTGAATATGCAGCAGAAGATTTAAATGCCGATTATATTGCGACAGGTCATTATGTCCGTAAACGCGAAAATGGCGACAAAGTTGAATTACTCCGTGGAATCGACAACAACAAAGATCAGAGTTATTTTTTATATACGCTTAGTGAAGACCAAATTCGTCAAAGTTTATTTCCTGTTGGCGAACTAGAAAAACCACAAGTAAGAAAGATAGCAGAGCAACTTAGCTTAGCAACCGCGACCAAAAAAGACTCAACAGGTATCTGTTTTATCGGAGAACGAAAATTCAGTGACTTCTTAGCGCGTTATTTACCTGCACAATCAGGCGTTATTCGAACCGTAAATGGTGAAGTTATTGGTCATCACCAAGGATTAATGTACCACACATTAGGTCAACGCAAAGGGCTTGGCATTGGTGGTCTAAAACAAGCCGACGACACTCCATGGTACGTAGTTGATAAAGATATTAAAAATAACGAATTAATTGTTGCTCAAGGTCATGACCATCCAGCACTATTTTCAAATGGTTCAATTGCCCAACAACTGCACTGGGTTGATCGTAAAATTGTTACCCAACCATTTCATTGCACAGTTAAAACGCGCTATCGTCAACAAGATATCTCTTGTTGTGTTACACCACTAGGTGAAGATAAAATTGAAGTCATGTTTGACAAACCTGTTGCAGCTGTCACACCAGGACAATCAGCAGTGTTTTATCAAAATGAAGTTTGCCTTGGCGGTGGAATTATCGAGGAACGAATTATAAGCAGTAAGGAGCATTAAAGTGAACAATAAATACCATCATATTGCAATAGCTCTTGCCGGCGCGACACAAAGCGCAACACTTATCCCCCAGCTTGCTAATACTGGGGTTTGTAATACTACAATTTATCAAGTATCGATAAAAAGCATATTCAACACATCACCAAAAAACACTGATGATGTTTATGATGGTATAAACAATATCAAAACAGGGTTAGAAACACTGATTACCCTACTCTCCTCTAACCAAAAACAGCATGTTGAACTGATTCGTTACCTTTTTGGCACCTTAAGTATTACCAGCAAACTATTAAAAAATAATGAAGCGTTAGATAAAATAGATCAGCGTTTACAACGAATATCAGGCCTGTATCCTGAAATGAATAATGAAACAATCGACAATCATATTGACGATCTCTCTTATTCATTAGCTGGAATCTATTCTGATATCATCAGCCCGTTAGCAACAAAAATCAAAGTGGTAGGTAAAGCTGAATATCTACAAAATTCATTAGTTCAAGCCAAAGTCAGATCTTCACTATTGAGTTGTGTTCGCTCGGCCATTTTATGGTATCAAGTTGGAGGAAGTCGCTTCCAATTCCTATTAAGTCGCAAACGAATAGCTAATGCAGCGCAAGAGTTATTAAAAGAAATTAATCAACAAAGTTATTAAATTAAAAAATAGCAACGGAGTAAAACCGATGGAATTATCTGCTCTAACCGCCCTATCACCAATTGATGGTCGTTATGGTGACAAAACAACAGAATTACGCACAATTTTTAGTGAATATGGTTTATTAAAATATCGCGTTCAAGTTGAAGTACGTTGGCTACAAAAATTAGCTAGCCAAGCAGATATTCTGGAGGTCCCAGCTTTAAGTGAGCTTGCCACTAAACACCTTAACCAAATTGTAGAAAACTTTGATGAACAAGATGCACTACGCATTAAAACCATCGAAAAAACCACAAACCATGATGTTAAAGCCGTTGAATATTTCCTAAAAGAGAAAGTAAACAGTGACGAAGAGCTACAAGCTATTAACGAATTTATCCACTTTGCCTGTACCTCAGAAGATATTAACAATCTATCTTACGCATTAATGCTAAAAACAGCGCGAGATACAGTAATCGTTCCTTATTGGAATAAATTGATTGATATTATCACCGCTCAAGCTAAAGCTTATCGTGACCTTCCATTGCTATCAAGAACGCACGGACAACCCGCTACACCATCTACCATTGGTAAAGAGTTTGCTAATGTAGCCTACCGTTTAAAAAGACAACTTAAACAACTACAGTCAATTGAAATACTAGGTAAAATCAATGGGGCGACAGGTAACTATAATGCACACATGGTGGCTTACCCACAAATCAATTGGCACAAATTTAGTGAAGAATTTGTCACATCATTGGGATTACAATGGAATCCATACACCACGCAAATTGAACCACATGATTATATTGCCGAATATTTTGATTGTGTAGCGCGTTTCAATACCATCATGATCGACTTTGATCGTGATGTTTGGGGTTATATTGCACTAAATCATTTCAAACAAAAAACCATCGCTGGTGAGATCGGCTCTTCAACCATGCCACACAAAGTGAACCCAATTGATTTTGAAAACTCTGAAGGTAACTTAGGTATAGCTAACGCTATTATGAGTCACTTGGGTAGCAAACTACCTATTTCTCGTTGGCAACGAGATTTAACTGACTCAACAGTATTACGTAACCTTGGTGTAGGTATTGGTTATGCGATCATCGCTTATCAATCGACCCTAAAAGGCTTAAATAAGCTTGAAGTCAATCAAGAATATCTACTTGAAGAGCTTAACCGTAATTGGGAAGTGCTAGCCGAACCAATTCAAACCGTAATGCGCCGTTATGGTATCGAAAAACCATACGAAAAATTAAAAGAACTCACTCGCGGTAAACGTGTTGATGCACAAGGAATGCAACAATTCATTGACTCGTTAGCTTTACCTGAACATGAAAAAGCACGATTAAAACAATTAACTCCGGCAAATTATATTGGTTATGCAATTCGTTTTGTCGATGAACTTTAAGCGGCACATTTAAACCGTAAAAAAATAAAAATGTCTTCATGCCTAAAGCGCTCAAAACTTTAGGCAAATCGACTTAAGAGTTAAAGAAAAGATAAACAAAGATTTGAAAGGAATGGAAACACCATTGAAAATTCGCATCGCCACTCGTAAAAGCCCCTTAGCACTTTGGCAGGCTAACTATGTAAAAGAACAACTGACAGCTATCCATAGCGATCTAACTGTGGAACTGCTTCCTATGGTAACCAAAGGTGATGTGCTTTTAGATAGTCCACTGTCAAAAATTGGTGGAAAAGGATTATTTGTAAAGCAACTAGAGCAAGCCATATTAGACAACGAAGCTGATATTGCTGTTCACTCAATAAAAGATATTCCCGCCCAATTCCCGGAAGGACTAACCCTATCAACCATCTGCCAACGCGATGACGTACGTGATGCACTCATATCAAACCAATATCAAAGCTTGGACGATTTACCGCAAGGTGCCATTGTTGGCACCTCAAGTCTAAGACGCCAATGTCAATTACGAGCAAAATATCCACATCTCATCATAAAAGATTTACGTGGAAATGTAGGCTCTCGTCTAGCAAAATTAGACGATCAACAATACGATGCAATCATCCTCGCCGCTGTCGGTTTAAAGCGATTAGGATTACAAGAACGAATCAAACAATATATAACAACAGATTTAATCTTACCGGCGGTTGGGCAAGGTGCGGTTGGCATTGAAACCCGATCAAATGATGACACGATTCTTAAATTACTTGCACCTCTAGACGATAAAAACAGCCGAATTTGTATCCAAGCAGAAAGAGCAATGAATCAAGCCTTACAAGGTGGTTGCCAAGTGCCAATCGCCTGCTATAGTCAATTAACGAATGATTTATTAACTTTAACCGGGTTAGTTGGTAGTATTGATGGGAGCAAAATCATTAAAGCGACGCTAACCAAATCAGCAACCGAGTCTGAAACCTTAGGTCAACAACTGGCATCAGAATTGTTAGCCAAAGGAGCTGATAAAATTTTAGCGGAAATAATTGATTGATGATTTATATTACTCGCCCTTCCCCCGAAGGGGATAAGCTAACCCAGCAATTAAATCAAGCAAATATTCCGGCAACTCATCTCCCATTATTCAAAATCTTAGCAGGTCACGGACTAAATAGCCTTCAACAACAGCTCAACCAACTTGCGCCATCAGATATCGTAATTGTGGTATCGCCACAAGTCAGCTATATGATAAAAGAACATCAACCTAATCTAAGCTTTCCTAAACATCTACGCTATTTTGCCATTGGCAAAAAGTCAGCTCAATTGTTTAGTCAACAAGCTGACGTTCACGTTGATTATCCAAGTGAGGAACATAGTGAGGGATTATTACCACTATTGACTGACTTGCAAGGCCGTTCGGTTTTAATTTTGTGTGGAAACAATGGACGGCAATTGCTGTCTCAAGAGTTGCAACAAAAAGCAAACGTGACCTCAATACAATGTTATTTTCGTCAACCAATTCAATATCCAGCCAACATACTAACTGATGATATTGCTAAACAAATCCTACTCGTAACAAGTGTCGATCACCTACTCCAACTCGACGCATATTGCAAAAATAAACATAAATATGAAGCACAATTGGCGGTAACTAGCCCACGGATATTCGAAAAAGCCAAGCAACTAAATTGGCATAACGTTTTACAAATTGTTAGTGCAAATAATGAATTTTTATTTAAAACAATGATAACTCTATGTCATAATGCGGAAAATATTTCTCAAAAATCTAAATGAGGTAATTTATGCCATCTAGATATTATGGTGCCAATGCAACACTATCAAACATCAGCACCACTTCATTTAGCCAAATAAAAAAGACAGAAGCGAATAATATGATGAATATAAATAAAAAAGAGACAAAACCTTCTAGTCCTCAACCTGAGCCATCAGTCAATACGCTAAAAGCGCCAGTATCAAAACTCTCAATACTCGCCATCGGATTAACAGTTTGCTTAGGTGGATTGATCTATTTTCAAGGTTATAGACAGCTCCAAAACCAAACACATGAAATCTCAACGCTACAAGCTGAAATTGCCAATTTAAAACAAAATACCAAAGCAAGTATAATTAAAGATCTTCAAAGTAATATTGATGATGCCATCAATAAACAAAACCAACAGTTTTCATTATTAACACAACGCGTTGACCGTCAATTAAGCGACAACCAAAAAGCTCAGCAGCAACTTACTGAACAAGTTAATGATACCAATAAATTAAACGAGCAAAACCTAAATAGCCTAAACGAACGTTTAGCAGCCGTATCGACTCTGGATAACAACGTTTGGCTCATCTCGCAAGCAAACTACCTAGTGCATTTAGCGGGAAGAAAAATCTGGAGCGATCAAGACTACACCAGCGCCCGTTTATTACTCAAAAGTGCAGATGAAAGTTTAGCGAAAACAAATGATCCAAGCTTACTCCCTGCTCGACAAGCGATCACCAAAGATATTAACTCACTATCTCAAGTCACCTTTGTTGACGCTGATGGCATAATCCTAAAATTACTTGGTTTAACTGAGTCAATAACAGAATTACCATTAGTTGGAAACTATAAAGATATCGATCTGGGTATGAATCAACATGACGACACCCTTTCTAACGACACCAATACTTCAGCAGATAATGTCACCCATTCAACAGATGATTGGTCAGATAATTTACTTGCTAATGCTTCAACATTTATGGATAAATTCATCAAAATTGAAAAGTTAGATGTAAAAGATAACCATTTTTCTGAGTGTCTAGACAAAGCAGGAAGTGACGAAAAACAAATTGTTAAATGCCAGATCCTAAAAACACCACTTAGTGCAGAACAATCACTTTACTTGCGCGAAAATATCCGTTTCCGTCTATTAATTGCTGCTCAAGCAGTACCAAGACATCAAGAACTCATTTATCAACAAGCGCTAAATGATACCGCAATTTGGGTCAATGCGTATTTTGATGGCAATGCCCCAGGTGTAAAAGCATTCATTGATGAGCTTGAAAACTTACAAAACCAACCAATCAGTAACCAAAATATACCTGATAAACTCGACAGCATTACTGAACTTGAAAAATTGATGCAAACTCGCGTTAAATCGATATTAGGTAAATAGGAGAATAATAATGTTCAAAATACTCATTATATTCCTAGTATTAGTTGGTGGATTTTTCCTTGGGCCATTGTTTGAAGGCCACCAAGGTTCTGCGGTATTCGAAGTTGCCAAATATCGTATCAGCATGTCATTTAACTCATTTATGATATTACAAATCATTGGCTTGCTCTGCCTATACCTAATCTATAAATTATTCTCTAAAATCTTCAATACCAAATTGGGTAATTGGTTTAGATTACGATCGCCAAAAAAATCAATTAAACGTATTGAACAAGCGCAATTTTATTTATTAGAAGGTGATTACCGACTAGCAGCAAAACTATTTATGAAAAGTGCCAAAGGAGCAAAAAGTTCGACACTATCTTACTTACTTGCTGCTCAAGCACAAATTGATGATGACCAACTTATCGCCGCTAATCAATCTTTAGAGCAAGCAGCTAAAAGTTGCCAACCGAATGAATTATTTGCTTTTCAGATTGTACAAATTCGGTTACAAATCAAAAATCATGAATATAGCTCAGCTAAAATCACAATCGAAAAACTTCTAAACGAAAAACCGCGTAACATTGAGCTCCTAAAATTAGCAGACCAGCTATATTATGAATCACAGGATTATCAAGCGGTGATAGAACTGTTACCGATCTTATACAAAACCAAAGCTTACCCTGATTCGCAACTCGATCAGTTCAAACAAGCGGCTTATATTGGTCGTATAAAACAGTTATCTACGGATATTGATCCTTTAGCTTTAATAAAATGGTGGAAAAAACAACCAAAATCTATCATTAACAATCTTGCCAATCAAAAAGCAATGGCCAACTACCTAACTCAATTAGGTCAAACCGCCGAAGCTGAAAGACTAAAAAGAAACATCATGCGATTAGAGCAAAAACAACAATGTTGACATAAAAAAACAGGGCAATCGCCCTGTTTTTTATTTATCGCTAGAGAATAAAATACCGAATCAAAGCCATACAACTCATACCAGTAATCACCACCCACATCAGGTTTCGTGTCAATATCGCCACGATAATAGTTGGCACAGCGGCTAAACAATATTCCAAATTAAAAGTAGGAAACTCACCTTGCTTAACAATAAACAAATTTTGCACAAATAGCGCAGTTAAAATACAGATAGGCACATAAGATAGAAAACGAATCACGATTTCAGGCAATTGCAATTTTCTAACTAATAAAAATGGAATAACTCGCGGTAACCAAGTCACCACACCACTCCCCAAAATAATCAACAAACTATACAAACTCATGCTTTACGCTCCACAATAATACCCATAAAGCAGCCAGCAAAAGTACTAAATAATATTGCCATTTCTGACGATACAAATCGCAATAAAAAGACCAGCACCACAGTTACAGTTAACATTGCAATAATCAGATTTCTAATGGTTTTTGTTTTATCACCAGTTAACTGCAAATATAATAAACCAATAAACATCGCAACTAATGCATAATCTAAACCAAACTGAGCAGGATTCGGCAACCACTCGCCAATCAATGCACCAACTAAACAGGATAATATCCACGCCAAATAAGCAGTAACATTCAGCCCATGCATCCAAGGCGGATTGATCGGCGTTTTATTAGCAATGGCATTCATCGCAACCGCAAAACTCTCATCGGTTAATAAGCTACCAATCCCAATATTATTTAAAAGCGAAAAACGCCGAAAAGCAGGTGCAGTAGCCATACTCATCAAAAAATGGCGTGAATTAACCAAAAAAACAGTAAATATCACAGCCGAAATCGGAGTTGCTACAATCATTAAACCCGTGATGATAAATTGCGATGCACCCGCATAAATGATAGCAGCCATCAAGGTGATTTCTAACACTGACAAATTAGAGGCTTTACCCACTACACCCGCAGCGATACCAATTCCAATATACCCCAATAAGGTGGGAATACAGGCGCGCACACCATCTTCAAACGTTAATGACATCTTTCATTCCTTACAAACTGATATACTGAATAATTATAATAATAAAGATTAGATTGCAGACAACTAATTAGACTAAAAACAATAAGCCGCATTTTATAATCAAACTTTGCTATAATAGAGTATAACAACGCTCTATCAAAACCATTTATTATATTACGGTAAAATTATTTATGTATACAGGCACTTTATTTATCATTTCAGCACCAAGTGGTGCAGGCAAATCAAGCCTGATTCGCGCCTATCTAGCGCAAACTAATCACCATCCGGCTAAAGTTTCAATCTCTCATACAACCAGAAACCCAAGACCGGGCGAAAAACAAGGTGAACACTACTATTTTGTAGACAATCAAGAATTTGAATCACTTATAAAACAAAATGCCTTTGTTGAATATGCTCACGTCTTTGACCACTACTATGGCACATCCAAAGCTGAAATCGAACAATCATTACAGCAAGGAATAAATGTCTTTCTTGATATCGATTGGCAAGGTGCACAGCAAGTAAGACAACAAATGCCTGAATCAAAAAGCATCTTCATTTTACCGCCATCACTAAAAGAGCTTGAAAATAGACTGATTAAACGAGGCCAAGACGACGCGAATATCATCAGCAAAAGAATGCACAAAGCCCAATCTGAAATATCGCATTATAACGAATATGACTACATCATAATAAATGATGATTTTGATGAATCATTAACAGCACTTAATGCCATTATGACAACAGCGAGTCTTGAGCAAGCAAAACAAACCATCACACACCAACAACTTATTGATGACCTGCTTGCACCAAAATACTAATAGAATTGAAAAAAAATCGCCGAAAAATCGGCGATATAACGTACTAATTACCTAACGCTTCAGACGCTTGGCTATTTTGAATTAACTCCAGCTTATAACCATCGGGATCTTCAACAAAAGCAATAATCGTCTTACCACCTTTAACCGGCCCCGCCTCACGAGTCACACGACCACCCGCTTGACGAACGTCTTCGCACATCTTAGCCACATCATCAACCCCGATAGCAATATGACCAAACGCCGTACCATGATCATATTTATCCGTCCCCCAATTATAGGTCAACTCAATCACCGAACTGTCAGACTCATCACTATAACCAACAAAAGCAAGAGAGTATTGATATTCAGGATTCTCACTTGTTCTAAGCAACTTCATTCCCATTATACGAGTATAAAAATCAATTGAACGTTTTAGATCGCCGACGCGGATCATAGTATGTAAAATACGCATTGCAGTACTGTTCCTTATTACAATTAAACATCTAACTTGAGTTTATCTATTTGCACCAAACCAAGCAAATTTTTATGCTGACAAAATAATCAATTAAGAGAATTTAAAAATAGGTAAAATGGGAAAAAAGGAAAAAATGGAAGAAAGAGAAGAAAAAAAATGCCTTCACGAATCATACAATAAGTGAAGGCGAACAAATCAGTAAGATTTGAAAAGGAACCTTTAATATCTTGAATTATATTTTGGTGCTGCACTAATACGTTTACCGTTAGAGATCAGTTTCACTTTTTGACCTGGATAAAACTGCTTAGCATCACCTTTTTGAACAATAACAATCGTTGAACCTTTATCTTGTTTGATTTCTAATTCAACCGCTGCAGCTTGGCTTGCTTTGTTTTCGATAGCATCACCTAAAATTGCACCACCTACAGCACCGGTAGCTGCAGCTAAAATTCGCCCAGTACCATTACCAATTGTGTTACCTAATACTCCCCCGATGACTGCGCCGCCTAAAGGACCCGCAACATTACCACCATTTTTGCCATCAGAGTTAGCTTGAATCTTCACAGCTCTTACAGCAACAACTGTACCATAACTTACCTGTTGAACTTGTTTAGCTTGATCGGTTGTATAAACATCGCCAGAATAAATATCACTATTACTGCACCCAGATAAAATTGCTGCTAGTATAGTTAATGTGACGATTTTTTTCATAATTTATTCCTCATATTTTGAGTATAAAACTTTATACCTTCAATAGCATAATATTCTTTTACAAAAACGACAACATCATTTTCACAATTTTATCAATTGATAATACAATTTATAATCAACTTAGGTTATACTCAGCTTAATAGTTAAGCTACCATACAATAAGTACATGAAACGGTTATTTTTTCCTTTAATATTATCAGTTATGATAACTGCCTGTCATGATGAAAATCAAAATACAACGACGAAAAATGAAACCGTCACTCATCAATCTAAGCTTGATTGTATGGATGACAAACCGAATTTAAATCTTGACGCCATCGCAGCTGATGGATGTCCAGTAAAATAATTTTATAGGCAAAATAACAGCATGAAAACTATCGAAATCGACGAAGAACTTTATCAATTTATTGCAGGCCAAACTCAACATATAGGTGAAGATGCTTCAAGTATTTTAAGACGATTATTAAAGTTCAACCAATTGTCAGCAATCGAAATTGCCCCATCAGAACTCACTGAAAACAATTATTCAGTTATTGAAAACCTTATTAAAAGTGAAAGATTTACAAAAGAAAGATCCACCATCAGTCGATTTTTAACGGTATTAAACGCGCTATACAACTACAACTCAGCACTATTCTCCATTGCAGCGACCTCACTCCATGGTAGAAAGCGTCAATACCTAGCTAAAGACAAAAAAGCACTTGAAACCTCAGGTAAAAACACCAAACCACGAGAAATCATTGGCACCCCATACTGGGTCATTAGCAACACCAATACTGCTCGTAAAATACTCATTATAGAATCGATTATGAGCGACATGGGAATATCAGAAAGCATGATAAACCAAGTGACTCATGCATTCTCACCATCAAATAAATAAAAATTCACGCAATGAACACAAAAGTGAATAAAACGAATTGTGAAAGAGGAGTAAAAAATGGATAAGCCAAGTCGTGCGGGATTGTTAGCGCAACCGACAGACCTAATAAATGTCGAAACATTAAAAAACAATTACTACCAAATCAAACCAGATACAGACAATATCAGCCAACTGGTCATCTTTGGTACATCGGGTCACCGTGGTAGCTCAAACAAAGGCACCTTTAACGAAGCTCATATTCTAGCCATTGCACAAGCGGTGGCGGAATACCGCAAAGCTAACAACATCACTGGTCCTTGCTTTATTGGTCAAGATTCCCACGCCTTATCCGAACTTGCACTAAAATCCGTATTAGAAGTCTTTATTGCTAACGAACAAACCGTAGTCATCGCTCAAAACTGGGGTTACACACCAACGCCAGTAATATCGCACGCTATCTTAACTTACAATAAACAATCACAATTAGCTGACGGCATCGTTATCACGCCATCACACAACCCACCTGAAGATGGAGGAATCAAATACAACCCAACTAACGGCGGGCCTGCTGATACTGACATCACCAAACAGATCGAAAATCGCGCTAACGAACTACTCAAAGCCAACCTAAATGGTGTCAAACGCGTCACGATCGAAAAAGCGATAAAATCTGACTACCTACATACTAAAGAATATGAAACCGATTATGTTAACGACCTGCAAAACATCGTCGATCTATCGCTTATCAAATCATCATCACTCAAAATTGGGGTTGACCCGCTTGGTGGCGCCTGTATTACCTATTGGCCACGCATTGCTGAAAAATATGGCCTAAACCTAGAAATCGTTAACAACAAAATCGACCCAACATTTAGCTTTATGCATCTTGACCATGATGAAATTATCCGCATGGATTGCTCAAGCCGTTGGGCAATGGCAGGATTACTAAATCTAAAAGATAAATTCGATCTAGCCTTTGGCAACGACACCGATGCTGACCGCCACGGTATCGTCACCCCAAAAGGACTAATGAACCCAAATGCCTACTTATCAACCTGTGTAAACTACCTATTCCAAAATCGCCCACAATGGCACAAAGATATCGCAATCGGTAAAACACTTGTAACTAGCTCAATGATCGACCGCGTAGCTAACAGCTTAAACAAAAAATACCTTGAATATCCGGTTGGTTTCAAATGGTATGCTGATGGACTCTATCACGGCAAACTCGGATTTGCTGGTGAAGAAAGCGCAGGCGGATCATTCCTAAGAACCAACGGCAAAGTCTGGACAACTGATAAAGACGGCATCATCTTATGTCTACTTGCTGCAGAAATGACGGCCAAAATTGGCAAAAACCCACAAGAACAATACCAAGAGCTTGAAGATAAATTTGGTATCTCATACTATGGACGCATTCAAGCTTCGGCTACATTTGCTGAAAAACAAAAACTGGCAAAACTTGATGCAAGCCAATTAACCACAGACAAGCTAGCCGGTGAAGAAATAACCCAATGCCTCACTACCGCGCCAGCAAATAATGCGCCAATCGGTGGATTAAAAGTGATCACCCAAAACGGCTGGTTTGCAGCTCGCCCATCGGGAACGGAAGACGCATATAAAATCTATGCCGAAAGCTTTATCAGCAACGAACACCTTGCCACCTTACAGCAAGAAGCACAACAAATAGTGGCAAAAGCAATAAAATAGAAAGCTCATAAGTTAACGGATAAACGGGGTAATAAAGCTAAATATAATTATTTATTAGCGCCAAAAACCCCGTTTCTCAACTTTTTTTCGATAAAAAACCGCAAAAATAAACCCGTGGGTAATTTATACGTCGCTAAGCCACAAACCCCCTTTTATTCACGGATAAGTTAACTCTTCCTTTCAGCTATCTCTTAAATACTGAGCGCTATCTTCCCCACCCTTACCTCCGTCCTAAGACGCAAAGTACAGCGTATTGATAGATGTGTGACTGATCATCAACTTTTCCACTTATGACATCCACAGGAAAATAGGAATTGGAGTTGTTTTTTTGGTCTCTAGTCCAGATCCAATAGTTTGAGAAGCCAACAGAGTAACTTCTCATAGGTCCCCATTCCGTAATAAATCCTGCACCAATATAACGCTTATAACGATTTATAGATGACCTAGGAGTGGCACCAACTGCCCCGTAACAAGGAGGATAATTTCTCGGACAAGATGAGTTAGTTAAATCTGCTACACGAGGCATTGCATAAGTAACCCCACGACACCAAGTAGATGATCTATAATAGCCGTTTACATGGGAACTCAAAAGAGTGTCAGGACGCAAAACAAACCACTGTTTTAACGTAAAACCATATTTAACAATAGGATTACCACTATTATCTCGACCGACTAACTCGAACGTCTGAGGTAAATTAGGTCTATCAATAGGACTAGGGTTGTCTGAATTCAGTTGAGACGGCGTAGGTGCAGGACCTGTTAAAGTAACACGAACGCTTGTAGCTGTAGAATTAGTCATAGTAACAGTGATCCCCCCCAGGGAAACTGGAGACCAATACAAAGGCTTATTACTACCAGAAATGAGTAAATCAAAGTACAATCCATTAAGACCAGTAGTCGGAAAGTTTCGACCATAACCTGATGGTTCAACTGACTGAGTGAGAAAACCATTATTCCCGTTCCATATCCAAGATGGACCATTTTGATCAGAATAACGGTGAGAGGTAATTGGTCTAGCAAAACAAACCACAGGAGATGCCTTAGGATTGACGTAATAAATCACACTACTAGCACCGAAAGTACTACGACTTGGAAAACCGTAACGAGTTAATAATGTACCGTTAGTACTTGACAACGTAACACGATAAGGTGCCTTACAAATTGTTGGCACGTTACTACGTAATACAGCTTGACTGTATTTATCGACGATAGATAAATTTAACGTACCTGTGGCACTAACACCAAAATCACCATCATCATCCCCCCAATAATTATAAGGAGGACCGATAAGAGAACTTAAATCGACTGAATTAGTATTAGTAGGAACGAACATACTTATATCAGCAAAACTCTGACCCTCAACCGGCAAGACAATTGGGGTTGTAGATGATAAATTGGTAGAAGGCGTATATTGCATACCATCAGATAGTGTAATCCCAAGCAGACCGTTAGCATCAACAACACGAGTACGACCACCATCGAAAGTCAGATAAGGTGCACTACCCTGTATCGCATTCCTAGTTGTCTGTGAAGTTAATGCGTGACTGGAAAAAGGAAGAAAAAAAGCCACGAAGAAAACAATCAGCCGGGATAATTGGGAAAAAGATCGAGAAAAGGAGCGCGGAAGCGATCGCGCGAAAATTCGCAGAATTTCACTTGATTGCGTGGAAAAATAAGTTTCAGTGAAAAATTTAAACTGGGTTATGGACTTAGAAGAATTTAAAAGATAGGTTGGCCAGGTTGCCTGTTGCCTGTTGCCTGTTGAAAATTATAATGCATTTTAGACTACCCTGTCAAGTAATTTTTTGATTAATTTAAAATTTTATACTTTTCTGTCAAATTTTAGTCTTGTAGCTAAAACCGTGTAAAAAGTATAGTGATTGGAAAAACACTATGCAACACTTTTTTTCACTCATTTACGTTAACTTTTGTAAGTTAGATCTAAATAAGATCTGGGTTATAATTGGCTTCTTACTGTTTTAATTAAAGATATTTCAATTACAAATCTTTAAAATCAGAGCGATTGATCCTCAAAAATTTTATTTTAGGGCTTTGAATTAGAAATTTAGTGATTTTGATATTTGAATAATTTTTTAAGTAAAATTTAAAACCCCAAAAATCCCGCTCCTCAACTTTTTAAGAAACGGGATATTATCTGCACTTAATAAACTGACTGATGTTAATTGATTCGAAAATTATATTCTATTAACTGCCTACACGGCATAAACCTAAAACAAGACATACTATAATCGTTGTTTGCAAAAAGGCAAAGGGCATTTGGCGTTTTAAAAACCCTTTTTTTTAATATCTTTTTAAGATTATGATTTTTTGATTATTTTATTTTTTGATTAAAAAAAGGGTTATAAAAATAATATTTTTTGAGGCTTAGAAAACTCCGCTCCTCAACTTTTTTTGAGATAATAAAAATAAACCCGCCGAGGCGGGTAATTCAAACGTCGTTAAGCCACGAAATCGCTTTTATCTCTCAACGACGTTGACTCTTCAAGTCAGCTACGCTCTTAACGCTATCGTTTATATGCCTAAAGCCTATGGATTAAGAACAAAAAATAAAAACTAAGGCCAAACACAAATTCCCCCATTGTTGGGGTCGCCAGAATACTCAGATCCATATACAGAACCTAATATTGAGTTCACGGTAAATCGATTGCTACCATTAGCGTCACTAGTCCAAACCTCGCCGTAGTCAAAATTGGCTCCAGAGTAGCGAGACAAGTCGCTCCATTCGGAAAAAAAGCCAGCACCAATGTGACGTTGGTGGAAGTTATCAGGTGAAAAAGGAGTCGCACCAACTGAACCATCACACTCTGTGCGCGAATTGCTTCCCTGACAAGATGCATTAGTTAAATCTTTTACTTTAGGCACACGATAACCTAAACTGTTACACCAAGATAGTGTCGAAGGATAAGTGTAACTATTAGTACCACGATTGACAAACCATTGCTTTAACACAAACCCATACTTAACAACAGCGTTACCATTACTATCACGACCAACTAACTCGAATGTTTGTGGTAAAACAGGTGTTGCAATACGCTCTGGATTGTCTAAATTCCATTGGGACTCGGTTGCAAAAGGACCTGTTAATTTAACACGAACACCTGATGTAACCGGTGACTTTGTCATAGTCGCAGTGATGCCACCTTGAGAGACTTGTTCCCATGATAAATCTTCACCACCACCACCAATATCTAAATCAAAGTACAATCCATGAGCACCAGCTGTAGGAAAATTTAAATCATAAGATGATTGAGGAAGAAAGCCATCAGAAGGACTCCACATCGTAGCTGGACCACGGAAGTCATGAGAATAGTTCTCATCCATATCACCGGGTGATAAATTAGGCCTAGCATAACAAAGTTTCGGCACTGCGTTCTTAGGATTTATCATATAAATGACATCACCGGCACCAAATTTAATACTGTTTGGAATACCATATTGTGTAGCTAATTTACCACCTGTCGTAGATAAACGAAGGTAATAAGGCGCCTTACAAATATCTACCATTGCATTACGCGATACATACTTATAGTTTTTATCCCAAATAGATAAACTCAAACTACCAGTAACAGAGAAATCACCATCACCATCATCATCCTCTCCATAATTATAAGGAGAACCAATAAGCGTACTGAGTTCGACTGAATCACTATCAGTTGGAACAAACATTCCAATATCAGCAAAACTTTGATCTACAGCTGGCAACTCAATCGGTGTAATGGATGAAGGTTTGGTTGATGGCGTATATTGAGTTCCATCAGATAAAGTTATTCCTAGTAAACTATCAGTATTTATAGCTCGTGTATGACCACCATCAAACGTTAAATACGGAGCATTACCATGGATAATATTTGAAGTTTTAACTGTTAATGCATAACTGTAAAAAGAAATAGAAAGCAAAATAGTTAAAAAAATTTGCCTAAATAATAAATGAAAGGTTGGAAATAAGGATCGCACCAAAATTCGCGATCCACTATGGAGAATATTTAAAATTATACTTTTGTAAAAAATAAACATCGAAAGTTTAACTCTTTAAAACTATAACATACACCACAAATAAACTCTATAAATCAATACATTACCAACTTTTTTATACTTATACTATTTTAGTCATTTAGATAAAAATGTATAAAAAATATCATTCCAAAGCCATCAAATTAACGATTCATCAGCGAATTGATTTACTTTTGCTATTGATCTACCTTAATAATAAGTTCTAACGATTAACACAAACCGCATTCGAGCTGTAACTGTCCCTAAGCGCTGAACCATGCCTCATATCCAAGACATAAGTCTTACCATCATTGTTTGGGGTTCTTGTCCAGTACGTATCGCCGTAAAATTTGACGTCGGGGTAACCGCTCATCATCCCCCATTCAGAAACAAAACCTCCACCAATATAACGTTGATAAAAATTATTAGGTGAGGAAGGAGTAGCACCGACTAACCCTCTACACCAATTACCTGACTCCTTACCACGACAAGATGCATTGGTTAAATCCTTTATCTCAGCCACTTGATAACCCAGACCATTACACCAAAGTGTTGCACGAGAATAAGAATTTGCCGCGGGTCCACTGTTGACGAACCATTGCTTTAATACAAATCCATATTTAACGACAGGGTTACCATTGCTATCACGGCCAACTAACTCAAAAGTCTGAGGTAAATTAGGTTGGCCAATAGGTTTAGGAGTAGGACTCATGCCTGTCTCGGTTGGGATAGGACCAGTGAAGGTAACGCGTACACTTGTAGCTGTAGAATTGCTCATAGTCGCAGTGATACCTTCAAGCTTAACAGGAGACCAAGACAAAGCCTGATTAACACCACCAATGATTAAATCAAAGTACATTTTGTTGGCAGCAGTAGTAGGAAAGTTTGAACTATAACGTGATGAGTCAGTTGATTGAGGAATAAAGCCATTAGCAGGATCCCACATCCAAGACGGACCAGCGAAGTCGTGAGAAATACCAAAATCGCCATACTTACCATTTTTTAAGTTTGGTCTAGCAAAACAAACCACCGGAACAGCCTTAGGATTAACAGTATAAGTGACACTACTTTCATTGAAAGTACTATTAGGAGGAAGACCGTAACGCGTAGTTAATTCGCCATTAGTACTAGTTAATTTTACTTGATAAGGTGCTTTACAAATATCGAGCACGGTATTACGTGATACAGCTTGATTACTGTTATCCACGATAGATAAACTTAAACTACCCGTCGCAGAAACATCACCATCTCCATCATCATCTCCCCAATAATTATTAGGAGGACCAATAAGAGAATTTAAATCGACTGAATTAGTATTAGTTGGGACGAACATACTTATATCAGCAAAGCTTTGACCTGTAACTGGCAAGACGATTGGGGTTGTAGGTGAAGGATTGGTTGAAGGCGTATATTTCGTGCCGTCAGATAGTGTAATCCCGAGCAAACCGTCATTATTAACCGCACGAGTACGACCGCCATCGTAAGTTAAATATGGCTCATTTCCGTGAATAGAATTCGAGGTATTAACGGTTAATGCATGGCTAAAAGAAGGAAGTAATAGTACGACAAAGATCAGCCGAAATAATTTGGATCGATGAAAAGATCGTGCCAAAATTCGTAGAATTTTGCTTGAACAGATGAAAAAATGAAGTTCTCGGAAAAATGAAAGTTGAGAGCTTAACTTTGATGAATTTAAAGTCGAACAATGGTGCAAATTGTAATGCATAACGACGATCCTGTCAAGTAACTTTATGATTTTTTATATAATTAACACTTTAGATTCTAACTGCAAATCTATAACACTTGGAGATTATAGTTACGGCAAAAATACGATGCAATAGCCCTCAACAGACTTAATTGCTAACATTCGTAAAGGAGATTACAAAAAGATCTGAAAAGGACCATATACTATTGTTTTAATTAAAAAGATTTCCTTAACAAACCTTTAAAAATTCATAATTTTTTAATTAAAATTTGATATTTTTGAATTTTAGGACTGCCTCCCCAAAAACCGCTGTTCAAATTTTTATGAAGCACCTATAAAATAAATGTGTTAAGTGATGTATGCAGCGCTGTAAAGCGTGATTTTAACCCCCAAAAACCCCGCTCCTCAACTTTTTTAGAAAGCAAATTTTACTCATAAAAAAAGGATTACACTGAATCCTTTTTTATTGATATTTATTGATTAACCCGCTCGATAATTAGGTGGCTCTTTAGTGATTAGGACGTCATGAACATGACTCTCTTTCATACCTGCGCCAGTAATGCGGTAGAACTTCGATTTGGTGCGTAATTCATCGATAGTTCCACAACCCGTTAGCCCCATACATGAGCGTAAGCCACCCATTTGTTGGTGGATGATCTCTTTTAATAATCCTTTGTAAGCAATTCGCCCTTCAATACCTTCTGGTACTAGCTTATCGGCAGCATTATCTGATTGGAAATAGCGATCTGATGATCCTTTTGCCATCGCACCGAGTGAACCCATACCGCGATAAGATTTATAAGCACGACCTTGGAATAGTTCGATTTCGCCTGGTGCTTCTTCAGTTCCGGCAAACATTGAACCAACCATAACGCAAGATGCGCCAGCGGCAATAGCTTTAGCAATATCACCTGAAAAACGAATTCCACCATCAGCAATAACTGGAATATTGTGTTGTTTAGCCACTTCAACAGCGTCCATAATGGCACTAATTTGCGGTACCCCTACCCCAGTAACGATACGCGTGGTACAAATAGAACCCGGTCCAATACCCACTTTTACCGCACTCACGCCTGCATCAATTAGCGCTTTTGCGCCTTCACCCGTAGCAACGTTGCCACCTATAATTTGTAAATTTGGATAGGCTTGTCTTGCTTGGCGAATGCGTTCAAGTACCCCTTCTGAATGGCCATGTGATGAGTCGATAAGTAAAACATCAACGCCGGCTTCAACCAAAGCAGCAATACGCTCTTCGTTACCCGCACCCGCACCCACTGCTGCGCCAACGCGTAAGCGACCTTTTTCGTCTTTACATGCATTAGGTTTTTGTTCTGCTTTATTGTAATCTTTAACGGTTATCATGCCTTTTAAGTGGAATCTATCATCAACCACTAAAACTTTTTCAACACGATGTTCATGCATTTTTTGCAGTACACTTTCTCGAGATTCGCCCTCTTTAACGGTGACTAAGCGCTCTTTAGGTGTCATTACCGCAGTTACAGATAGTGATAAGTCAGTTGCAAATCGAACATCTCGAGCAGTGATAATACCGACTAATTCTTGTGATTCTGTCACAACCGGAAACCCTGCAAAACCATATTCTTTAGCAAGATCGATTACTTGTTGAATAGTTGCTGTTGGTAGTACTGTTACTGGATCTTGAACAATTCCGCTTTCATGTTTTTTAACACGCTTTACATGCTCAGCTTGAACTTCAATTGGCATATTTTTATGGATAAAACCAATGCCACCTTCTTGAGCAAGGGCAATAGCCAGTTCGGCTTCGGTTACCGTATCCATGGCAGCAGATAGCATTGGAATGTTTAATTTGATGGTTTGCGTCAGTTGAGTTGTAATATCAGCAGTATTAGGTAAAACAGTTGAATGGGCTGGAACTAATAAAACATCATCGAACGTGAGGGCTTCTTTAACTATACGAGACATGACAATATTCACCATTGAGTTGGATTGTTGATAAAATATTGCCGATGTATTCTACTCACATTCGATATAAAAGACTAGTAGAATTTGATATTTATTTTTAGGCGATAATCAATCACCCACTTTTAATTGAGCTCGTCTTTTTGTGCCATCAAGATATAGTTAACATCAACATTACGGCCTAATCGGAATTGATTGCTGAGTAAGTGATATTCCATTCCAATAATATCTTTAACCGTTAACTGCGCTTGTTCAACCCAAGTCATTAATTCAGAAGGACGGATAAAACGATTAAAATCATGAGTCCCTTTTGGCACTAAGCGCGCTATATATTCAGCGCCATAAATCAACATAAGTTTTGCTTTATGGTTACGATTGATGGTCGATAAGTAGAGCTTTCCGTTCGGTTTGAGCAGTTTTGCACAGGCATTGATAATAGAAAATGGGTCAGGCACATGCTCTAACATCTCCATACAAGTTATCACATCATAGTGTGATGGATACTGTGTGGCGTGCTCTTCAACGGTTTGTTTTTGGTAGTTGATAGAAAGACCATTTTGCTCGGCATGTAATTTTGCTACCGCTAATGATTCATCAGCCAAATCGATAGCGGTTACATTTGCACCTAACTTGGCTAAACTTTCAGACAATATTCCCCCACCACAACCAACATCTAATACATTTTTTTGATTCAAATCGTTTGATTTAATGTAATCAACTCGCAATGGATTAATGATATGCAATGGTTTGCATTGGCCATTTGGATCCCACCATTGTGCAGCTAACTTTGCAAACTTATCTATCTCGTTTAAATCGATGTTTTGTGTCATGGGTATTCTTATCAAAAAGGGGAATTTGATGTAATATATGCGATGAGTTGATGATTAGCAATATCAAACCGTTTTAAAAACCCCGTTCCTCAACTTTTTTTATTACTCATAATTTCTATACTCAACCACTCAAAAATTCCGTTTTACTTAGCGATATAGGTTTAATTTTTTCATTGGCTATAACTATAAATGGTAATGTTTTCTTGTCTATGGGCTTAATTCATGGCATGATTTAGCGCTTTATTTATCTAATAAAAAAATAGTCCAGCCTCGGCTGATGCTAGAAATTAAATATTTAATCAAAAACTCAAGGGAAAATATATTCATGAGTACAGGTACTATGAAGAAAAGTCATTCACAGTGGAGCTCTCGCATGGGATTCATGCTTGCAGCTGCGGGTTCTGCTGTGGGTTTAGGTAACATTTGGAAATTTCCATACATGGCTGGAGAAATGGGTGGTTCAGCATTCGTGCTTACCTATTTACTATTTATGTTTGTTATTGGTCTGCCTATTCTAGTTTTAGAGTGGTTAATTGGCCGTCGCGGGCAAAAAAATCCAATCCATACCATGGAAGATGTTGCTGTTTCAGAAGGTCGCTCAAAATTGTGGCGCTGGGTTGGTATTATCGGCGTACTTGGCTCATTTTTAATTCTCTCGTTTTATAGTGTAATTGGCGGTTGGGCTACCGATTATATCTTTTTAGCTATCAATGGTACATTTAATGGTGCGAATGGTGCCGTAACGGCGCAAATCTTCAAAGGTTTTCTTGGTAATACCTCTAGCTTGTTGATTTGGCATACGGTGTTCATGGCAGCCAATACCATTATTGTTGCGATGGGCGTTGGCGCTGGTTTAGAGCGTGCTTGTAAGGTAATGATGCCTGGCCTTGGTATTTTATTATTGGTTTTAGTTGCTTATGCAGCCATCGTTAGTGGATCATCATTTGGTCAAGCGTTTGACTTTTTATTCACACCAAACTGGTCAGCATTAAATGGTACTGCCATTTTAGCGGCTTTAGGTCATGCATTCTTCAGCTTATCATTAGGTATGGGGATTATGATGGCTTACGGTTCATATCTTGGTAAAGATGTGAACTTAATCTCTACTGCTCGCACCGTTGTTATCTTAGATGTTATCGTTGCGATGTTGTCAGGTATGGCGATCTTCCCATTAGTATTTGCTAATGGTTTAGAAGCAGGTTCTGGTCCTGGTCTGATCTTTGTAACGTTACCTATTGCTTTTGGTAATATGGCAGCAGGTTCAATTTTAGGTTGTTTATTCTTTATCTTCCTAACTTTTGCTGCGTTAACCTCATCAATATCATTACTTGAGCCTACGGTAGAGTTATTAGAAGAAAAAACGCACATGGGTCGTAAAACCGCAACAGTGGTTAGTAGTGTATTAATTTGGGCATTGGGTATCGCTTGTATTTTATCATTCAATGAATGGGCAGACCTGAAACTATTTGATAAAAATATTTTCGATCTGCTTGATTACCTCACAAGTAAGATTATGTTACCTGTGACAGGATTAGGTACTGTTATCTTTGGTGCTTGGATGATGAACCAAAAAGTCATTCGTAAAGAGCTTAACTTAAATAGCTTCTGGTTTGGCGTTTGGACGATTTTAACTCGCGTAATTATTCCGGTTGCCGTTGTTCTTATTTTAGTTTGTGGCTTTTTACCAGAAACTCGATAATTAAATTATCATCAATAGCCCTGATACATTATCAGGGCTTTTTTTTAATCAATTAAAAAATCACCAATCAATGGTTTATCATAACCTCTCCTCTTGAAATTCTTTTTTTAATTCCCATATAGCAATACAACAATTAATCAAAAAATTATGTCAAAGTTAATCAATTAAAATGTATCGATCACTTTTAATTGCTAAAAATAGTTGAGGTATTAGTCAATGAGTAAGCAAGGAACAGAAACGCGTGGATTTCAATCCGAAGTTAAACAAATTCTGCATTTAATGATTCACTCTTTGTATTCAAACAAAGAGATTTTTTTAAGAGAACTTATTTCAAATGCATCTGACGCTGCCGACAAGCTCCGTTTTAAAGCACTTGAAAATGCAGATTTATATGCGGGTGATGCAGAGCTTGGTGTTCGCATTTCAACAAATAAAGAAGCTGGCACATTAACCATTGCAGATAATGGTATTGGGATGACTCGTGATGAAGTCATTGAAAATTTAGGTACGATTGCCAAATCAGGCACCAAAGCCTTTTTAGAATCCATTGGTAGTGATCAAGCGAAAGACAGCCAATTAATTGGTCAATTTGGTGTTGGATTTTATTCTGCCTTTATTGTTGCCGATAAAGTGACAGTAAAAACCCGCGCTGCAACAGCTAAAGCCGATGAAGCAGTAATGTGGGAATCAGCTGGTGAAGGTGAATACACGATTTCTGATACAGAAAAAGAGAGTCGCGGTACTGAAATTATTTTACATTTAAAAGAAGATGAAAAAGAGTTTTTAGATGATTGGCGTCTACGTTCAATTATTAGCAAATATTCAGATCACATCTCATTACCGGTTGAAGTTCAAACTACTGAAGAAAATGAAGTTAAGTGGGAAAAAGTCAACAAAGCTCAAGCACTTTGGACACGAAGCAAATCTGAAGTGAGTGATGAAGAGTATAAAGAGTTTTATAAACATATTTCACATGATTTTGCCGATCCATTAAGCTGGAGCCACAACCGTGTTGAAGGTAAACAAGAGTATACAAGTTTGCTCTATATTCCATCTAAAGCGCCTTGGGATATGTGGAATCGTGACAATAAACACGGTTTAAAACTCTATGTACAACGTGTGTTTATTATGGATGATGCTGAGCAATTTATGCCTAATTATTTACGTTTTGTTAAAGGCTTAATTGATTCAAATGATTTGCCATTAAATGTATCACGCGAGATATTACAAGATAATAAAGTGACACAAAATCTTCGTAATGCTTGTACTAAACGTGTTTTACAAATGCTAGATAAACTTGCCAAAGATGATAAAGAACAATATCAACAATTTTGGAGTGAATTTGGTTTAGTCTTAAAAGAAGGTACTGGTGAAGACTATGCTAACCGTGAAGCGATTATGAAATTATTACGCTTTACAACAACACAAAGTGATAGCGAGGCGCAAACTGTATCATTAGACGATTACATCAGCCGTATGCAAGAAGGCCAAGAGAAGATCTATTACATCACTGCTGATAGTTATGGCGCAGCGAAAAATAGTCCTCACCTTGAGCTATTCCGCAAAAAAGGCATTGAAGTCTTATTATTATCTGATCGTATTGACGAGTGGATGATGAGCAATTTAACTGAATTTGATGGTAAACAGTTCCAATCAATCAGTAAATCTGACGAGTCAATCGAGAAGTTAGCTGATCAAAATAGTGATGAGCAAAAACAAGTCGAAAAAGAACTTGAGCCATTTATCGAACGTGTTAAAAAAGTATTAGGCGATAAAGTTAAAGAAGTTAAATTAACACATCGTTTAACTGATACGCCAGCAATTGTCACTACCGCTGCCGACGAGATGTCTACTCAAATGGCAAAACTCTTTGCAGCAGCAGGACAAAAAGCACCAGAGATAAAATATACTTTTGAGATCAATCCTGATCATCAATTAGTTAAACGTGTTGCTGATACGCAAGACGAAACCGCATTTAGTGATTGGATTGAATTGCTATTAGATCAAGCGTTACTAGCAGAAAAAGGATCGTTAAATGATCCAAGCAAATTTATTCAAACAATGAATAAACTACTTGCACAATAATTAATTAATTTATTCACCCAAACCCGATATGGCTCGCCTATCGGGTTTATTTTTTGAGAATAATCAATTTATTTTTCTCAAATTTATGAAGTCAGTCACACTTTTTTATATTCCTCCTTTCCATTTTCGTTTTGCGATAGATAATAAATCAATCTTAAAATTTAGACAGAATCAGATGAAAGTTCATAAAATATTAAATAATAATGTTGTAGTGACTTTAGATTCCAAAGGGAATGAATTGATTGTTACGGGTCGAGGAGTTGGATTTAAAAAACGGGAAGGTGATGAGATCGACCCGAAACTTATCGAAAAACAGTTTTCTTTAAATAATCAAGAAATATTACCCAAATTTGCTGAACTGCTTTCTGAAATTCCAATCGAAGTTCATACCACAACCGATATTATTATCAATCATGCCAGACAATTTTTAGGCAGTAAATTACAAGATAGTATCTATATTTCATTAACTGACCATATCTATTTTGCCATTGAACGGCATAAACAAGGTTTTAATATTCCTAATAACTTTATGTGGGAGATAAAAAAATTCTACCCTAAAGAGTATGAAATCGGTGTGTACGCTTTAGATGTCATTAAAAAACGGTTGGGTGTTGAGCTTCATGAAGATGAAGCAGGATTTATTACGTTTCATATTGTCAATGCTGAGCTTAACGATACCATGCCCAATATTGTTAATATGACCAAAATCATGCGTGAAATTTTAAATATCGTAAAATATCATTTTCGGTTCGAATATGACGAAAACAGCCTTTCTTATCAACGATTTGTTACCCATTTAAAGTTTTTTGCACACCGAATTTTGAGTAAAGGTAAATCCGCACAGCAAGATACCTCGTTGTATGAGATTATCCGTGAAAAATATGAACAAGCCTATCTTTGCACTAAACAGATAGATCTTCATTTAATCCAACAATATCAACATCCGCTATCTGATGATGAAAGTTTATATCTCACTATTCATATTGAACGATTGAGGTCGGAATTAAAAAAATAATTATGTGATATACATCACAAATTAACGAATGAATTGTCAACAAGCTAATTTATTTTATGTTAATTTAATAAGGAATCTTTTTTTGGATTGTTATTGCATTGGTTAATTTTATCGATGCAAGCAAAACCTAAATCCCGTGTTTATTGGGGTTTAGGTTTTTTTTTGCGCTTAAATAAGGATAAGCTATGAAAAATAAACAACTTGCTGAATCAATTATTGAGAACGTAGGTGGTCAGGAAAACATCGTCAGTCTAGTACACTGTGCTACGAGACTTCGCTTTGTATTGAAAGATGAATCAAAAGCAGATGCCGAAATAATTAAAAAACAAACTGGCGTCATTACTGTCGTTCAAAGTGGTGGACAATTCCAAGTCGTTATCGGCAATAATGTTGCTGACGTATTTAATGCAATTATGGATATCACTAGCCTTAATAATACCCCTGCTCCTCAAGAAGCGGGACCTAAAAAAGGGATTGTGTCACGACTGATTGATTTAGTATCAAGTATTTTTATTCCAGTTTTAGTGGTACTGGTTGCTGGCGGTATTTTAAAAGGGATTGTGTCTCTATTACAAGTATGTGACATTGTTCAGGAAAAAACGCCAACATTTACTTTTTTAAACGCTATTGCTGATGCGCCATTTTATTATTTACCGATCATTTTAGGTTTTTCAGCGGTTAAAAAATTTGGTGGTAATCCTTATGTTGGAATGGCGATCGGTGGCGCGTTAGTCTATCCGGATATTACCGAGATGCTAGGAAAAGCAATTGAATTACAAACCGAATTTTTCAATATCCCTATTAAATTAATTCCTTATAAATCTTCAGTCTTCCCGGTAATTTTAGCGGCATGGTTTTATTCATTGCTTGAACGTAACTTCAACAAAATCATGCATGACTCATTTAAAAAATTCATTTCGCCCCTACTCGGTATTATCATTACTGTGCCATTAACGTTTGCGCTTATTGGTCCAGTCGTTGCATTTTTATGTAACATTGTTGCTAGTGGCATTATTTATGTTTATGAACTTAATTCTGTTATTGCCAGTATGCTTTTAGCAGGACTTTGGCAAATAATGGTTGTGTTTGGTATCCATTGGGGCTTGGTACCTTTTGCGATAAATAATATTAACGTATATCAACAAGACTTTATGTTGCCAATCTTATTCCCAGCGGTATTTGCCCAAGTCGGTGCGGTATTGGCGGTGATGATGCGCAGTAAAGATCCGCAAGTTAAAGCGTTGGCAAGTTCGTCCGCATTATCCGGTGTATTTGGGGTAACAGAACCAGCAATTTATGGCGTTAACTTACCATTAAAACGCCCATTTGTGATCGGTTGTCTCTCAGCCATGGCTGGCGGTGCGATTATTGGTTATTTCAAATCGGTTATCTTCTCATTTAGCTTCACCAGTATCTTTGCATTTTTACAAATGATTCCAAGTGATGGTTTGGATGATAAATTCTTTGCTGCCATAATCGGTTCGATAGTCTCATTTATGATTGCATTGGTGGTAACTTATCTATTTGGTATTCCTAAAGATAAAAAAGCGGATAATGCAGAACAATCGCCAATAAACAGTCAAACGCAGATCGATACTATCTCAAGTCCGATGACCGGCAAACTTATTGATTTAAATCAAGTCAATGATCCAACTTTTGCCAGCGGATTGATGGGTAAAGGTGCCGCAATTATTCCAACCATTGGCGAAACTGTCGCGCCTGAAGATGGTGAAGTTGTTTCGCTATTTAGAACTAAACACGCTATCGGATTTCAAACTCAATCAGGGGCAGAAATCCTTATTCACATCGGTATCGATACGGTTAAATTAGATGGGGAACATTTTGAAGCGCATGTTGAAGCCGGCCAAAAGGTGAAAAAAGGTGATAGACTTGTTAGCTTTGATATCGAAGCGATTAAACAAGCCGGCTTTGAAGTCACCACACCAATTATTATTACCAATAGTGATGACTATATCGATGTGCAGTGCATATTCAAACAAGATGACGTTCAACAAGGTGACGCGCTATTAGCGTTAAGTGCAAAAAAGGAGTAAAACATGGCAAATACATTTCCTAGTGATTTTTTATGGGGTGGCGCTATTGCTGCCAATCAAGTTGAAGGTGCATATCGTGAAGATGGCAAAGGGCTATCAACATCTGACTGCACGCCTAATGGTCTATTTGGTGATATTGTCGATCGCAATAAAGTCGATATTACCAGTATTAAAGATCGGGCAATCGACTTTTATCATCGCTATCCAGAAGATGTTGCCCTGTTTGCTGAGATGGGATTCACCTGTTTAAGAACATCTATCGCTTGGACCCGAATCTTTCCAAATGGTGATGAAGAGCAACCAAATGAAAAAGGCCTGGCGTTTTATGACAAACTATTTGACGAAATGTTAAAACACAACATTACGCCACTTGTCACCTTATCGCATTATGAAATGCCCTACTACCTTGTCACACAATATGGTGGATGGGGAAATCGTAAAGTCATCGAATTTTTTACTCGTTATGCCAAAACAGTATTTGAACGCTATAAAAATAAAGTGAAATATTGGTTAACTTTCAATGAAATCAATATGTCACTCCACGAACCTTTTACTGGCGTTGGTTTAGATCGTAACAGTACTAAAGCCGAAATCTATCAAGCGATTCATCATCAATTAGTTGCCAGTGGCCGTGTGGTAAAATTGTGTCATCAAATCATTCCTGATGCCAAAATCGGTAATATGTTACTTGGCGCTATCGCCTACCCGCTTACGCCAAAACCAGAAGATGTATGGGCGACACATGTAGAAAATCATGGTTGGTTATTCTTTGGGGATGTTCAGGCTCGTGGTTACTACCCAACGTATATGAATCGTTACTTTAAAGAGAACAATATTGAGCTAACCATTACCGATCGAGATCGTGAAGATTTAAAAGAAACCATCGACTTTATCTCATTTAGTTACTATATGAGTTGTTGTGGCACAGCGGACGATTCACTCCGTCAAAAAGGTAATATTCTTGATATGGTCCCAAATCCTCACCTTAAAGCATCTGAATGGGGCTGGCAGATTGATCCGGTTGGTATTCGTTACTTATTAAACCTACTTTATGAGCGTTTTCAAAAACCACTGTTTATTGTTGAAAATGGTTTAGGCGCCAAAGACAAACTTGAAGCAGATGGCACGGTTAATGATGATTATCGTATAAACTATATGAATGATCACTTAGTGCAAATTCGCGAAGCTATTAACGACGGCGTTGAAGTAATGGGATACACCAGTTGGGGACCAATTGACCTCATTAGTGCATCAAAAGCAGAAGTCACCAAACGTTATGGTTTTATCTATGTTGATCTAAACCAAGATTGCTCAGGCTCATTAAAACGCTATAAAAAGAAAAGCTTTTATTGGTATCAGTCTGTGATTTTATCCAAAGGTGCAACTTTAAAATAATGATCATGCTGGTAATGTCTGCTCGGCATTACCTGCAAATGTACTGAGCAGATTACGAGGATAAAGATGATAAATAAAATAATTAAAATCACCACCAGTTTACTGTTGTTGACCGCACTCTCGACTGGATGTAGTAATCAACCAAGCAGTAGGTTTAATGCTAATCGTGATGATGTGGTTACCATCTATTTTGCAAGGCATGGTAAAACGTTATTCAATACCTATGATCTAGTACAAGGCTGGGCCGATTCACCCTTAACCGACAAAGGAATAGAAACGGCGCGTTATTTAGGTGAAGGCTTTAAAAAGAAATACATCAGATTTGATGCTTATTACACCAGCGATTCAGGTCGTCAACGCGAAACCATGCAAGTGTTGTTAGCTCAAAAAGGGGTAAAACATTACAAAATACAAGAGTTAAAAGGCCTACGCGAAGTTTTTTACGGCGGATTTGAAGGCGGTACTAATGCGAAAATGGTATCCGCAGCTATGAAATCACTGGGTTACAAGTCGGTTGATGCCTTTTATAAAAGTTATGTACAAGGGCAGATCCCAGTAACAACGTTAACCGAAGCGATTGCCAAAAGTGATCCTAAGCATGAAGCGGAAAACTTTACCCAAGTTAAAGAGCGCACTCAAAACGCACTCCACACTATTGTAGAGAACGCACTGGCTAAGCATCAAAAAAATATATTGGTGATCTCATCAGGCATGTCGATTCAAGCAATGATTTATGACTTAACTGATAATCCTATTAAAAACAGACCATTAGCGAATGCAACTGTCGTCAAAATTGTTTACCAAAATGGTAAATATAAGGTAGTTGAAATTGGCAGTATGGACTATGTTAATGAGGGTAAATCATCATTAAATATCGGTGAAAATCGTCAAAATTAGAAACAATTAGTAAAATTTAGTCGAATAGGATTGTTACTGCTTTTGCAGGCAAAACCTAAATATGACTCAAGCTTGATAGCTTGGGTTGTGTTTAGGTTTTTTTTTGGAAAAAAAATTTATAAAAATAGGAAATAATAATGAAAATAAAGTACGTCTCCTTAGCATTACTTAACATCATGTGTTTTTCAGCTATTGCCGCTGATTCAAATTCAATCAATAGTGAAAATGGCTTTTTGAATAATGCCTTTTTCAAAGATACTAAATTTGAATTTTCAACACGTAACCATTGGAAGTATTTAAAAGAAAACGCATCCCAACCTAAAGAAGTCCATAGTGCATGGGGTCAAGCATTTACGCTCAATTATAAATCGGGTTATTTATTCGATACCCTAGGTTTTGATTTCACCTATGATAACGTTATAAAACTTGGTGCTAGTGACTACTTTGCAACTCGTAACCTACTCTATAACTCAGGCAAAAAACCAAACAAACACAATGCGCATGGTTTTAACAAATTTACTCAACGTTATGCCAAAGTCAAACTCGGTGATAAAAATATCAACTTTAATGGTAAAGTCGGATGGCATAGCTTAAAAGATACGGGGGTAATGAGTTCATCACAACATTTAACTCGTTATAGTTATTTGGGATACAGTGGCGTATTAAAATACTCAAACTTAGCGCTACAACTTGCTTACATCGACAGCGCCTTCCCGCGTGAATCATCGAAAAAAGTGCATTTTTATAGCTTAGATAGAAAACACGTCATTGATAATATCAAAACGGCCGGTATTGCGTATAATGACAAAATAGTAAAACTTGATTACTCCTATGGCGTTGCTAAAGACTATATCAAACGTCATGCTATCGAGTTCTCTTATAAACCGATGGATAAACTTATTCTTGGTTCACAAATTTACGGTAGTACCGCACTTAAAAACCATGACAAAATGAAAGCTAATGTCCGTGATTTTGATGATTCAGCATGGCATTACGCCACTGACATTGAATGGAAAGAATCCGACTGGAGTGCTAAATTCGGTATCGCCCATACTGACGCTAACCGCAAAGGTGCTATCGGTTACTATGGCCGTCATATTGGTAAAAACAATCGTGGACGTTTTAACGGTATGGCAGCAGCTGCAGCCGACTATATGCGTGATGGTGAACTGGTATTTTCAAGCATATTGACTTACGACTTCTTTAAAGACAATACCACAGGTTTATATCTCAACTACGGTGAATTTAATTACAAACATGAAACCTTAAAAAATGGCGAAATCAACGTGTTTAACATCTTTAAACCAACAAGTGGCACATTTAAAAATCTATCTATTTTGTCAAAATTTGGTTATGGTTGGTCTTATAAAACCTTAAGCAGTAAAGACATTACGCCAAAATTAAGAGACGGCAAAGCTCAACGTTCACCAACACTGTCAGCCGAAACCGTTATTGATTATCGATTCAACTTATTATAGAAAAGGACGAAACTATGAAAAAACTCATTAAACTTATTGGATTAACCGCTATCCTTACCGCATCAATTGCACAATCATTTGCTGCCGAAGTGAATATCTATTTTACCCGTCATGGTAAAACCATGTTCAACAACGTCCATCGTGCTCAAGGATGGTCAGACACGCCACTAACAAAACCGGGAATTGAAGTGGCACAGCAACTTGGTCGTGGCTTAAAAGGTATCGACTTTATTTCGGTCTATTCAAGCGATTCAGGCCGAGCAAGACAAACTGCGCGCATTGTTCTTGAATCTAAAGGTGATACAAAATTAAGCATTAACGAAATGGAAGGATTACGAGAAACGTGTTTTGGTGATTTTGAAGGTGATCTTGATCCCAACATGTGGAATCCCGCAGCACAGCACCTAGGTTATGAGTCTGACAAAGCATTAATGGCTGATTTAGCTAAAGGTAAAGTCACCCTTAAAAAAATGATGGATGCGATTAAAGCCGTTGAAAAATCAGGCGAAGCAGAAGACTACAATGCCGTTAAAACACGTATGCAAGCATCATTAAGAGCAATTGCAAAATCAGCCCAAGAACAAGGTGGCGGTAATGTTCTTGTTGTTTCTCACGGCATGGCAATTATGGCTATGGTTGAAGAAATGTTAGATAAACCAATCACAAGTGGACTAGGTAACGCGAGCGTCACTAAAATTCGTTACACTGATGATGGCAAATTCATTGTTGAATCATTAGGTGACATGAGCTATGTCGAAAAAGGCAAAGCAGTAAAATAACCTATAAAAAAGGCTCACCAAAGTGAGCCTTTTTAACTTTTTACTCAGAAAAATCACTATTTAACGTCTCTTTAATCAACCATGTTGCGATGATACTAATGATTGACGCCACCGCCACATAATAGCCTACCCACGTCAAACTACCATGTGCTACTAAATAATTAGCAATAATTGGCGCAATTGATGCCCCTAAAATCCCACCAATACTATACGCTGCTGACGACCCGGTATAACGAATATTAGTCGGAAAAATCTCGGGTAAAAATGCCCCCATAGGCGCAAAAATAATCCCCATCAAAAATAGTGATAAGCATAAATAGGTCATCACCAATAATTCACTACCACTAGCCATAAATTGAGTCATCAACAGACCAGATAGCGCAACAAGCATTAAGCCAACAATTAACACCGGCTTACGCCCGTATTTATCGCTAAGTCGGGCAGAAATCGGGGTAGCGATCGCCATAAATACAATCGCTACACACAAAAATCCTAAAAAATGACCTTTTTCAATGCCCAAGTATTTAGTGCCATATTGCAATAAAAAGGCTGTGGTTATATAAAAAAGCGTATAACAACCTACCATCGAAAAGGAGCCTAACGTCAACGCTTTCCAATGGTGAACAAACATATTCATTACTGGCATTTTAACTTGTTTTTTATTGGCTAAAGCTTGAGTGAAAATGGGGCTTTCAACTAATTTTAATCGGACATACAAACCAATAACCACAAGAACCGCACTAAGAACAAAAGGAATACGCCAACCCCAATCTAAAAACTGCTCATTACTCAGCGAAAGCGTAACACATAAAAATACCCCATTAGATAATAAAAACCCAATCGAAGGGCCTAACTGAGGAAACATCCCAAACAGAGCGCGTTTATTTTTTGGCGCGTTTTCCGTTGCCAATAATGCTGCACCACCCCACTCACCACCAAGACCTAAGCCTTGTGCCAAACGTAAAATACACAACAAAAATGGCGCCCAAAAGCCAATCACACTATACCCAGGTAACAAACCAATTAACGCCGTAGCAACGCCCATCAAAATAAGCGATACAACTAGGGTGGACTTTCGACCAATGCGATCACCAAAATGACCAAACAAAATCGCCCCAATAGGCCTTGCAACAAAAGCTATACCGAACGTTGCAAATGATTGCAACGCTTGAGCCGATGGCGAACTATCAGGAAAAAATACCGGCCCAATCACTAGCGCAGCAGCGGTGGCGTAAATATAAAAATCATAAAATTCAATTGCAGTGCCGATAAAACTAGCAAACGCTACGTTCGACATTGAATTGGCTGGTTTAGTATTCATCATTCATTCCAAAATTATTTTATTTTTAAATAAGTGCAAATATTATAGTTATTAACAACCCGTTTACCATCATAAATAAAAAAAGTAATATCTCTATTTTCAATATAAGAACTTGCTATAATAATATAATCGGTCAAAAAGGATTTTATATGTATCACACCAGTCATTATTCATCACCACTGGGGCAAATCACCCTAGCAAGTCAGCACAATAAATTAGTGGGTGTTTGGATTGAAGGACAAAAATATTTTGGCCAAATGCTAAGCGCCCAAAAAGAAGAGGCGCCAAATTTAGCCATATTTAATCAAACCAAAAAATGGTTGGATGACTACTTTGCCGGCAAAAAACCAACTATCACAAAACTGGCTTTAGCACCACAAGGTAGCGAATTTAGACATAAAGTGTGGGATATATTGGTAAAAATCCCTTATGGTAAGGTGATTACCTATGGTGATATTGCTAAACAAATCAGCGCCAACATGTCCAGCCAAGCAGTCGGCGGTGCCGTCGGCCACAACCCCCTTTCCATCATTATCCCTTGCCACCGCGTAGTAGGCACAAATGGCAACTTAACAGGTTATGCAGGTGGAATTGATAAAAAGGTGTGGTTGCTAGAACATGAACAAGTTGATATAAAAGATTTTTTTGTCCCCAAAAAAGGAACAGCTATTTAAAGATAAATATTTTTTAGCCAAAAAATCAAAAACCCCGCTCCTCAACTTTTTTTCTGAGATAAAATACCTCAAAAATAAACCCGCCTAGGCGGGTAATTCAAACGTCGCTAAGCCACAAAATTGCTTTTATCGATCAGCAATGTTGACTCGTAGCTTACTTTTAATAACTTGATATTATCTTCTCCCTCGCTGCCCTAAGGATTAAGGACGAAGAAATAAATACTAAGGATAGGCACAAAGCCCGTAAAGGTCGTTGTAGGTGTAGTCCCAACCCACATCACCATCGAGTATGCGCACGACAATCTGGCTACGAGCAATATTCGGGTTCGGGTCACTAGTCCATTAATAAAAGTCGGTGAAGCCAACGCCTGAATAATTCTGCATACGACCCCACTCCGCAAAAAATCCAGCACCTACATGACGCATGTAATTATTACCATGTGAAGAAGGAGTTGCGCCAGAGATAGCAGGATTTGTACGAACTGAATTGGTTAAATCCTTTACCTTAGGAAGACGATAACCAATACTATTACACCAAGATAACTGATAATAATGACTGTCACGCTTAGAACCACGGTTGACGAACCACTGCTTCAAAGTAAAACCATATTTAACGATAGGACGACCACTACTATCTCGACCGACCAACTCAAATGTCTGAGGCAAAATAAGTGTGGAAAGACGACCAGGATTGTCTGAATTAATCTGAGATCGAGTAGCGAAAGGACCCGTTAAAGTTACACGTACGCTTGCAGCAGTAGAATTAGTCATTGTAGCAGTGATACCACCATGAGATACCGGAGACCAAGACAACGAACCTCCACCACCAATTTCTAAGTCAAAGTACAGTCCATTAGCGCCAGTAGTAGGAAAGTTTTGCCCGTAACGTGAGGGGTCAGTTGACTGAGGGATAAAACCATGATAAGGGGACCACATCCAAGACGGACCAGCATAATTATGAGATGGGCGAGAAGGATTATCACCTTGGTTACCAAACATTAAATTAGGCCGAGCAAAACAAACTACCGGCGCAGCCTTAGGATTGACGTAATAAGTCACACTACTGGCACTGAAATTACTACGATTAGGAAAACCGTAACGAGTAGATAATGTACCGCTAGTACTGGATAACGTAACCTTATAAGGTGCCTTACAAATTGTTGGAACGGTACTACGTGATACTGCTTGATTGTATTTATCAACGATAGATAAACTTAAAGAACCTGTAGCTGTAACGTTAGCATCACCATCATCATCCCCCCAATAATTATAAGGCGAACCGATAAGAGAACTCAAAGCGACTGAATTAGTATCAGTAGGAACCAACATACGGATATCGGCAAAACTCTGACCTGCAACCGGCAAGACGATAGGTCTTGAAGAAGATGAAGGATTGGTTGAAGGCGTGTACTTAGTTCCGTCAGATAACGTAATCCTAAGCAGACCGTCAGTATTAACAACACGTGTACGACCACCATCGAAAGTCAAATACGGTGCACTACCCTGTATTGCATTCCTAGTTGTCTGTGAAGTTAATGCGTGCCCCGAAAAAGGAAGAAAAAGAACCACGAAATAAACAATCTTCCGGGATAATTGGGAAAAGGATCGAAAATAGGATCTGAAAGAGGATCGCGGAAGCGATCGCGCGAAAATTCGCAGAATTTCAGTTGATTGCGTGGAAAAATAAGCGTTAGCGAAAAATTTAAGATGAAAGTTGGACTTAGACGAATTTAAAAGGTAGGTTTGGCAGGTTGGCTGTTGGCTGTTGAAAATTATAATGCATTTTAGACTGTCCTGTCAAGTAATTTTTTGATTTATTTACGATTTTATACTTTTCTATCAAATTTTAGCCTATTAGCTAAAACCGTGTAAAAAGTATAGTGATTGGAAAAACACGATGCAACACTTTTTTTCGCTCAATTACGTTAACTTTTGTAAGCAAGATATAAAAAGATCTAATTTATAATTGGTTAATTACTGTTTTAATTAAAAATATTGTAATTACAAATCTTTAAAATTAGAGCGATTGATCCTCGAAAATTTTATTTTAATATTTAAAATCGTAATTTTGATCATTTAAAAGTTTTTAAGTGAAATTTAAAACCTCAAAAACACCACTCCTCAACTTTTTTTGTAATAAAAAATCTCAAAAATAAACCCGCCGAGGCGGGTAATTCAAACATCGCTTAGCCACAAAATCACTTTTTTATGGCTAAACGACGTTGACTCGTAGCTTACTTTTAATGACTTAATACTATTTTTTATCACTTCCCCCCCGACCTAAGGATAAGGACGAAGAAATAAGAACTAAGGATAAGTACAAAGTCCGCCGTTATTTGCGTCATTTTGGTACGAATTCACATAACCGTTGAGTGCGTACACAATAAAATTGCGATTACCATCCTGATCACTAGTCCAATAGTAAGCGCTTATGAAGTCAGCTCCTGAGTAATCGTCCATTTTGCCCCACTCCGTGAAAAAACCTGAACCAATGCGACGCTGATAATGATTGCCAGATGACGAAGGGATTGCGCCCATACGATGATTTGAATTAGTTAAATCACTTACACGTGATACGCGATAACCTAAATTGTTACACCAAAAGACAAGATCAGGATAAAAGTCCTCATAGCTAGTACCACGGTTAACGAACCACTGCTTTAGCGTAAAACCATATTTAACAATTGCATTACCTTGACTATCGCGACCGACTAATTCAAAGGTCAGAGGTAAAGGTGGCTTAGGTATTGGACCTGGAAAGCCAGAATCGTGTTGGGACTCAGTGGCGACAGGACCTGTTAATGTGACTCGAACACCTGTACTTGTGGAATTGCTCATAGTAGCGGTTATCCCCCCCTTAGAAACAGGAGCCCAAGACAATGCCTGATTACTACTCGAAATGACTAAATCAAAGTATAAACCATGAGCACCAGTAGTCGGAAAATTTAAACCGTAAGATGATTGAGGAAGAAAACCATTTGCAGGGTCCCAAATCGAGGCAGGACCGCTAAAATCTAGCGGCCAATTATTCTCCTTGTTCTTACCATACAATAGGTTAGGCCTTGCAAAACAAACCGTTGGCGATGGTTTAGGATTGATATAATAGGTCACATTACTTGCACTAAAGTTACTATGACTTGGAAGACCATAACGTGTGCTTAATATACCATCTGTATTGGTTAATTTTACTTGATAAGGTGCATTACAAATTTTTGGTACTGCATTACGTGATACTGATTGCCCGTTTTTATCGACGATAGATAAACTCAAAGAACCTGTAGCTGTAACGCCAGAATCACCATCATCATCCCCCCAATAATTATAAGGTGGACCGATAAGAGAACTTAAAGTGACTGAATTAGTATCAGTAGGAACCAACATACCTATATCAGCAAAACTCTGCCCCACAACCGGCAAGGCGATAGGTCTTGAAGAAGATGAAGGATTGGTTGAAGGCGTATATTGTGTACCGTCAGATAACGTAATACCAAGCAGACCGTCAGTGCTTGTAACTCGTGTATAACCACCATCAAACGTTAAATACGGTGCATTACCGTGAATCTGATTTAAGGTTTTAGAGGTTAATGCATAGCTGGAATAGAAAGGTATTAACAAAAAGCTTAGCGGTAAAACGATCAGTCGGAATAATTTAGATCCTAGAGATGATCGGAATGATGATTCAAATGACGATCGAAGTAACGGTAGACTCAACGATCGACTACGCGATCTTAAATTTTCGTCGATTAATAAACTGAAGTGAAAAAAAGGAGTTTGAGAGTTTAAATTAAGCGTATTTAAATTATAGGTTGGCCAAGTTGCCAATTGAAAATTATAATGCATTTTAGACTGCCTTGTCAATTAAGTTCTTGATTTATTTATTTTTTTCATGTTTGCTGCTAATGTTTTAGCTACTCAGCTAACCCAATTTCAAAGTATAGTGACCCGAAAAATATGACGCAATATTTTTTGCGTTTAGGATAGTTAATCTTTGTAAAGAATATCAGAAAATATCTAAAGATAATCATTAAATAAAGTATTTATTATTTGATAAATATCAAGTTTACAACTTTCTAAAAAACATCATTTTTGACTATAAAAGTTTTATTTATTTAAGGAGGATTTTAAATCCCAAAAACCCCGCTCCTCAACTTTTTTACTCTAATATCAATTCTTAACCATAATTAAACAAGGTCATAAAAATCGGCATGATTAAGGTTAATAGAAAGCCTTGGACGATGGCGGGTGGTACGATGCTGATTCCGGCGCCTTTTTGTAGCATAGGTAGCGTAAAGTCCATCGATGTAGCCCCACATAAACCTAACGCTGTGAATTTGTATCGTTTGATTAGGGTTGGGATTAGGATAATGGCGCATAATTCGCGTAGGATGTCATTTAGGAAAGTGGCACTGCCTATAATTGGGCCATGAGCTTCGGTCATGAGTATTCCTGATAGTGAATACCAGCCAAAGCCTGATGACATTGCCAGCCCTACTCGTACGGGTTGTGACAATATGAGTGCTGCAATAATCCCGCCTAAGAAGGTACTTAGTACCACAATAATAGTGGTAACTATGCCGACTTTGTTGAGTAGGATCTGTTTTAGTGAGATGTTGTTACTTCGTAATTGTATACCAATAAGTAGCAATAAAAAGACGAGTACCACTTTGGTGATGTCTTCACTATATTGCCAAATAAAGAGTGGAAAGAGTCCGGCAATAAAGCCGGCGATTAGCGCTATGCACACTCGCAGTGATTCTAAGATCATTTTGAATCGTGATTCATAATTTTGTTTACTATGGGTGGTGCGCCACGGTAAAAATAGGTCAATTAGCGCTAAAAAGATGAAATTGCCACCAAAGGTGCAAACAAAAATGATCGCGGTGTAAAATAGGATAACTTTTATGTTAGAAGCTAGATTATCTAAGTGAGCCAACTCGGTTCCCATGATAAATAAAATAAAATAGACCATCCAACTTAAGATTAGGTTTATTTTGGTGATCCATTTTTGCTCTTTGAATTTAATCAAATAACCTAGACATAACGGCACTAAAGCAATAAGAATACCAAAATACATGTTTTATTCCTTTATTTTCATTTTTAAAAGTCGAATTTTTTATATCGCTTGCTAATTTAAACAAGCGATTTTTTTTGTCGTTAATCCATACTATTATGTTAATGCTGCTAATTGAGTTTCAATTTTATTTTGCAGTTCATCTAATAATGCATAACGATTGCGATACTCAGAACGTTTTTTACTGGCAATATCTTCAATGGCTTTTCGGTTGATTTGGGTGGGTAAAATAAATAACGATCTTTCGTCTTGTTTACCGTCAATAGTTAACCAAAAATCATCATAATCAGATAAGATTCTTTCTTGTCGGCTGTTGTAGCGCCAGTTGTTGTAAACATGGGTTTTATTGCCCACAGCAATAATTTGTTCAAGCTGGAAATAACGAGCAATAATTAATGCGGCTTCCACCACAACACGTTTAGGAAATAGTCCATAACACTGTTTTGTTGCTTGCTGAACTCTGGTGCGAGCGTCTTGATGCCCCGTTCCTTGTAATCCTGCTATAAACAGTGTTGGTTTTTGTTGGTATTGGTTAATGGTGAAGGTTAACGTGGCTAAATCAATGCCATCATTGTCATAAAAATATAAGCTTAGCTCACCTTCACGAGCAAACTTGTTACGTGCTTGGATGGCGATTTTTATGTTAGCTTCGTTCTTAGCCACAACACTTGCTAGTTCAAATGATGAATCTGGATTGTAAAAAGCTTTAGTCATGCTATCAGGATGATTTGCTAAAAAGTCATAATGATAAGCTAAGGCTTCATAGCGCTCTTGTTGACTTAAACAAGATGCTAAATAAGGTCGTTGTAATTTACAGGGTAAATTGGTTTGGCATGATAGATAGTATCCAAGTAATGGGTATTGTCTTAATTTATCTAGTAATTTAAGCGTTATTGGGCTTAAAAATAGGGTCCTGAAAAAAAATTTATAACGATAAGTCGGTTTAAGCCATAGTTCATTAAGCGGTAGTTTACCTGTACAAAGCCAGTTAAAAAGTTGCCATTTACTTTTAGGCTGGGACATATTCGTAATATTGTTCATAAGCAGAAAAATGTGTTCGTAAGTTTGTAAGAAAATTATATGTGGCTAAATTATTAAATATCAATTTAATATTAACGTAAATTTAAATGTTTTAAGTAAGCTGATAAGAGTACAACACAACCTTAGTCAACGCAACCCTAGCGGTGTGATGAATAAAAAAACGGTGAACTGTGTCACCGTTTTTATGATCGTTTAAAAAAACGAATTATTGACCTTTAACTTCTTTTAAACCGTTGAATGGTGCTTTTGAACCAAGCGCTTCTTCAATACGGATTAATTGGTTGTATTTAGCAACACGGTCAGAACGGCTCATAGAACCAGTTTTGATTTGACCAGCAGCTAAACCAACAGCTAAATCAGCAATTGTTGAATCTTCAGTTTCACCACTACGGTGTGAAATTACTGCTGTATAACCAGCATCTTTCGCCATTTTAACTGCTGCGATAGATTCAGTTAATGTACCGATTTGGTTAACTTTAACTAGGATTGAGTTAGCGATACCTTTTTCAATACCTTGTTTGAAGATTTTGGTGTTAGTTACAAATAGATCGTCACCAACTAATTGGATTTTGTGACCTAATGCTTTAGTTTGGTATGCCCAACCTTCCCAATCGCTTTCATCTAAACCATCTTCGATTGATACGATTGGATACTCATTAGTTAAACCTTCTAAATAGTGAGTAAATTCTTCAGCAGTGAATTCTTTGTTTCCTTCACCTTTTAATACGTATTTACCAGTTTCTTTGTTGTAGAATTCAGATGCAGCACAGTCCATCGCTAAAGTAATGTCTTTACCTAGTACATAACCTGCTTTTTCTACAGCTTCTTTGATACATGCTAATGCTTCAGCGTTTGAACCTAAGTTAGGTGCAAAACCACCTTCGTCACCAACAGCAGTATTCATGCCTTTAGCGTGAAGTACTTTTGCTAAGTTGTGGAATACTTCAGAACCCATACGGATTGCTTCACGAACTGTTTTAGCACCAACTGGTTGAATCATGAATTCTTGAAGGTCGATGTTGTTATCAGCGTGTTCACCACCGTTGATGATGTTCATCATTGGTAATGGCATAGAGTATTGACCTGGAGTACCATTTAGGTCAGCGATGTGTTGATAAAGTGGTACACCTTTCGCTGCAGCTGCTGCTTTAGCTGTTGCTAAAGATACTGCTAGGATTGAGTTAGCACCTAAGTTAGATTTGAAATCAGTACCGTCTAAATCAAGCATGATTTGGTCGATTGCAGCTTGATCTAACGCATCTTTACCAATAACTGCTTTAGCGATTGGTCCATTTACGTTTTCAACAGCTTTAAGTACGCCTTTACCTAAAAAGCGAGATTTGTCACCATCGCGAAGTTCTAACGCTTCACGTGAACCTGTTGATGCACCAGATGGAACGATTGCAAGACCAACGAAACCACCTTCTAAATGAACTTCAGCTTCAACAGTTGGGTTACCACGAGAGTCGATGACTTCACGACCATGTACTTTAACGATTTTTGCCATGTTATTTTCCTCTATATGACAGATATATACCTAATGTAAACATAAATTATTTTTGCTGCTGATCTTGATAATCTTTGGCAGCTTTAACAAAACTACTAAATAATGGATGTCCATCACGTGGAGTTGATGTAAATTCTGGATGGAACTGACATGCAACAAACCAAGGATGGTCTGGAATTTCAATAATTTCCACTAATTTTTTATCAGTTGATAACCCTGTCACTTTTAAGCCAGCCTTGACAACTTCTGGTAATAAGTTGTTATTGACTTCGTAACGGTGACGGTGACGTTCGGTTATCGACTCTTTTTTATACATTTGAGCGACTAATGAATTTGGCTCTAAATGACAGATTTGCGAACCTAAACGCATGGTGCCACCTAAGTCGCTATTTTCATTACGTTGAACCACATTACCAGACTCATCACTCCATTCAGTGATTAATCCAATAACAGGGCTTGCACAATCTTTTACAAACTCTGTAGAGTTGGCATCTTTAATACCCGCTACATTACGTGCATACTCTATCATAGCAACTTGCATTCCGAGGCAAATTCCTAAATAAGGTATTTTGTTTTCACGTGCATAGCGCGCAGCAATAATTTTACCTTCAACGCCACGATAACCAAATCCACCCGGTATTAAAATCGCATCTAAGCCTGCAAGTAAATCGGTACCGCGTGATTCGAGGTCTTCTGAATCAATATAACGAATATGAACAGTTAAACGGTTTTTTAATCCACCGTGTTTTAACGCTTCATTTACTGATTTATATGCATCAGGTAATTCGATGTATTTACCTACCATGCCAATTGTGACTTCACCTACTGGATTCGCTTCTTCATAGATGACTTGTTCCCATTCAGAAAGATCGGCTTCCTTACATTCAAGATGGAAACGATTGCACACGTAGGTATCTAAATTTTGTGATTTCAATAATGCTGGAATTTTATAAATCGAATCAACATCTTTAAGTGAAATCACCGCTCGTTCAGGCACATTACAAAATAGTGCAATTTTAGCTCTTTCGTTAGCCGGAATTGCGCGATCTGAACGGCAAATTAGTATGTCAGGTTGAATACCAATTGATAATAACTCTTTAACTGAGTGTTGGGTCGGTTTGGTTTTAACTTCACCTGATGATGCAAGATAAGGCACTAATGTTAAGTGCATAAATAAGGTATGTTCACGACCAACATCAACCGCTAATTGGCGAATTGCTTCTAAGAATGGTAGTGATTCGATATCCCCCACTGTGCCACCCACTTCAACGATAGCGACATCGTAACCTTTGGCACCATCAATAACACGATCTTTAATCGCATTGGTAATATGAGGGATAACTTGGACTGTCGCGCCTAAATAGTCTCCACGACGCTCTTTTCGTAAAACGTCAGAATAAATACGTCCAGTTGTAAAATTGTTTTTTCGGCTCATTTTGGTGCGAATAAAACGCTCATAATGACCCAAATCGAGATCGGTTTCGGCACCGTCTTCAGTCACAAAAACTTCACCATGTTGAATTGGGCTCATTGTTCCCGGATCGACGTTGATGTAGGGATCGAGTTTTAGCATGGTGACTTTTAAATTGCGGGCTTCTAAAATTGCAGCTAATGAGGCTGCGGCAATGCCTTTACCTAAAGAAGAAACGACACCGCCTGTAACAAAAATATAATTCGTGACCATTAATACCAGACCATTATTAATTTAATTGAACAATATCACATTAGTTTAAATGATAAAACCCATGCAATATATGATGAATCAGACGGGAAATTAGTATAACAGAATATGGTTTCTCTCACAATTGAATAATTGAGTTTAATTACTTAGTTTGTTTACTAACTTGGTGTCTATTATTTAATTGCTGCTATTAACCCCGAACAGTTAATCGTTATATTCAAGAATTTTATCTTGATAATGACTAATAATTTTTTCGAGCCTAAATTGGTTGGTGGCTTTTTTCCATATATAAATAATAGTATTAATTAAGGCGATGAAGATAACAAACAGAAAGACAAAATTGTTGATCAAAATTGGCGATGAAAATAACTGATTTTTATCGATATCATTTCCATAATCAGTTGAAAGTGTTAGTTTCGAAATTTCTCCATTATGATAGTTTTCTTTGCTAACTTGATCCGTAATTTTGCTACTATTACCTGATGAAATACCCTTTATTTTATCACATTGAAGGTGTTGAGATTTGATATCTTGCGTATTTTGAATATCACATAAAATACGAGATAGATCCAAATTAACTCGATCCAAAGAGTGGATGGCGGATTGCTTCAAACTTACTTTATCATCAATATTCCACGTAGTGTCTGGTGCGGTTAATTGCTGATACGTAAAATCAAATTTTTCACCCGCATGAGTAAAAAAGAAAATTAAGATAGCCAATATTAATCCCGTAATGGCTAATATAATATTATGATGAACAAGTTTAGGTGCGCCATAATTTTTTACTTCTTCGCTAATCGATAAATATTCACCGCAACTAAGCAATTGTTTAGTTTTAAGTTCGACCTGCATATCAATCGGTATATCGGTGTTATTTGGGAGAAACATTTTCCAGTATGCAGGATAGTAAATATCAATGTTCGAATCGATAAACAATCGGCAATAGCTAGGCTTGTTAAGCCTTATTTCAGCTTTGATATGATTAACATATTCGGTCGGCAATTCTCGTTTTATACGCGATGCTATTAGGGAAAAAATAAAACAGATGATTGAAAAAATAACCAAGGCAATCGACTGAAAATGTTCTAAAGCTAATAAAAATATTACGCCTAAAACAAAAAAAACTGTCATTAATTTGCCAGAATTGCTTCGGTCTTGAAGCGCGGTTTCAAATTGATTTTTTTCTCGTTTGCTAAGAATTTCAAAAGGCGGTTTTTTTTCAGATGTCTCTGTTACTAGTTGTGTTAAGGTCTCATTAGATCTTTCTATATTATTCATACGAATAGGTTTAATTTTTCCCGTCTGCCAAAAATCATTGAGTTGTTCCTGTTTACGAGATGGTAGTTTTAAACTAGCTTGCAATAAATCATAACTGTTTATTTTAACAACGATTGCATAACTATTAGTAAAGACAATTTCAACCGTATTGAGAATTTTAGTCTTGGTGATAAATTCCCCTTGATATCGAGCTTCAAAGCCCATAATACCGATATCCATATTATAAGGAAAAAATAACTGAATATTACCTATCTTGTAATAATATTCATAACTGATTGCATCAGTAAATTCTTTTTCAATATACCCTTTTATTGTCGTAACATCAGAATTAATTAGTGAGCTTTCCCATTGATAAGGCGGCGTAATTTTTTCTTTATCATCAAGATAAGGCTGAAGAAAAGTAGCTTCTTCTTCAGTCAGTTGTCGAGTTGCATTTTCACGGATAAAGGTTTCTTTTTTAGTGGGCCTTTTTTTATTTAAATCTTTCTTTACTTGTCGTATCAAGATGATTGAACAAACCATCACGAATACGAAAAAAATAGTGGCTAAAGTGGCTAAAATAGTTAACATAATTTTAAGATCTTTTTATTTAAACTTTATATTAAAACGGTTTATTCAAGATTAATGATAGTACCTAATCTATTTTCATAATATTTTTTAATTTCTTTAATTCGACGTTGATTAACTTTTTTTATTAACTCTTTTAACACCGTTAATCATCGTGGTTAATGACATGACAATATCAATAAAAACATTGCTAATAGCAAATGGTAAATAATTTCTAAATTTGCTTCGAATTGTGGCTTCCAATGGTGTTTATTCTCGTTGGTAGAGTTTTTTATTAATTAAATCGTCTGAATTTACCTCATCGAGGTTTTTCAAATCATTTTTTTGATCAATTTGCGTGTAATCGCGCTCACCATCATAAATAGTGAGTGACTCAATATCAAAAGCATCTATATTATCGTTGCGTTTTTCATAAAATTTGTCAGCATGCTCTTTTAAATGCCCAAAATCGTTGAATTCATATTCCTCGTTTGGATCATAGTTTTCCTGTGCGGTTTTGATATCGTGATTATTAATGTTAACGACAATCCCATACCGTTTGGTAAATACAACTTCTATGAGATTAAATTGATCAATATACTTATCCATATTATATGGAAAGAACAGCTCTATATCGTCTATTTCATAATAATAGTCAATTTCATCAGTATTTTTGTTAAGACTATGACGACAACAAATCCCTTGAAGTTGTGATACTTTGTTATCAACTAATGAGGATTGAAATTTATAGGGATAAACCGCCATTTTACTGGTTAAAAAAGGTTGTAATAGGTCTAGCTCTTCATCCGTTAGATCTCTTATTGGTTCACGTAGGCTTAAGTGGTCCTCTAAATTATCCTTATTTATACTGCGCTCGCCTTTAAAAAGAATAAAGCTAACCATTCCAAAAATTAAAATGCCAATTTTTACAAGCGTAAACCAATCCATAGTAATTCCTTAATCCAATAATTCTTTTATTGACAAACAGCGTTTTTAAAAGCGACTTTATTTTTAATCTATTCCTACTCTATTTAGCGAATTTTCCTTTGAATTCGATAAAATCTTTTAAATTATTTATATCCTTAATTTCCAATTTACCAGCAACTTTATGAATAATATCTAAATGAATTAATTCATTAACTGCCCGACGATAGACACGATCGGTAGTGCCAAAACGCTCTGCTTCTAAGTAGTTTTTTTGAAAATTATTAACGGGATGAATATTTAGATGATGCTGATATATATCATAAGCAATGTTATAACAAATTGAATATAAAGTTCTTTTTAAGAAGATATCTAATGTTTCTTGATAATCAAAAGCAATAGCACTTGCAAAAAACAGTGCTAATTTAGGATATTTGAGTAATGATTGATATAATTTATCAATGCTGACGATAGCGACAGTTAGGGCTTCTTCGGCAATAATATCAAATTGACATAAATAGTCGGTAAAAAACTCCATTTCACCAAATATATGCTCATCACAATCTACTGTACCAAGATGGAATCGACGACCATTATTAGCCTGATAGCGTATCGAAATCGTACCATTATAAACAACAACTAAATTATCGACTTTACATCCTTGATGAAAAAGCGTGGTTTTTTCATCGACAATTTTCTTTTCTACAATGCATTGTTCTATAATTGATTCGAGTAATTTATTGTTTTCCTGCCAATAACGGCTAAATCGACCTTTATTTAAAGATTTTAATTGCATATCACCGAAGTTTTTAACCACAAAATATATACCCCATCAGAATCGATAACATATTGATAGTTAATTATCTATCGCGTTATCTCATTCTGAAGAGGCATCATTATAGTCAACCATTGTAATAAAAGCGATATCCTAAGTTAATTTCATTGATTACTTTTTTAGAGCTCTTTTCTTTAAGAACATTGATATAGCCAACATAACGATAATAACGGCATAATATATTGGTATGGTATTCATAATAACTTGAATGTCTAAATAGTTATGCAGTATTGAGCTAATAGCTGGGCTAAACATCGCCCCTGCACTGCCACTGATTAAAATAAATGAAACATTTTTGCTTGATGCATTTTTTACAAAGGTTACACCATAAGCGACAAAGGCATTATATAAAGCAGAGCAGACGAATCCATATCCATAAGTTAAGTAGCCAATGCGATCAAGGCTATCGTTATCACTGTATTCGGTGTTGACGATCATCAATGTCATAATAAAAGCTAATAAAATAATTGAGATAAAAAAGTGTTCAATTTTAACTCGCGTCACGATCACCGTTGAAACTAATGCCCCAATTAAAGCTGCTGCCCAATATTGGGTAATAATATTGCCAGCCAATTCAAACGATATAGAAAATTTTTGGCTAACAAATAACGGGGCCCACGTTAAGAAGGTATATAATGCTAACATTGCCAAAAATAATCCAATACCAGCAGATAATATCCCAAAATTCCACTCTGATGGCTGAGACTGTTTGACTGTTGGATGACTAATTAAATCGAAATTAGTCAATATAATGATAAATAACATTAAGACTGTTACCAGCCCAACCATTAAATAGCTACTTGCCCAAGATAAGTCATGAGTTAAAGCGTAGGTAGTAATCAGTGGGAAGATGACACCAGCAATGTTAAATGTCGCATCTTGTACGACTAACATTGTACTTTGGATCTTATCTTGCCAAGTTGATACCACAATTGTCCCCGCAATGCAGAGCCCTATACCACCGCACAAACCAATTAAAGTCATACAAACTTGAAGTATCAAAAGCGAGTTTGTGATATATAAAATAAGCGAACTGGCAATTATAATCGAATAACTAAGCAAGGTGATGCGTTTAATCCCAATAATATCGATTAAAAAGAATGCCAAAATAGTGCCTATTAACGCCCCACCATTTAATAAAGAAAAAATGAATGCGACACTGTTTACATCTGCATTAAAACTCTGTGCTATGGGTTCTATTAGCATACCAAACTGACTGGCAAAGCCAGCCATAATAAAATTAGCTAAAAAACTAATAAGTGTGAGCGATAATTTATTTTTCATATTTCCATCCGAGAAACGCAATAAATTAAGAGTTAACAGCCACGTTTAAAGCAAGTTTGATCATATTATTAAATGTCATTTGCCTCTCTTCCGCAGTTGTTTCTTCACCAGTTAAGCAGTGGTCTGAAACGGTTAAAATCGCTAACGATTCGACATTGAATTGTTGAGCAATTCCATATAGACCAGCCACTTCCATATCGATACCTAACACCCCTGATTTTTCGAGTGTACTTATTAATGTTTCGTCAGGATCATAATAAAGATCACCGCTAAATACATTCCCTACTTTAACCGGTAAATTCATGTTATTAGCCATTTCATAAGCTCGATGTAATAAGGAAAATGTCGCTGATGTAGCAATGTTATAACCATTTGCTCTTTTTTGATTTGTCATCGAATCGGTTCCTGCTGCTACAGCTAAAATCACATCACGCATTTTAACGCTTTGCTGTGTGGCACCTAAAGAACCTACTCGAATAATCCGTTTAACATTAAAGTCATTAATTAGTTCATGTGCATAAAGGGTTATTGATGGAATTCCCATTCCGTGCCCCATTACTGACACGGCTTTTCCTTGATATAAACCAGTATATCCAAGCATATTACGTACATTACAAACCTCTTTGGCGTCGGTTAAGTAATTTTCTGCAATAAATTTCGCCCGTAAAGGATCACCTGGCATGATAACGGTTTGTGCAAAGTCGTTGGGATTAGCATTAATATGTGCGGTCATAATATTTCCTGAATAATTAGTGATTTGAATTAATTATAATAAGGAAATTTTTCAGTTAACTAGGACATAAGTCCGAAGCCAATGTTCTATGCCACATTTTTAGAAATTAATTTGGAAATAATTGACTATTGATAAAAAAAGTGCTTAATGTGCCGTTAGATTTAAATTTTCTCGTCTTTAATCTGCCAATTTTTTTATTAAAAAATCTCAATAATGGTAAAAATCAACTTAAAGTAGACGATAAGTATAGATATTTTTAATTTTAAAGTTACGAATTCGATTCACAATGGGTTTCAATAACAACATAATACCGTTAAAAACGGTGGCTGAAGCGAAAAGCAAAAATAACAGCAGGTTTACACAAATTGGTAATAGATTTTCACTTATATCTTTTTGGTATAACTCTTGCGTATTTATGGTTAATGTTGAAATGGTATGATTAGCGTCATAATCAACATTCGAAACGAATCCCGACACCGTGACATGATCAGCATGAACGATAGATTGTAGATCTTCACTCTCACCCGATTGAGAAGTTGTATTTTCTTTTAAACCATGTAGAAGAAAATAGCTTGAGGAACTGGCTAAATGAAAAGAGGTATCGGCACTTTGAATTAATGCTTCAATACATCTATCGGCTTTATTTTTAACAGGTACTTCACATGACACATCTAAAAAATTTAATTTCACTACATCACCCGACTTGATGTCGCTAGTAACTAATTTTGATGGATCATCAAAAAACCAAATTTTAGAATCGTGATTGTATTGATGATAAGCAAATAAGAAATTGTCACTCACCTTTGCTTGATTATTGATAGCATAAAGGTAGAACATGCCAGCTAAAAAAAGCCATAGATTACGTCCCCAAAATTTTGGTGGCCCAAATTGTTCAACCTCTTTATTAACCGACATATCGTAGCCATAACGGACAATTTTTTTACTCTCAACATCAACATCTAAATCAACATCAAAAGCGCTATTTTCAGGGATAAATGATTGCCAATTTTTGGGATACTTTAATTTCAAACCATGGCCAATTATAATCTCATTAGATTTAACAATTTTTTTATCTATTTTTCCTTTTATTTGATTAATAAATTGTACTTTAGCTTTATTTTTTGGTTTACGAAAATAAAAGTAAATAGCAACCAGCAAATTCACTGCAAACCAAAACAGATCGTTTAATTCTTTTGTGTCCCAAAAACGATTAAAATAGCTTACGACAAAAGAACAAAAAAATACCGTGAGGATTCCTTTATTTAATTTGTTACGGGAAGCTGATTCTTGAGATGTTTCTTTTCGAACTGATAAAATTTCGTAACCCAATTTTTTACTGAGTTTAGCGTTTGGCCTTAATGTATGAATAGCATTTTCATCGAAGTTTTCGTCTTTGGAGTATTTTGAAATGCCGCTCTGCCAATATACCGAACTCTGTTTATCATTTTTTTCATCAACCAAATAGGCCGCATATAATGCTGAACCTATTTGGTGATCATTGACCTTAACAGCAATAGCGAAATTTTGCGTAAGCGCAATTTCAACTTCGTTATAATCAGTAAGGTAACGATCCATATTGAAAGGAAATACAACATCAATATTTTGGATTTTATAGGAACAAATGTTTTCGGTATGCGAAAATTTAGTTTGTTTGACACAACTACCGGATATTAACATCACTTCTCGAGAAACTAATGATGACTTTTTTTTCCCAGAAGATTGGTTCATCGATAAATAGGTTTCTAAACCATCTCTTTCCTGTTTAGTTAACATTCTAAAAGGTTTGAGGTCAGTAAAACTACCGGCTATTAGCTTATTTTTATATTTATTTATTCTAAATTTTTTTATTGGATAAGAAATAATAGAATAAATAAATGAAATAATTAATTGAATTATCGTCAAAAAAACAATAAATGGCATTAAAACTTATTCCTTATAAGTCTTATTTTATAATAAAGTAAAAATTTAACTTTTAATTATAAAATTAATGATTGACTGTTTTTTCACTCCGGGATAGACCGATAATTCCAGAACGCACAATTTCAACAATATTACACGTTTCACGAATTGAGGCTAAAAACGAGTCTAACTTTTCGCTCGTTCCTGATAACTGTACAATATAATGAGTAGCAGTTACATCGACTATCGAGCCTCGAAAAATATCAGCACAGCGTTTTACTTCATCACGCGCATCAGAACCTTTCGCCGCCACTTTAACCAGCATGATTTCACGCTCAACGTGAGGACCTTCGGTTAAATCATTCACCCGATAAACATTGACCAGCTTATGCAGTTGTTTTTGGATCTGCTCAATTACATGCTCATCCCCCGTTGTTTGAATCGTCATACGACTCATGGTTGGATCTTCGGTTTGTGCAGTAGTAATCGATTCAATGTTGAATCCACGTTGTGAAAATAAACCAATGATTCGTGACAAAGCACCCGGTTCGTTTTCTGTTAAAATTGATAGTATATAACGCATTAGGTTCTCTCCGTTTTACTTAGCCACATTTCATTCATTGCTCCACCACGAATTTGCATTGGATAAACATGTTCCGTAGCATCCGTCATGACATCAATAAAGACTAAACGATTTTTTATCGAAAGCGCTTCTTTCAGTTTCGGTTCCAGATCTTCACGTTTATCAATCCTCATACCTACATGACCATAAGCTTCGGCAATTTTTGCAAAATCGGGGAGTGACTCCATATAAGATGAAGAGTGACGACCTGCATAAATCATATCTTGCCACTGTTTAACCATCCCTAAAAAGCGATTGTTAAGATTTAATACAATCACTGGCAAACCATATTGCAATGCGGTTGAAAGCTCTTGAATATTCATCTGAATACTTCCATCACCAGTCACACAAACTACATGCTTTTTAGGAAACGCAAGTTTAACACCTAATGCCGCTGGCAAACCAAATCCCATAGTACCCAGTCCACCAGAAGTAATAAAGTGACGCGGTTTGTCAAATGGGTAATAAAGCGCCGTAAACATTTGATGTTGACCTACATCGGTAGCAATATATGCGTCACCTTTGGTTAATTTATATAAAACTTCAATGGCTTCTTGTGGTTTAATGCTTTTACCTTTGTGGCTGTATGCTAAACATTTGCGCGCACGCCAATGGTCAATTTGCTTCCACCAATCGATTAGCGCATCTAAATCACGATCAACATTAATTTCATTGAGTTGAGTTAACATTGTTTCAAGTACTTTTTTAGCATCGCCAACTACCGGAATTGCAGCGGATACTGTTTTAGATATTGACGTTGGATCAATATCAATATGAATAATTTTTGCTTTAGGACAATATTTTTCAACATTATTAGTCGTTCTATCATCAAAGCGAGCACCGACAGCAAAAATCACATCGGCGTTATGCATGGCCATATTCGCTTCATAGACACCATGCATACCAATCATACCTAAATATTTTTTATCAGTTCCTGGAAAAGCACTAATTCCCATTAATGTTGAGGCAACAGGAAGATTTAATTTATCAGCTAAAGATTTAACCGCGTCGCTAGCATTGGCACTAATTACACCGCCACCAATATATAGAACAGGTTTTTTAGCTGATAATAATGTAGTTAATGCTTTTTTGATTTGTCCTTTATGCCCTTGAATGGTTGGATTGTAAGAGCGCATTGAGACTGATTGTGGATAGCTATAGTTATATTTATTTGCCGGATTAACAATATCTTTTGGCAAATCAATCACAACTGGACCGGGCCTCCCTGTTGAGGCAATATAAAATGCTTTTTTTATCGTTTCTGGAATATCTTTGCTATCTTTTATTAAAAAGCTATGTTTAACAATCGGGCGAGAGATCCCAACCATATCACACTCTTGGAAAGCATCATTACCAATTAAATTACTGGCGACTTGACCTGATAAGATAACTAAAGGCACAGAATCCATATAAGCAGTAGCAATACCGGTAATAGTATTCGTTGCGCCAGGACCAGAGGTAACCAAAACGACACCGACATCACCAGTTGATCTGGCATAACCATCAGCCATATGGACAGCAGCTTGTTCATGACGGACTAAAATATGCTCAATTCCACCTAGGGTATGAATGGCATCATAAATATCTAGAACACTGCCTCCTGGATAACCAAAAATTTGCTTAACTCCCTGGTCAATCAAGGATTGAATGACCATTTCTGCGCCTGACAGTTTTGCCATGGTTGTTGCCTCCATTTATAACTAATTTGTCATTTTTTCCCCATTTTGCATGAACTAATACAGAAAATCAATAAAGTCAACAATATAAGTTAACTTATTCTCAATTTTGGGTACTAGTACTCATTTTTGAAAGAAATAACTTGTAAAAGTTTATTTTATCTATTTTAATGCAATAATAGTGAGAAATTAATCGATCGACTAATTGATTAATTTTGAATTATTAAAGGCGTTTTCGCTTTTGTTTACGCTCTTTTATATATCTATATTAGGGCTCATTATAATTAAAAGGTGTTTTTAATGGCCAATTCTTATTACAAACAAACCTCCCTATCTGATTGGCAATTAGTCAAAGTATCAGGTATGGATAACCGTACATTTTTACAGGGACAAGTAACAGCTGACCTTAGTCGTATTAACGAAAACTCAGCATCATTCGCAGCACATTGTGACGCAAAAGGACGTATGTGGAGTAATTTTATATTATTCCAACGAGGTGAAGATATATTCTATATCTTACGTAAAAGTGTTGCCGAAAGACAAATTAGTGAATTGAAAAAAACGGCAGTTTTTTCTAAAGTAACTATAGAGCCCGTTCTGGATTTAAATCTAGTCGGATTGGAAGATGATGCAATAGATCCTTCTGTGATTTCAGCATTGGGCGATCACAATTGTATTACTATTGGTGGTGTGACTTATATTAAACTCACATCGCCTAAATTGCGAGTGATAAAAGTATCGTCTGAACCATTACCTACTGATTTACAGCCATCTGATCACTGGTTACAACTTGAATTAGAAGCTGGTCACGCTATTATCGATGCTCCTAATATTGAAAGTCTGCTTCCTCAAGCTTGTAATTTACAACATTTTAAAGCAATAAGCTTTGATAAAGGTTGTTATTGTGGGCAAGAAATGGTAGCTAGAGCGCAATTCCGAGGTGCAAATAATCGAGGGCTTTATCTATTAAAAGGTCATAGTAAAGCATTACCGGAAATCGGTGATAAACTTGAATATGAACTTGAAGGAAACTGGCGTGAAGGTGGTCAGATCTTAGCGGCATTAAAAGTTGGGCAAAATGATGAAGTTTATGCTCAAATAGTGTTAGCAAATGGTTTTGATAGTGAAACAAAATTCAGAGTCAAAGGCCAACCTGATAGTGAATTAAAGTTATAATTTAATATCGATCAAGCAGGAATAGTTTTATAATTATTCCTGCTTTTTAATGTATTAATTACCTAACTCTTGATGAACAATTTCAACAAAATATTGTGCACCAGTTGTTAAGATCTCATCATTAAAATTATACGACGGATTATGAAGATTCGCGCCCTCTCCCGCACCAATTTTGATATAAACGCCCGGCACTTTTTGCAACATAAAAGCAAAATCTTCTGACCCCATTGTTGGTGGTGAATCAATCACAATCTTATCGTTACCCACAAGTTTTTGGGCAACTTTAATTGCTATATCCGCCTGTTTAGCATGATTGATAGTTGCTGGATAACGGCGTTGATAATCAACTTCGGCTTTTGTACAAAACGTTAAAGCGGTTCCAGTTGAAATATGTTTGATTCTTTCTTCTGCCAAATCTTGATCTTCAGCACTCAATGCCCTAACTGTTCCACGAATCACCGCATGTTGTGGAAGCACATTCCAAGTATCGCCACTATGAATCTGTGTCACACTAATAACCAACGAATCAGTTGGATTTAAATTACGGCTGACAATTGTTTGCAAACTATTGACAATATTGGTAGCGGTTAAAATGGTATCTCTACCTAAATGTGGTGCAGCAGCATGTGAACCAACACCAGTTATTTTAATTTCAAAAACATCATAAGATGCCATGACTGGACCATGATTAATTAAAAAATGGTTTAACGCTAAATTAGGTTGATTATGCATACCATAAACAGCTTCGATAGGAAATTTTTCAAATAGACCATTTTCCACCATCACTCGACCACCGCCTTCGTTTTCTTCAGCAGGTTGGAAGACCACCACCACCGTACCAGAAAAATTACGATTCGCACTTAAATATTTTGCTGCGCCTAACAATGTTGCAGTATGACCATCATGCCCACAAGCATGCATTTTACCGGGGATTTTTGAACAGTAGCCAATTTTGTTTTCTTCAACGATATCCAACGCATCAATATCTGCACGTAAAGCAATAGTACGACCTTTATTCTTACCATGAATAACCCCTACTACACCAGTTGGCGCAAAATCGGTATACAGTTCGGTAATTCCAAACGATTTTAGCTTTTCGATAATAAACTGGGTTGTTTGCTTCTCTTCGAATGCAGTTTCAGGGTGAGAATGAATATGATGACGCCATTCAATCATCTCATCTTTTAATGCAGCAATGCTTTTCGCGGTAGTACTAGTCATTGATTATTCCTTACATTTAGCTATAAATCTGAAAAGACTTTAATCGCACTATAATCTTAATTTGAATAAAGTAAAAATAACTAATTCTTTTATCGTTATCTTTTTTAGTTATAAGCCAAGGAGTGCAAGAATTTATGTGAATACCCAAAGAGATGTAATTAAAAAAACAATCAAGATCACAAACTGAAAATGATTAAATAACCAGATAACAACAGAAAAGGACCAAAGGCGATCATTTCATGCATTGTTTGCTTATATTTTGCAAAAATAAAAAAAAGTATGCCTGACAATGATGCCATAATTAACAATAATGGAATTAATTGATAAGGTAGCCAAGCACCCAAAGCCGCGGCGAGTTTAATATCCCCACCACCTAAACCGGCTCGTTTTGTTAGGCAAAAATAACAGACAGCAGGTAATTTAAGCATTAAATAACCACAAAAAACCCCCGTTAAGGCGTCGCTGATGGTTAACGAATTTAGATCAAAATAAGCCATCATCAACCCAGCCCACATCAACGGTTGTGTAAAAAAATCAGGCAGTAAAAAATAGCGAAAATCAATCAGTGCTAAAAGCAAAAAATAGCTCGCAAGTAGCATTAATAACATACTTTGAAAATTGAGATCTTTGTTCAAATATATTAGTAAAAATAATCCCGCTACAGCCAACTCAAAAATTGGATAGCAAAAAGCGATCTTTTGCTGACAAAAATAACATCGCCTTTTTAATATTAACCATGATAGAACTGGAATTAACTGCCAAGCAGAAAGTGAGTGTTGACAATGTGGGCACGAAGAACGAGGAAACGTGATAGCGACTAAATAATCAAACAAAGATTGTGAAGGCGAATATCGCCAATAAGCAACTTGCAAAAAACTACCGACCGCAAGCCCAACACAAAAAACCAAGACAGCCATTAATGAATCACATCTCCCATTTGAAATACGGGTAAATACATCGAAATCACTAATCCTCCAATTATCAATGCTAAAAATAACATCAAAATCGGCTCAAATGCTTTGACTAAATTATCGGTTAAGGTTTGATTTTGTTGTTGATAATAGAGGGACAAGTTATTAAGCATAACATCTAATGATCCTGACTCTTCGCCAGCATGAACTAGCTGTACACAAAGTTTAGGAAAATAGGACGATAGCATTTGACTAAAGGCATTACCTTGTTCAATACCGTTAATTATTTTATTGATAATGTCACGATAATAACTATTTCCTGTAGTATTTGCCGAAGCACTAAGTCCTGTTATTAATGGAATACCTGCTTGCTGAGTGATTGCTAATGTGTGGAAAATCTGCATTAAGCATTGTGATTGAATCACTTGCCCCAATAACGGCAATGCTAATTTTTGCCGATCAATAGTTAGTTGATAGCGGACTTTAAAAAAACGCTGGAATAAAAAGTAACCCAGCGACGGCACTAATAATATGAGTACACCATTTTGCTGAACCTTATTAGCAATATCAATCACTAGCTGGGTAAAATAAGGTAATTGAGCATCAAAACTTTGATAAATGTCGGCGAATTTTGGTAATACAATAAACATCATCACGATAATAACCACTACTGATACTGACAATAAAAAAAGCGGATAACGCATTGCCTTTCTAATCTGTTTTTGTAATTGCAATGATTTTTCAAGATGTGCGGTTAGTTGTTCAAAACTGTGATCGAGTTGTCCGGTTAATTCACCAATAGCAATAATTTCACAATAAAGCGCAGGAAATACCGAATGATATTGTTTTAAAACAGTGGACAGCGATTCACCTTTGGCGATTTGCTGACTAATGTCTGATAACAAATACTGCCATTGAGGTTTAGGCTGATCATCAAGAATTAATCTCAGACTATCAATAATCGATAATCCAGCCTTCAACATAGTGGCTAACTGTTTTGTGATAATTAGCAGATCGCTAGGATTAAAACTTTTTTTAGTAATAATATTTCCGGCACGAATTTTAATCGCGATTTGACCTTGCAATAAAAGCTGTCTTTTCACATCTTGCTTTGATGTGGCAATAATCTTATTTTGATGAAAATTAATGTCATACCAAAAATAGATCCGCTTCATACACTATCACCCTATGACTACTTCACCTAAAACCCGATTTAATTCAGCCAAAGTAGTGATACCTTGTTGTACTAACTTAAAGCCAGCTTGCAATAATGTGACTCTATTATGGGGTGAGATTGGTTGATTAGTTATAATCTGTTGTTGCACTTCTGGGGTCACCATTAACAGTTCATATACACCTACTCGTCCTAAATAACCACCTACACACTTGTCACACCCCATGGCGATAAAGTGTGGTGAAGGTTGATTATCAATTAGGGTTAGTTCACTAGCAACGACTTTGCAATGTTGGCAAAGCTTTCTCACCAACCGTTGAGCGATAACCAATTTCAAACTGGACGATAAAAGATAATTTTTGATGCCCATTTGATTTAACCGAACTATTGCTTCAACACTCGAATTAGTATGCAAAGTGGATAATACTAAATGGCCTGTTTGAGCTGCTTGAATGGCAATTTCGGCAGTTTCATGGTCACGAATTTCGCCAATCATCATCACGTCTGGATCTTGGCGCAATAAAGCGCGTAATATCACCGAAAAAGTTAGGCCGGCTTTATGATTAATCGCGGTTTGATTAATACCTTCTAAAGGAATTTCGATCGGATCTTCAACACTACAAATATTACATTCAGCTTTATTTAGATGCTTTAACGCACTATATAAAGTCATAGTTTTACCACTGCCGGTTGGGCCAGTAACCAAAATCAACCCTTGCGGATAATCTAAAATCTGTTTAAGTGTGAGAAGATCTTGTTCGGTTAATCCTAAATCATTAATGGTTAGCTCAGATTCATGATTATCCATAACCCGCAATACAATCTTTTCACCGTTGATCACCGGCAAGGTGGCAATTCGCATTGCATAGTTATTAATTACCAATTGACCATCTTGCGGTAAGCGGTGTTCAGCAATATTTAAATTAGCCATAATTTTTAATCGGGCGGTGATCTGCTTAGCAAGGCTAAGTGGTGGCATTAGCCTATTTTGCAAAACGCCATCAATCCTCATGCGTATTCGATAGTAATTTTGATAAGGCTCGAAATGAATATCAGATGCTCGCTTATCCAGTGCTGATAATAATAGCTTATCGAGACTTTCAACCAATTGATCTTCTTGCATCATAATTTATTGAAATTTAAAAATATCTTCACAAGCCGTTTTTAAACTGTTATCAACAGGATTTGTGACACAGGTACGTGACCAATCTAAATTGCCTAACGATGCGTTCAACTTAGGTGTTAAAGTTGTGGTTAAGCTAGATAACGCGCTCTTACCGACAATAGTAATCACGCCATTAGTAACATTGATCGAAGTAACATAGTTAGTCGATCTTGTCGTGGGCACACCATTTGCTCCAGCATTACATTTATTTAATGCGCCCTGCTCAATAGCACAAATTTCAATCGCTGTTTTATAGGCTGTCATTGATTGAAGCATATCGGTTAAAGCGGCCTTTTTGACATAACTTTGATAGGCTGGCAAACCGATAGCTGTTAAAATGGCGACTACCACAATGGCGATCATTAACTCAAATAAGGTAAATCCAGACTGCTTGTACATAAATTCCTCTAATGATTAATCAATTGATAGATAGAGTAACTTTATAGCAAACTGAAAAAATGAAATAATAACCAGATAAAAGATTTGGAAGTTAAAATACAAATTGATTACCACAATCAACATTGTATTAATCAAAGTTGTGAACAAGATCGCAATACACACTATTGGAGCCATAATGACCTTAAAAGTGTTAAAAATAGTTGATGGTTGGATAAGCAATATCAAACAGGTCAAATCGCCGTATTATAATGATCGCACTGACCCCATCACATTATTAGTTATTCATAATATCAGCCTGCCACCCAACCAATATGGCGGGCCTTATGTTGAACAACTTTTTACCGGTAAGCTCGATCCGAATCAGCACCCTTATTTTGCCGATATCTATAAACTACAAGTATCAAGTCACCTATTTATAAGACGCGATGGTGAAATTATTCAATTTGTGCCATTTAATAAACGTGCTTGGCATGCAGGTAAATCAGTATTTGAAGGTAAAGAAAACTGCAACGACTTCTCAATTGGCATAGAAATGGAAGGATGTGATACCGACAACTTTACCGAGGCACAATACCAGCAACTTGCCAACGTTACCATACTATTACAACAAACCTACCCAATCGAAAATATAACTGGACATAGTGACATCGCCCCAGATCGCAAAACCGATCCTGGTCCTTATTTTGATTGGAATTATTATCAAACACTGATTAATATGAAAACAATTTCAATACAACTGAACCTAATTAAAGATGAACTGCAAAACCTTAACTTATGGCAACCCTCACCCCCTGAGGCAGAAGCTTTTTTAAGTGAGCAGCCATTTGCACTCGACACCATGCAACCGCATGAATGGTTACAATGGATCTTTATTCCGCGCATACAGGCGTTAATCGATGCTAAAAGCGAAATACCTAAATTTGCTCTTCACCCATATTTTGAAGAGGCATTCAAACAGCAAGAAATAGAGGTAGATGATTTATTAGCGCTAATTAAACAACTTGATGAATTAACCACCACTCGGTCAACAGATGAATAATCGAAAAGAGAGACAGCCACAACCGTGGCTGTAAAATTGAAAAATTAATTGTTCATTCTGCGGTATTCATTAACCGCTTGTTGATGATTACTATAATTACTACTAAATGTATGACCACCAGTACCATTAGCAACAAAGAATAGATAATTCGTTTTAGCTGGATGTGCTGCTGCTTCAAGTGATGCTAAACTTGGCATAGCAATTGGAGTTGGTGGTAGCCCCTCAATCACATAAGTATTATAAGGATTATTGGTATCAGTCAAATCAACACGCCTAATCGTACCCGTATAATTATCCCCTAACCCATAAATAATGGTGGGATCGGTTTGCAACTTCATATTTGCTTTTAAACGATTAACAAAAACCGAAGCAACATTAGCACGTTCAGAGCTTATGCCTGTTTCTTTCTCAATAATCGAGGCAATAATCAGCAACTCATAAGGTGTTTTATAAGGCAGATCTTTATCGCGATTATCCCACACTTTTTGTAGATTGTTTTTCATAGTCAAATGGGCACGCTTAAGAATATTAATATCTAAACTATCTGCGGTATATTGATATGTATCTGGTGATAACCAACCTTCCAATTTTCCATCATCAATACCCAATATCTTCGCAATTTCATCGTGAGACTTACCGGTTAATGTTTGCTTAATATAAGGGGTATTACTCAGCACATTCAACCAATCTTTAGCGCGCTTACCTTCAACAAATTGCACAAAAAAACTGCTCTCTTTACCCGATACCAACAACTTTAAAAACTCCTCAACCGTCATATGAGGATGCAATTGATAAGTTCCAGCTTTAATCGAACTTAAAGAGGGATTGAGTTTATACAAATAAGGTAACAAATACGCTTGTTGCATTAAATCACTCTCCTTAACTTGCTCAACTAATTGATGCAAAGAGGTGCCTTTTTTCAACACAAACATCTGATTATCAGCCGTGACATTCATATGTTGCTTAGAAAATTGTTGTAAATAATAATAACCAATAGCTAATGAACCACCGACGAGTAAAACTACCGTCAGTAACGTATGCAAAATAAATTTTTTAATCATAACCTAGTCTTTATAACGAATTTTTGCGCGTGAAGTTAAGCGCGTTAATAACTCATAAGCACTCATTCCCGTGTGCTTAGCGATTTGTTCAACCGGCAATTCCTTGCCCCAAAAAATGACTTCGTCGCCGGGTTTATCTTGGCAGTGTAGTCCTAAATTGACCACAATCATATCCATAGAAACACGACCAACAATCGGTACTAAGCGACCATTAATACTCACGGGTGTATTTTCTGGAATATCGCGCGGATAACCATCACCATATCCCATCGCCACAACCCCTAGTACAGTGTCACTTTCACTTGTCCAAGTTTGACCATAACCAACTGATTGTCCTTTTTCGTGCTTACGTACTGCGATTAATTCAGATTTGAGCGTCATAGCGGGTTGTAAATCAACGACCGCCTCAGCAAATGGCGAAACCCCATATAACGCAATACCAACTCGAATCATATCAAGATGAGAATCAGGCCAAGCAAGCAAACCACCTGATGCTGCAATCGATTGTTGACAGCCATTAACCGAACGAGCAAATTCATTAAAACGTGCTATTTGGGTATTGGTTTGTGAAGAATCTAACTCATCTGCACTACTAAAATGGCTAATAATATTGATCGGCTGGCGAACAGCTTTACAGCTAGCTAAACGATTAAACTCGTTTATTGCTTCATCAATATGAAAACCTAAACGGTGCATACCGGTGTCAATCTTAAACCAAACTGTGATCTCATTTGCAAAAGGGATCGTATTTAAAACATCGATTTGCCAACTTGAATGGATAACTGGTTGCAAATTAAAATCAAGCAAATCGTTAATATCATCATGCGGAAAAAAACCTTCCAAAAGCACGATAGGACCACGAATACCAACTTGACGCAAAGCTATTGCCTCTGAAACTCGTGCAACACCAAAACAATCAACTTTACCATCCAACAACTGAGCAACCCCTTCCATGCCATGACCATAAGCATTCGCTTTAACCACTGCCATTAAAGTACAGTTTGGAGATTTTTGTTTAAAAAATTCAACATTGTGTAAAATTGATTTACGATTAACTTCGACAACAGCAATAGACATTTTGCATAACCTAACTTATATATTGAATGGTTATTGTAAAATTTGTTATCGATAATCACAAATAAAAAATCGGCAATTTGCGTGATTTTGTTGTTAAAAATGTGACAAAGTTAAAAAATCCACACTTATCCTCGCAATTAATACAATTCGAATTAATTTAATTATTTACATCAATAATAATAATGATTATCATTTGCGTTTTATATCAATACAACGTTATACAAAAGAGACAAAGAGAAGTTTTATGACCCAAAAATTACCTTATATAGCAATATTAACTATCTGTTTTTGCGCAGATACTTATGCAGAAGAAAAAAAAGGAAATCCACAAGATACCATTATCGTTACCGCTGATCGGAATGAAAAAACAGTATGGGATAGCTCAGTATCTGTTAATGCAGTCAACCGTGACGAGATTGAAAAACTCAATGGCGATTCTGTGGTTGAAGCACTGCGTGATATTCCAGGCGTTGAAATTACCGATAACGCACTAGCAGGACGCAAACAAATCATGATTCGTGGTGAAGCGCCTTCGCGTATATTAATGTTAATTGATGGTCAAGAAGTGACTTATCATCGTTCCGGACACGGTTCAAGTGCTGGTGTATTAATCGACATGGAATCAGTTGAACGCATCGAAGTGATTAAAGGGCCTCACTCAGTATTATATGGCTCGCAAGCGATTGGTGGCGTCGTTAACTTTATAACCCGTAAAGGAAGTAAAGATGGAAAACCACTAACTGGAGATGCCAAATTAATCTATAACCAATCAACCAATGGCTTTACCGAAATGGGCACGGTAAACGGCACGATTGATGAAATATTTGATTACCGAATTAGTGGAACCTACTCTGAAAACAATGATCGCAAAGCGTATCAAGGCAAACTGCATGATACCGACTTTGATAATAACAACATAAGCTCATGGTTAGGACTCAATCTGGATAAACACAAATTTGGTATATCATTAGATCGTTATAAACTGAATACCAAAACCTACACCGATGATAACTCACCAGAAATAAAAGAGTTTTGGGTAAACATTCCACTACTAAAACGTGAAAAAGTGGGATTCTTTTATGATTATGACGTTGATGCAGGTTTCTTAAAAAAACTGCATTATGATGCTTACGCCCAAAAACTAAATCGTCAATTTAGAAACCATGTCGTAGTATCACCTAGACCGATAATGAAAGTAACGACCAACACGGCCACCAATGACGAACAAAAAACCTATGGCATGACATTCCAATCAGACATGCAACCACATAAAGATATGACATTAATTGCTGGTGTACAGTATCAACAAGATAATGTTGACCAAGACTCACATAATGTCGTGATATCAAAAATGCCTGCACCACCAGCTAGTTATACCCAACATAAATACCTAACTAACAAATGGCAACAATCGAGTATCGCACTATTTGGGCAAAATGATTGGGCAATAACCGATGATATCTCTTGGAATCTTGGTGCTCGTAAATATTGGGTCGAATCAAAACTAAAAAACGGCAATACCACCATAAATAAAATCCCGGTTATGGGATCGGCAACAACCAGCCACAGTATCGATCGAAAAAAGAAAACTCATGATAACAACTTTGTTGTATCGTCAGGATTAACCTACTCAGGTTTTAAAAACACCCAACTAAGAGCCTCGTTTGCACAAGGTTATGTTTACCCAACCCTTGCACATCTTTATGCCGTCACCTCGGCTGCTTCGCAAACGATTTATGGAAACTCGCATCTAAAAGCTGAAAAATCCAACAACTACGAAATTGGTTTACGTTATAACAATAACAAATTATTAGTTGATGGGGCGATCTACTTCTCGGATGCAAAAGACTATATCACTCAAATGAACTGTAATGGCTCATCGATTTGTAGTGGCGCATCCGGACGTTCTATTACTTATTATGGCAATGCCAACAAAGCCAAAACCCATGGCTTAGAATTAAGTGTTGAATACCTAGACCTTCCGGTGAATCCTTATCTAAAAGGGAATTACCTAAGCCGTAAAATCGAGACAGATACCTACAGCACTCGTGACACCGGCAACCCACGCTTTACAGGGAGTGCAGGGATAAAACATACAGCTTATTTTGATAAATTTGATATTGATTCAGACCTATTTATGCGATTTGCCACCAACGCAACAAAACGCGGTGATTCATCTGTTTATCACTACAGCGGATGGTCAACATTAAACTTATCAACCACAACCTCATTTGGCGCTAATCGCCAGTACCATATTGGGTTAGACCTCAACAATATCTTAAACAGAAACTACACCACAGCTTACGAATCAATACCAGCAGCTAAATTCCATGCTATCATTAGCGCCAGTATGAAATTCTAAAGCTGCGATATAGCAAGGCAAAAGAATCCCTATGCCTAAAAAAATCCGCCCTAGTTGGGGCGGATGGTTTAAGAGTTAGACACTATAAAATTGCTTGTTATCGCTCGATTACGTTGAATTTTCGATTCTTTAGTGAATATAATTATTTTTTCACCCAAGTAATGATGCTAAGGTAAAGTACAAATCCCTTCCAAAATGCTTTCATAGCCAGTATAAAACCAATGTATATGACCATCCTCAGGGTAAACAACAAACCGATTATCGCTGCCAGGAGCTATAACATTGGTCCAGAACCTGGTAACACCAAAGTCGGCTTTTTCATATTTGCTTAGATTACCCCACTCCGCAATAAAGCTAGCACCAATTCTACGCTGATAATGATCACCTGATGAGGAAGGTGTAGCACCAGTCACTTCATGACGTTTTGCATTAGTTAAATCTTTAACCGTAGGCATACGATAACCAATTTTATTACACCAAGACTCCATATTAGAATAGGTATAAAAACCTTTACCTCGGTAGACAAACCATTGTTTTATCTCAAATCCATACTTGACAGCTTTCTTACCATTATGGACATAATGACCTATTAACTCGAAAGTCTGCGGCAAAGTAGGCTTAGCAATAAGACCAGGATTGTTAGAATTCCATTGGGATGCCTTCGCAACTGGACCGGTTAAGGTAACCCGTACGCTTGTCGGTGTAAAATTGCCCACAGTAGCAGTAATACCTCCCCGAGTGACAGAAGACCAAGCCAATAGCTGACTATTACCAGCAATTTCTAAATCAAAGTACATGTTATTAGCACCCGTAGTCGGAAAGTTTTTACCATAATAATCAGGCCTAGTATCCTGAGTGAAAAAACCCTTATAACGGTTCCAAATAGAAGATGGACCATCGTTATTAGGTAGATCTGCAACCGAAACGGGTTTGGCAAAACAAACCTCTGGTTCAGTCTTAGGGTTAGGAGTAACATAATAAGTCACACTACTTGCATTGAAACTACGACTACGTGGAACCCCATAACGTGTGGATAGAGAACCATTCGTACTGGTTAATTTAAGACTATAAGGGGCACCACAAGGCCCTAATGTTCGATCACGTGGTACAGCTCGGCTGTATTTATCGGTGACAGATAAACTTAAAGTACCTGTAGCTATAACGTTTGTATCGCCATCATCATCCTTCCAACCAAGCATATTGAATTCCACTGAATCTTTGTCAACTGGAATAAACATGTGAATGCCACTAACAGGTTGGTTAGCAATAGGCAAGACGATTGGATTTTCAGGAGATGAAGTATTAGTTGAAGGCGTGTATTGCACACCATTGTTAAAAGCAATACTGAGCAAACCATCAGTATCAACTGCAAGCATACTAGCGCCGACATTTTTATAAACAAAATAAGGCGCACTACCCTGAATATGATTTCTTGTTGTCTGTGAAGTTAATGCATGGCTGGAATAAAAAGGTATTAGTAAAAGGCCTAGCGGTAAAAAGATCTCTCGAAATAATTTAGATCGACAAAATGATCCAAATGACGATCGGAACGACGATCGACTGCGTGATCTTAAATTTTTGTCAATTAATAAACCGGAGTGTAAAAAAAGAGGCTGAGAGTTTAAATTTGGCGAATTTAAATTATAGGTTGGCCAAGTTGCCTGTTGCCTGTTGCCTGTTGAAAATTATAGAACATATTCGACTATCCTGTCAAGTAATTTTATGATTTATTTACTATTTTTTGTTTATTGATTAAACTTTAGCTATTCAGCTAAAGTGATCTAGAAGTATAGTGATTGGAAGAATATGACGCAATAATTATTTCACTCTAGATCGTTAACTTTTGTAAATAATAGCAGAAGAAGATCTAAGAAATTACTAGATAAATTATTGTTTAATTGGCAAATATTGACTTTACAAACCTTTAAAAATTAAGGTTATTGATCCTTAAAAATTTTATTTTAGTGTTTAAAATAGTGATTGTGATCATTTAAAAGCTTTTAAATGAAATTTAGAACCCCAAAAACCCCGCTCCTCAACTTTTCTGATATAAAAATAATTAAAACACATCATCATTTAGAGCCAAATTATTCATATGGCAACATTGCAAAGTGGAATTTTAAACGCTGAAATTACTACTGCTCAAAAAATCCCCCCCGGTTGAGGGATGATGATGTACGGGGGGGCTAAACCACAAAATCGCTTTTTATCGCACGATGGATGATACTAAGGTAAAGTGCAAAGCCCTCCCAATTCAACAACAATTTCAACAAAACTCGAATTTTCAAAAGAAAGCACACCCCAATCTATACCGCCACTATAAGGATGAACGACGAACCAACTGTTCAAATCTTTTACATCACTGGTCCAGTAATATCTGGCGTCAATAAAGTTGGCTTGTTCATATTCGGGTAGCTGACCCCACTCCGCAATAAAGCTGGCACCAACAATACTATGCTGATAATGATTACCAGATGATGAAGGTTGAGCACCCGTAATTTCATCATGTTTTGCATTAGTTAAATCTTTAACCGTAGGCATACGATAACCAATACTATTACACCAGGACTCCATACTAGGATAGGAGTAATAGTCTTTACCTCGGTTGACAAACCATTGTTTTAACGTAAAACCATATTTAACGATAGCTTTACCACTACTATCTCGACCAACTAACTCGAATGTCTGAGGCAAAGTAGGCTTAGTAATAGGACCAGGATTGCTGGAATTCCATTGGGATTCAGTTGCAACAGGGCCAGTTAAGGTAACCCGTACGCCTGTCGCTGTAGAATTGCTCATAGTCGCCGTGATACCACCTCGCGAGACAGGAGACCAAGACAATGCTTGTTTATTACCAGCAAGGCGTAAATTAAAGGACATGTTGTTAGCACCTGTAGTCGGAAAGTTCTTATCATATGATTCAGTTGAATGAGCAAGAAAACCATAGTTAGCGTCCCACGTCGAAGTATAAGGAGGATAATATAAAAAACCCTTCATATTTTCTGGTTCAGCAAAACAAACCTTTGGCTTAGTATTATTAGGGTTAGGAGTAACATAATAAAACACACGCTTTGCATTGAAAGTACTACTACGAGGAACCCCATAACGTGTCGATAATGTATTATTAGTGTTGTATAATTCAATCTCATAAGGTGCTCTACAAATCTCTGGCACAGTACTACGTGAATATCTTCTACTATAACGGCGCCCTGAATCTCTGATATATAAAATTAAATAACCTGTAGCAGTAGCTTCAGTATCTCCATCATCATCCCCCAAATAATTATAAGGAGGACCGATAAGAGCACTTAAATCGACTAAATCGGGGGATTTAGTATCAGTAGGAAAGAACATGCCTATATCAGAAAAACTTTGACCAGCAACAGGCAACACGATTGGATTTTCAGGAGATGAAGTATTAGTTGAAGGCGTGTATTGCACACCATTTGATAAAGTAATACTAAGCAGACTATCAGTATCAACCGCTCGCGTGCGACCACCATCGAAAGTCAAATACGGCGCATTACCGTGAATCACATTTGAGGTTTTAGAGGTTAATGCATGGCTGGTAAAAGAAAGTAAAACAGCCATACCTAAAAAAATCTGCCGGAATAAATTAGATCGAAAAGAGGATCGCAAGAAGGATCTAAAGTAGGATCGAAAAAAAGATCGCGCGAAAATTTGCAAAATTTCGCATAATTGCGTGAAAAAATAAACTTTGGTGAAAAATAAACGCTGGGAGCTTAACTTTGACGAATTTAAATTAGAGGTTGGCCAAGTTGCCTGTTGCCTGTTGCCTGTTGAGAATTATAGAACATCTGCGACAATCCTGTCAAGTATATTTTTGATTTATTTACTGTTTTGTTTGAATTTTAGCCATCCAGCTAAAACGCTAAAAGAGTATAGTTACTGGAAAAACACGATGCAATACTTTTTTTATTTTGGATCGTTAATTTTCGTAAAGAAGATCGCAAGAAAGGTCTTGAAAGGATCGACTATCTATTGTTTTAATTAAAATCATCTTCCTTACAAACCTTTAAAAAACTATAATTAAGATCCTAAAAAAATTTACCTGAGTGATGAGTAATTTTGATAATTTGATAATTTTTAATCGAAATTTGGAACCTCAAAAACCCCGCTCCTCAACTTTTTTATCAAAAAATCATCCATTTTATAAAACCCGCTTTCCCTTTGTTTGCTGTTTTTTAGCTGTTATAATCAATTTATCTTTTCTTTTTAGGGCAAATAGTTATGTATATTATTTATGGGATTAAGAATTGTGATACCATGAAAAAAGCGTTTACTTGGCTCAATGATCATCAAGTTAGTTACCAATTTCATAATTACAAAACCGATGGCTTGTCGGCTGAGTTGTTAAGTGATTTATTAAAACTTGTTGATTGGCAGAGTTTGTTAAATACTCGTGGTACGACTTGGCGTAAGCTTGACGAGACAGTACGTAATCAAGTTGATAATCAAGATGCCGCTATCAAGATTATGTTAGCTAATCCTTCTATTTTAAAGCGTCCACTACTTGTTGATGGTAAGCGAGCTTTGTTGGGATTTTCTAACGAGAGCTATTCGCAATTTGTTAAACCTAAATCATAAGATCGAGATCACCATGACTGAACCTGTTATTGCACTAACCAAAGCATTGATTGCTGAAAGATCAATAAGCCCCGATGATAAAAACTGCCAGCAGATGATTATCGATCGTCTAAAGCCGTTAGGCTTTGTGATTGAAGAGGTAAATATTGGTAAGACGAAAAACCTTTGGGCCTACCATGGCAGTGGTAAAACCTTGATGTTTGCCGGTCATACTGATGTGGTGCCAGCTGGTGATGAGAGTAAGTGGTGTTACCCGCCTTTTGAGCCAACTATTGATGAAAACGGTGTTTTGTATGGTCGTGGCGCAGCCGATATGAAAAGTGGCGTAGCGGCTATGGTTTGTGCCGCTGAGACGTTTGTTAAAAAATATCCTGACCATACTGGTCGGATCGCGTTTTTGCTGACTTCCGATGAGGAAGCAGATGCAACCGATGGCACGGTAAAAGTGGTTGATTTGCTGATTAAACGTCAAGAACAGATCGATTACTGTATTGTTGGTGAGCCTTCAAGTGATAGTGTGCTTGGCGATCAGATTAAGAATGGGCGTCGTGGCTCTTTGACAGCCAATTTAGTGGTACATGGTATTCAGGGACATGTTGCTTATCCTCATCTTGCTGATAATCCGGTGCATAAATTTGCGCCCGCTTTGAATGAACTGGTAACGACGGTTTGGGATAATGGTAATGAATATTTTCCACAAACGACAATGCAAATAGCCAATATTAATGGTGGAACCGGCGCTGAAAATGTAGTTCCTGGTGATTTGTCAGTGCAATTTAATTTTCGTTATAGTAGTGAGTTAACCGATGAGATGATTAAAGCAAAAGTCGAGGCAATTTTGCAAAAACATCATTTAAACTATACGTTAAATTGGCGTTTGTCCGGCCATCCATTTTTAACACCACAAGGCGAGCTAACTGATGCAGCAGCAAGTGCAATTAAGGCCTTTACACAAATTGATACCAAGTTATCAACCAGTGGCGGAACATCCGACGGGCGTTTTATTGCTAAGTTAGGTTGTCAGGTGATTGAGCTTGGTGTGTTAAATAAAACTATTCATAAAGTGAATGAAAATGTAAATTGCCAAGATGTCATTACATTACAAGCTATCTATATCGATATTTTAGAAAAGTTACTATAGATTTTAATATGAGATCATGCTTTGTGCTAAAAACTCAAGGGGATTTAAATGGAGTGGCTTAAAGATTATTGGTGGGTGATTCTTATTATTTTGGTGGGGATCTTTATTAATACAATTAAAGCACTGAATAAACTAAGCTATAAGCACTATTTAGAAAAAAAGAAAGGGATAAAACCTATCCCTTATTCTGATGATGAGGACGACGATTGGCCAAGTCGTCCTAAACAAAAATAAATTATCGAAAGTCCTGACTTTTACTTGCAAAAATAGCTTGGTGACGATAGCGATCAACCCACATCGCTGTCGCGCCACAAACCGCAATTGGCATAATAATTAAATTCAATAATGGCACCATGGTAAAGAAGCTGATTAACATACCAAATAGCAGATTGTCAGCGCGATCTTGTCTTAATAATTGGCGCATACGCTCAAAAGAGATTTTGTGGTTATCAAAGGCGTAATCCGCATATTGGATGTTAATCTGCCAAGCAGTAAATAAAAACCACACTATCGGAGTAACCGATTGCCCTATGATGGGAATCAAGTAGGTTAGCAATATCGGAATCGCCCATAATAAATAATAGCCAAATTTTTGTAGCTCGCGCTTTAAGATGCGAGGTAAGTCTTTTATTAAACTCAACCAAGAGGTATCAGGCGCAGGTACACCGGTGAGCTGTGCTTCTACCTGTTCGGCCAGCAGACCATTGAAAGGCGCAGCTATAACGTTGGTTATCGTACTGAAAAAATAACAAAATAAAATTGTTAAAGTTAAAATGACAATAGCACTAATGATGTAGCCCAACCAGTGCAACCAACTTGGCATAAATGATAAGCCCCAATCCACCATGCCAGTGATTGAAACAAAAAACCAATAAAATAGCGCTGACATAATAATGATATTAGCCAGCAACGGTAAAAATACAAAGCGTTTTAAACCAGGACTAAATGCTAAAGACCAGCCTTGGAAAAAGTATTCTATACCTGATTTAGAATTGGAATGTTGTGATTTATTTTCTAACACAATAGGATCCTTTTATTTAAAATCGGCGTCATTTTAAACGTAGTTTTAATCTGACGGCAACTGACTTTTCATTTTTTGATCGTAAATTAGCTGATCTTTATTTGGTCAGTTTGATAATTTTTCAAGCCATGTTTTTACTTCTTGTTTGATAGCTTGGATCATCTCATTTCGACTTGGTAGTTTATTTATCGATTCACTACTTTGTAATAATAGTGAAGGTATTTTACCATTTGTTGCCTGTTTTAGACGACACAGTGCCGGATAAGTTGCTTCAAACGGTCGATAATAATTACAAAATCCTTGCAGATCCTGAAGATCTTGATGAGTTAATGCCTGCTGATCATCAATGGTGATGAGTTGACTGAACGGTAAATCGATAATGGCATTAAGCCAATAGCTATTACGCCTTAAATTTTCCGCTAAACGTTGGCTTAGTTCATAACCTTGCTGAGTGATGGGTTTGATTGCCATCATTGAATAACTACCAGAATTGGCTTGTTTATGGCTGGCAATATGGACTAAGGTAAAGCCACAATTATGCCAAAATTGATAATTAACAGCGCTGTAAGCAAAACTGACAGAGACAAAATCGTTGTGATTTTTCATTGCTTGTTGATAGATATGTTCGACCAACTTCAGGGCAATATGTTGACGTCGATAAGGCTCTATAACCGCAATACGGTTAATTCTGACCGATTTTAGTTTTGCCGCTAGTTTATCACCAGCATGTGCAACCAATGATTGCGCGACAAGATTGCCTTTTGGTCGGCGTGTGCCTTTCCAAACGGCATCGATTAAGTCATCAGTCAAATTACCTTCATCAATCGTAATTGCGCCAGCAATAAGTTGATCACCTTTTTTGGCCTGCCAAACAGCTAAGTTTTGTGCATCAAATAGTCGTCTTAAATCAACCAAGGTTGTTTGATAATGAGCCGTTTTTAATAAATTGTAGATAGACTTAAGTAGGTCGATATCTGTTCTTTCGTTAAGAGAATAGACGGTAGCTTGCTCATTGGTTTGCGATTTTATGACGCCATTAAGCAATAAGTTATCGCAAAGTTGTTCGAGTTGATCGTTATCTTGCCAACGAATAGGCGAATTAAGATAAAATCGCTGGCAAATTTGCCTGTCCAGTAATTTTAATAAAAACCCCTGCCCTGTTCCTTCGTAACCTTCTACCGTTGTGATCAATAGGATTTTAGTCGATGGTGACAGCTTTAGCAGTTGCTCCAACATTGGCAATGGTATCATCGCCGCTTCATCAATGATCAACCACTCAGGAAATGGATGATCAACCATTTCAATTAGTTGATCTGGCGCATAAAACGGTGTTCCTGGTTTAGCAAACTGAAAAAAAGTCGTTAGCGCACTTTTATTCGGTGCTGTTACCCAGCATTCATGATAATGAGTAAATTGCCCAGCTAATGCTGATTTACCGCGCCCTCGTTTAGCTATTAAGATATTTAAACGACTATTGCTTTTTAGGAGTTGGTTTAGCACTAACTGTTGCTCGGTTAAATCCTTTTGCCCATCATCTTGCTGCGTAAACTCTGGTGGCTTTTCTGTGGCAAATTTTGATAAGGTTTGTTGTAAATGTTGAACAAAATTGGGCACACGAATCGGCTTTGTAGATTCATTCCAACGCAAACTATCTTGGTCCACCCAATTGGTCAAATCATCGGGCAGTAATAAAATTAGCACACTACCTTTGATTAAAGTGCCGGCTAGCATCGCAAAAGCATCTAAATTAAAACCTTCGGTGGAATCGAAAATAGCATGTTTAAACTCTTTGCCAAGTAATGATTTGGTTTGATTGGGATGAATATGATGGCTAATCGCTTCGGGCAAATCTGTTTTTGTGGTAACTGTAAGCCAATCGCCCGGGTGCTGTTGAATAATAGCGCTGACTTGATTAAATAATTGGGGATGCGAACCGTTTAACACCCATAGCTTTCTGGTGCTATTAATCATTGATTAACTTTTTCCAATCAATAAGGATAAAATTCCTGCTGCAATCAATGGACCAACCGGTATCCCTTTGAAAAAGGCAACACCAATAAGTGTACCAATAATTAAGCCATTAATTATAGTTGGATGAGCACCAATTAAGGATATGCCACGCGTGCCTAACCATGAGACTAATATGCCAACTAAAATAGCCAGTAACGATTGCCAGGTGGTGAATGATTTTACAATATCGGTAATTTTTAACGAGCCATCCGCTAAGGGAACCATCATAGCCGCCGTTAAAATGACAATGCCAATGGTTAATCCATATTGATTTAAGAACGGAAAATAGGTTGCTAGCGGTGTTAATTTGAATAACAACAGTAGCAATACTGCAAAGGTCACTGTGTTATTATGCGTGATATAACACAGTGCAGCTAAACCTAATAATAAAAAAAAGGAGATATCAAATTGGGCAAACATTAAAGTGGAACACCAATACGTTTGGCTACCTCTTCGTAGGCCTCAATCACACCACCTAAACCTTGACGGAAGCGATCTTTATCCATTTTTTTCAAGGTCTCTTTTTCCCATAAACGGCAACCATCTGGTGAAAACTCATCGCCTAATGTGATTTCGCCATGAAATAGACCAAACTCTAATTTGTAATCAACTAAAATTAATCCGGCTTTATCAAAAAGCTCCGTTAGCACGGTATTGATTTTAAAGCTAAGTTCCTTCATCGTTGCTAACTGCTCATCCGTTGCCCAGCCAAATGCTTTACAGTGTGACTCATTGACCATAGGGTCATGCAGAGCATCATTTTTTAAGAAAAGTTCAAATGTTGGAGGATTAAGGATTTTGCCTTCTTCAACGCCTAAACGTTTTACTAATGAACCAGCAGCTCGATTACGAACGACGCACTCAACTGGCACCATATCAAGTTTTTTAACTAAAACTTCATTATCTGATAATAGGGCTTCAACTTGAGTTGGAATACCTGCTTCACGTAACTTGGTCATAATAAAATAGTTAAATTTATTATTGACCATCCCCTTTCGATCTAACTGCTCAATGCGCAGTCCATCAAATGCCGAGGTGTCGTTACGAAATTCAAGGATTAATAGATCTGGGTTGTCAGTAGTGTAAACCGTTTTTGCTTTACCACGATAAAGCTCAGCCAACTTTTTCATGTTTATAACCTTATATCAAATTGCCAATAAATAATTAAGGAGCTATTCGCCCCTTAATTTCAAATCAAGTACCTTGCCGTTATAAGTGTTAGCTATAAACCGTATTTATAAACTGTAGTCATAAACTGTATTTATAAACATTCATTTATATAGCAAAGGTAAGTTACTCCGCTATTGGGTTAAAATCGGCTTTACGCGGTTTTAACTCGTTTAGATGAAAGACTATCTGATCGTTAAATTAGCGATCATTTCTGATGCTATCTCTGATACTGTCTTTAAGATCTTCTTTCAGCTCTTTATTAGGATCTGATTCTTTTTCATCTGTTTTAACCGGCACAGTTCGTAGCGATTCAGGTGCGACATCATCCATTATTTGATTAAATAATCCAACTACATAACGCTGAACTTCGATCGGTTGTGACATAAGGTTTTCACCACTACGCGTTAATGAACTTAATACGATAGTGATAGTTTCTGTTGCGCCTAAATTATGGCGGGTAAAGACAAAAGAAGCCTCAACCGGTTGTTGTTCATCTTGGCGAGAAATAATTGCATTATTCGTTTTAATGGTTTTACTATCGCTTGAACTAACCAGTATATTTTGTTTATTTAACGTATTTGGAATACTATTCCATACACCATAACTTACTGGCACATTAAAGGTAACAGTGTTCTGTTCATGATGTACAAAAGATTCTGGGATAGTTGCAATAGCTAATGTTGGTGGACGAATATCAAGTTGTTTACCAACAGCACCATCAATTTTGTTGTTGTCCACATAAAAATCACCAGATTCAACTGGTACAGAAACACCTTCCGGAATAATTAACGCTTTTAAAGCGGGCGAATTGAGGTAATCTTCATTGCCATCAACCTCTCGTTTATAATTTTGATCGCTACTACATCCAACCATAAACATCGATGTAATAACCGATAAAACAGCTAGTTTTTTAAAGGCATTGCTTTTCAATTCAGTTTTATTCAACATAGATTTCTGCTTTTAAGTAAGGTTATAGTCAATTTTAAATTAATTTAGCATCTTTTAATGCTTGTTCAACTACAGGAATAGAAGCATCACTCAATGGCACTAATGGTAAACGTATAGTGCCGTTTGCCATTAAACCTAAACGAGTACATGCCCATTTTGCTGGCGTTGGGTTTGGTTCAATAAATAGATGAGTATGAAGACCCATTAAAGTATCGTTTAACGTGCGTGCTTGTTGGATTTGGTTATTAAATGCCAATTCACAAACGGTTGCAACTTGTTTCGCTGCTACGTTAGCGGTTACCGAGATAACACCATCACCACCTAAAATGATAAAGTCTAAGAAAGTCGCATCATCACCACTTAATAGCTTAAAATCTTCGCCAACTAATTTACGAGTTTTGTAAACGCGAGACAGATCACCCGTTGCATCTTTTAACGCAACAATGTTTTTAATTTTAGCTAATCGACCGACAGTTTCTGGTTTAATGTCACTACAAGTACGACCAGGAACATTATAAATAATTTGAGGTAATGGAGAACTTTCTGCAATAGCTTTGAAGTGTTGGTATAAACCTTCTTGCGTTGGTTTATTGTAGTAAGGCGCTACCGTTAAGCAACCAACTACACCGATATTTTCAACTTGACGAGTTAATTCGATCGCTTCTTTGGTGGCATTTGAACCTGTGCCAGCAATAATATCAATTCGACCATCTGCATAATCAATAGTGCGTTTAATAACATCAATGTGCTCATGATGATCAAGCGTTGCTGATTCGCCAGTAGTTCCTACTGATACAATAGCAGATGTGCCATTTTCAATATGATATTCGACCATTTTTTTTAGGCTTACATGGTCCACATTTCCTTTCGTATCCATTGGAGTAACAAGTGCGACCAGACTTCCTGTAAACATAAAGCGACCTCTCATATTCTGTGTTTATAAAACAACTTAAAGATTAAAAAAACTGCGAATAAGTATGCGATATTTCTTATTTAAATTCAACTTTTGTTATGCAGGATTATCAATATCGATAAAAATAGTTTCTAAGCCATGGTTAGTCGATAACCATTCTCCTAATGTTTTTATACCATATCGCTCTGTGGCATGATGTCCGCAAGCATAAAAATTGATACCGTATTCACGGGCAATGTGAATGGTTCGTTCCGATACTTCTCCAGTAAAAAAAGCATCAAAGCCTTGCTGAGCGGCTGATTCAAGAAAATCTTGACCTCCACCACTACACCATGCAATTCGCTTAATCACTGCTGGGGCATTATCACCACAAAATAAAACTGAGTGGCGACCATTATGTAGCTTCTGTTCAAGTAGCTGTTTAAATTCAATTGCGGTTAATGGATTGGCTAACGTGCCTTTAAAAAGCAAATCGGTAATATCATCACGCGCATCAACCGTAATATCAAACATTTGCCCAAGCAACACATTATTACCCAATACTGGATGACCATCTAATGGAAGATGATAACTATATAAATTGATATCATGGCTAAGTAACGTCTTCATTCGATGATACTTAATGCCAGTAATCGTCTCTGGCTCATTTTTCCAAAAATAGCCATGATGAACAAGAATCGCATCAGCATTTAACTCGACCGCTTTATCTAACAATAACTGACAAGCCGTTACCCCTGTCACAATTTTGTTAATTTCCGGACGACCTTGAACTTGCAAACCATTTGGCGCATAGTCACGATATCGTGTCACTTGCAGATGTGTATCAATGATGTGTTGAAGTTCGAAATTATGCACAATGCCCCTCGCTACGTAATACTAAACATCAATCTAAAACTGATTTATCGAACGATGTTTTTTTAACCATTTTGTCAGGCGCTGATTATAGACGCTTTCTTAAAATATCTCACCTAATATTATATTGACCAACCAAATTGCCCCATCCATTTCATACTACGCGTTTTAACTTTTAGACTAAAAATACCTTATCTTAATTTTTATCAATTCTAAAAAATAGTATAAATGCGCTGTTAATAGTGCAATTTATCATGCGAAATGGCTGATTTTTAATGTCTATATTGAGTCAAAATGATAAAAAAATGATTATATCGGGCACAAAAAAGAGAAAGGTCTTACACGCTGTTTTTTAGTTCAAAAATTAAGCATAACTATTTATTTAAACAAATTATTATGATAAATTTTTACTTTTAGAAAAATCCTAAGGATGTATTATGCCTATAGCTGGAATAGTAATAAGCACAATTATTGCATTATTTTTTGCTGTTCATGCAGTAAAAAATGGTCAAGATCAAAAATGGCTTTATATTCTATTTATTTTCCCGTTTTTAGGTAGTGTTGTCTATTTTTTTGCCATTTACCTTCCTGATATCCGCACAAGCCACTTGGGTTACCATCTTGAATCCAAATTGCGAAAAGCACTCGATCCACAGCGAGAACTACGTGAAGCACAGAAAAATTATGATTTATCACCCACTGTTGATGCACAATTAAGCTTAGCCAAAGCACTGGTCGATAGCAATCGTGCTAATGAAGCTTTGCCTTTCTATGAAAAAGCATTAACAGGCATTTATCAAACGGCACCAGATATATTGTTGCTATACGCTAATGCTCTTTATGAAGATAAACAATTTGCTAAAGCAAAACAAACACTTGATTATCTAAGAGAAAAAAATCCAGATTATTATAGTGATGAAGGTCACTTACTTTACACTAAAATCTTGGTTTCGTTGGATGATAAAGCTCAAGCAAACCAAGAGTTTGCTTCACTAATTAGTTACTACCCAAATTTAGAAGCCATTTCCTACTATTTACAAACATTAATCAAATGGCATCAAATTAACCAAGCGAAAGACGTACTACAAACTATTGAACAACGCTTAAGACATATGCCTAAACATTCTAAACGAATTAATTCACAATGGATTAAAGAGATTGAACAATCAAAAAAACAATTAACAGATTGATTTATCGGATTTAAGCAATGATTAAATCAATGCTTAAAAGCTAATGTAATTCAGTTAAAACTAGGCGAAAAAAGTAAAAACTGGCATAATACCTCTCATTTTAGATAGATAAGACTAACTATTGTGCCAAAACTTTGTGAACGCTTTCGAGGATTTTATCCCGTGGTTATCGATATAGAAACCTCCGGATTTGATCCAAAACTCAATGCTATTTTAGAAATCGCAGCCATTACACTTAAAATGACAGATGACGGCTGGCTCGAGCCTGATAAAACATTGCAATTTAATGTCAATCCCTTTGCCAATGCTATTTTAGAGCCAACAGCGTTAGCTTTTAACGGCATTGATCCCAATAATCCGTTACGAGGCGCGGTTGATGAGAAAGAGGCAATTGAGGCAATCTTTAAATTAGTTCGCACCGGAATCAAAGCCAATGACTGTACCCGTGCTGTAATAGTGGCACATAATGCGCATTTTGATCACAGTTTTTTGATGACTGCGGCTGAAAGAGCGGGTATTAAACGCAACCCTTTCCACCCTTTTGCGACTTTTGATACGGCATCACTTTGTGGTTTAGTCTTTGGGCAAACAGTTCTGGCTAAAGCCTGCGAAACGGCAAATATCCCGTTCGATCATAAACAAGCACATTCAGCTCTTTATGATACCGAAAAGACTGCTATTTTATTTTGTGAAATCGTTAACCGTTTTAAACGATTAGGTGGCTGGCCTTTAGTCGAGTCGAAAACAGAACAATAGTCAAAATATAAAAAAAGAGAGCTTAGCGCTCTCTTTCTCAACATTATTAATCGTTTTTATGATTTTCTGCCGTCTCTTTGATCAAGGTTTGCAGTTCACCTGTTTGAAACATCTCTAACATAATATCACAACCACCAATCAACTCCCCTTCAACCCAAAGTTGTGGAAAGGTTGGCCAGTTAGCAAATTTTGGCAATTCAGCACGAATATCTGGATTTTGTAGAATATCAACATACGCAAACGGCACACCACATTGCGATAACACCTGCACAGCTTGAGCTGAAAAACCACAACTTGGCAATTTTGGCGAACCTTTCATATAAAGAATAATCGGATTTTCGGCAATTTGGCGTTTAATCTTATCAAGCGTTGTCAATTCGGTTGTCATTAGGTTTATCCTTTAATTTGCGATAAAAAATAAAGTTAGTTATTTTAACGTAGAAAGTTAACTAGGTTATATAGATTTCAGCTTTCACTCTAATAGATAAATTAGATATTTCAGATTGAGGGGGATTTTTAATAAAAATGATAATTCAAAAACCCCGCTCCTCAACTTTTTAAGAAACGGGATATTATCTGCACTGAATAAACGGACTGGTATTGATTGATTCGAAAATTTTATTTTATAAACTGCCTACTCGGCATAAACCATACTTCAAAGTCTAGCGACTCGATAATATCCTTTATAAACTGCCTACTCGGCATAAACCTAGAACAAGACATACTATAATCGTTGTTTGCAAAAAGGCAAAGGGCATTTGGAGTTTTAAAAACCCTTTTTTTTAATATCTTTTTAACGTTATGATTTTTAATTATTTTATTTTTTGATTAAAAAAAGGGTTATAAAAATAATATTTTTTGGGGATTAAAAAACCCCGCTCCTCAAATTTTTTTAAATCTAGTCGCTATTTTCGACTGCGTTATAAGAAAAAAGTATAACTATATATAAATATATTATTTAACCGTCATAGAAAGATTTTATATTATAATCTCCGACTTCATAATTTTAATATATAAAAAACAATGCATAAACTAGCCAATCGACTCGATCACTTTTCCGATTCGGTTATCCGTCGGATGACTCGGATCGCTAATCAATATCAAGCTATCAATTTGTCACAGGGGTTTCCAGATTTTGATCCGCCGAAACCTTTAATCGATGCGTTAAAACAAGCTGCCGATTGTGGTCCTCATCAATATGAGATCACTTGGGGATCAGCTGAGTTTCGGCGTCTGTTAGCTAAAAAGCAACAAAAGTTAATGCAAATTGATATCAACCCAGACGAAAACGTGTTGGTAACTTGTGGTAGCACCGAGGCGATGATGTGTGCGGTAATGACGGTTTGTAATCCAAAAGATAAAGTTATTATCTTTTCGCCGTTTTATGAGAATTACGGAGCGGACGCCATTCTTTCTGATGCCACCCCAATTTATGTGCCTTTGATCCCGCCGACATTTGAATTTGATAAACAGCAACTTCGTGAAGCGTTTGAGCAAGGCGCTAAGGCGCTGATTTTATGTAATCCTAGCAATCCTTGTGGCAAGGTATTTACTAAGGATGAGCTTGATTATATCAGTCAATTGGCGATTGAGTTTGATGCTTACATTATTACCGATGAAGTATATGAGCATATGGTTTACGCTCCGCATAAGCATCTTTATTTGGCAAGTTTTCCAAATATGAAAGAGCGGACTATTTGTTGTAGCTCGTTGTCGAAAACCTATTCGATAACCGGTTGGCGCCTTGGTTATATTATTGCTGATAAAAGGATTATAGATGGTTGTAAGATGATCCATGATTTTCTTACCGTTGGCGCTGCTGCCCCACTACAAAAAGCAGCTTGTGCAGGGTTAGCTTTAGGGGATGATTATTATCAACAATTGACCGAAACTTACACCGCTAAGCGCCGTTTATTTTTGAACGGATTAGATGAGTTAGGCCTTGCTTATTATGAGCCTCAAGGTGCGTATTATGTTTTAGTGGATATTTCGGCGTTTAATCCATTTAAAACCGATTTTGAATTTTGCGAATGGTTAATTAAAGAAGTCGGCGTAGCGGCTGTACCGGGGTCGGCCTTTTTTAAACATCCTGAATATCGTTATATTCGTTTCCATTTTGCTAAACAAGAACCAACGCTGATTGCAGCTTTAGAAAGATTATCCAAACTTAAGGAAAAATTATTATGTTTAAAAAATTAATTGTGGCAAGTTTAGTCATTTTAACTTCAGTATTAACTGGTTGTGATAATGCTAAAAAAGAGAATCAAATTACTGTTGGTGTTGCAGCTGGTCCTTATGGCGACATGTTTAAACAAGCTATTGCGCCTGGATTAGAAAAGAAAGGTTACCATATCGAAATTCGTGAATTTAGCGATTATGTTCAACCAAACTTAGCATTAGCAAATAGAGATATTGATGTTAATTTATTTCAACATTTAACTTATCTTAATAATTTTAAGCAAGCGCGTAATTTAGATATTATGGCGATTGGTTTTGTACCAACAGCTGGCGCGGGAATTTATTCAAATAAAATTACTGACTTTTCGCAATTAAAACAAGGCGATCAAGTGACTATTTCAAGTGATGTGACTAACGAAGCTCGCGCGTTACGCATTTTAGAAGCAGCTGGGTTGATTAAGCTTGATCCAAATGTGGATAAAAACAATTTAACCCCTAAAAACATTATCGAAAACCGTTATGGTTTAGAGATTGTACCAATTGAAGCACCACAAACTCCACGTTCGCTTGACAATGTTGCGTTATCAGTAGTTAATGGTAATTATGCAATTGGTGCGGGTTTAGATCTTTCTAAGGCGCTTTATCATGAAGTGTTAGATAAAGATCATAAAAATGTTATTGCGATTCGCACTGAATCAAAAGATACATTAGGTAAAGACATTATCGACGTGCTTAAATCACCTGAGTTTGCTCAAGTCATTAATGATAAAAACGGTATTTTCTATACCTTCCAAAAACCTGATTATCAGTTATTTTAATTATGCAGACTTTAATTCAAGTAAAAGATGTTTCTGTAAGATTTAAAGCCAAAGATCAAGTTGTTGAAGCGGTTAAAAAGGTCTCGTTTGATGTCAATCAAGGCGAGATCTTCGGGATCATTGGTTCGAGCGGTGCGGGAAAAAGTACTTTAGTAAGGACGCTTAATCGGCTTGCTGAACCTTCGTCCGGGCAAGTTATTATTAATGGTGTTGATATACAAACCTTACGTGGGCGTGAATTGCAAGCGTTTCGTTTTCATGTTGGGATGATTTTTCAGAACTTTAATTTAGCATCATCAAAAACCGTTTATGAAAATATTGCTTTTGTGCTTAAAGCCGCGGGTAAAAAAGGCGATGCGGTTAAAAATAGAGTCAACGAATTGCTTGCTTTAGTTGGGTTAAGTGATAAAGCGAATGCCTACCCTGCTGAACTCAGTGGTGGGCAAAAGCAACGAGTCGGTATTGCCAGAGCACTGGCTAATGACGCCAAAATTTTGTTGTGTGATGAAGCCACCAGTGCTTTAGATCCAACCACTACCAGCGCGATTCTTGATTTGTTAAAACAGCTTAATCAAAAATTTGGTTTAACTATTGTTTTAATCACCCATGAAATTGATGTGGTTAAAAAAATCTGCCACCGAGTTGCAGTAATGTCACAAGGTGAAATTGTCGAAATGAATACCACGTTTAACCTTTTTGCCTGCCCTAAACAGCCATTCACACAAGAATTTCTTAATATCGATGAAAATACCCATTTGCCAGATATTATAAAGCAAAATGTAAAAGGAAAATTGGTCCGTTTGCGTTACATTAACGAAAACACTACCCAGCCAATTCTGTATCAATCAGCGATTGAAACCGGTGTGTCATTTAATATTTTGCATGGGTTTATTGAATATTTCGACAATCAAGCTTTAGGTAATTTGGTGATCGAGCTGATTGGTGAATCGACTAATATCCAAAATTTAATCACCAAATTGGCCGATCAAGAAGTTATTATTGAGGAAATAAACTAATGATTAAACTCACCATTAACGAAATAGCGCAAATGTTATGGAAAGCCGCTTACGAGACATTCATTATGGTAAGTTGGTCATTATTAGCTGGTTTGATCTTCGGCACATTAATCGGATTATTGCTGTTTTTAATGTCAAATCAATTCTTCTTTAAAAATAGAATCATTAACAGTATTGCGAATTTTATCGTCAATGCAACCCGTTCAATTCCATTTTTAATTCTGATGGTTACGGTGTTACCTTTAGGCGCGCTGTTGGTTGATACCGCAGTGGGTCCTAAAGCGGTAATTTTACCGCTTTCACTTGCCGCTATTGCATTTTATGCACGGTTAGCTGAAAACGCTTTTAGCCAAATTGATAAAGGCGTGATCGAAGCTGCGGTAGCAAGTGGTGCATCACATATGCGTATTATTTTTGGGATATTGTTTCCTGAGGCAATGGCGCAATTAATACGACACGCAACAGTTACCACAATTTCACTTATCAGCTTTAGCTCAATGGCTGGGGTTGTTGGTGGCGGTGGTATTGGTGATTTGGCGATCAGTTATGGTTATCAACGCTATGTAACCGAGGTGCTTATTTTGTGTATTGTTATTCTTATTTTTATTGTGATGGTGATTCAATACCTCGGTGACAAGTTAGCCAATCACTTTGATAGAAGCTATAAATAGTGGGTAATTTAGTATGAACAATCTTATCATTAAAGATTCAAAACGCATTGTTTTGGCAGATGCCATCCCACAATCCTACTTGACCGATGGTTTAAAGCTTAAATATGGGCAGGCTGATATATTAGTTTATCCTAAAACGACCGAAGAAGTAGCGGATGTGGTGAAATTTGCCAATGCCAATAATCTGAATATTACCACTCGCGGTGCTGGGACGAATTTAGTGGGTTCAACCATTCCTAATGGTGGCATTATTCTTGATTTATCATTGATGAATGAGATTGTTGAGTTAGACAAGGAAACTTTCACTATTACGGTACAGCCCGGCATTTTATTGCAGGATTTACAACAGTTTGTTGAGCAGTATGATCTTTTTTATCCACCTGATCCGGGTGCTAAAACCTCCACTATTGGCGGAAATATCAGTACTAATGCAGGAGGGATGCGTGCGGTAAAATATGGGGTCACTCGTGATTATGTGCAAGCACTTGAGGTGGTGATGGCAGATGGGAGTGTGTTAAATATTGGCAGTAAAAATGTTAAGGACAATACTGGGCTTACTTTGAAGCATCTGTTTATTGGCAGTGAAGGTACTTTAGGCATCATTACCCAATGTACGTTAAAACTGATCGCCAAGCCGAAAGTATCTCAAACATTTGTTGTTGGTTTTAATACTATTGAGCAGGCTATTGCCAGTATCACAACCATTTTACATACCCTAACGCCAACCGCGCTAGAGTTTGTGGAACGTAAAGTTGCACAATGGGGCGAGAAGTATTCAGGATTTCAATTCCCACTACCTCATAGCCAAGCTTATTTGATTATTATGCTTGATGGATTAGATCAACAATCCATCGAACAGCAACGAAAGCAATTATTAGTGAATTTAGGTGATTGTGACTATTTTGTTGCTGAAGATAGCAATCAGGCTAGTCAAATTTGGACGATTCGCGGTTCATTGGTGCGAGCGGTTGAGGCAGTGACCGAACAAGATCCGATTGATATTGTGGTTCCAATAAATCGTATTGCCGATTTTATTCACTTCACCAAACAGCTTGAAGCAAAAACCAAGGTACGCATGTTAGCCTTTGGTCACGCTGGTGATGGAAATATTCATCTGTGCATTTTGCGTGATGATCGTGATGATAAACAGTGGGATACCGATCTACAGCAAGTTCATCAAGCTCTTTATCAAAAATGCCTTGAACTTGGTGGATTACCTTCGGCAGAACATGGCATTGGTACAGCGAAAGTGAGCTATTATAATGATGCTATTCCCAAAGCCAATCGCCAACTTATGCACGCTATCAAGCAGCAGTTTGATCCGAAGAATTTACTCAATAATCAGGTTTATATGACTATGATTTAATCTGAGTAGTATTTTAATGATTGCTTTTAGATGAGATAAATCAGTGGCAAATTGAGAATAAATAAAGTTGAGGAGCGGGGTTTTTGAAGTCTTAAAAACCCCGCTCCTCAATTTTTTATTGAAGTGCTAACATAAGTTGTATTGTTGTCATTACTGCACTTTCATTATTTGAACCAGTAATAAATTTAGCTACTGCTTTAGTTTCGTCGAAAGCATTACGCATTGCGAAGCTGTAATTGGCTTGTTCGAGTAGTTCTATGTCGTTGAGCCCATCACCAAATGCCATTGTTTCCTGATAGGTAATATTTAAGATTTGTTGTAGTTTTTTGATGGTGTTGCCTTTGTGGACGTTGTGTTCAGTAATATCTATCCATGCGGCTTCTGATACGACGATGTAAACGTCATTATCATACGGTGTTAAATGCTTGCGTGTTTGTGGGCATTGTTCTTTTTCGTCATACACGGTAATTTTGATAAAGTCGTCAGCGACAGTTTTAAAATCATCCACTTCGATGATTGTTGCATACGATCCTCGGACTTTTTGTTTTAGGTGTGCAGGCAAATTAGATTTGATTATTGCACCTTTTGCAGTACATGCAATGATGACATGCTCTTGACTGGCTTGTTCAAGGGTTTTGATGATACGTTGACCAAGTTGATTTTCGATAAAAGAGCGATAGATAAATTCACCTTTATGTTTGATTGTGGTGGCACTATCGCCTACTATCCAAATTTTATCGAGATAATCGGCAAAGAGTTCTTCTACTCGTTCACACTGTTTTCCAGTACATGCAACAAATTGGACGTTTTGTTTTGCCATAAGGTCATAGACTTGAGTGAATAATGTTCGGTCATAGTCGCCTTGGCTATTTAAGAATGTTCCATCTAAATCAGTGATGATTAACTTGATCATATTTGCGTCCTTTAGAATGAATTAACTGGCTCTTTATTCATTTTGCCAAATTCTCTATAGAGAAACAATATGATAAAGCCGAAATAGAGATGAACATTTAATTCCATCTTTTTTATTAATTGAAAGGATTAAACCCAAAATATTACCAATTTTTATAGTCAATAAGGCGGTTATTTAGGTTATAAATTTAAGACAAGAATTTTTTCTAATTAGTTGAACTGTCAATTTTAAGTTTTAAGATTTTCTACAAAAAAGTCTGACAAGAAACTTTCAGGATTTTTATTTTCTAATTATTTCTGCAATTAACACCTCAAAAACCCAGCTCCTCAACTTTTTTTATTTAATTGAGATGTTCATGGCGGCAGTTTTAGTGATAAAAAAAGCCTGAAAATTTCTTTTCAGGCTTTTTGGCTTATTTATATTGTTGCCTATTCGACGCAATAAGTAAGTAACCTTATTGTTTTGCAACAATATTTCCATCATCTACGTCTAGATGAATCTTTTTACCAGGCACTAATTTACCCGATAAAATTTGTTGAGCTAGTGGGTTTTCAATCTCTTGCTGTATTGCACGTTTCAATGGTCTTGCACCATAAATTGGGTCGAAGCCAACTTTGGCAAGTTGTTCTAGTGCACTATCAGAGATATCCATTTCATATCCACGTTCTTCTAGGCGTTTTTCAACATGAGCGAGTTGTATTTTTGCAATTGCTTTGATGTTTTCTTGGCCTAGTGGGTGGAATACCACTGTTTCATCAATTCGGTTAATAAATTCCGGTCTGAAATGTTGGGTTACCACTGTCATAACTAAAGCTTTCATTTCGTCATAACTTAGTTCGACGTGACCTTGAATTAGGTCTGAACCTAAGTTAGATGTCATGATAATGACTGTGTTTCTAAAATCCACAGTTCTGCCTTGTCCATCAGTTAATCGGCCATCATCAAGCACTTGTAATAAAATATTAAATACATCTGGGTGCGCTTTTTCAACTTCATCAAGTAGGATGACGGAGTATGGTCGACGTCTTACTGCTTCAGTTAAATAGCCACCTTCTTCATAACCAACATATCCAGGAGGCGCACCAATTAATCGAGCCACGGAATGTTTTTCCATGAATTCGGACATGTCAATTCGAACCATTGCATCTTCACTGTCAAACATGAAGTTAGCTAAGGCTTTACAAAGTTCAGTTTTACCTACCCCTGTTGGTCCTAAAAATAGGAAGGATCCAATCGGTTTGTTAGGGTCAGATAGCCCTGCTCGACTGCGACGAATCGCATTAGCAACGGCAACAACCGCTTCGTCTTGACCGATTACACGTTTGTGTAAGGCTTCTTCCATGTGAAGTAGTTTATCTTTTTCGCTTTCAAGCATTCTTGATACAGGAATACCCGTTGCTTTAGATAGTACTTCGGCAATTTCGTTATCGGTGACTTTGTTACGCAATAACTTCATGGTTTTGCCTTCTAATTGCGTTGCAGAAGCCAGTTTCTTTTCTAACTCTGGAATTTTGCCATATTGTAATTCGGACATTTTGTTCAAGTCACCCATTCGGCGAGCTTGTTCTATCTCGGTACGCGCTTTTTCCAGCTCCGCCTTGATATTTTGAGTGCCCGAAAGTGCAGCCTTCTCTGACTTCCACTCTTCTTCAAGTGATGCATAATCCTTTTCTTTTTCAGCAAGTTCATCGTTTAACATCTCTAGTCGTTTTTTACTTGCATCGTCAGACTCTTTCTTGAGCGCTTGTTGTTCAAGTTTGAGTTGGATAATACGTCTTTCAAGTCGATCCAATGATTCTGGTTTTGAATCCATTTGCATACGGATGCTTGATGCTGCTTCGTCGATTAAGTCGATCGCTTTATCGGGTAACATTCGATCAGAGATGTAACGATGCGATAAAGTTGCAGCAGCGACAATGGCTGGATCAGTAATTTGTACGTGGTGATGCAGTTCATAGCGCTCTTTTAAGCCACGTAAGATTGCGATCGTGTCTTCAACTGTTGGTTCTGCTACATAGACTTTTTGGAATCGACGTTCTAATGCTGGATCTTTTTCTATGTATTGACGATATTCATCAAGTGTAGTTGCCCCTACGCAGTGTAGTTCACCTCGAGCTAATGCTGGTTTTAACATGTTTCCAGCATCCATCGCCCCGTCACTTTTACCTGCACCAACCATGGTGTGAATTTCATCAATAAATAAAATTATGCTGCCTTCCGCTTTGGCAATATCTTTTAATACCGCTTTTAAGCGTTCTTCAAATTCACCACGATATTTAGCACCAGCAATTAATGCCCCCATATCTAATGATAATACGCGTTTGTTGCGTAATCCTTCTGGTACTTCTCGGTTAACAATTCGTTGTGCAAGTCCTTCAACAATAGCGGTTTTACCAACACCTGGTTCACCAATGAGTACTGGGTTGTTTTTAGTTCTACGTTGTAATACTTGTATTGTGCGACGAATTTCTTCATCACGACCGATTACTGGGTCAAGTTTTCCTTGTTCTGCGCGTTCAGTTAGGTCAATGGTGTATTTTTTTAATGCACCACGTTGATCTTCAGCATTAGGATCGTTCACGTTATCACTTCCTCTCACTTGGTTAACAGCTTGGCTAAATTTTTCTTTAGTAACGCCTGCTTTTTTTAAGATATCTGCTAGGCTTCCTTTTTCATCTAATGCCGCTAATATAAATAGTTCAGACGAGATGTAGCTATCGCCATTTTTTTGGGATAATTTATCGCATAAATTTAAGATTTTAATAAATTCTTGTGATGGTATAACTTCACCACCGATACCTTGAACTTGTGGTAAGCGTTCGATTGCTTGATTTAGTTCTTGTTGTAATGTCGCAACATTCGCGCCTGAAGCAGCGAGTAATGGATTTATACTGCTTCCTTCTTGGTTTAACATGGCTGATAGCACATGTATAGGCTCTATGTATTGATTGTCCTTACCTAATGCTATTGATTGAGCATCAGCTAAAGCTTGTTGAAACTTGTTTGTGAGTTTATCTAACCTCATATTATTTATCTCCTAAGCAATAGATTTGGTTTAAATGTTTAAAACATTCAATCCATTTGCATATTCACTAAATAAGTGTGGAAGAATAAATTTCAAGAGCTGATTAACAATATTTTTGACGATTTTTTGAAACAAAGCTGTATATATATTACTCGTTTCTTTGCGAAAGATAAAGTAGCTTGAAAAATCATCGATTAATCAATAAGGTTGAGAAAATTTGGGTGACACATGGGTTTTTATCCTTTATATTAGCCTCGCTTTTAAGTTAGCCAACCGTGGTTCGTGATCCATCCCACGTAAAAAAACTAGGAAATTATATGTTTAAAATTGCTAAAGAGTTTCAATTTGATGCTTGTCATATGCTTGATGGGCATAATGGAAAATGTCATAACCTTCATGGTCATACCTACCGTTTGTTAGTCGAGATCAGCGATGATCTTATTTCCAGTGGATCCAGCGCTAATATGGTAATGGATTATGCTGATCTTAAGTTGATTGTAAAACAGCAGATTGTTGATCAATTGGATCATGCTTATCTTTATCATCAAGATAATGCTAATGAACGCCAAATAGCTATGCTTTTAGAACAAATGGAGCGTAAAGTTTTTGCTTTTCCTTGCCGTACTACGGCGGAAGGAATGAGCCAATTTATTTTCGAACGTTTGTCTCAGTTTTTGCCGGTGTCGATGATTAAGCTTTGGGAGACCCCCTCTTCTTATTGTGAGTATCATCGGAGCGAAAAATGATTGAGTATCGCATTGTTGAAATCTTCGAATCTTTACAGGGCGAAGGTTATAATACGGGTATGCCTGCTATTTTTATTCGGTTTGCTGGTTGTAATTTGAATTGTAGTTGGTGCGATACTAATTTTCGTCATTTTAAGCGCTTTTCGTTAGAGCAATTACTGGCGATGGTCGGGCAATATAAGAGTACTAATATTATTATCACTGGTGGTGAGCCTACTATGGTTAGAGATTTACCTATATTGTTGTCCCATTTGAAGCAGGCTGGTTATTATATTGCTATTGAGAGTAATGGGCTGGGTAAGGTTGATCCATTAATTGATTATGTTGCACTGAGTCCTAAATTTTGTTATCAAAGCCGTTACCAAAACATTCTGCAATCAACTGCCAATGAAGTTCGAATCGTCGCTGAAAAACAAGCGGGCTTTATCGATTTTTGTCACTTCATTGAGCAGCATATTGAAGCTAAGCGTTACTATTTGTCTCCTTGCGAGATAAATGGTGAGATGAATATGTTTGATACCATTGAGTTGTTAGGTCAGATTAACCATAATCGTATCGATAATAAATGGCTGTTAAGTTTGCAGACTCATAAGTTTGCTAATATTGAGTAGTTTTTTATTAACGACTATTGATTAGTCACTAGTGATTTAGCATTTTTCTCCAAACCATATCATTGTCGCCATTCTTCCTGTTTTGTTTTCTCTTCGATAGGAGTAAAACAGATCACGCTCGGTATACGTGCAATAATTACCACCATAAATTTGAGTAATTCCGATCGCGTTTAATCGCTGTTTAGCTATCATGTAAAGGTCGGCCAGATATTTTTTGCCTTCAATAAATTTGAATGCATGGTGAGCATTTTTGTCATACTCTTCAAATTGTTCTTTAACTTCAATACCTACTTCAAATTTTTGTGCACTGATTGCTGGTCCTAGCCAGACTAGAATTTCATTGGTGTTGCATTGAAATTTTTTTGCGGTTTTTTCTAAAATGCCATGGCATAGTCCTCGCCAACCCGCATGAGCAGCAGCAACTTGATCGCCTTTAACTGAGCAAAATAGTACCGGCATACAATCAGCAGTTAAGACTACACTGACCTGATTAGCTTGCTTAGTGTAGGAGCCATCAGCTTCAAATCGTGCCGTATGGATTGCTTGTTTTACTTTTGTGATATCCAGGACAGTTGTACTATGCGTTTGATTTAACCAGTAAGGTTCACTCGGCACTTTTTCAGCTTGTATTAAGCGATTTCTATTTTCTACGATATTATTTAAGTCATCCCCTGTTCGACTGCCTAAATTTAAGCTGTCAAAAGGGGGAAGGCTTACCCCTCCAATACGAGTGGAAGTGAAAGCGTGAACATTACTCGGTGCAGGCCAATAAGGATATATTGATTTAATCATTTTTATTTACCAATCAAGTTCATCTTTATGAAGTTCTGTATCTTCTTGTAACGCATGAATTAGTGTTAACATATCATCCGGTATTGGCGCATTCCATTCCATTAGTTCACCTGTAATTGGATGATATAAACGTAGCATTGTTGCATGTAAAGCTTGACGATCAAAATCGCGTAGAGTTTTGATGAAGGATTCACTCGCGCCTTTTGGTGGTCTTGGTCGTCCGCCATAAAGTGGATCACCAACGAGTGGGTGCGCGATATGAGCCATATGTACACGAATTTGGTGAGTTCGGCCAGTTTCTAGCCTTAGCCGTAGTCGAGTATGAAGTCGATATTTTTCCATGACTCGATAATGGGTTACCGCTGGCTTTCCTGTCGGGAATACGGCCATATGCGTTCGTTTAGTAGGATGGCGAGTGATCGGTTGATCGATTGTGCCACCTGCTGTAATTATTCCCATCGCTACCGCTTCATATTCACGTGTGATTTCACGATGTTGTAGCGATTCAACTAGGTGGGTTTGTGCCTCGATGGTTTTAGCAACGACCATTAGCCCAGTTGTGTCTTTATCTAAGCGATGAACGATACCCGCTCTTGGTACTCTTGAAATATCTGGATAGTGATAAAGTAATGCGTTTAGCACTGTACCATTTGGGTTACCTGCGCCGGGGTGAACAACAAGATCTCGAGGTTTGTTGATAACCAAAATATCATCATCTTCATAAACAATATTGAGTTCGATATTTTCAGGTTGGTGATACGTTTCTTCTTCGATTTCAACCTCTATAGTTATTTTTTCTCCACCGAGCACTTTTTCTTTAGGTTTATTTACAATATTATTATTAACTAACACGTGATTATTGACGATCCATTCTTTAATTCTAGATCTTGAGTAATCAGGGAAAAGCTCTGATAAAGCTTGATCCAGACGCATTCCAAGTTGTGTTGGTTCTATTTCTGATGAAAGTTTTAACTTGTGCATGTGTAATTTATCTATTTTAAGCTGTTATAATTTAGAGTATTATATACTAATCATTGCCTTTAATGTTTAATTATATTTTGGATTAAAACTGAATGAAACTTCGTTTAAATACTTTGTTAGCCATCGCTTTAAGTAGCGCACTAATTGGTTGTACGAGTACAAAGCCTGATGTTGAAAATGTATCAGAAATTGAGTTACACAATAAAGCCAAAACTGAGCTTGAAGGTGGAAATTTAAAATCGAGTATTACTGTTTTAGAAACGATTGATAAAAATTATCCTTTTGGACCTTATTCACAACAAGTCCAACTCGATTTGATTTACGCTTATTATAAAAATGCGGATTATCCTATGGCCATTGCGTCAATTGACCGCTTTTTGAAATTGAATCCAACCCATCCGAATATCGATTGGGTGATTTATATGCGCGGTATTAACAATATGGCGCAAAATGATAATACTATTCAGGGTTGGTTTAATGTTGATCGTTCAGATCGTGATCCTGAATTTGCGATGGCAGCATTTAAAGATTTTACTTATTTGGTTTCTAGTTTTCCAACTAGTAGTTATGCCGCTGATGCAAAAAAACGTTTAGTGTATTTAAAGAACCGTATCGCTCGCTATGAGTTAAAAGTGGCTCAATATTATACTAACCGTGGCGCCTATGTTGCCGTGGTTAATCGAGTCATTCAAATGTTAGCGTTATTTCCTGATACTGATTCAACAAAAACAGCATTATCGTTATTGAGTAATGCTTATAATGAATTAGGTTTGACTGACGAAAGCCAAAAAGTCGATAAACTTATACAAGCTAATCTTGAAAATATGCCAGTTGAAGAGAAAAAATCTTACTTTTCTCGCTTCTTAAGTGTATTTAATGGTGGTTAATTTAGTTCAGTTCTAAAAAATAATGGCTATTTAATCATTTAAATAGCCATTTTTTTATCATTAATTTATAAACGATAAATGCCCATGAGTTACTTTCTAACATATAAATAACGGTATTCTCCATGATTATAATTTGTATTTGTTAATGCTTTTGTTAGTTCTTGGGTAAGTTTAGTTGATAACGTTGTATCCGATGAAGATAATGTAAAATCTGGTTTTATAATTTGTTCATCGACATATTGTATAAATTGAAGAAATTGATCAATATCTTTTTTGGATAAATAGATAGTTTTTGCCACCATCATATTAATAAGCTTATTGTCAAACTCCAAAATAATCGTGTGATATAGCACTACGGTACTTTTAAACATTATTACTGTTTGTAATGCTGACCATTGAAACGTTTGATTCAATTTTTTATGGTCATCAATATTAATCGAATATGAATTGACATTAATCGTCATTTTTTTACGGAACAAGCGAGCAATACATATAGCAAACAGAAAGACAGAAAATAATTCCGGAACAAGGAGTCCAACAATAAAAATAACCTCAAAGTATTGGTTGGGAATCATCGGCATGATCGCATCAAAGAAAAATACAAATAAATACATGAGACAACCAAGGACTAAAACACCAAAGCAACAAATGAGTATCATTAAACTTATAAATGAGCGCCGAGTGAAACAGCGAAATTCAAATGTACGATTTTCCATAAACTATTCCTTATATTTTTTTAGAAATATATCTTAAGTTTTTTTTAAATACTTTGAGAAGAAAAGATTTATTTCTTTTTATTTATATTGTTAACTTTATTGTGTTTAATTCATATAAATATTGGTATCAAATCATTCTCTTTATTTCATCTATCGTTTGTAAAACGTGCCAATAAAGTTAGCAAATTATTTTTTATTAGCAATAATAGATAGGACATATATTCATCACGTAAGAACAATATCGCCTAGATGAGATTGAAGCCCAAAAAGTCGATGAATTTATTTAAGCCGATATCGAAAATATACTGGTTGAAGAGAAAAATCATTCATTCTAGCATCTTAAGTGTGTTTAATGGTGGTTAATATATTGACCAATTAAAAGACAGTTAACGTTTATCAAAACAGTTGATGGCTATTTAACCATTCAATAGCCATTGTTTTATCACTAATTTATAAACAACATATGCGCATTAGCTACTTTCTGATATAAAGGTAACGATATTCTGGTACTACTTCAACATGTAATACGAGTGGGGCTATTAATTCATCTATTTTAGATGATAAGGTTTTATCCACCGAAAATAATGTAAAATCTGGCTTGAGAACTTGTTCATGAAGATATTGTATAAATTCGTAAAATTGCCCGATATCTTTTTTGGATAACAGTGGAATTATTCCCTTTACTGTCAGCATCTTAATACGCTCATTGTCAAATTCCAGTATAAGTGTTTGATTAACCCAAATAGGTTTTTCGAGTTTAATCATTATTACTTTTTGTAATGCTGAAAATTGAAACATTTGATTCAATTTTTTATGGTCATCAATATTAATCGAATATGAATTGGCATTAAACGTCATTTTTTTACGGAATAAACTCACAATACTTATAGCAAACAAAACACCAGAAAGTAAGCTCAACACAATGATTCCACCAAAAAAAATCACCATAAAATATTGTTTGGGGATCAATGGCATGACAGCATCAGAGGTAAATAAAAAAATGAGACAACCTGTGACAAATAAAGCAAAGCTAATAACTGATATAAGTAAAACAATAAATGAGCGACGAGTTAAACAGCGAAATTCAAATGTACGATTTTCCATAAACTATTCCTGATATTTTTTAGAAATATATCTTAAGTTTTTTTAATATATACTGGGAAGCAAAGATTTATTTCTTTTTTTATTTTTATTGTTAACTTTATTGATTTTAATTCATATCAATATTGGTATCAAATCATCCTCCTTGTTTCATATATCGTTTGTAAAACGTGCCAATAACCAATACAATTAGCAGATTATTTTTTATTAGCAATAATAGATAGGACATTAATTCGTCATGCAAGAACAATATCGCCCAGATGAAATTGAAGCCAAAGTACAACAACATTGGCAAGAAGAGAAAACTTTCCACGTTACTGAAGATCCATCTAAAGAGAAGTATTATTGTTTGTCGATGCTTCCTTATCCTTCAGGTCGTTTGCATCTTGGTCATGTCCGTAATTATACAATCGGTGATACGATCTCACGTTATCAACGCTTAAACGGCAAGAATGTTTTACAGCCAATCGGTTGGGATGCATTTGGTTTGCCAGCAGAAGGCGCAGCCGTTAAAAATAATACAGCACCAGCTAAATGGACTTATGAAAATATTGCTTATATGAAGAAGCAGTTGCAATTACTTGGTTTTGGTTATGATTGGGACCGTGAGGTTACTACTTGTCGTCCTGAGTATTATAAATGGGAGCAATGGTTTTTTACTAAATTATTTGAGAAAGGTTTAGTTTATAAAAAGACTTCAGCTGTTAACTGGTGCCCTAACGATCAAACTGTTCTAGCTAATGAGCAGGTAGTTGAAGGTTGTTGTTGGCGTTGTAATACTCCGGTTGAGCGTAAAGAGATTCCACAATGGTTTATTAAAATCACTGATTATGCCGATGAGTTATTGAATGATTTAGATACTCTTGAGAGTTGGCCAGAACAAGTTAAGACCATGCAACGTAACTGGATTGGTCGTTCTGAAGGGGTGGAATTTGACTTTGCTGTTGAAAATTATAACGATAAGTTACGTGTTTATACTACTCGCCCGGATACGTTAATGGGTGTGAGTTTTGTATCTGTGGCGGCTGAGCATCCTCTTGCTCAATTAGCTGCGCAAAACAATCCTAAAATTGCTGAGTTTATTGCTGAATGTAAAACCACGAAAACCGCTGAAGCTGATATGGCTACAATGGAAAAGAAAGGTATGGCGACTGGATTTTTTGCCATCCATCCATTAAACGGTAATAAGGTTCCAGTTTGGATCGCTAATTTTGTATTAATTGAATATGGTACTGGTGCTGTGATGGCTGTACCGGGTCACGATGAACGCGATTATGAATTTGCATCAAAATATAATTTACCAATTAAAGCAGTTATCTTGAATCAAGATGGGCAAGCTCCTGACCTTTCTGAACAAGCTTATACTGAGCACGGTAAATTATTTAATTCAGGTGAGTTTGATGGTCTTGATTTTGATCAAGCTTTCAATGCTATCGCCGATAAACTTATTGCGTTAGGTATTGGTAACCGTAAAGTGAATTATCGTTTACGCGATTGGGGTGTTTCTCGCCAACGTTATTGGGGGGCGCCGATTCCAATGGTGACGCTTGAAGATGGTACAACGATCCCAACACCTGAAGATCAAATTCCCGTCATTTTACCTGAAAATGTTGAAATGAATGGGATAACCAGTCCTATTAAAGCCGATCCCGAGTGGGCAAAAACAACTGTTAATGGTCAACCAGCCCTTCGAGAAACAGATACTTTTGATACCTTTATGGAGTCATCTTGGTATTATGCTCGTTATACTTGCCCGCATTATGACAAAGGTATGTTAGATGAAAAAGCAGCTAATTATTGGTTACCTGTTGATCAGTATGTAGGTGGTATCGAACATGCGATTATGCATTTACTTTATTTCCGATTCTTCCATAAATTGATGCGTGATTTCGGTTTGGTTAAATCAGATGAGCCTGCTAAACGTTTACTTTGCCAAGGTATGGTTTTAGCTGATGCTTTTTATTATACCAGCCCAACTAACGAGCGTATTTGGGTTTCACCAACCGAGGTGACCATTGAACGTGATGATAAAGGCCGTATTGCTAAAGCAATAGATAGTAAAGGCAATGAACTTGTTCATGCTGGTATGACTAAGATGTCAAAATCGAAAAACAACGGTATTGATCCACAAGAGATGGTAGAAAAATACGGAGCTGATACTGTTCGTTTATTTATGATGTTCGCATCCCCAGCTGATATGACGCTTGAATGGCAAGAATCCGGTGTTGAGGGGGCTAATCGATTTATTAAACGTGTTTGGCGTTTAGTTTTTGAGCATTCTCAACTTGGTAAAACTGCTGCGCTCGATATCGCTAAATTGAATGCTGATCAGAAAGCTTTACGTCGTGAATTACATAAAACAATTGCTAAAGTGAGTGATGATATTGGTCGTCGTCAAACTTTCAATACAGCTATTGCTGCGGTGATGGAGTTTATGAATCGCTTACAAAAAGCACCACAAGACACTGATCAAGATCGCGCATTGATGGATGAGTCTTTAAATGCAGTAGTTCGATTACTTTATCCTATGATGCCACACGCTTGTTTTGTTATGTGGCAAGCATTAGGTCATAATGAAACAATTGATAATTCTTCATGGCCAGTTGCTGATGAGTCAGCTATGATTGAAGACGAAAAATTAATTGTTGTGCAAATCAATGGTAAAGTGCGTGGTAAATTTACTGTACCTGCTGATGCTCAGCAAGATTATGTTGTAGAGCAAGCTAAACAAGAGCCAAATATTGAAAAATACTTAGCTGATGCCACAATTCGCAAAGTGATTTATGTACCAGGTAAATTATTGAATCTGGTTGTAAGTTAATATTGTTGGATAACTTGGATATAGGTGGTAATACCAATGAAAAAATATTTAGCTTTACTGATGTTTTTGGCGATATCCCTAACGGGATGTGGATTTCATTTGCAGTATGAAACTGAAGTCCCTGCTCGATTTAAAACGCTTTCATATGTTAGTGGTGATCCTTATGGTCGTTTATCGAGAAATATTAAAGAGTTGCTACGCGATAATAAAGTAACTTTGGCTAATATTAATGATCCGGCCAATTACCCATCACTCAGAATAGTGGGTGATTCATTGAGTAAAAGCACCATATCCATTTATCAAGATGGTAAAGCAGCAGAATATCAATTAGTACTAACGATTCAAGCTCAAGTAGTAATTGCGGGTGAACAAATTCATCCAATTAATGTTCGTGTTTTCCGTACGTTCTTTGATAATCCAGCCGCAGCTCTTGCGAAAACAGTCGAGCAAAATCTAATTGAAGACGAAATGTATAAGCAGGCTGCAAAACAGATCATCCGTAAATTAAAATCGGTTGATACACCTAATTAACGATGAAAAAAATTAGTGCAGAAAAAATCATCCATCAGTTAGGATCACCCTATTATTTAATTTTAGGTAGTGATCCTTACTTGCAACATTATGCGCAAACTGAGTTACGTAAAGCTTTTAAACAAGCAGGATATGACGAGCAACTTTCTTTCACGATAAACGCTCAGACTGATTGGCCTGCAATGTATGATAGTTGTCAGGCAATGAATTTGTTTTCTAATAAAACCCTGCTCTGTTTAGAAATTGGTGAAGGTGTGCTTAATGTTTCAGTTGCTACAAAATTAAATACGTTATGTGAAATGTTAACCCCTGATATCGGGTTGATAATCAGCTTAGTTAAGATTACCAAGACTCAAGAAAATTCAGCATGGTATAAGGCCTTGTCTGATAATTTAGTGGTTGTGAATTGTTCAACGCCAGAAGTAGCACAATTACCATCATGGATAAAAACCTATTTGCAACAAATGCAAATGACAATTGAGCAACCTGGAATTGAATTGCTTAGTTATTATTATGAAGGTAATTTGTTGGCCTTAACGCAAATTATTGAGCAATTAAAGTTACTTTACCCTAATCAGACTATTAATTATGAGCAAGTAGAATCAAATATTAATGATTCAGCAATATTCTCGCCTTATCATTGGGTTGATGCAATGGTTTACAATAAATCTAAGCGGGCAATGCATGTGTTACACCAGCTTAAAATGAATGATTTCGAGCCATTGATATTATTGCGTATTATTCAACGTGAGTTGATTTTGTTGATCAATTTAAAATTGGCTTTAGCAGAAAAATCCCCGCGCCAAGTTTTTGACGAATATCGAATTTGGCAAAATAAAAGAAAGATGTATAGTGATTATTTAAGTCGATTCGATATCAAGCATCTATTTGCTCTATTGGCCACTTTAACTGAAATCGAGATTAGCTTAAAACATAATAATGATTTACCTATTTGGGATGCTCTGTTGAATTTAACTATGCAGTTTATGGGATTAGATAATTGTTAACAGCACTCTTTGGTGGCACCTTTGATCCAATCCATTATGGGCATTTGCGCCCTGCTCTAGCCTTAGCCAAAGAGGTTGGATTGAATAATATTAGTTTATTGCCAAATCGAATCCCTGCTCATAAACCACAGCCAGAAGCCACAACAGAACAACGTTTAGCTATGTTAAAATTAGCTATATCTGATTATTCGCTTTTTTCCATCGATACACGAGAATTAGAACCACAGCTAATCAATCAACCCTCTTTTACTGTTGATACGCTTAGGGCATGGCGTGAACAAAATGGTACCCTATCAGGCTTGGCTTTTATTATAGGGCAAGACTCTTTGCTTAATTTACCCACTTGGAAAGAGTGGCAAAAGTTGCTCGATTATTGTCATTTGCTTATTTGTAAAAGGCCAGGTTATCCCCAAACTACCGATGATAGCAATTTGCAAGCATGGATTAATCAACATCAAACAAAAGATAGCCAAGCGTTACATCATTATCCAAATGGTTATATCTATTTTGCTAATACACCACTTGAATCGATTTCAGCGACAGAAATAAGGCTAAATATCGATAATCAACAATGCTGTGAAAAGTTGTTACCGAGCAAAGTTTGGCACTACATACATGAACATGGAATTTATAATTCAAAGAAATGTTAGAAATGACTTTACATCTGTGAGTTTTTTCGGCATTATTTTGCCGCTATATTTAGATAATCTGATTATAGCTGTTCTGTGTCTATACTCATATTCAATGAATTTGCACACACCAAAAATTGGTGATTTAGTTGATAAATTCGCTTTTCTAATTAAACATAAAGAAAATCGGAATATTGATTTGAGTATATTTAATTTGTATTTAATTTTAAGAGGCCCCAATGGCAAAAGAAGATAACATTGAAATGCAAGGTACTATTCTTGATACTCTTCCGAATACGATGTTCCGAGTTGAACTTGAAAACGGTCATGTTGTTACTGCACATATTTCTGGAAAGATGAGAAAGAACTATATTCGTATTCTTACTGGCGATAAAGTAACTGTTGAAATGACACCTTACGATCTTTCAAAAGCACGTATCATATTCCGTAGTCGCTAATATCGTTATCGCACTTGTTGTTTTTGTATTATTAACCAGTTTATTGGTTATTTTCTCTTTCTTAATACAATTCCGTCGACAGATGTCGACGGAAGTGCAATCTAATCTAGATGGGACTTGTTTAGTCCATTTGAGAAAAATCCATCTGATCGTATTTTATCCATTTTGTCTTTTTAACAATCTTATAACCAAAATAAATTGAAAGAAATAATGGAATACCTATATAAGTTGCTATAACGCCATTCCAATCAATGGTATCTTGTAAAAATGCTTCATAATTTTGACCGAGTGTAATAATCAAACAAAGCACAAAAGCAAAAATAGGACCAAATGGGAAACAACTTGATCGGTAAGGTAATTTATTGAGATCTCGTCCTTGTGAGACGTAGCCTTTTCTAAAACGATAGTGGCTAATTGCAATACCAAGCCATGCAATAAATCCTGTCATACCTGACATATTTAGTAGCCATAAATAGACCACTTGATCTTTGTATAACGACGTTAAGAAACAGAGCATAGCCACTAATGTAGTTGCAAATAATGCCATATCAGGCACGCCTGTTGAAGATAATCGACTGAAAATCTTAGGCGCTTTACCTTCTTTTGCTAATGCATATAACATACGAGTTGAAGCATATAAACCAGAGTTACCAGCAGAAAGAACCGATGTTAAAATTACCGCATTCATGATAGCCGCTGCGGATAATAGTCCTGCATGTTGGAAAACTAAGGTAAATGGACTAACGCTGATATCCGTTTCATCATTACGAAGTAAGTTAGGATCAGTGTATGGAATAATTAAACTAATTACTAAGATGGCAAAGATATAAAATAGCAGTATTCGCCAAAAAACTTGTTTCATTGCTTTTGGTATATTTTTTTCTGGATCTTTAGATTCGCCCGCCGCAATACCAATTAGCTCAGTACCTTGGAATGAGAATCCAACAACCATCGCCACACCGATCATTGATGAGAATCCACCGACAAATGGAGCCCCCTCTATTTCCCAATTTTGCCAACCAGCATTTTCAGCACCTTTTAAAATGCCAATTATCATTAATAAGCCAACAACAATAAATAAAATAACGGTGACCACTTTGATTAATGAAAACCAAAATTCTGCTTCACCAAATCCTTTTACAGAAATATAGTTTAAGCAAAAAATAATGCTTAGGAACAATAGGCTCCATAACCAACTATAGGCACCAGCATCAAACCAATAGGAAATAACTAATTGTGCTGCAACTAAGTCAACAGCAACAGTAATTGCCCAGTTATACCAATAGTTCCAACCAATGGCAAAACCAAATGCTTCATCTACATAACGAGCTCCATAAGTTGCAAAGGTTCCCGAAACGGGAAGATAAGCAGCTAGCTCTCCAAGACTAGTCATTAAAAAATAAACCATTATGCCGATAATAGCATAAGATAGTAATGCGCCTCCTGGACCTGCTTGTGCAACTGTTGCACCAGAAGCGACAAATAGCCCTGTACCAATTGAGCCACCAATAGCAATCATTGCTAAATGGCGAGCTTTCAAATCACGCTTTAATTTTTTCGTCATATCAATTTTCTTCTTGTTAATTAAATTTACTAATTATTTTAACTACACCTAATATGATGTAGCTTAGTAACTGATTTAAGCTAATTTATTTAAATATTTATCATTAGCTAATTAAAGTGCGTGAAGTGTATCAAAAAAATTTATGTGCGAGATAAATAATTCTAATAATACAGCCGATATGTTAAATATTAGCAATACTTAGTTGCTTGTAAGCTGTTCTAATTGCGTTAAATAATCTAATGCCTGGCTACGATTTATTCCACACATTTCATAACATGGCCTTAGGTGACTACAAACTTTTGGTCTAGTTGATTTGCCAAATAATTTGCATAATAAATTTTCATCCAAATGGATACATGCAACACCTGCTGGTTTTCCCTTAGGCATACCAGGCATAGCAGATGAGATCGACGGTGCAATACAACATGCCCCACAGTTTCTTCGACATTGGAATGATTCAGTCATGAGATTAGATGAGATTGTTTTATAAATTTTATTGGTGACAATAGCAAGTTAAGGGTAAAATAGCGAGCTAATTTTTAACTCTATTTATTATGAAGAATCTATTATGGCTAAAGCTAATGAAATTAAACGTGGTGATGCAGTCACCTATAACGGTAAGTTGTTACTTGTAAAAGAAATTGATGTACAAAGCCCTAGTGCTCGTGGCGCAAGTACACTTTATAAAATGCGTTTTACCGATGTTAAATCTGGAGGTAAAGTTGAAGAACGTTTTAAGGGTGATGATGTTTTAGACACTATCGAACTATTTCGACGTCCTGTGAGCTTTTCTTATATTGATGGGGATGAATATGTATTCATGGATAATGAAGACTATACTCCGTTTATTTTCAAGAAAGATCAAATTGAAGAAGAACTTCTTTTTATCCCAGAAGGCGGAATGGATGGAATTCAAGTTTTGATGGCTGAAAATGAAGTTGTCGCATTAGAATTACCACAAACAGTTGAACTTGAAATTATTGAAACCTCGCCAAGTATAAAAGGTGCATCGGCAAGCGCACGTACTAAACCTGCAACATTGTCTACAGGCCTTGTAATTCAAATACCTGAATATATTGATAACCACGAAAAAGTTAAAATTCATATTGCTGAACGCCGATATATGAGCCGAGCGGAATAATCTATTAAATCGTGATGAATACATACAATCAAAATAAATTACATAAACGATTGCGTCGCCTAACAGGCGAAGCAATCGCTGATTTCAATATGATTGAAGAAGGCGATCGTATAATGGTCTGTCTATCTGGCGGTAAAGATAGTTATACATTGCTAGACATTTTAATTAATTTAAAAATCAGTGCACCAGTGCAATTTGAATTAGTTGCAGTCAATTTAGATCAAAAGCAGCCAGGATTTCCTGAACACGTTTTACCTGAGTACCTCGAATCTTTAGGTATTGAGTATAAAATTGTTCAAGAAAATACCTATGGTATTGTTAAAGAAAAGATACCTGAAGGCAAGACCACGTGTTCACTCTGTTCTAGGCTTCGACGAGGTATTTTATATCGCACAGCAACTGAGCTCGGCGCGACAAAAATTGCACTTGGGCATCATCGTGATGATATTTTGGAAACATTATTTTTAAATATGTTTTATGGCGGAAAACTTAAAGCGATGCCTCCAAAATTAATGAATGATTCAGGTGAGCATATTATTATTCGACCGCTTGCGTACTGCAAAGAAAAGGATATTGCAAAATATGCTGAAATTAAACAATTCCCTATCATTCCATGTAATCTTTGTGGTTCACAACCTAATTTACAACGTCAAGTGATCAAAGAGATGTTAAATGATTGGGATAAGAAGTTTCCTGGTCGTATAGAAACCATGTTCAGAGCCACGCAGAATATTACTCTTTCTCATTTATGTGATACCAATTTATATGATTTCAAAGGTATTAAGAAAGGTGATATTGATGTTAATGGTGGTGATTTGGCATTTGATCATGAAGAGTTACCAGCTATGGTCGGATTTGATACATCGGAACTAGATGATAAAAATCTGATTCTTTGGAAAGAAGCCAACTAAAAAAAACTTCAATTTAATTTCTTTTTTTTATCGGCGATAATCTATATCGTCGATAATCCTTTCTGATATTAAAACAATAATCGATTGTATATAAACTTTGATCTAGCTCACGAATTATCAAAAAAAAATTCCTTTTTTATTGAGGTTACGATGACATTAAAATAAAATTGAAACGTTCCAATTTTCATAAAATAATGATGTATGAAAAATAAATAAACACAGGAGAACAATGTGAAAATACATTTTTTGGGTACTGCTGCATCAGAAGGTATCCCAAATCCTTTTTGTAAATGTCAGATTTGTGAAAAATCTCGTATTCAAAAAGGTAAAAATATAAGAACTCGAAGTTCGATTCTTATTGATGATATTGTGCAAATCGATTTTGCTCCAGAATTTAGCTATCAAGCAATGAGAGAAAACATTGATGTTACTAAAATAAAGGACTTATTATTTACTCATACTCATCCTGACCATTTCAATGTGGGAGATCTATTTAGTCGTATGGTGGATTATGGTTTTAATATTGACCACCCTCTTTACGTTTATGGAAACGATATTGCCATAAATGGCTGTTTGAATGTGGTACCTGGCTATAGTCCTGAACGTTTTGTATTTAATTTATTAGTTCCATTTCAAACTGTTGTAACCTCAGCTGGTTATACCGTTACAGCTTTGTTAGCTAATCATGCTAAATGGGAATTTTGCTTTATTTATTTGATTGAGAAAGATGGAAAAACGTTTCTATACGGACATGACTCTGGCTATTTTCCTGAACTCACATGGCAATGGCTAAAAGATAGTAGCAAAAAAATTGATATGGCTATTTTTGAGTGTACTTATGGATATAAACAAAATGATAAGACCAATAATCATATGAGTATTGAAACTGTTATCGCTACTCAAAAACGCATGTTGGATGATGGTATTTTTAGTTCAAACACTCAACTTATCACGTCTCACCACTCTCATAGCAGTGGTTTTATGCATGATGAATTAGTTGAAATATTTAAACCTTACAATATTGAAGTAGCCTATGATGGCTTGACGAAGACGATTTAATACGGAGCTTTATATGTTTAAAATACCACGTTTATTGGTAATGATGTTTTTACAATATTTTGTGCAAGGTGCATGGAATATGGTTATTGGGGCAGTACTTGCTGCTTATGGATTGAAAGAAATTGTTGGTTCGACTTATTCAGTTTTAGGAATCGCAACTATTATCTCTCCACTTTTCATTGGAATGATCGCTGATAGGTTCATTGCATCACAAAAAGTGATGGGCATATTACATATTCTCAATGCAGTTGTTTTATTTATCATTCCTAATTTTGTTGAAAGTGGCAATATTGCTGGCTTTTTAATCATGATTTTTATCGTTGGTTTATTATTTTATCCAACAACAGCATTAGCTAATAGCGTTAGTTTTAGGCATATAGATGGTGTGCGCTGGTTCCCAATTATTCGTGTATTTGGCACCATTGGTTTTATGATTGTAGGATTAATTCTTGGTTATACTGGTTTTTCAAGCTCCATTAACTCTTTTTTACTTGCTTCTGGTGCATCTGTGGTTTATGGGATTTATTGTTTTACTTTACCTAATACACCACCTACAAGTCGAAATAAGAAATTTTCAATCCGTGATGCAATGTGTTTAGATGCATTATCACTTTTCAAAGATAAGTATTTCACTATTTTTATGCTGTCTACTTTTGTACTAATGATAACTAAAACTGCATATAGTGCTTATTTACCAGTATATTTACCTGTATTAGGTTTAGAGCCTGCTTCAATGATGCAAATTGCTATCGCTACAGAAGTGTTATTTATGTTCCTTCTATCTTTCTTATTAGGTCGTTTTGGTTTCAAAAAAATCATTTTATTCGGCGCAATTTGTTGGGTAATTCGTAGCATGATGTTATCACTAGCCGCAACATCAGAAGGTAATATGTTCTTCTATATTATTGGTACGCTATTGTTACAAGGTATTTGTTGGGACTTCTTCTTTACTGCTGGTGATATCTATGTTGATAAGAAAGCAGGTCCAGAAATTAAAGCGCAAGCTCAAGGCCTACGTTTTATTGTTTCTAATGGCTTTGGTGTATTTATGGCTGCATCAGTATGTGGCTTTATCAATAACCGCGTTGTTACAGAGAAGACATTACCTAATGCTGGTCCACAATGGCAAGAGTTCTGGATCTATCCTGCGGTAGTTGCTGCAATTGTTGCTGTAGGTTTCTGGTATTTCTTTAAAGATAAAGATGTCATCATGGCACCTAAAAAAGTAGAATCAGATTAATTTCTTACTCTTACTTTAATATGGCTAATAATTATTTATTAGCCATACTTTTTTCTATCTCACTATTAATCATCTCTATGACTTGTTTTGAACTATATTGGTTAGTTATCCACTGTGTTAAATACTTTCCAATAATATTTTCAATCAGTCTTAAATTAATAGCACTACCTGTCATGCTATTTTCTCGAATGCCATTGGCATATTGTTGTTGCGCCACTGGTAACCATGGATAACTATTTATAATTCGATGATTTTGGAAAATAGTGTTTTGTGCGGTTGCTCCACCAAGTAATGCTATTTGTTCGCTGATTTCGTTGGAGTAAAGCCAATTAAAAAAGGTTTTTACTTGTTCATTTTTTTGACTATATTTTGACATACCAAGGGAACCTCCACCAAATAGTGATTTTTTTCCCGGTACTTTAGCGTATCCAACCAAAGGCAATATATTACGATGATTAATATAGCCAAATAAATTCATATAAACAATTAACATAGCTAGCTTGCCTTGTTCAAATAAATTTACTGATTCTTGCCACCAAGCTGATTGTATATTTTTGGCAACGCTAATGTATGATTGCAAATGATTTAAAGTAGTTATAGCAATTGTGGTATTTAAACCAAATTTATTGCCATTAATTAGTTTTCCTCCTTGAGAATAATAGCGAACTAAAAATTCAGATGCGATAAGTTCATAATTACCGAGCGTAATACAACTACCGAACTCTACTGGGGATTCCGTATTTTGCTGTTGATTAAAAAAGGTCGCAATTTGATCGAACTCTTTGAAGTTTTTAGGAACATTAAGATGTTGTCGATATGCTTCAAAATAAGCACGCTTAATTAATGGATCATTAAATAAGTCTTTGCGATAAAAAAGCATTTGAACACTAGGATCAAAAGGAATAGCATAAGCAGAATTATCTACATAGCTAAAGCGTTCTACAATTTCTTGTGGATATTTCGCAAACAGTTGATTCAAGTTAATATCTAATTCTGATAAAGGTTTGAATATCGATGGTGCAAACCAAGGTAATCCAGCCATATCAATTCGTATAATATCAATTTGCTGATGTTGTTCAAATTGATTAAGAATATAATATATTTCGTCGAAAGGTTTTATAATTAAATTTACATCAATGCCGCTCGTCTTTTTGAAATGTGGTAATAGTTTTTTTACCGCCTGCGTTGATGGGCTGGGTAAGATTAAAAAGTTAATAGTTTTTGAAGATTTAGTTATATTTTCTGAATTCAAATCAGGCAATAATGAAAAACCTTTATTATCAAGATTGGTTGTTTTTTTGCCTTCTACTAGTTTGATAATTTGTTCACTTAATATGCCATAGTTCATATGGTATTGATAAATGTTATCTTCATAAAAAAAACTGTTATTGGTTAATGTATAAATGGGTGGGCAAGATTTTAAACTTCCAAAATAATTAGCATTACGAATAAAATGTGCTCGCTCCATATCCATGGTAATTAGCGCATCATAATTAACCTGTTCATCTTCAAAAAAACTAAAAGCTAAATTGTAGGTACCATTAGAAGGTTTAGATGCAATACTATTCAATGTCACATCATAATGATGCTTTTTGAACGTGTTAAGTAAACCTTTTTTCAAGTTTTTAGTATGAGTGTGATGCTCTGAATTACAAAATAAGCCAATCCTTCGATACGTTTTTTTGATTAATTCATTAGCAATATCCCGTCCAGCTTTCTCATAATCAAGAGATATGAATTGCAATGCTGAGATAGGCTTTCGATAGACAAAAATAATTTTTTCTTTTGGTAATTTAATTTTTTGGTAATAGGAGTTAGCATCTGATAATGAACTAACAACGATAACTGCATGATCCCGTTTTACAGCTACCTTTTGGATTAATTGTAATTCCAGTTCTTTAGAGTCATAAGTTAAATAAAGCGAAAGCTCATAACCAAGTCGGTTGGCTTGACTAAACAAGCCATCATATAAATTAGTATATTGTTCGGAAGTGATATTTGGTAGTATAACCGAAATAGACTTATTTGAACCTTCTTTTAAAATTTTGGCAGATAAATTGATTTGATAACCTAATTGTTGAATCGCTTGTTCAACTAATTTGATTTTTTTTACACTAACGTTTCCACGATCATTGAGTACATTTGAGACAGTACCATGAGATACGCCAGCAAGTTTTGCTATATCTTTGATCGTCGCCATTAGGTATTACACTCCATAAATTTTCACTTCAATCAAATCAACTTTATTAAACAATCATAAGTATATTTGAACTAATTAGTCTTTAAGCCATTTTAGCCAGCTTTGATTCACGATCTCTTTTTCTGATTTGAAACATGAATCATCAACAAGGCTTGGTAAAAGTTGTAACGATAATTGATGAATTTCATTTCGCATATCGATATAAGCTTTAGTAAGTTGCTGAGCTTCTAGGCTGTCCATGATTTGATAGTTCGCTGCACGCTCCAAGATTCGCACGTTGTCACTCCATGTAGTCATTTTTGGATATTGATGTGCATAGTTGAGTACCAGATATTGTGATAAGAATTCAATATCACCAATACCGCCTTCATCTATTTTTAAATTAAATTGATGTGGCTTAGTTGTGCCTAAATGTGCCCGCATCTTTTCACGCATCTCTCGAACTTCGGTTTTTAATACCCTTTCCTCTCGTTTTTTACATAAAACAGCATGTCTAATTTCGATAAAACGTTTAATAAGATCAATTTCACCATAAACGGCTCTTGCTCTAACTAATGCTTGATGTTCCCAAGTCCATGCTTCGTTCATTTGGTAGTCATAAAATGCGTTCAAACTACAAGCTAATAGTCCAGCATCACCCTGTGGACGTAAGCGAACATCAACTTCATAAAGAATCCCAAAGCTTGTACGTACATTGAATAAGTGAATTATTCGTTGTACCAGTCGTAAATAAAATTGGCGACTATCAATTTGTTTGTCACCATCGGTTATGCTATCAACAGGGCAGTCATGAAGAAATACGAGATCTAAATCTGAACCATATCCCAGTTCCCAACCGCCCAATTTACCATAAGCAATAATAACTAACCCTTTTTGATTATCGGTTAGATGTGCTGGCTTTCCATAACGAGCAATCATCTGATTCCACGCCATTTGAACAACAAAATCAAGAAGCGATTCTGCAACATATGTTAAATGATCACTTACTTTCATGGTATTTAATACATGTTCAACATCAGCAGCTGCTATATGTAGGAGTTGCATTTGTTTGAATTGTCTTAATGCCTCAAGTTGTTGTTCTTCATCATCAACCTGAATTCGAAGTAAGTATTGATAAAGTTCACTTTTATATTCATTAGGGGAAACAGTTTGATAAAGTGAGTGAATATCAATAAGCTCATCTAATAAGATTGGATAATGTGCCAGTTGCTCACTAATCATTGGTGAAGCACTACATAATCGAATTAGTTGTTTTAATGCCGTTGGGTATTCAAGCAGTAACTCTAAATAAGTTGTTCTGCTAACAATGTTGACTAATAATGGTAAAATTCGTGATAGTATTGTTAATGCATGCTTATCATTACAAATTAATTCTAATAATTTCGGCATTAGCTGATCGAGTATTTCACGCCCTCTAACACCAATGGTCCGTTTACTGATATCATCACGAAATTGACAAAGCATTTGATAAAGCTGTTTGGCATCATCAGGTGAATAGTTCAATAATACTGAAGTAACATCACTTAATTGTAAATCAAGCACCCAAAGGTCATTATAGTGATCGTTGTTCGTATTTTGTGTTGATTCAGTTGATTCATCACCAATAAGTTGATTAAATATTTGCCGAGTAAATTGCATTCTTTTTGTAAGTTCAGATACAAATTCATTCCAGCTTCTAAAATTCATGCCTATTGCTATACGTATTTGGTCTAATTCATCTTCTGGTAGTGTTTGTGTTTGTTCATCATGTATAGCCTGCAATAGGTTTTCACAACGACGTAAAAAGAAGTAATTTTCACGTAGAGTATCTACTTCATTAGCATTAAGTAGGGATTCTTGTTCTATAACTTGTAAAGCACTTAATAAGGAACGTGTTTGTAGGCCAATCACACGTCCACCCCGTATAAGTTGAAATACTTGTACGATGAATTCTATTTCTCGGATACCTCCTGCACCAAGTTTAATATTGTTGGTTAGGCCACGACGACGAACTTCACGTTCAATCATACCTTTCATGTTTCGCAATGATTGTAAGACACTAAAATCAATATAACGGCGGTATACAAATGGTTTTAACATTTGGTAAAGCTCTTTAGTGTATGGATCTTGTTGATCACCGAGTATTTTCGCTTTTACCATGGCGTAACGTTCCCAGTCTCTTCCTTGCTCTTGGTAGTAGTCTTCCATCGCTGAAAAACTTAAAACAAGTGGACCACCATCACCTAGAGGACGTAAACGCATGTCAACTCGGTAGACAAAACCATCTTCAGTAATTTGATCTAAAGCTTTAATTAAACGCTGTCCTAAACGTGTGAAAAAGACCGCGTTATCTAATTCGCGACGACCACCTTGTGTTTGCCCATGTTCAGGATAAGTAAAAATAAGGTCAATATCAGATGAAAAATTAAGTTCTCCTCCACCGAGTTTCCCCATGCCTAGAATAAGTAAAGGTTGCGCCTCTCCTTGCATATTACAAGGGGTTCCCCACTCTTTACAACTAAGCTCATATAGCCAATCTCGTGCAGTGACAATAATCACCTCAGCTAGCTCAGTAAGTTGTAATAAAATTTGTTCATCGCTACTTGTTTGCGTTAATTGTGACCATTCAAGCCTTACTAAAATGTAGCGTCTGAATAATCTTAAAGTTTTCATTAGTTCCAACTCATCAAATACCGATGCTAACTTTTCATTTAACCATTGTTGATAGTAACTTCTTTCATCAGCTTGAGGAGGATTTTTAATAATGTCTGTCAACCAATCTGGAAACCGATAAAAAGCATCAACAATAAAATCACTTTGTACCAAAATATCAAGATTATTTTGTACCGCAATTGAATCACATTGTGATAATTGCGATGTAATTTTCTGTTTTTGCTCTGCAATTAATGGTGAAACTAGCGATATAGGCTGAGACATAATAAGCACTCACTTAAACTTGTTGATAAAATCACCTAATTAACTATTATAAATGACTTTTTAACTTCACATATCTTTTTATTAAACAAATTGTAAAAAAGAGTATTGATATCATTTCAATAGTAGATTAGCTGATAATTAATGAAAACGATTTGAAAGACGAGTTGAGACTTGTTTATTGAATAAAGTGACTACGCAGGGTCGTCACTTTAAGTTAATGTCTATTTTTTAAATTATTAGATAGTCTCTAATTATTAGAAACTATAACGGTAACCTAAGTTAACTTGTTTTTGGTCAAATTTATTACCGAATGAATAAACAACATCTGTATAAATATGGTGTTGTTTGTTAAACTGTACATCTACACCAATACCGTTATCCCACCAATTGCCACCGAAATCATATTTTTCTTTTGCAACATGGTTAAAGACATAAGATGTTTCACCATCAAACTCTTTCACATAACCAGTTTTTAGGTATACATCAACTATATTATCATCTTGGGTAAAGCTGTTGCCTAGGACAACACTTGCTCTACCGAGTAATGAATTATAACTGTCCAATTTAGTTCTTAATCCATTGGTTGCATTGATGACTGCACTTCCTTGATGAGAATAAGTTAATTGAGCTTGAGGTTCAAAATACCAACCTTGATTTGGTAATGAATTGAAATAGAATCGTTGACCTAATTCAGTCCCTATTGAAAAACCATTAGTATTACCATCACCTTTTACGAAATAACCCCCACCGGTACGAGTATTAAATTTATTCGACATTCTCATATATTTAATTAAACCGTCGATATAAAACCCTGATTGGTTTAGGTATGTGCCGTAAAGTGCTGCATAGTAGCCTTTAGTGTTTCCATCACCTACATGATGATCTATATTTCCTCGGCTTAAACCACCCATGATACCATAATAGATATCACCATTTGTATTTTCAACTTTTCGATCCACACCAAGTTGTAAGCCATAATAATCCATATCAAAATTCGATAAACGTTTATCGTTGAATGAACTTAATTTACCACCATAAATACGACCCCAAGCATCACCATCAGATGTTTCGCCTTGACGAAGTTTACCCATTCTTTGCATTAAAGTTTGTGTTTCAATGTAACTAATCAAGTAACTAGAGTTTAGAATATTTGCCGCATTTTGAGCTGTATTGGTTAAATTAGGCTTAGTTGGATTTACTGTTTTCTTTTGAGCTGATAATACCCAATCTTCTGAACCACTATTACGTTCATCAGTGACTTTAGTTAGAGTATTAAATTGGTATGCACCAATATCAACTGATGGTGAAGTCAAATTAAAATTAGCACCACCACCTTCAGTTTCAACTAAAGTAAATTTTTCATTACCTGTAACTGTTGCTGAACCATTATTGTCATCTCTAATTGAGATATTGTGATTACCAGTTGCTTGTGAAGAGCCAGTAATTTTAAGTAAATCATTAGCAAAACCACTACCGATGGAAGTGCGCAATTCAAATAGCCCATTTCCAGATAATGAATTTGCCTTTAAAATCATGTTATTTGAACCATCAAGAATCGTATTTGATGTCGCATAATCATGACCAAAACTTACTTTGGCATAATTAGTTAACGTAAGGGAATCAACAGATGAGCTATTGGTCATATTCCATTGGCTTTGACTACCATCTATCTTGACATTGATAGTACCTTTATTCGCAGATGAAGATGTATTATCAATTGAAGTTAATAATGTCGAGCCATCAGTTAAATCAAGATTAATCTGTCCTGAACTGGCTGCATAAATATCACCCTTAATATTCGATTTACCATTAACAGTTATTTCACCAGCAGTCGACTGTATTGCGTTATAATTGTTATAACTAGTTGAAACAATGTTATTAACATTTGAGCCACTATTAATGAATAATTTTCCTGCTTTTTGGTCCATGTAGACAGCGGTTCCATTAGCCGTTGTTAAATCTAATCCATTATTAAATTTAATAACACTGTCTGCATTTGGATTAGCACCAGCATATTCCTGGAACGCAACACCAGTCGAATTAGTGCCACTCATATTAATCGTTACTTTTTCGTTAAAGTTTAGATTTATACCAAGTGAATCTGGTGCGTTATTCAGTAAGGATAAAATACCATAACTACCATTTCCTACTGACTGTATGTTAACTTCACCATTGAAGTTGCCTTCAGTTTTTGATGAATTTGAACCGTTATAAGCTCGAATTCCAATGAAACTGCCATTTGATGTACCGGTCCCTATTATAGTTACCTTTTTATCAAAATCAGCTTTCCCCCTATTAGCAAAATAAATACCGGTACCATCTTTAACATTTAGGCGAATGTCACTTAAAGCATTGACTTTCCCATTTGAAAGAACATGGATATTACTTATTTTATTATAATTACCTGTTGCATTAGTTTGAATTACAAATTCATCCGTTCCGGTATCAATGGTTAAAGTTTTACCATTATATCCTGATTTAATACCGTAACTTTGGTTGCCAGTAATGTTGATATGAGGTGCAGGAACACCTGTTATATTTTGAATAATAATATCATCGGTTGAAGAAACTGCAATACCACTATTAGTATGAGTTCCAATATTAGATGCATCTATAATAGTTAAAGCACTTGCAAAATGAGGTGTAACTAGACAAGTACCCAGTGTTAATTTGATCAAGAGATCAATTTTATTTAAATTACTTTTGAACACATAAACTCCATTTATTTGGTATTTACCAATCATTACATTAATTAACTTAAATTTTAACAAACCCAACAAAAGTTAACTTATTGTTATAATTTATAAAATTTATCTAAAATAACAAATTATCAAAAAAAATAGTTAATGTCTATATCGGTTATTTAATGATTTAACTAAATGTTCTTTTATTGTCTGACAATAAAAAATGTCGAATATAAATTTCGATTAAGTGTTAGTTTCTTTACTTTGAAATGAGGAGTTTTTGATTTGAGTTTTAAAGGCATAGATCTTGAGTAAGTTTTCAAGATGATTATGTATTGGAAGCTAATTTATAAATCGCTTTACCAATACATATATACAACTTGTACTATTGTGTGATATTGATTCTATTTTTTTCTGAATAAAATAGCAGTTTGGTCATAATTCTAACCATTATAGAACTTAGAATAAACACTATTCCTATAATGACCCACGTATAACACAATGAAAAATTTTTGGATAATCTATAATATACTTTTAAATATTCATACAGAGAAATTGATACCCAAAAAATTATTGCAACCAATATACAGTTGAAGATGAATATACTTATCGAACTAAATATAAGCTTTTTTAAGTTTAAAACTTCTGTTACACCTGTAAAACATTTTCTTAACAAAAAATAGCCGATTAAATTAGTAATTAATAAAAATATAGCTAATCCAACTATATTAATAATAATACCTGCGAAACTGAAATGTACACCATCAAACAAAATAATAGGAAAAAACAGGCTGTTAAAATAACAATTATAAAGCGAAATGAATACTCCAAGATGTAACCGCTGACTCTCTGATTGAGTTAATTCGTTACTGTCATGAATAAAATTTCTATTCAACAATCTAATACTAAAATAAGTCCATAGTGTTACAAAAATATAAATAGTTATTATCTTAATAAAATTAATAAGCTCATTGAATAGAGAATAATTGCTATCAAAGAAAAGGTAACTAATTTTAGATTCAACCCATGAATTAATACTGTTGTAAAGAAACCATCGCCCTGCAATATCCATTGATGTAATTAACAAAGCAACAAGTAACGTATTAGTAATATTTCTCGAATTGACCTGATTAATTGAATATTTATAAAATAATACTATGGAAAATACAAATACAACAATTGAGCTTGGTATTTGGTAATAGAAGTTGATTAATACTTGCTTAGTTAAATTTTTAATAAGTTGATTACTTGTCATATTTGACAGTAAAAAATAATCATCAAATCCAGTGAAATAGACAACAATATATAAAATATTAAATAACCAATAAAATAAAACTAATAATAGTGGTAATTTAAAAAAAGTCCTTTCCAATTTCATTTTTATACCTATATTTTATTTATTTCTGAAATTAGCCTAAGTTTGAATTTTGTGTTTACCTCGCTATAAGCAAAATTTTTAATCGAGTTAATACGTTGCATTGCCATTTGCCACTGCTGAAATTCTGGCTCAATTTCAAAATTCTTATTTATTAATATTTCATTTATTTGAATAAGTAACTGTTTATAATAAGTTAAATCATTATTTTCTAAAGCATATTCTTCATTTTGTTGCCAAAAGTTTAGTAGGCTTGGCAAATCCTGCTCTATTTGTGGAGAATAAACACTAGGAGTTATAGGTACATTGAGAAATAAGCGATATCCTCTCGAAGCCTTACTCTGAGAAAACAGATGTAAGCTAAAGCGACTTAATTCAATCGCAAAGTTAATCAAATCTTGTTTATTACCCTGTTTTATCTCGAGCTCAACTTCTTGTATTGGTTTAGATTGTCTGTTTGAGGTAATGCTGCCTATATCTAAAGCAACTTCTATTTCACTATTGGCAAATGATATCAACCAAGTTTGACGTTTAAAATTAGTCGTAAAAAGTGGATTTAACTGGATTAAACCATCAGGTAATGCATCTTTGGGCAGCACACTTAAATCTAATTTGTCATTAGGTAAAGGCCGATTAATTTCAATTCGTTCGTGTAAGCCACTCACAGAATTACCCTTTGATTTCACGGTAATTTCATAACACTTATTTTGGCCATCTTCAGTACTTCGAATACGCAAACCACAACCATTTTGTCTCAATAAATGATCTTCGGTATCATAATAAGTATTAGTTAATTTTAGTTGATTGGTTAAATTTTTTTGTGATGAAAATTCTACTTCATCACAATAAACCCATTGATTTAAATAACTTTGCAAGTGTTCTATATCACTTTGATTGATTTGAAACTTTAATTCAATTTCGTTACTCATTTGTCTGTTTTCATTATTTATTTTGCCATATGATATACCGATTAGGCTAACAAATATAGGCTATCATCAACTATAATATGATTAAAGCTATAGCGACATTCGGGATGATAAATAAACAAGATAAAATAATTAATACTTTATAGGTAAAAGTGTATAGAAAAAGCAGTAAAAAAGTGGAATTATATAAATTAATTAACTAAACACTTTTTTATAAAACTCATTCTTAATTTTAAACATCACAAGATAACAATCTTGTTTAAATTTTGTGATTTAGGTTAGCTAGTTTTAGCATGGGTATTCCAATAGGTAGGAATATATCCTATTTATTAGTTAAATTTTAAATAGGATAATAAAAAAATAATTAAGAATAGCTATTTAACAACCCTAAAAGGATTAGCAGGTTTAACATTTTCGGATTGCTTAGTTGCACTTTGTCTTAATGCTTTGTAGTGTAGTTCATCTTCAAACCCCATCCCTACTCCGTTTTCACGAGCATAAATAGCTTCAATAGCAGCCATTGGCACAACAATATGTTGAGGAACACCAGAAAATCTAGCATTAAATTCAATTTGATCATTATTGGCCAAATACTGTCCTACTGATTGTGGTGCAATATTGAGTACTATCTGATTATCCTTCACAAACTCTTGTGGAACTAATACGCCATCAATAGACGTATTCACCACAACATAAGGAGTTAAATCATTATCTAAAATCCAGTCATAAAATGCCCTAAATATATAAGGGCGTCTAGGAGTCATGTCATCAAGTTCCATAACGGCTACCTTGTTTAATTGCTAATCTGTCATTAGATAAAATAAATTTTACGCTCTAATCTTTCTTTCATCTTCAGTTAAAGAATATATGAAAGCAGGTCGTTCAAATACACGTGCCATATAAGAAAGATAGTTTTTCTCTGCAACTTTTGGCAATTCAATACCAATCAATGGTAAACGCCATAGTAAAGGAGCAAAATAGCAATCACACAAAGTAAAATCATCACTCATAAAGTAATCTTTTTCTTTAAACATGACAGAAATAGAAACTAAGTCATCAAGTAAGTTTTTACGAGCCTCTTTAGCTTTACTACTATCAGGATCTTTTAAGATCGTTTCGTAGGCGCTATACCATTCTTTTTTAATGCGATACATTGTTAAGCGGGAATTAGCTCTAACAATTGGGTATACCGGCATCAATGGCGGGTGAGGAAAACGTTCATCTAAATACTCTAATGCAATATGTGTTTCATAAAGAGTTAGATCACGATCGATTAAGGTAGGGATTGAACCATACGGATTAAGATCCAATAATTCTTGAGGTAAAGTATTTGATGTAACAAACTCGATCTCAGCTGTTACCCCTTTTTCTGCCAGCACAAAACGAATCTGATGGCCGTAAATGTCAGTTGTATCACAAAATAATGTCATCACAGAACGTTTATTAACAGCAACAACCATGTTCACTCCAAATATGCGAAATTTTAACTAAGTTTTAATATGGTTACTATTCTAGCAAATTGAATAACAAATTTGTTAAAAAAAATATATTTTCTTTTTGTTTTTTCGAAGAATAATCATTTTTGTACGTTTATTAATTTCAATAAAGTAAGAGAAAGATAACAAAGATTATTATTATCTATTTGAATAAATTATAATTTAATAAAAATAAAATAAATATTACTGCAGTTAGTTTAGAATTATATAGCGATAAAAAAAACCCAGCATAGGCTGGGTTTCGAAACAAATTTGTAACGTTGCAATTAACGTTTGCTGAATTGTGGACGACGACGTGCTTTGCGTAGACCCACTTTTTTACGTTCAACTTGACGTGCATCACGAGTAACAAATCCCGCTTGACGTAATGAAGAGCGTAAAGTTTCATCATATTCCATTAATGCACGAGTAATACCGTGACGAATCGCACCCGCTTGACCTGAAATACCACCACCTTTAACTGTGATGTAAAGATCAAGTTTGTCAGTCATTTCAACTAACTCTAAAGGTTGCATAACAACCATACGAGCAGTATCACGACCAAAGTATTGCTCTAATGAACGTTTGTTAATAATGATATTTCCACTACCTGGTTTAATAAACACGCGAGCAGCAGAACTTTTGCGGCGACCTGTACCGTAATATTGATTATCAGCCATCTTCTATCCCCTTAAATATCTAATACTTGCGGTTGTTGTGCCGCATGATTGTGCTCACTACCAGCATAAACTTTTAGTTTACGGTACATTGCACGACCAAGAGGACCTTTCGGTAACATGCCTTTTACAGCAATTTCGATGACTTGTTCAGGATGACGTTCAATCATTTCTTTAAAAGTCGCTTCTTTAAGTCCACCGATGTAACCAGTATGACGATAATAGATTTTATCAGTGCGTTTTTTGCCTGTTACAGCAACTTTTTCTGCATTGATAACGATAATATAGTCACCTGTATCAACATGTGGTGTATATTCTGCTTTGTGTTTACCACGCAAACGGCTTGCGATTTCAGTAGCTAAACGACCTAACGTTTTACCTGCTGCATCTACAACATACCAGTCGCGTTTAACTGTTTCTGGTTTAGCTGAAAAAGTACTCATTTGTATTTATCCAAATTTTAATTAATCTCACGTTAATAAATCATTTGATTTATTTACACTTTTTGATTGCAACTATTAACTAACTAACCCCTTCGAGTCGTTATACTAATACTGACAACCGAAAACAGCGTTGGGAAAAACACTGTTGTAACGTGGGTGGCAATATTATACAGAAATATTAAAAAAGCGCTAGGATTTATGATAAAAAAAGCGTAGCGAGAAAAAACAGTAACTGCTACACTTTTAACTAATAGTAAATAACACGATAAAAATTGATGGAAAACTTAATTCAACTTGCTGAAAAAGATTATATAAGTAAAGGTTTACACCGCAAATGCTATCATCATCCCGATGATCCTAATAAATGTATCAAAGTCAATTATAATGAAGGAGCAGAAGAAGAAACAAACCGTGAAATTGCCTATTATAAGCACCTTATAAATCGCAATATCTCATGGGATGTGCTAGCAAAATATTATGGTCCTGTAATGACTAATTTTGGTCAAGGTCATGTTTTTGAACTTATTCGTGACTATGATGGAAAAATTTCTATTCCATTAGAAAAATATCTGTTCGACGAACAAGCAACTAATCAAAATTATGATGCGTTAGTTGTATCACTCAAAGCATTAAAAACAGCCTTGCTGAAAGATAGAATCATTACTATGACAATCAAGAGTAAAAATATTTTATTTCAGCATTTGTCACCAGAGGAAAATCGCTTAATTATTATTGATAACATTGGTAATTCGACATTTATTCCTATCGCTAACTATGTAGGCTTTTTTGCAAAAGCCAAAATTGAACGCACATGGCAACGATTTTTATTATCACTAATTCGAGAAAATAAGCATAATTCATTAATCACTAAGTTAATTGATGATGTGAATCATTAAGTCTGACTTCGGCAATCGTACCCTTTTGGTCTTGCCGATTTCTTAATGTAAATTGGCCATGATGTAATTTAGTAATACGATTAACAATACTCAAACCGAGCCCTATTCCATCATGTTTACGATCCATTCTGAAAAAAGCTTGGGTTAACTTTTCTGTTTTTGACTCATCAATACCGCTCCCTTCATCTTTAACGGCTATCACAATTTCTTCAGCATCTTTATAAAAACTAATAGTAATTTTACTTTCATTTGGACTATACCGATAACTGTTTTCAACCAAATTACGAATCAGTAAACGAATCAAAGTCGCATCACCATTAAAAATTATATTATTACCCGTAATTTCCCAATCAATACTTTGTTGTTTTTGTACTGTTAACTCTGTCAATTCATCAAAAAGGGGAATTTGAATATCATCTAGAAAATTAATTTTTTGATACTGGCCTAGAGTAAATTTTTGACTTGCTCGAGCAAGCATTAATAGTTGTTCTACGGTATTTACTAAACGATCTATTCGTTCAATTAACTCATGGGAATCTATTTTATCTTTACTTTCTAATAGTTCTAGATGTAATCGAATACCTGCTAAAGGTGTTCTCATCTCGTGAGCTACATCTGCTGTAAATAAACGTTCTTGAGATAATGTATTAGTAAGCCTTTCAAATAAATTATTTAATACCGTAGTAATTGACTTAATTTCACGCATATTACTGATTGGTTTTATTGGCTTAAGATTATCTTCAGTTCTTTTATTTAAATCTTTTTCAAGTATCTCAAGGGGTTTAGTAATCCATTTAATCGCCTTATAGGCCAAAAATAAAGTTACAACCATCATGGAAAATGCTGAGCAAAATAATGCAAAAATTGCTTCTAATTCTTCATGTTCAACCACTTCATCTATTTTATTTTGACTTAACGTTAAGTTAACTAAAACATCAATTTGCTCTTTACTCTCATGCCATAACCAAAATACCGTAATAATTTGGCAAATTAGCATTATTGCACCCAAAGTAAAAAATAGATTCCAACGGATACTATGTCGAATATTATTCAAAGACTGTTCAATCATAAATTTGCCATTCAATTAATTTTAAAATAATAACTAATTATTAATATTGAGTTGATAGCCATACCCACGCACAGTCTTAATTAAATCTTTTCCTAATTTATTCCTTAAGGCGTGAATATAAACTTCAAGCACATTTGAACTTGGATCACTCTGCCAATCATATAGATCATTTTGTAATAAACTTCGATGCACTTTTTTACCAGCTTTCAACATCAATCTAGATAGTAAAATAAATTCTTTTGGCGTCAATATCACTTCTTGATTATTTAAAGTAGCTTTTTGAAGTTTAATATCTATTGAAATTGGACCATAGTTAACAATATTATCGGCAGTTCCTTGATTTCGACGAATTAACGCTCTTATTCTGGCTAGCAATTCGGTTAAGGCGAAGGGTTTTATTAAATAATCATCTGCACCAAGATCTAAACCTTCAACTCTATCTTCGATAGTATCGCGAGCGGTTAAAATTAGTACAGGAATATCGATATTTTTTTTGCGCCATCGGGTGAGTAACTCTAAGCCATCACAATCAGGCAAACCTAAATCAAGAATAATTAAACTAAACTGTGCAAACTCAATAAGATCCTCAGCTTGCTTGCCATTAGATGCGACTTCACAAACATAGCCATTAGACGTTATCGCGTCATATAAACCTTTTTGTAATAAACTATCATCTTCTACTATAAGAATTTTCATTATAGTGTTACCTAATTTTGATTTAAGAAATGTAACATTTACAACTATTATACGCTTTACTATTTATTTCCCAATGCTTTAAAAATTTAAGTTCATTTTGATAGTTATAATTTAGCGAATAATTATTTAAAACTTTTTGAGCGCATAAACCATATCTTTTTGACTAAATAAACAGAGATAAAACTTAACAACATACCAACCAGAATATCCAGTGGCCAATGAACACCTAAGTAGATTCGACTCCAACAAACAAGTAATGCAACAATCGTACATAGATAAGTTAATGCTTTAAATTGCTTTTTATAATTTAGATAAAGTGAGAAGCAAATAGTCCAAATAAAAACAGCGTGCTGACTAGGAAGAGAACTCGTTTTATCGTGATTCAAATAGTTCGTACCAATATTAAGAACAAATGGACGTGGAGAATAAAATAGATGTCGAATAACAAAGGTTACAAACAAGGCTACAGCCAAACCTAAAGCAATTTTTATGATTAATTGTCTATAAACAGGTTTGAATAAAAAACATATTCCCAATATGACTATAGGAACAAAGATTAAATAATTTGCACAAAATATGGCAAAAAGAATAAATAATTTGGAGGCTTGTTCTTGAGCATTAATTAATAAAAAAAGATGAGTGTTCATATCAAGCAACATACAACGACCTATAAAAACAATATTTAGTTGTAATTTAATCAATAAAGCTTAAAAGAACCTTAAAAAGGATTTTGAACATTTAATAAATGATATTTATCGTTTATTTTTTCGAGTAATCAAATGGTATTTCGGCAATAAAGAGACAGTAAAATCAAGTGCAGCACAAATAATAAAATAAACAACAATCACAAATAAAAATATTTCAGTAGGATAAACCATACTACGATTATTAATTTGGGTAGCAATGAATGTAAATTCTGCAACACCCACTATATAAGCTAAAGACGTATCTTTAATTAATGATACCCATTGATTAACAAATGAAGGCAGCATCATTTTTAATGCTTGAGGAAGAATAACAAAAATGATGACTTGTCTTTTATTTAAACCTAACGAAAAAGCCGCTTGCCACTGTTCTTTAGCAATAGCTACCATTCCCGCATATACGGAATGACCAATATATGCGCCACCAATTAAAGATAAAGCAAAAATAACTGTTGTAATAGCTGGCACATCAACATTCAATAGCACTGGCAACAAAAAATAAGTCCAAAATATCAGCATAATAACGGGAATCGCTCTTAAAAATCCTAATACGACAACTAAAAGTTGACGTAAAAATCCTTTGCAAACAGTTAGACCAATACCAGCGAAAATACCTAAAATAGACGAAAAGATAATAGCAGCTAAGCTCATCAAAAGAGTCAACACAATACCGCCTGGGAAATTACCCCACATTAGGTAATCTAAATTATTCCAAATTACTTCAAAACCTTTAAAATCCATAAAAAATTAGACCCTGTTTAATCGCTTTGATTGGTAAATATTGCCTAGTGTCCCAACAATAACAATGGCTAAAATATATAAAAATGTTGCTATCGCAAAATCCTGAAATGTTTTCAGCGATTCGGTTTCAACTTGACGTGAAACATAAGATAGTTCCAACACCCCAATAGCCATTGTTAAAGAGGAATTTTTGATGATATTCATATATTGACCAATTAACGGAGGAAATGCGATACGAATGCTCTGAGGTAAAATAATAAACCGCATACTTTGCCAACGTGTAAGACCTAAAGCTAATGATGCTTGTTCTTGACCATTGCTTATTCCCAAAATTCCTGCTCGAAATTCTTCAGCAATAAAAGCGCTGGAGTAACATGTTAATCCAATTAAACCAATAATAAATTCAAAAGAAGGCATTTTTAAAGAGAAAAAAAACAGCTGGATTTGCGGTTCATCAAATAGCCACATTTTAAATTCTACTGGTAACAAATTACCTATACCAAAATACCAGAAAAAAAGCTGCGGTAACAATGGAGAATAACGAAAAATAGCGTTATAACTAATTACAACGCCTTTGATAATTTTGATATGACTTTGTTGAGCAATAACTAGCAAAAAACCAAATATTGTAGAGAGAATGATTGTTAAAACTGAAATAGCGATAGTGACTAAAAAACCATCCCACAACCACCATAAATAACGGGGTTCCAGTAATTGCTCATACATTATTTATTGACCTTTACCTATTTTGAAATCACCACGAGGCATGGCTGAATTTGTATCAGGTCCAAACCAACGGTTATAGATAGTTAACGCTTCACCATCATTTTCAAGCTTTAATAATATTTGGTCAACTTTTTCTTTCAAGCGGGTTTCCCCTTTTGGAATACCTACAGCTTGATATTCTTGAGTTATACTAAATGGAGATATTTCAAAAGCAGCTCGTTGTTCTTCTGGAACATTAGCAAGTAAACCAATTAACTTTGCGTCATCTTGAGTAATAGCTTGTACAACACCATTGCGTAATGCTGCAAAAGCAAAAGGTGTATCATCATATGAGATTACTTTAGCAGTTGGGTACTTCTCACGTAGAGTAATTTCCATCACTGTACCTTTATCGGCACCTATACGAAGATTTTTAAGATCATCTGCTGTTTTTAGGAATCCTTTTTTAGCTACAAACTTCTGGCCAGTAGCAAAATAAGGCAAACTAAAATCGACTGTTTTAGATCGTTCATCAGTAACCGTAAAGTTTGCAACAATCAGATCTGCTTTTTGTGAGGTTAGTAAAGGAATACGGTTGGCTGGATTAGTTGGAACAAGTTCGACTTTTACATTCAATGCTTTAGCAATTTCATTAGCATAATCAACATCAAGCCCAGCAATTTTATTAGTTTTTTCATCAATAAATCCAAACGGAGGATTACTATCAAAAACAGCAATCTTGATCTCCCCTCGTTTTTCAATATCATCCAAACGATCGGCGTAGGCTGAATTGATACCTAACAAGACCGTAAATAGTGCTGCAGCTGTTAATGATTTAGTTAAAAATTTCATATCGACTCCCAAAAAATGAAGGACTGGTTTATATATATATCAAGTCTATCAATAAAGAATCGTATGGATAAATAACAAATGTTTACATGGTTATAACTTATAGTTATATTGAATTATGATACATATCAGATACGTTGAAAATACATAAAAGTTTTAACTAAAAAAGCAAGCTCAGTAACTGAACTTGCTTTGGCTTACTTGTTGGATGTTTTAGTAAATGATAATTGAATTTAAATAATATCTATGGGAACTTTAAATACAGCTTTTCGTACTTTTTGTGGAACATTAATCATACACAAAGCCTGATGGGCTTCACCAGGTGCAAAAGTAACAAAATCTCCTTCAGTTAAATAAATAGCATTATTTATCTTAGGATTTTCCAAAATATACAAATCAGGTTTTTTCTCATAGCAAGGTTCATTACTAGAATCAATCAAACTGTAACGAATGATTTCTTCACCTTCTAAGATCATTTGAATATCTAAAAATAGCTTATGGAACTCTGTATGTCGCTCTTGCTCAGGCGAAGTATAAGAATCACCGACATTATAAAACCACCTTTCTCCTTTTAGTTGATATTTACCATCAGGTAAAGTCTTTAGATATTCAAAGCTAGCCTCTGGTCGAGCTAAAATACTATATAACGACTTAGGTAGTGTTGCTAAATGTAGAAATTTTGTATTACCAGCAATCATTTCCAATCTCCCTTTGCCAGTTTACTTTTTAAAATTTAAGCCCTTTAAATTTGCTAGAACTTATTATTAATAGTGGACTTAACCCAATCCTCTTCAACCAAAACATATTTAATTGCCATTCTAAAATAGGTATAGGCAATGTGTAACTTACCATCTAAGCCTTGTTTGATACTTGGATATGAAAACTCTCGATTAAGATTGTCTTTTGAATTATTTGACATACAGTAACCATCACCTTCATCCAAATTTCGAATATAGGGCCATGTTTTACCATTATCAGTGGAAATTGCTAACGACATAGGCGCTCTAGGAGCACCCCAGAAAGCATTTTTTTGCCCATCAAGAATTTTTGCTTCTTCTTTATGTGCACTGCTTTCATCTTCTATTTCATCATAAAGAGACACTCGCCTTTCTTTGGCATCTTTGGCACTTGAATTATTAAACACTAAGGCAATATGTCCATTATCTAATACAGTGGCTTGAATTGATGAATTATTATTAGGTAAAATGGTAGCAATTGGTTTTGTCCACGTATAGCCACCATCTGTTGATCTACTTTCATAAATATAATCAGCCCAACGACTTCGAAAAATAGCATACAAAGAGTTATCTTTTAGCATTAAGATATTCATATGCACACAGCCTAGGCTTTCAGGAACATCAATATTTGACCATGTCTTACCTTTATCTTTAGAAATCATCACACCGCTAGTGTCATAACTTCCAACCCACTTTTCACCGGGCTTTGCAATACAGTAAAAAACTGGCAATAACCAATCCCCGTTTGGCATAACAGTAATAGGCTGGCGAATAAAAATACCTTTATTGGGGTCTTCCAATAATGTTTCAATCGGCCCCCAGGTTTCTCCATAATCTAGTGATTTTCGATAACGGACAATCGCAGTATCTTGGTTTCCTGAAATTTGCGCAGTATACAAAATCCATAGAACATTATCAGGATCTAAAAAGAATAATGGATTTTGTTCAGATCGTGTTGGATCATCTGAAAGTTTAACCGCTTTTGTCCATGTATCACTTCCTTTTTTCAATCTAGAATAATACGCAGAAATGTCAGGAATCCCTTCTTGTGTTCCTCCAAACCAAGTGCAAAGTAGATCACCGTTTGGCAATTGCAACAAATTTGCTGCATGATTTTGCACACATTCGGTCGGCAAATATGCATCAACACGTTTTGTATCATCAGTGTTTTTACATAATCGGCCTGAACAATCTAATCTTACTTTTGTCATTCCGTTATCTCCTTATAAATTATCCGCTTTCACTTTAGTTTTTACAAAAGGACTGATTAGCACTTTGTCTAATAACATAATTAATGCAGGTGAAATTAATGCTACATACATGTTATTAATACCAAACGGATCACCGCAGTAGAACCAAAGAGACGTTATAATTGCAGCACCAACTAAAGCCATATTTGCAGCTCGAGTACTATTTAAAAATGGTAGATAGAAGGCTATCATTGCCACAATGGTAATTGATAATCGAATTGCTCTTGTGAAGAATGATAATTTCAGAACTTCAGGGAAAGCAAGTACAAGTAATAATGGAGCAAAACCAACAATAACCGAAATAATTTTTGTTGCTTTAAATTCTTTTTCTGCTGTTGGCTTACAGTAAGGAACATAGAAATCTTTAACAATTAAAGAAGCTATTGCTAATGCCACTGTACTAACACTGATAAAAATTGAAGCAACTAATGATGTAGTAATAATGCCTGCCATGATAGGATTCATATCTTGAATAAATACAGGTAATGCATATAAACTTTTGATTTCAGGGTGAAGGAATTTTGCACAAACACCGATAATAGCTATTGCTATCGCAATTGGTAAGCAGAAAAAGAAAGCATACCAACAAGCTCTTTTAGCTGATTTAGCATCTTTAGTTGATGATATAGCTTGAATAACAAATTGTGTACAGAATATTGAACCTATAGTACCAATTAACCAGGCGAAAATTGTACTTGCACCGATTGAACCATCCCAAGTCCAATAATGAGGTGGCATTTGTTCAATCATAGGACCAAAACCACCGGTAAGATAAAGCGCCGTTCCTAAAATAAATAACACACCAAAATATTTAACGGCGCTATGAATAATTGTTACATAAGCCACACCTTTCAATCCACCAAAAGCGAAATAAAATGTACTTACCACTGCAGTAATAAGAGCAGCAACAGGTAAAGAGATTTGGAGCACAGTAGAAATAGCTGCAGCTCCACTAATATAATTTCCAACATTTACTAGTGTTAATGCATAAATCATTATTAGAGAAATTAAATTCTTAGTTGAGTTACCATATTTTTGTGCAATAGCACCAGAAATAGTGATTTCTCCAGTGTTATAAATTTTTTTAACTAATATCAAGCCAAATAATGGAAACCCTATTGCAGCACCTATAACTGACCATGACGCTGCAATACCATTATCAAATGCAGACTGAGCTGTTCCTATAGTTGACTTCGCACCAATATACTCAGTCATCAATAAAATACCTACAACAATTGCAGGTACAGCTCGAGAACCTTCCATGAAATCACTATTGTTTTTACTTCTTAAAAAATAAGTCATCCATGAGGTAGCTAATATGTAGAGAACCACAATACTAATTATTATTATTGTGTCCATCGTTCCAAAATAATGCATAAATCACCTTTCATCTTTAATATAATTACAATGTAAATATTTGTTATAGTTTTTTAATAATATTTTTAATTGTTGCTATATGTTCATCAGAGAACATAACTGGATAACGACTTACACCAACATCTTCGCCCATTAGAGTTAATGCTTTCTTCACAGCTGCTGGTGAAAATACTGTTGCATACAAATTTTTTCTTAAATTTCCAACGGCATCTTGAGCAGCTTTAGACTTAGCTAAATCACCCTCTTTAAAATTTCTCCAAATGGCATTGATATAACCCGGAGCTACATTTGCGAGTCCTGAAATTGATCCAACTGCCCCACCAACAAAACCTTGATAAATGAGCGAATCTGGCCCTGTTAATACATCAAATCCATTTATGTTGTTAGCTACATCAAGAAAAGCTTGTAAGCTTTCTGCACTACCTGCACTATCTTTAATACCTAAAATATTGGGATGTTCAGCTAATTTGGCTGCTGTTTCAGGTTGAATTGTGTTACCAGTTCTGACGGGGATATTGTATAAAAAGACGGGAACAGTAAGAGCGTCAGCAATAGCCGTGTAGTGATAGATTAGCTCTTCTTGTTTAACTGGTATAAAATAAGGTGCTATGACTGATACAGCATCAACACCTAATTTCTCTATCTCTTTGCCTAATTTGATTGTTTCACGTGTTGAGATTTCCCCAATATGAGCCATAACTGGTGAACGGCCAGCAACTTCATCAACACAAACTTCAGTCACTTTAATTTTTTCTTGAGTACTTAATACAAAAAACTCACCATTAGTACCATTACAAAAAACACTGTTACCATTAGTTAATTGACGTTGAACTTGTTTACGCATTCGTTTTGGACAAAAATCACCGTTATCATCAAATGTAGTCACGATAGCAGTTAAAATCCCTTCTATTTTTTTTCTCATAATATTTACTCCTAATAGCCAAAGTTTCTATAAAAGCGATTGATAAATAGCTAATACATCTTCTTTGGAAACTTGCTTTGGCACGTTATTCATTAAACGTTTCACATCAAGAGCTGCATCAACTAAATAAGGTAAGTCATCTGGTGAAATATTAAGTTCTTGTAATTTACTAGGTAATGCTAAACGTTTTACTAATTCTCTAAAGTAGTTAACTAAAGCATGCGATTTTTCTTCTGCGGTTAAGGTTAGAACGGCATCAGGTAAAAGATCATAGGCTTGAGCAAATTTATCAACGACTGCATCTCGAATAAATTCCATACAAGGTACAAGTAAAATTGCATTAGCAACTCCATGAGGGATATGGTATTTACCACCAAGTGGGTAAGACATAGCATGAACTAAATGAGTACCAGCATGAGCAATAGCGGCACCACCACAATAAGAAGCCCAAAGCATATTTAATTTTGCTTCTATATCAGTGATATCATTAACTGATTTTTCGAGTGAATTGAATAGCTTTTCCATACCTATCAAAGCATAATTATCACCAACCGAATTAGAGATACTGGCTGTAAAACACTCTATTAGGTGGCATAATGCATCTATACCTGTTGAAGCAGCAATATGCTTTGGCATTGACGTTGTTAATTCAGGTGCTAAACAAACATAATCAGGTAACATGACGGGAGAAATAATACCCTGCTTGGTCATTTTTTCAGGTATAGCTAGAATCGCATTTGGTGTTGCTTCTGATCCTGTACCGGCTGTAGTCGGTATCAATACAGAAGTGCACCGCTTAATTGGTTTTTGCCCATCTAATAATTGTTCAAGAGTAATATTGGAATCTTTAACGCATAAAACAGAAATCAATTTAGCTACATCAAGTACACTTCCACCACCTACACCTATTACGAGATCGGCGTTAGATACCTTCATTTTATTAAGTAAGTTAGTTACATCTTGATGGCTTGGTTCCGGCGGAATATCATCAACTATGGTTACTAAAGCAACATTTTCTTGCACTTTTTTAATGAGTTCTTTTGTTACGGATAAATTAATAATATTTTGATCTGTTATAAACAGAACATGCTTACGATCTTTAAATAAAAAATGAAGATCTTTTAAAACTCCTTGTCCACTAAGAATTGTGCTATTTATATGCATAATCATCTCCAACAAACGCCCCAAAAATGACAATTAAAAATCATATTGATTTCATTTAATCACTAAATGTTAATTTATGTTTGCATTTTGATCAAATTGAATATGAAAAACTATGATCAAGATCACATAATGCAATTTTTGATTTATTTTAATCATAATAATTGTTTTTTTTAATAAAGAATATGTATAATCAGAAAACTGGAATTATTTATAATTAAGAGTTCTTAATGATTAAGTTGATTATTGCTGATGACTTCACCGGTTCTAATGACGCTGGAGTTCAATTAGTAAACAAAGGATTGGTTGTTGATGTAATTTTCAATTGGGAAGAAGCCAACTTATCAGAAAAACATAGTTTTCAAGAAAGTAAAAATAATAATGTTATAGTCGTGAATACTGAAAGTCGCGCCGTTACAAATAAAGAAGCCCAAAGAAGAATACAAAAAGTTATTATTAATAATCCTGACGTTAAGCAAATTTATAAGAAAATTGATTCTACTTTACGAGGAAATATTGGTACTGAAATAGCCACGCTATTGGATAATTTTAAAAATAAAGTTGCGTTGGTTGTTCCTGCATATCCCAATATGAATCGTACGACAATAAATGGAAATTGTTACATAAATGGAATTGAATTAATTAATACTGAATTTGCTAGTGACCCTAAAACGCCTGTTTACTCATCAAATATAAAAGATTGTATTGAACAACAAACAAACTATTCATGTGTAGAGGTCAATTTAGATCAAGTAAGAAATTATAAGTTAAAAGAACATATTGAAAATGCTATCAATAATGGTAAAAAAATGATTGTTGTTGATGCTGAAACAAACGGTGATTTGCAATGTATAGTTGAACAAATCTTACCATTACAAGAGAAATTATTACTAGTTGGATCAGCTGGTTTGATTGATTTTTTACCAATAATTCATCAAGAAAAAAATACAACTAAGCCCAGGATAAGTACTCATCCATTATTAGTCATAGCGGGTTCAATGAGTGAAAAGACACAACAACAAATAAATTATACGGTTAATCAGAATGATAATTGGGTAATTTTTGATATAAATATTACCGAATTATTACCAAATATATCATTATTTACATTAACCCAATTAACAAAAAAGATTCAATCACAACTAGATTATCAAAAACATTGCATAGTCAGAACAAGTTCTAATATAGACGATCGTTATAAAGTTGAAGATTATTGTAAGGAATATAACTTAACTCGAGAACAACTTGGTGAACATATCTGTCAATCTTTAGGTCAATTAGTCAATCGGCTACAGTTTAAAAATCTATTTTTGACTGGTGGAGATGTAGCGATAGCTATAGCCAAGTCTTTAGGAGCTATAGGGTTTAGAATTGAAGGACAAGTAAGTCCTGGTGTACCTTATGGTCAATTAATAAGTAACAAACCTATAAAATATCGTGTATTTACCAAAGCTGGAGGCTTTGGTTCAAATGATATTTTTTTAAAAACATTAGAATTTATTTAAAGGAGAAGTACGATGTCAAAAATCGTAGCGATAACAATGGGGGATCCAGCTGGTATTGGACCAGAAATTATTGTAAAAGCTCTACAATCAGAAGTACTTAAAAATATACATTCTGTTGTAGTTGGTTCTGCTGAAGTTCTGAAAAAGCAATTAAAAATGGGGTTATTTACTAATGTTTCAATTAATGTGATTGAACAAGTTAGTAATGCTATTTTTCAACCTAATATTATTAATGTCATTGATATAAAGTTAGATGATATTGATTCTCTAAAACCTGGTATCATTCAACCGCAAGCTGGTGATTTGGCTTACCATTGTGTGAAAAAGGCGACTGAGCTTGCTTTAAGCGGCGAAGTTTCAGCTATTGCCACCGCACCATTAAATAAAGAAGCCTTACATTCTGCTGGGCATATGTATCCAGGACATACCGAATTATTAGCAAAATTAACTGATAGCAAAGATGTAGCAATGGTGCTTTATACCGATTCACTTAAAGTCATCCATGTCACAACCCATGTCTCATTACGTAAATTCTTAGATACCTTAAACAGTGAACGCATTGAAAAAGTAATTAAAATTGCTGATAATTTCCTTAAAAAAATTGGGATTAAGCACCCTAGAATTGCCGTTGCAGGCGTTAATCCTCATGCTGGTGAACATGGTTTGTTTGGTGATGAAGAGATTAAAATTGTTACTCCCGCTATCGAAAAAATGCGCCAATACGGAATTGACGCCATTGGACCATGTGCACCAGATACTGTATTTTTACAAGCACACCAAGGCAAATTTGATATAGTCGTTGCTATGTATCACGATCAAGGTCATATTCCACTTAAGTTATTAGGATTTTATGATGGTGTAAATATTGCAGCTGGTTTACCTTTCATTCGCACATCCGCTGACCACGGAACCGCCTATGATATTGCTTGGCAAGGTGTCGCAAAACCAGATAGTATGATAGAATCAATCCGATTAGCGGAACTGTTATCTAATTAAGTAAAATAAAAGAGGAGTTTTCAGTGGGAAAATACAATCGACTAGATCAAATCATGGATTATTTAAAAATTCATAATCTAGTGACAGTCGAAGATTTAGTTATTGCTACTGAAGCCTCTCCAGCGACTATTCGTCGTGACTTAATCAAATTAGATCAACAAGGTGTCATTAGTCGAACACATGGAGGCGTGACACTAAACCGTTTTATTCCAAATCAACCCACTACTTTCGAAAAAATTCACAAAAATTTTAATGAAAAACAACTTATAGCAGATGTAGCTGCAAAGCTAATAAAACCTGGTGACTCAATCGCTCTTGATGCCGGTACTACGACATTAGAAATAGCAAAAAGAATTACGCAAATGCCAGTTAGGGTCATTACATCTGACTTACATATCGCGCTATTTTTGTCTGAATTTAAACAAATTGAAGTCACAATAATTGGTGGGAAAATTGATGACAGTAGCCAATCTTGCATCGGTGAACATGGTCGCTCTTTGCTTTTACAAATTAATCCTGACATATCCTTTGTTAGTTGTAACTCTTGGAGCTTAAGTAAAGGTGTAACAGCACCAACTGAAGATAAAGCATTAATAAAATCTAGCTTTGCCGAGAAGGCAGATAAAGTTGTTCTTGTTGCAGATAGTAGTAAATATAATACTTATTCTTTATTTACGTCTATACCACTAAACCGCTTTACTGACATTATTACTGATAATCATCTTGATACAGAATCCGTACAAGCTCTTCAAAATCAAACATTTAAATTACATATTGCCAAATAATATCTTCCACTAATAAGAGATCAACAATGGACTGACTTTATTTGTAGTATTAGCTTTATTGAAAATAATTATCCCACTGATCACTATATTTTCGTCTACATTGATTATCTAACTTTTGTTAAACTTATCTTACAAGCACATTGAACACTGACATAAAGTGTAAATGCTAACTGTTTCCGCCACATTAGATATTTCTGTTAATCCCGATTAAAATAAACCTCAGATAACGATCCGTTACAAATTTAATGGGCAATAATTTAACCACTGAGTTTGTTACTTAATTAATCTGACATAAACTTTAATCGAAATATTTGTCCGCTTTCATCTAATAATAGCAAACGATGAACACCTTTTTTAGCAATAGTTAAGGCCACTTTTTCATTATCTTTAGAATTAGCAACTAAGTTTCCATCTAAAAACCACCATTTTTCCCCATATCCACCCTCTGGAGTTAAATCAACTGTAACTTGATGACTTCCTGGTAATGCTCTAATCAATTGTTTATCACGTAAACCTACGATATTGAGTGAAGCAAAAACATCTTGTCCCATTACAGGGCAACTTTTATCAATTGGTGGTAATAGAGTCCGCCTTTTCTCTTTTGTTAACAGAAAGTTTTCTAATGATACTGGCCATAGGGCAAGTTGTTTTTTTTGTGCTCCGGGACAATCAGCAGCAACACGTTCACCTCGTTCATTTACCCAAATCGTTATCCACCCAGAACGATAGATATTATTTTTTAGTTCACCATAGGTACTTAGTGTTGGCGGTGTCATATTATTTAAAACCCATGCGGTCTTTTGACGGTGACAATTTACATCAGATTCCGGAAGAGGTTGCCCTAATGGCCAACAAATTTTCATAGAAGATACTGATGCTGGTTTTTCATAAGTAGTGAGTGGACGATTTAAACGATTTTCTCTATTTAATAAAATTGAATTAACATGTTGTAAAATTGGCATGGCAGACATTGAACCATATTGCCCAACAACGGGAGTGCCATCAGGACGCCCTACCCAAACACCAATTAAATATCTTGGATTGATACCAACTGCCCAAGCATCCCGATAGCCATAACTGGTTCCTGTTTTATAAGCTAATAGATTACTATTAATTAACATTTGTCTTGTTATCCAAGCACTACCATCTGAAATAAAGGGTTTATTAATCAATGGCTCTTTTTGAGTAAAGCGCAATGGACTCACTTCGCCATGCCTAGCAAATGCACTATATGCACTAACAAGATTATCCATCCTTAATGAAGCGCCACCTAATATATAGGAGATATTAGGCTCGTTGCCTATCGAAGATAAAGGTAACCCAATACCAGCCAATTTACCTGCAAATCGTTTGGGGCCATATAACTCAATTAATTGAACCGCAGGTAAATTTAATGATTTACTTAATGCGTCAGATACACTAACCGGCCCATAGAAACCATCATCGAAATTGGTCGGACGATAATCGGTAGTAATACGAGGAACATCTTGCAACAGCGATTCAGAATGAATCATACCTTCATCAAGAGCAAGCGCATAAATAAAAGGTTTTAGTGTAGAGCCAGGAGAACGTAACGCACTAATCATATCAACTTGGCCAAAGCGTTCATTGTCATTAAAATCAGCTGAACCGACATAGCCTTTTACTGTCATATCAGTATGATCGACTACTAAAATAGCCAATGATGTTTTAGGAGGTAGTTGTTTCACACGATTGATGGCTAAATCTTCTAAATTATATTGAATTGAAACATCAATAGTGGAATGAATAATATCCTCATTAGGGTATTTATTTTTTAAACGATAAGCCAGTAAGGGAGCCACTTGTGGTGCTTTTCGTGGATATACCCAAACCTCATCGCGTCGAACGGTTTCGATTAAATCATTTGACCATACTTTATATTCTGCCAATCGGTCTAATACTTTATCACGAGCTTGTTTGGCTCTTTCAGGAAATCGGTCGGGTCGTAACCGGCTTGGAGCTTGAGGTAACACAGCTAATAATACTGCCTCACTTCTTGTTAACTCTTTAGGCTGTTTACCAAAATAAGACCAACTTGCCGCCCCAATACCTTCTATTGTGCCGCCATAGGGTGCGTGGTTAATATATAAAGTTAAGATCTCATCTTTACTATAATGTAATTCAAGCTGGAGGGTTCGAAAGATCTGTTTTAGCTTACCCGTTAGCGTTCGATCGTGTGGATATAATAATCTTGCCACTTGCATAGATATAGTACTACCACCGGAAACGATTTTATCATTTGATATATTTTGCCAAGCTGCACGAAATAAAGAAATCGGATTAATACCAATATGTTCATAAAAATAGCGATCTTCATAATTTAATAAAACTTCAAGATAATAGTCTGGCACTTCATCAAGACTGACCGAATAACGCCAAACACCATTTTGATCAGCAAATCGCCATAATGGAGTTTCATCTGCTGCAACAACGGTTTGGGTAGTTTTATTTTGTGAGATAGATAAAGGAAAAAGAGAGTCAGCAATAAAAAAACTACTGCTCAATAAAACTAATAATATCAAAAAAAATTTAAATATTTTATAAAAGCATTTTTTCATTATCTTTATTATGTGACCCAGCCAAATGTATTTATAAATAAAAATTCCGCCAAATATATTGGCGGAATAATTAGTAACGTATATTAATATCTAATTAATTTTCTTCCTGCTTAGGATTTGAAATAGTCATGAAATCAGGTGATTGTCCTATAGCAAAACGGTCTGGACGATACATAGATTCTACATAAGGATAAGGAATCATGTAATCGCCAGTAGTTACTGCTCTAACTAAATACACTAAACGTTTTCGATATTTATTATTGCGCCCCACATAATTATTAATATTAACAGCGGCAACATATCTATCATCTCTATATTCTTGATATTTAATATTACTAGCATCATCATCTCCCATTAATTTAGCTATACTAGGAATTGATGATAAATTCACACTACTATTAGAAAGGTTTTGATTTTCAAGCTCTAGACCAGCTGGTAAGAAATCAACAACCAACGCATCATGAACTTGTTCTTTAGCTATTACATCTAAAACCACAACCATCATAGAACCTACATCTAAATCTGCTGGTGATATTTTATTACCCTGCAAATCATAATACGTACGACTGATGTTAAAGAAACCATCAGCTGAGGTTGGCGCTGGAGGTGTTTTAGAATAACCTGTTACAGAGAACTTAACATATAGTGGCTCATCTGATTCTGAATTATCAATCGATAACCCTTGGGTTAATTTATCAAAATCATATGAATGTGAAAATACTGAATCAACTTCATTAACTTTTCCATTCACTGATACCTTAAATTTATTACCACTTTTATGCTGTTCTAATGACCAACCAGCAATAAACAATGAATTTAATTCTTGTGTTGAGAAATATCGTTTACTGTTTAATAAATCTGATAAATTATACAGATAAGTACCTTGTTTATTCTGAGCTATTTTGTTTTCTATTAATAAAGATAGAATTAATGCTTCATCACGTATTTCACTACCGTAATTACCAAACCAGTGATTATTGTATTGATACGAAGTGCTAAAAACTAAAGGTAATAATTTTTCATAAACATTTTGATTACCATTTAATTTAGCAGCAACCGCTAGTTGAGCTATAGGTAATGGCGAATAGATAAATGACTTATCATTACTTATCTTGTCTGATAAATAATTTATCTCGTTACGCATTGCTGAGGTAACTTTATTTTGTTTAGTTAAAACCATTAATGCATAGGCTTTAATTGACAACTTAGAAAACTCAAAACTACGTGAATCTCCATAATAATCAAGATTATTATATGCAGACGTATCATAGATATATTGACCTAGGCGTGTCATTGCTGAATCAAGCGCTTTATCACTAACTTGATAACCTCGTTCTTTAGCTTGCAACAAGAAATCTGTTGCATAAACTGTCAACCAATGCTCTTCTTCACTATGACTATTCCATAGCCCAAAGCTACCATTATTTCGTTGCATTGATAAGATACGTGAAATACCTAATTGCACTTTTTTACGACGCATCTCATCTGAATCAGTTTTAATACCTAGTTCTGCGAGTTGTTTACTATTGGCATATAATGATGGGAATAAACCACTCGTTGTTTGTTCCAAGCAACCGTAAGGATATGCAAATAAATCTTTGATATATTGAGCAATATTTAACGGCGGCTGATTAGAAATGACCAATTGCCCTTCAACAGTGTTATCAATTAATCCTGTTAATGCATCGTTTGGTAATTCCCAATTATCATTGGCATCTAGTGCTAACACATAAGATCTCGTTGTTCCGGCATATGCAGGCCTTACGCCAATTGACCATGATCTTTCAATTTTAGTGTCAGAATTATCTTCAAGTAAAATACCTTTGACCGCTATTGTTACCGAACCAGTACCATAACCATAATCTGCAATAACAGGGATTTGAATGATATCTTTTTGTTTACTATCAAGTTTGACTGATATCGTTTTGGCTTCATTTTGATGAATCAAACCATTAGTCGATACTTCAACTTTCATATTTTGTGTTTTATCTGTCAAATTATGAAGATCTAACGCTAATACAGCGCGATCACCACCAGATAAGAATCGAGGAGTTGATAATTCAGCTATAACCGGAGCTGAAACTTTCATTTTTTTATCAGCTTTACCAAAACGATTATCATCCCATGCTTGAGCCATTATACGTAGCTCACCATTAAAATTAGGTAAAGGTAAATTAATAACACCTTCGCCATTGTCATCTAATTGAATGGTTTTGAGTTGTTGTGCAACAATTAGAACTTCATTTGACGGTTTTTTACCGCCAGCACCCATCGCATCACCACCAAAGCTCATATTTACATTACGACCAGTAGCTTCAATTAAGCTGCCATAGACATCGTTAATATCTACATTAAAACGTTTACGTCCTAAAAACCAAGCATAAGGATCTGGTGTGACATAATCAGTGATATTTAAAACACCTGAATCAACAGCTGAAACCAATACAGTCACTTTTTTATCTTTTTGGACAGATGGCTTATCCATTTTAATTTTAATTGGCACAACAGTTTCAGGTTCTACTTGTACCGGTGTATCAATTGTCACATTTAATTGACGATTAGACGTATCAATTGGTAAATAAAGTAAACCAATTGCTCGTTTAACTGTTTGCACGGAAGCATCAGTCGAAGGGCGAATAATCATAGCACTAATATAGACATCATGTCGCCCCCATTTTTCAATAGGAATTTCGACATCTAAACCTTCTTCACCCACCGTAATTGCTTTTTTCCAAATCGTCCCATCATTGGTTTCGAGAGAAATATAACCAGAACCCGCTACCGGTGCTTGAACATTAACTTTAGCGACATCGCCAGGATTATAAGATGGTTTATCAATACTTAACTTAACTTGGTCTGGACGTACTGATTTAGTACCATGAGTATTATCTTCCCAATCATAACCAACCCAGAATCTGAGACTTGATACGACTTTACTGTTTGTATCTACCACTTCAATTCGGTAAGCACCATAATCAGTAGGTTGATAGGTTATTTTTGTGGTACTGCCTGCCTCAATAGATAACTGATCTTCAGAAACCACAAATTCCTTCGAGTTGGAACTTTGACGCCAACCATCTTCCTCAGACCAAACCCAATAGTAATCATTACGCTCACGAACTAGTCTAGCTTTTAATGATTTTGTACCTAATTTTTCCCCATCCAAATCAACATAAGCGATTTCGAATTCAGCATTACTATTTATGTCTACAGTTGGACGCTCAAAATAATTATCGCTATTCCAATCATAATATTCTGAGTTTTCAAATAATGCTCGGATTGCCGGCAATTTAGGTGCAGGCCAAATAGTTTGTGTTGCATAACGCGTAACTGGTCTACCACCAGAATCTAGCAAACTAGCTTGTAAAACGACTTTTAGAGGTGATGAGCTTCCTGACCAATAATTATTCTCAATATTAATTTCAGTTAAACCATCGCTATCTAACTTTAACTCTAAAGAATCAAGTTCGCGATATGGATTTTCTTCAGTAGCTGATCCAATTTTGAAGTCATCTAATCCTGCAATGGTATCAACTTTCTTTAAATAAAGATTAGCATCTAAGCGATTACCAGATGCTGGCGCACCATATAAATACCAACCTTTTATATCAAAAGAAACATCTTCACTCTTTAAAATTGGACCATCAGATGAACTGTGTATTTCCATCGCCATACGTTCTGGCAAAAATTCTTCAACTTTAAAATTCCACTGACGATAGTTATCATCACCTAAATTGAAACGAATTAACCAATTACCTGTTGCTGCATCAGCGGGGATAACAAATTGTTGTTGATATAAACCATTGGTATTCACACTGCTTTTTAGTTGATAAGTTTTGACAACTCGACCATTAGAAGAAAACACTTCAGCGACGATTGGTTGATCAGGTAATGGCTGTCCATCTGCATCACGTAATAGTGCATTAAAATAGACGGTTTCGTTCGGTCGATAAAGGTCTCGAGGGCCAAAAACAAATAATTGTTTTTGGTAGAAAGGTTTGCCCGATAAATTGAAATCAGTTAAATTAAGCGCAGCACGATTAACCATCAAAAATGAAGTTTGCTCGCCATCGGTTGCAGTCAATACGCTATATGCCTTGTTGTTGCCATCGATTTCAACATAGCCATCTTTATCTGTCGTTGCCTTAATATTCTTACACTGCTTATTATTAGATTCGCATAATAATGTTAAATTAATATTAGCTAGTGGCTTACCGTTATCTAACGCATGAGTCGTTACCGCTAATTTACCATTATCATAACGATGATATGAAACCCCGATATTACTTATTGAAAATATTGTTGCAGGATTTGATTCATTATAAGTACCCGCTTCATTCATTACCGCAATATAAACACCTTCTTGATTAAGTTCAGAAACTGTAGAAAGGTTAACGATAATGGTTTCTTGAGCATTCGGTCTAGGATTAAGATCAAATCTTGAAGAATAAACTAAATCAGTATATTCACTCATACTTTGCGAACGCCAAATTGACAACATATCAATAAAACCATAATTATCAAGTAAAATAGGTAATTTTTCTGGCTTAATTTTGAAAAAGTTTATATCAACTTTATCAACATTGAGCGTATTAATCGGCAATCCACTCATGGATTTACTTGGTAATAAAAATCCAGTACTAGCAAAACCAACCATAGGTTGGCGATCTTGGGTGGTTATTTGAGCTTCATAAACAGATGACAAATGGCTATCATTAATCGCTGATAACATCTTATCAATAGTTAAAACCAATTTACGATTTGGCTGAAGGTAGCGAAGTTTTAATTCAAGGCCATTATCAGACAACTCCCACGCGCCATCAACCACACCACTCTCTTTGTCAACCAATCTTAATAAATTTGAAAAATTCAATTTCGGATTGAGAGGAACGGAAAATGTCACGACTAATGTGCTTGAACCATCAATGATTAATTCTGAACTATCGAGAACTTTTAGATTTTTACCTTTATATTTTTCGATTAATTCAGGCGTTGGATTAAATGGGTTATGAGATTGCGAATTTGTACTCGAATCATGCGTTGTATTACTGGTATTACTGGTATTATTTGTAGTTAACTCGGTTTTATTATTACTTACTGAATCTGTCGATTTATCTTTTTGATTATCACAAGCGCATAACGTCAAAAACAAACCCAACACAGCTAAGTGTTTTATCAATCTCATTGTTTCACCTAATCCTTTCTATTCCTGATAAAAATACTACTTATTTTTTTGTTCATATTATGCACTTTCACAAAAACTTTAGCAAAGAATCTTTATTAAGATTTTTAATTTATTTTGAGATAATTAAATTTTTTAAATTGGTAAAAAAAGTTGAGGAACGGGGTTTTTGAGAGGGGTTTTGGCATTTAGAACTTATCATAACGCTGATAAGCTCTAAATATTAACGATTATTCTGAATAATTAAGTGATTGATCAGTTAGTTACAGTGGCTTTACAAGCAGTTTTTTTAAAATAAAATTCAAAATAATGCCATAAAGCGGTAAGAAGAATAATCCACAAATCAAAATTTTAAAACTATAGTCAATTGCGGCAATCTCGATCCAATGATTGGCCATAAATTCGTCACTACTTTGATAAAAGGCAATGGCAAAAAAGACAATAGTATCAATACCATTACCTAACACCGCTGACGCCGAAGGCGCAACCCACCATGCTTTATTCTTACGTAAATAATTAAACACAGTGATATCCATCAATTGCCCAACTAAATAAGCGGCAAAACTGGCTAAAGCAATACGGAAAACAAAACTGTTAAAATCAGATAAAGCTGAAAATCCCAGCCAATGTCCTTCAAAAAACACAACCGAAATGGAATAAGAGAACAGTAATGCCGGTATCATAACGACAAAGATAATTTTTCTGGCAAGACTAGCACCAAATACCCGAATGGTTAAATCGGTGGTTAAAAAGATAAATGGAAAGGTAAATGCTCCCCATGTGGTATGAAAACCGAATATATCAAATGGGATTTGTACCAGATAATTGCTCGAAGCAATAACTAAAATATGAAAAAAAGAGAGCCAGCAAAGCGCCTTGCGCTGCTGAGCTGAATTAAATTTGTTCTGAAGTGTTTCAGAGTGAATATTCAAATACATATTCGTTTCCTTTTTTAAATGGGGTGAGAGAACCCATAATCTTTAACGTAAAAATGATGTAATTAAGGTTAAAAATGTCGGATAAGCCGAATTTAATTACATCGATATCTAATATTTTTAAATTGTTATAAAAAAATGCTTTTTATATAAAATAAAAGCAATCAACCAACAAATCACGACAATGAATAAGGCATAGATAAAAGAGCTGGGATAGTTTCCAAAATATTGCGCTAAAACTTTTGAATACAGAAATTGTCGCAAACTGAGTGAATCAGAATGAAAAACCAGCGTCATTCTACGCGTTATAATCGAAATAATACCGGCGATAACAAAAATGAATAACGAATTCATGCCAAAGGGGATAAAACAATGAACGGCGTTTTTGTATTTTTTGATATCAATCAACCAAATTAATAAGGCAAATAAGACACAACCTATAGCACAAGTCACCAATACAAATGACGGTGACCAGATTTTTTTATTAATTGGGCAAATAAAACTCAAAATAAACCCTATTATTGAAAAAATTATTCCGTATTTAATCAAGATTTTTATTTTGTCGACATTGACATTAGTCGCAAATATTTGTTTGGCTATACAAAAGCCGATAAGGACTTGAGCAATGGCCGGAAAAGTACTTAATACCCCTTCCGGTTCAAAATACATACCATTATCCAGATACATACGCTCTTGACCCAAAATCATTCTATCGACTTTAGCAATAATGTTGTTATTTTTTTGCTCAAACCCGTCGCCCAAATATAAGATGAAAAAATAAAACAGTAGTATTTGAACGATCAGAACAGGCAAATATTTTCTATCAAAACATAAAATAATAAGAGAAGAAAACAAATAACAGATCGCTAAACGTTGTAAAATGCCCATAATTCGGATTTGATCTATGCAAGACAAAGATTCAACCATCCGCTCATGAAACGGCAGCCAATTAAAATGCTTATACAAAGCAAGAAAACCCGAAAACCAAGCAATCAATAATCCAATAGCAAAAATGATCAGCGTTCTTTTCAAAATTTTAATTAGCAGAATCTTATTAAGCTTAAATTCTAATTTATTTAAGGAAATATAAGTCGACACTCCCATAATAAACATAAATAATGGAAAGATGAGATCGGCAAAAGTCAGCCCGTTCCATTTAGCATGCCTAAGTAAAGGATAAATAGCATTTGGCGACCCGGGATTATTCACTAAAATCATTCCTGCAATGGTCATTCCTCGCAATACATCCAATGAGACTAATCGTTGATGATTGTCAGACATGCATTTCCCCTTTAAATAATGCTATCTAGTGCTATGGGTTAGATACTCATTTAACCCTTTTTCACGTAACTCGCAACTAGGGCAATGACCACATCCGCCGTCAACCCCATAATAACAAGTGTGAGTGTGTTGCCGGATATAATCAAGATAACCGAGTTTATCAGCCATTTCCCATGTTTGCGCTTTAGTTAGATACATTAATGGGGTGATGATGTTAAACGTGTAATCCAAGGCTAAATTCATCGAAACATTCATGGATTTAATAAAGATATCTCGACAATCCGGATAACCACTAAAATCGGTTTCACATACGCCAATAATGATATCTTGAATAGCATGTTGTTTTGCATAACACCCCGCTAACAATAAAAATAGCATATTACGCCCGTCAACAAAGGTATTCGGATAATTCCCTTCTTGAGCGGCTTTGATTTCTTGTGAGTCATCAATCAAGGCATTATTGGTCGTTTGTTTGATCACTGAAGTATCAATGAGGGTTTGCTTTACACCAAGATCGTCAGCAATCCATTTGGCTTTTTCAAGCTCAATGGCATGGCGTTGACCATATTGAAAGCTGATTGTTTCAACGTTTTCACGCCCATAATCAGCAATGGCTTGCAGTAAACAGGTAGTAGAATCTTGCCCACCAGAAAATATCACTAGAGCTTTACGATTTTGCATTTTTAACGGTTCCGATTTAATTTGTGTACGAAAAAAATTAACGATTATCGACTTTTTCAGGATAAAGATCGTGATTAGCTAAACGATTAAGCGCAATTTGTTCCCAGTTAGTACCAGGTTTACCGTAATTAGCATAAGGGTCGATAGAGATACCACCACGTGGTGTAAATTTCCCCCAGACCTCAATATATTTAGGATCCATTAATTTAATCAGATCTTTCATAATGATATTAATGCAATCTTCATGATAATCACCATGATTACGAAAGCTAAATAAATAGAGTTTGAGCGATTTACTTTCCACCATCTTTATATTGGGGACATACGAAATATAAATCGTGGCAAAATCAGGTTGACCAGTGATAGGACAAAGGCTGGTAAATTCCGGGCAATTAAATTTAACGAAATAATCATTACCGGGGTGTTTATTATCAAAGGTTTCTAAAATATTAGGACAATAGTCAGTTGGATAGCGAACAGATTGGTCGCCAAGTAGTGTAATGTTGCTCATTAAATTTTCCTTAGTTTTTTAGCGTGGGAGGTTCACGAACCACGTAATAAGGCGCACACCTTACTCTTTTTAGGCAGAAAAGTCTAGTTTAAGCACATTATCTTTTATCAATAAAAAAGCACCATTAACGCTCGATTAATGGTGCTTATCTAACAAAAAAGTTGAGGAAGGCACTTTTTTGCGTTTAACTTTACTCTATTTGCTAGTCATTTGTTTGTAATAATCAGCAAGTTTATCTTTAGCATCAGATAACTCTTTTTCAGCATCATTTAATTTAGCTTTTAATGCATCAATTTTATCTTGATTTGCATTGAGTTTGTCTTTTGCATATTCTTTAGTCTTTTCTGCTAATTCTTTAGTTTTATCAGTAACATCTTTAGTTTTTTCAACCACTAATCTTTTATATTTTTCTTCTAATGTTTCATCTTTACAATTGGTATTAACTTCTTGAAGTGCTTTTTCAAGACCTGCAACTTCATTAGCATTATTGGCATTCTTAGCTTGATCTATTTTAGTTTGGATTGCTTGTTTTTTTCCGTCACAATTTAACCCTTCGTATTCATCATTATTTGTTGCATAACTGTTTACAGAAAATGCAGTAACTAAAGTGATAATGCTTAACTTACTTAATAACCTAATTGCTGATTTCATATTGATTCCCCTAAGTTTATTTTCTTAATTGAACACAATCTACTTTATGATCTTTACCTTTGGTTAAAATCAAACTTGCTCGTTCCCGTGTTGGCAGGATATTTTCGATCAAATTCAATTCATTAATTTCTCGCCAAAGGCGGTTAGCAATATTCACAGCCTCTTCCTCGGGAAGCTTAGAATAGTGGTTAAAGTAAGAGTTAGGATCACTAAATGCCCCAGCTCTAAATTTTAAAAATCGATTCACATACCAATCGTGTAATAAGGGTAATTGTGCATCGACATATATTGAAAAGTCTACATAATCGGAAACAAACACCCGATTGTTAGCCTGTGTATAATTTATGGTGCCTTGTAAAACATTTAATCCTTCAAGAATTAAAATATCTGGACTGTCGATAGTAATCTGTTCGTCTTCAACAATATCGTAAACCAAATGAGAATAAACGGGTGCTTTAACTTCTGACTGACCTGACTTTACATCAGCAACAAAATTAATTAACTTTCTGATATCATAAGATTGAGGAAATCCTTTCTTATTCATGATACCACGTTCTTCAAGATAACGATTGGGATATAAAAAGCCATCGGTCGTTACTAACGCAACTTTGCGATGTTCCGGCCAACGAGTTAATAATGCTTGTAAGACACGAGCTGTGGTGCTTTTACCAACAGCAACACTACCAGCAATACCGATAACATAAGGTATTTTCTGACTTTTACCTAGAAACTTTGATAAGACTGCCTGACGGCTAAAACTATTGCTTATATAATAATTGAGTAATCGAGATAAAGGCAAGTAAATTTCACTTACTTCATCCATAGACAAATCTTCATTAATTCCTTGTAACGAGGTTAATTCTTCAGCAGTTAAAGTCATCGGTACCGCATTACGCAAGCCAGCCCACTCTTGTCGGGTAAATTGCATATAAGGGCTCAAATGATTTTTCATGTTTTATTTGCTCAATATTTAAAAATTATTTGGCTCAGATTATACTAAATCTATTTTTTTACAATCATAAATTCGCATTAACTTCTGCTCATAGCTATATTAATGACTTGCTGGTAAAATATGTTTAAGTAAATTTATAACCAGATATTAAATTGAGATTGTATGTTAAAAAATAAATCGAAAAAAACCCGTCAAGAGATTAATGAAGAGTCTCGAGAACTTAAGCGCAAACGTAAACATAAAGGTTTACCTAGTGGTTCTCGTTTTAACGGCAAACAAAACAATAAAAAAACGTCAAATATCATTAAAGATCCGCGAATTGGTAGTAAAAAACCAATTTCATTAGTGCAAACGGATGATCCAATTATAAAAGTTAATCAACCTAAAAAGGTCAAATTAACACCAGAACAAGAATTAGACCAGCTTGAAAATGATACTAAACTTGACTATTTACTTGATTTAGTTGAGCAAGGCAAAACATTGACTAATGAACAACAATCTTATCTTGATAATAAACTAGATCGCATTGATCAACTGATGAAACAATTAGGTTATGAAGATAATGATTTTGATGACGAGTTAGAAGAGCCTAAAGAAGATATTGTCAGCTTACTTAAACGTAATTAAGTTAGATTTATTTAATATGAACTAGAAATTTATAATTTCATTTTCCAAATAATGTCAATAAAGAGTCATTAACCATGCCAATATTTATTATGCTCGGTTTATATTTGGGATTACTTATCTGCACATTATTGTATTTGAAAAAAATCAATCGTATTAAAATTAAAGCGCAAATTAAAAAGCGTAGTAAAGCAAAATGTGATGGAAACAACAATGTCAAAAGCAGGATTAAATAAACACAATATGATTCAATCTCAGCTATGGGACCAAGCGTTAATAGAAAAGTATAACTATTCCGGCCCAAGATATACTTCATATCCAACTGCGCTTGAATTTAATGAGCAGTTCACTGAACAAAACTTTCTTTCAGCTGCCACACGTTATCCTGAACGTTCATTATCACTATATGTGCACATTCCGTTTTGCCATAAACTTTGTTACTTTTGCGGTTGTAATAAACTTATTACCCGGCAAACCCATAAAGTTACCCAGTATCTCGATATACTAGATATTGAAATTGCTAAACGGTCAGAATTATTCAAAAATCGTATTGTAAGCCAAATGCATTGGGGCGGAGGCACTCCTACTTTTTTGACTGATGATGAAATGACACGATTAATCACATCAATCAGGCAACACTTTAACTTTACTCAAGATGCTGAATTATCAATTGAAATAGACCCCAGAGAAATCAGTACACAAACAATCGATCATCTTTCTGAACTAGGCTTTAATCGGTTAAGTATGGGAATTCAAGATTTCAATCATGAAATTCAGAATCTAATTAACCGAGAACAAGATGAAAATTTAATCCGCTCATTGATTGCTCAAGCACGAAAAAATAATTTTCGATCAATTAGCCTCGATTTAATATATGGATTACCTAAACAGACCGTTGAAAGTTTTACCGAAACTTTGAATAAAGTTATTGATATTTCACCTGATAGATTAAGCGTTTTTAATTATGCCCATTTACCTAGTCGTTTTGCTGCGCAACGTAAAATCAAAGATTATGATTTACCTAACGCTCATCAAAAATTAAAGATCTTACACACTAGTATAGAAAAATTAACTCAAGCCGGTTATCAATTTATCGGTATGGATCATTTTGCCAAACCAACCGATGAGTTGGCTATTGCTCAACAAGAAAAAAAATTGCATCGTAACTTTCAAGGATACACAACTAAAGGCGATTCAGATTTATTGGGTCTTGGTGTGTCAGCTATTAGTATGTTGGGTGATAGTTATGCACAGAACCATAAAAATCTAAAAAATTATCAAACTTTAGTTAAACAACAAGGTAATGGTTTATGGAAAGGATTTACCTTAAATCAAGATGACAAAATAAGAAGAGATATCATTAAGCAACTTATTTGCCATTTTTACCTTGATAAAAAACAAATTGAACAACTTTATGCGATTAAATTTGATGACTATTTTACTGAAGATTTAAAACTATTAGCACCATTGGAACAAGATGGTTTAGTCCTAGTTGGTAAAGATAGCATCGTTGTCCAACCTAAAGGGCATTTGCTTATTCGAAATATTTGTATGTGTTTTGATATTTATATGAGACGATTGGTTCGACAACATCAATTTTCACGCGTGATCTAGTTCACTCTACTCACGCATGAATATTTGATTATCATTACTTATTAATGACTGGCTAAATAGACTTTAAATTTTGTTGTTTGGGCAATAATTTCAACACTTTTAAAGGTTTCATCCAAAATCGATTGATAAGGCAAAAATGAATTTGCCACAATACAAAGATAACCATTTAATTTTAAGTGTTTTTTAGCCTCTTTAATCAGTTTGTTTACTGCAGTATAACTTGTCTCTTTACCATCATGAAAAGGTGGATTAGAGATGATTAAGTGAAATTTATCGTTGATATCTGAAAATACATCACTAGCAATAACATTTGCAGAAAGATTATTACAAGCTAACGTAGCTTTGCTAGATTCTAACGCCATACTGCTGACATCGGTTAATGTTAAACTTATATCTTGATATAACTTACCTAAAACTGTTGATAATATGCCTGAGCCACAGCCAACATCTAGGATATTACCTTTAATAATATCACTCTGTTCCATCAATGCATTTAACAGAAGCTCACTACCCGCATCTAATCCTTTTTGGCTAAATACACCTGGTAAGCTTTTAATTTCGATATCTTGGTTTTCAATGGTTAAATGATAACTAAGCCACCACTCTTTTAATTCAAAAGCTAAACGGCTATCAGCACGAAAATGATACAGACCACATCGCCTTGCACTATCTATTTTTTGTATAGAGCCAAAATCAGCCAATAATCCTTCAACACTTTTTACACCAGTCCGATTTTCACCAATAATAAAAATATCACTCTCTTTAGGCATATTATTTAATAAAAATGATAACTGAAATTGTGCTTCACTCTTAGTTTTAGGCCAATAATATATGAGTGTGTTAACATTGTTATAAAAAGACTCGTCAGGATAGAGCGAAAAATTGGTGCTTTCAGCTCGTTTCGAGTGTTTAAAATTTAAAAATGTGTGATACTGCGAGCAGTGAATCTTAACCAAATTAGCTGATATAACAGCTGGGTAATTATCTTGGATATCACCTGCAATAAGAATATTTTTATCATCAAAAAAGGATTGATGACGTTCAAGTACTTGGCTAGCAGGAGTAAATGCGGATATTGCCATAATGCCTCAATGAAAAACCTTTATAAATTGAAGCGAAGATTATACAATTAACTTTCTTTAATCCCTAATAAAAACAGTAATCCGACAATGACAGCAACTGATTGGTATCTAAAGCAATGTGATATTACCCAATATGTTTTACGCAATTCTGCCGTTTTTCAAGGTGAAGTTGCTACACATATCGACGATAAAATTCGTTTAATCGTCGTTGCTAAAAAGCAACCAACACAAAAAATTTATTATGATATTTTAAAAGCCATTGAGTTAACTGAAGAGCAAGTTTTATTTCTTACGCCTTCGCAATTAATAATACCGGCAGATGAAGTAAAAGTTGTAACTTGGTTTATTGACATAAAAAGCTATGAACAATGGCAAAATAAATTAACGATTAAAACCAGCGATTTAGTTTCGCTAGCCAAAGATCCACAACAAAAGCGACAGCTTTGGCTACAATTATGTGAATATGAAAACGATTTCCATCCTAAATGAAAATGATCTAGCAGAAGCCTATGAGTTAGAGCGATTATGCTACCCTATTCCTTGGTCTAAAGAGACTTTCTTTTCAAATCAAGGAGAACGTTATTTAAACCTTAAAATAACCGTTGATAATAAAATTGTAGGCTTTTGTATTTGCCAACAGGTAGCTGATGAAGCAAGTTTATTTAATATTGCCATACATCCTAAATACCGGAATCGAGGGTTAGCAAAAACATTATTAAACCAGTTGATTGATGATTTAATGGCAATGCCAAATAAAATTTCGACAATATGGTTAGAAGTAAGAAAATCAAATGCGCCAGCACTTGAGTTATATCACTCAATAGGGTTCAATCAAATAACTATTAGAAAAAATTATTACCCAACCACCGATGGTAATAAAGAAGATGCAATTATTATGGCTTATACTTTAGCGTTATAAAATGTTTTAATGGGAGTAATAATGTTCACAGCACTGTTATTTGTAAATGGCGAACCACCTAAAAATTTACCTACCCATTTAGGTAATTATAATTATATCGCATGTACTGACGGTGCATATCATAGTTATCTATCTAAATCTTCAATTAAACCAGATTTTATAATCGGTGATTTAGATAGCATTAACTCCACAATGACAATTCCCGATAAAACCCAAATCATTCATACACCAGATCAATCTAAAACTGACTTTGAAAAAGCGTTGTTGTTTTTAAATAGTAAAGGAGTCACATCATTTACCATATATGGTGCATCAGGACGATCCAGTGACCACTTTCTAGGTAATTTATCGGTTGCTATGCAATATCATCAACAATTTAAAATGCTGTTTTATGATGATTATTGTCACTTTTTCTTCGCAACTAACCATCAAATTATCCATCATGTTAAATACCATATTATTTCATTAATGCCTCTATCCAAAGTTACAGGGTTGACTATAACCGGTTTTGAATACCCATTACATAATCAAACTCTATCTTTAGGTAGTTTTACTAGTTTACGTAATAAAGCGATTAATGACACTATCGAAATCTCTTTTAATGCTGGTGATTTACTGATTTTTGTTCAAAATTAAAACTGTTTAGATTGACACCAACTTACATTGCTTTACAATATGGTTACATTCTATTAGCGCTTTTTTAAAGGAACAACCCATGCTTTTCAAAAAACTTACTGTGATTGCTTGTTCTTCGCTCGTTTCTTGCATAGCTTTTGCTCAAGACAATAAAGCAAGTGTAACAGATAAGATAGTTGATACTTTTCTTGCATGTGATAATCAATTTTTCCAAAATCTAGCTGAAAATAAAGAAACATTTAGCGAGTATGTTGATTTAACCACAAAAGATAATGTGACATTCATTCCTGTAGAATCCATTTATCAACAAGATAAAAATAAAGTTATTTTTAAAAAACCACTTAAATATCGTGGGTTAACTATTACGGGATACCAAGACATATATATTCCAACAAATTTATCTGGAAAATATTATTATTGGGGCTTTATTTTTGATAATAGCCAAGAAGAAATTATTAATGCATTAAAAAATATAAAATGGTCAAATTATAATGAAAATGTTTATATTGCTAATGCTAAAATTTATGATCGTAATGCTAAATCCCCCGAGTGGACAGATAATCTCTATTCAATTGATGGTGTAGTGCCAAAACTTGGGACAATTGAGAAATCACTATATTTAGAAAACCTAGACAACAACCAAAATCGAGTTCTTTGTACTATTCAAGGCGATTTAAAGAAAGATATGCTTTATAAAGATCGTCCTGATATAAAGCTATTTGATGATCAAATAAGAAAAGAGCAGCAAGAAAAGATCGAAGCTTCTAAATTAAAAAAAGAACAAGAGAAAAATAATGCAACACAAGAATCAAGTGAAGGCAAGGGATCAAAAGAGGGAGATAACATTTAAATGAAAAAATTATGCTTAGTCTTAATTCTTTTTTCTTTTGCAACTATAAGCCATGCAACAGATGAAAAGCCAAAACTTACTGAAGAAGAGAAAGCCACTCAAGCAAAAGAAGTTAAGGAAATGTTGAGCAATCCTAGAATCGGTGAGCAATTTGCACCTATTTCTAAAACTGACGAAGATAATAAGGTTGGGTATTCATTCCTTGATAAAAAATCGATAAAGTCACACCCATATAATCCTCGAATTCGTGTCTTTAAAGAAGTGATCAATTATACTCCTGCATTAGTCCAAAACATAGATAATGTGAAAACACCCTATCGCACTATAGTCATTAACTATTACGCTAATTGTGACAAAAAAGAAATTGCTAAAGGACAACTTGATCTTGTTGAAAAAAACTTTGCAGAGGGTAAATTAATTAATAATATTAATATTCCAAGCCGTTGGATGCGAGCCGAAAAAAATGACGATAATTATAAATTATTAATAATGGCTTGTTCATTACCTCTCAACCAGTAACACTTAATTTGCTCTCGCCACCTAGCTGTGGCGGAGTCTCTCTATTTATGCTACTATTCCTATATTAATTGCTCAATATAATCACACCAATATGAACGTCACTCAATTTCATACTTTAACTGATCAACTTTTTAACCAAATTGAATCATACCTTGATGATTATGCTGATGAGCATGATATCGATTTAGATTACGAAACTAATAGTAATGTTATTAATATCAGCTTTCCAAATAACAGTAAAATTATCATTAATACACAAGAACCCTTATTTCAAGTTTGGTTAGCAACAAGAAAACAAGGTTATCATTTTGACTTTATAAACAACAAATGGATTTGTAATCGATCAGATCAAACATTTGAAGATATTTTTACCCAAGCCATAGAAGAACAAGCTGAATAATTTTCATAAAAAAATAGGCGATAAATTAATATTTAGCGCCTATTTTATTTAGGTAGATGGCATTTATAATAATGTCAGATTTGCTAATTTTATTACTAACCATTTAATACCAACATCAACGAAAGCGATTTGAACTCGTCTATGCTCACCTTCACCATCAAGATTGATAATTGATCCCTCACCAAAACGGTTATGTTTAACCTTTCTACCTAACGTATAACCATCATCTTCCTTTTTCTTCTTAGAATAAGATTTTTTACGTTCTTGATAAAACTCATCATCTTTATTTTGGTAACTAGATCGCCCTCCAAATGAAGAGAAACTACCTTGGTAATAAGTTTCATTTAAGTTTTCAACTGGCAACTCATCTAAAAAACGCGAAGGTAAATTTCGTTCTTCTCGACCATAGAGTCGTCTTTGTTCTGTCAATGAAAGTGTTAAGTTTTTTCTTGCTCGCGTTATACCAACATAAGCTAAACGTCTTTCTTCTTCCATTTTATCGACTTCTTGAATAGAACGCTGTGTAGGGAAGATACCCTCTTCCCAGCCTACAATAAAGACATTGTCAAATTCTAATCCCTTTGCTGAATGTAGCGTCATCAGTTGGACAGAATCTTGGTCAGTACCCACATCACGGCTTTCAAGCGATGTAACCGATAAGAATGATTCTAAAATTGTTAATGGTTTACCTGTTTCAGCATCCTCTATCACGGTATTTTGATTAACACGGTAAAATTGCTCTGCTGCAGAAACAAGCTCTTCAAGATTTTCTAACCTTGCCTGACCTTTAATACCCGGCTCTTGTTCATACATTCGCAAGACACCTGATAATGTAATAATCTTCTCTAACTGTTTATAAAAAGGTAAGTCATTAACTTCAGCGTGAATCGATTGCATTAAATGGATAAATCGATTTATGTCTGTAAGTTGTCTATCAGAAAGTTCCTTCTTTTCAATTAAAGTTAAGCAAGCATCCCATAACGACATATTTTTATGCTTAGCAAAATGTCTAATTTTATCTAAAGTAACTTGGCCTATACCACGAGTTGGAGTATTTATAGTTGCTTCAAATGCCATATCATTGTTATGGTCATGTAATAGACGTAAATAAGCAAGAGCCAATTTAACCTCTTGCCTTTCATAGAATCTAATCGAGCCATAAATTTGGAAAGGTATGCCATTTTGCATTAATGTATCTTCAAAAATCCGAGATTGAACATTATTACGATACAAAATCGCGCAACTAGAGTAATTTTGACCTTGCTCATGGAGTTTTTTTATTTGAACAACAACAAATCTTGCCTCATCAGCATCATTAAAACTTCTGTAAAGCAAGATTTTTTCACCATCGCCACTATCGGTCCATAAATTTTTACCTAACCGATTTTTATTGTTAGCAATCAATTTATTTGCTGAATCTAAAATAAACCCGGTGGATCGATAATTTTGCTCTAAGCGAACAATTTCAGTGTCGGGATAATCATTGATAAATAATTGAAGATTATCGGCATTAGCACCACGCCAACTATAAATTGACTGGTCATCATCACCAACAATCATGATATTAGCTGTATTACCCGCTAATTTTTGTACAAATCGATATTGAATTTTATTAGTATCTTGAAACTCATCAATGAGAATATTTGAGAAACGATTACGGCAATAATCTAAAACATTCTCATCTCTACAAAGTAATTCATAAGCCCTCAGAATTAACTCAGAAAAATCAACGTAGCCAACTTTATCGCAAATTGCTTGATAATCACGATAGATCACTTGCCACATTATTTGTTTTGGATCTTCTGGCAGCAGGTCTTTAGCGCGTAATCCTTTCTCTTTTTGCGCAGAAATATAATTAGCACACTCTTTTGCTGACCATTGCTTTTCATCTACTTGAAGTTCTCGGAAAATTCGCTTGATAAGTCGAATCTGATCTTCTGTATCAATAAGCTGAAAGTTATCTGGAAGGTTAGCTTGTTGAGGAAACATGCGTAATAAGCGATGAGTTAAACCGTGGAAGGTACCAACCCACATTCCATTTAAATATCTTTCACCAACTAACGATTCAATTCTTTCCTGCATTTCAGCAGCAGCTTTATTGGTGAAAGTAACTGCAAAAATCGAACCGGATGAATAATTCTTCTCAACACAGAGCCAAGCAATTCGATGGACAAGTACACGAGTCTTACCACTTCCGGCACCTGCAAGTACAATAGTGTATTGATTATCTGTAACTACTGCGGTTTGTTGTTCTGTGTTAAGGTCTTCTAATAATGATTGCTTAATGTCCATTATGTGTTAACCCATCCCGATTACATAAACCACTATTAATTATTGATATATTGAATCTTTTTAAAATTGCCATTTTCTTTATAATATTTATTGGTGAGTCTATTAAAAAAATAAAGACAGGTAGTAAATGCAAACTTATTTACATCTAACTGTACTGTCTTTTTATACACATATGCGATGATTATAACAGATTATCTAATTCTATCAATCGGCTTATCTCAATATGAGGCAAGCACCTTGCATCAGTAAGATGATAAATATCTTGCTCAAAGATATTTATCCAACACGATAAATAACCATTATTGATGGCGCCATTAACATCAGTCTCTAAATTGTCGCCGACATGTAATATATATTTATTGGGTATGGATAATTTTTTTGCAGCCAAATCAAAAATTTCTGGAAATGGTTTTGAACGTCCATCCGGTCCACCGCGTAAAGAAAATTGGAAATAGTCTCCCAATCCGATTTTATTTACATCGACATTACCATTAGTAATTACAGCTAATGGATATTTTTTTGCTAGTTTAGTTAATAAAGTATGTGTTGATTGAGGAACAACCATCTTATGGCGCCAAACATTGAAACAATCTACCGCATCATCAATTATCTGAGAATGTTGAGATACTGGTATATTAGTTCTACTCAATAAAGATTTTATAGTGTCTATCCGCCAAACTATCACATCATGATAAACTTCCGGATTGATTGATAGCACCAAACTTTTTTCTTGGAAATATAAATCTAATGTTAAATTTTGAAACTGTTCATATTTCTGTAAATTTTTTATCATTTCCTCTTCAGCTTTATCTACTATCATACTATTATCATATAGAGTATCATCTAGATCGAAAGTGATCGCTTTAATGCAGTCAATTGAACGATAAAAATGCATTATTTTTTCCCTCTTTTAGCTCGTGGATGAGCAGAATCATAAACTTCCGATAAATGTGAAAAATCCAGATGAGTATAAACTTGTGTAGTGGATAAATCAGCATGACCTAGTAATTCTTGTACTGCTCGCAAATCACCACTCGATTCAAGCATATGCGTTGCAAATGAATGGCGTAGTTTATGAGGATGAACATGTGCACTTAATCCTTGTTTGATACCCCATTGAGCAAATCGTTTCTCCACATTACGAGGAGAAATTCGTTTCCCCAATTTAGAAATAAATAGTGCATCATCCTGCGGTTTTAATTCATTTCGCATGGTTAACCAATATTCAATCCATTTTACAGATTCTCGCCCTAAAGGTAATTTCCGTTCCTTATTACCTTTTCCCATTACCCGGACTTCCCCTTCCCTTAAATTTAGCTCTCGACAGTTAATGTTAACTAATTCAGAAAGACGTAATCCAGAACCATACATAACTTCTAGCATAGCTCTATCGCGCACAGATAATGGATCGTTATATTCAATATCTAGTAATTGATTAACCTCATCAATATCGATATTTTTAGGAAGATGCTGACCTAATTTAGGATTAACTACACCTCGAGCAGGATTGACGGAAATCATTTCATTCTTCACCATCCAATCGAAAAAACTTCGCAGAGCAGACAGTCGTAAGGAGAGACTTCTTGCTTGTAAACCGGTTTGCCGACTTCTGCTAATTAATAATCGTACAGCTGACGAATCAATAGCTTGCCATTTTTCAATATCCAGATCCTTGGTTAAATCGATAATGGCATAAAGTTGACGGCGATAATTAACTTGTGTGTTTAGGCTAAGTTGTTTTTCTGATTTTAGATAGTTTAAGAAATGCTCTACCGGCTCAGCTAATAAAGTGGAATAATTTGGATTAGTTTTAGCCATCATCGTTCCTTACTTTCTTCGCATAATCCATTTTTCAATCAAAATAGGTAATATCTCACTAACTTTCTCTAATAACAAAGTTCCTTGCCCAACTTGATAATGTTGTGGATCTGGGCTAGTAAACATCAAAAGACCGAGGTCCCCAAATTGACCAAATAATGATAATGCAACTGATCCGACATAACCATGCTGCGGTAATAAAAAATCTAATTCAGTTGTGTTTAATTGACCTAAATAAAATTGACTATACTGTAGATGACGAACACGAATAAAATCAAATTGTAATGAATTTAAGGCTAAATGATGATAGCTAGATGGCGCACTAAGTAACCATTTATCATCGAAAAGATATAAATAAGCACCATTGAGCCCTAAATCTTTAGCCCAATTTTTTAAAGATACAATTAATTCATCAATATCTTTTGCTTTAATTAAGTCGAATTGCAATTTCATTAACTGATTAAAAAGCAGCTCATTAGCACTAGCATGCTCCATTAGCATGGTAATTTCAGACTCTAACTGATTAATTTTATTACGCTGTCTAGCCATGTGCCATTCAGGTAAGGAAATAATTCCGCGAACTGGATGTGGTACACGCATTCGTTCAATCTGAGCAGCATTACGAATGAAGAAATCAGGATTATCAATGATATACTGACTGACCATTTCATCATTCAATTTGACAAAGTTTTTTTGTCGACGATGAGGCTTATATTTAACTGTCTGTGCTTTTTTTATGACCATAATTTATTTCTATCGTACTCAGTATCAAATCCTAAATTACATCAGTTATTAAATTGAAATATAACCATCATATACATGTGTTGCTGGTCCAGTCATATAAAGGGGTTGCTGATTGCCTTTCCATTCGATAATTAATTTGCCACCAGGTAAATTAACATTTACTCGTGGATTTAAGAGTCCTTGATTAATACCAACTGCGACAGCCGCACAAGCACCAGTACCACAAGCCTGTGTTTCACCAACACCTCGTTCAAATACGCGCAAATTAATATTATTTCGATCGATAATATGCATAAAACCAATATTTGCTTTTTCAGGAAAACGTTCATGTTGCTCTAACAGTGGACCAAGCGTTGATACTTGAGCTGTTAATATATCGTCAACCTGAATAACACAATGCGGATTACCCATTGAAGCAACGCCACACAGAACTGTTTGTTCTTGTGCACGAATAATATAAGTTTTTTCTTCTTTAATGGCTTTGAAAGGAATTTTACTCGGCTCAAAAATAGGGGTTCCCATATTAACACGTACGGTTTCATCATCATTAACCGTCAATACAATATTACCTTTCATAGTACTTACTTTTAAAACACGTTTTTTCGTCAACCCTTTCAAACGAACAAAACGAGCAAAACAACGTGCACCATTACCGCATTGTTCCACTTCTGAACCATCTGCATTAAATATGCGATAGTGGAAATCGCTTTCTGGCGAATAAGGTGGTTCAACAACAAGTAACTGATCAAAGCCAATACCGGTATAGCGATCTGACATGCGTTTAATCAATTCGCTCGAAAGATGAACATTTTGCGTTAGTGCATCAATAACCATAAAATCATTACCTAATCCATGCATTTTAGAAAAGTTCATCTTTGCTTACCTTTTTTTAATTACCTATTACTCTAATTAAGTTTAATTAATAAAGCACTTTATTTGTTAAACGAATGAGTCTATCGCACCACAAACTTTTAAAAGATTATAATACTAATTCACCACGCCATAAATCATCAAACGTCTCACGTTTCCGAATTAACTTATGTTGTTTTCCTCCTTCAAGCAAAACTTCAGCTGGACGTGGGTGACTATTATAATTTGACGCCATACTAAAACCATAGGCACCAGCACTACAAATAACCAATAGATCACTTTGTTCAACGGACAACTCTCGTTGATAAGCTAACACATCGCTAGATTCGCAGATTGGTCCAACGATATTGTAACATTCTTTTTTATCAGAACTTTTTGGTTCTCTTACTGGTAAAACTCGCATCCAAGCTTTATAAAGAGCGGGGCGAATTAAATCATTCATTCCCGCATCAACAATAGCAAAATGGTTACCATCTTGATGTTTAGTGTATTCAACTTTAGTAATTAATAAACCAGCATTAGCCACAATTGAGCGGCCCGGTTCAAAAATAATTTCGAGATCAGCATAATTGGTTAATTTCGCAAGTAACTCTGAAACAAGTGTGGATGCAGAAATAGGTGTTTCATTATCATAACAGACCCCTAATCCACCACCTAAATCAATATGTTCAAGGTGAATATTTTCTGCTTTGAGTTTATCAACCAATATTAAAATCCTATCAGCAGCATCTAAAAATGGCGATAATTCTGTTAATTGAGAACCAATATGACAATCAATACCAACTATCTTAATATGATTTAAGCTAGCCGCTTTGCGGTATACATCAAGGGCTAATTGATAACTTATGCCGAATTTATTTTCACGCAATCCTGTTGAGATATAGGGATGGGTTTTGGCATCCACATCAGGATTAATTCTTAATGAAATTGTTGCAATTTTACCTAATTGTTGAGCAATTTCGTTGATACGATATAATTCCGCCTCCGACTCAACGTTGAAACATTTAATACCAACTTCAAGCGCACGTTTGATTTCTTCAATAGATTTTGCGACACCAGAAAAAACTATCTTTCTAGGTTCGGCACCTGCTTTTAGCACCCTTTCTAATTCACCCTGCGAGACAATATCAAAACCGGCACCAAGTTTAGCCAACAAATTTAAAACCGATAAATTACTGTTAGCCTTAACTGCATAACAAATTAGATGTTTCTTATCTTGAAGAATTTGCTGATAAGCAAGAAATTGTTTTGTCATATGAGCAGCAGAATAGACATATAACGGAGTTCCATATTGCTTTGCTAGATCAGAGATAGCGACTTCATCTGCCAATAACTGACCATTACAATAATGTAAAAATTTCATTGAATTATTCCTTTAAGCTATGTTACTCACATCATTAGATTGAACAAATGTGCTTGACTGCTCATTAGGATAATATAATGGGCCTTTTAAACCGCAACCAACTAATGTCAAGATGGCTAATAATATGGAGAATAATTTGATCATTGATTTCATATAATATTCGCAATTCTTTCATTTTTTTATAATGACCATTATATTACACGATAGGCCAATTAGTGGAAAGAATAAATAAAAATCTCTTAATATTAATATGTTGCTATAAAAGAGTTTAATAATGATCTTAAGGTTAAAAATAACATGTCATTCTGATGCGTTCTGATGACTATTTTTTTAATTCGACTGAATAGATAAAGCCCAAATAAGACATTAATTGAGCTTTATATCATTTTTATTACATGTAAATTAGGAGAATAGTGCATATCCTGCTTGGGATGCCATAGCATTTAGGCTTTGTTGAGCAGTAATAATATTTTGCTTCCAATTATCATCTTTAGCCCACATTTCAATCACAAAAGGAGCACAATAATCCATTAATTTTAATGTATTAAAAATGGCCGGAAAATCAACTTCGCCTTCACCAATAACTAAATCTCGAAATTGCCCAGAATAATTAGATTTAACTTTTTTGGTATCTTTGAGATGAATTTGCACAATGTGATCACGACTTAATAAAAGTTCGGTGCACACATCGTAATTCCAACCAGAAATATTACCAACATCCGGATAAGCCATAAAATATGAAGACGGTATTTCCCTTTTCAGAATCTCGAATTTACTTAGTGAATTAAGATAGTCAGTATCCATTATTTCTACCGCTAGCATAATACCTGCTTTTTCTGCTTGTTTAGCACTCCACTGCATACCTTCAATAAAGCGTTGATGGGTTTGATTACTTGCTGGTTCATAATAGACATCATATCCTGCAAGCTGAATGACTCTGACACCTAATTTATAAGCAAGTACTATTGCCTTGTTCATTATGTTTTTTGCTTGTGCGCGAATATGTTCATCATTGGAACCGAATGGATATTTTCGATGAGCACTTAAACAAATAGAGTGCAATGCTATGCCCATTTGTTCTGACAAATGACGTAATGAATAAATTTCATCATCAGACCAATCCAGCCTTGCTCGACGTTCGTCTGACTCATCAATGGATAATTCAATAAAATCGAATCCTAATGCTTTTGCTTCATTAAATTTTTGTTGCCACGTTAAATCATTTGGTAATGCTTTTTCATAAATACCAATACGAGGCGTGTTTTTTTTGATATTTATTGCTCTTTTTGTCATAATCTAAACCTAATAAAAATGGAACAATATGCATTGCAGTTGAATTGACAACTGCAATATACCAATTACCAATATTTAGCTATCTGCTCTCTTAAAGCTTGTGCAGTTTGTTGACCATTTTGGTTAGCAAGAGCACGACCAGCAATAAAGGCTTTCGTTTTGATTCCTGCAAAAAGATGAATATCTTCAGGTACAATACCGCCCGTGATAGAGAGCTCAAGGCCTAAGTCGGAAAGTTGACGCATTTTAACTAAGTCTTCTTCACCCCATCCAAATCCAGCTAATTCTGCATCACGAGAACGATGATAAATAGCTTGCTTTATACCTAACTTTCGCCAGGCTTTGGCATCATCTAGAGTCCAATGACCATATAACTCTATTTGAATTTCTCCATTAAATTCATCAGCAACTTTTTTACAGGCTTCAATAGTTGCAATATGTGCAGCCGCTGAAACAGTTAACCAATTAGCACCTGCAGAAAAAGCCATTTTGGCTAAAATCGCGCCACCGTCGGTAGTTTTTAAATCACAAACCAAGATATGGTTAGGGTATTTTTGTCTTAACGTTTTAACGCCACCAATACCTGCACCAAAAGCAAGAATTGTTCCCACTTCGATAATATCCACAAAACCAGCAACATTTTTTGCAACTTCTAAAGCTGGTTGTAATTCTGTTTGATCTAATGCGATTTGTAGTTTAGGTTTTGTCATTTTATTTGCCCTCTTGCATTCTATTTTTGACCATAATAAGCATTCGCACCATGTTTACGAAAATAGTGCTTATCCGATAAAGCTTGTTGAATTTTTATTGTTTGATTAAGTTGACGTGTAGAAATAGCCATCATTGCGACTTCTTCCAATACGACTGCATTATGCACAGCATCTAAAGCATTTTTACCCCAACAAAATGGAGCATGACCAGAAATAACTGCACCCGGCATCGCTTTAGGATCGAGCCCGCGTCGTTTAAACTCTTCAATAATCACAAGTCCGGTATTTTTTTCATAATCATTTGCTATTTCGCTATCGGTTAATCGACGCGTACATGGCACATCACCATAAAAATAGTCAGCATGGGTTGTTCCTAAGGCAGGTACATCGAGCTCTGCTTGTGCCCAAATAGTCGCATAACGAGAATGCGTATGAACAATACCACCAATATCTTTAAATGCTTTATAAAGCTCAAGATGAGTAGCGGTATCACTTGATGGATTTAGATGACCTTCGATAATGTCACCATTTAGTGCAACCACTACAATATCATCAACTTTCATCTTGTCATACTCGACACCTGATGGCTTAATAGCAATAACACCTTTATCACGATCAATCTCGGACACATTGCCCCATGTAAATGTCACCAAATGATATTGAGGCAATGTTAAATTAGCTGCTAATACTCTTTCTTTTAATGCTTGATACATAAATTAGCCTCCATTTAATGCCTTATCGATGACCGCATAAACATCTTCTTTGTTTTTGCAAGCTCTTAACTTATCAAGATTGACTCCAGTTTCACTGGTTTCATCATCTAACACCTGGGTAACCTCCATTAATCCTTCCATGTGTTGATCTGATGTACTTCCTGCTAAAGTAACAAGCACATCAACAGGTTCTTCTTCGCCATCGAAATAAACTGGTTGATTAAGGGTTACTAAAGCAAAAGCAGTACGATTGACTCCATCTTCTGGTCTGGCATGAGGCATGGCAAAATTAGGTGCAATAATAATATAAGGCCCCATTGTTTTAACGCAGTGGATAATTGCGTCATAATAAGAAGGTTTAATTGCATTTGAAGCGACTAACATATCGGTACCTAATTTGACAGCTTCTTGCCAATTAGCAGCATTTGCTTTTAATAATATTGAATTATTTTCAATTAATGATTCTTTCAAAGCCATCGTTGTACTCCTTTCTTCTCTTTATATTTAATCGATTATTGAGCAAGTACTTTTTTAATAATCTCAATAAGCTCATCACCGAATGTGTTTGGATTAAGCATATTTTGTACACCTAAAGCATGTTGTCCTTCATTAACTTCGATTTCGTGAATCAAGTGTTTTGAAGCCACAATAATGTCAACATTGGGTAAACGCGATTTGTAATCAGTTACCGCGCATGAATCCATCACATTTGCAATACCTTTCTTATCTAGATAATTAGCTATTTTCATTTTCATCATCATTGAAGAACCTTGCCCACTTCCACATACCGCAAGGATACGTATCGGACGACCTTCAGCCACGGCTACTTCATCCATTTTATCTACCACAGCTTCATTAACATCTTGTTGATTATCGTTAAATTCTGGATGATCTTTTTGCATTGCTTCTTCTTGTTTAAGCTGTTTTGCAGCAAAAAACATATAAACTAAAGCTAATGCAATTAATAAATAGATGAATAAATGAGAGAATGATAAGCCTTGTAAAATTGGTGGGAATAAAATTGCCCAATCAGCCATACCCATCCAAGCGTCAATAGGAGTACCATTTTGAGCAAAAATGTGAATTACCCAAGCTGAACCAAATACTTCAATCATGCCCATAACAAAACAGAGTTTCATCACCGCTTTCCAACCACCAAAATGGTTTGCAAAAACACCAATTGTCGCATTAGAGAAAAACATTGGAATAAAACCAGGAATAATCATAATCGGTGATTTGAAAATAAGTAATAAAGCAATCGCTAAAAATTGTCCTAATGCCCCCCAAATAAAACCAAATACCATAGCATTAGGTGAGAATGCATAAATCGCAGCACAATCTATTGCTAATACTGCATTAGGGATCAATTTTTCCGAAATACCTTTAAATGCCTCAGATAATTCAGCTACAAACATTCTTACCCCACCAACGATAACTTGTATGGCAACAGCAAATTTCAATCCTGTTTCAAGAATATAAATAGTCCAATGAGTAGAGCCAGCCATAGTTTGCAAATTATCCAAACCAAAAGAAAGCAAAATAATGCCAAAAAAGAATGTCATAACAATTGCTGTAGCAGCGATACTGTCATGAAAGATATGTAACCATTTAGGTAATTTAAGGTTATCAACAGAATTGGCTTTATCGCCTAATTTTGGTGCCAATTTAACAGCAATCCAAGAACCAAGTTGTTGCTGGTGTCCAATTGAAAAACCAGCACCACCAGTCACTGCTTCGGTAGGCTTAAACATCATATTGGAAAATATTCCCCAATATAACGCTGTAATGATTGCTGAATAGATTATTGTTTCCCACATGCCATAACCGAAAAGGAAATAGAATAAAGTAATCAACCCTACTTGTTGGAACATGATATGGCCTGTTAACATTATGGTACGAATACCGGTAATACGACGAAAAATGACTAAAACAATATTAATTGCTAGTGCTAATAAAACCGCATATCCTACCCACGAATACTGATCACCCATACCGTTTTCAACAGCAACCATTGATGCATAAGTGTCAATGATAGATCCTTTAATACCATGATATTCAGCTAATTTGGCAATAACCGGCTTAAAGGTCGAAACCAACACATTTGAACCCACTTGTAACAACATAAACCCAACAATGGTTTTAATTGTTCCTTTTAAAATTGTGGTTATGTCTTTGCGTAAAAGACAATAACCAAGCATTGTCACCAAGCCTAGTAACAAAGGTGCTTTCGTCATGACTTGACTATAAAAAATATAGAAAATGTTATAGATTACTTCCATATGCCCCTCTCATTGGTTATTGGACACTGTTTGCATTACAAATCCTTATTAACTTTTCAATGCAGGATAATTAACGCTATCCAGATGCCACTTATATGGTTGTTTAGTGTGAGGTTAGTTTTTTTCTTAAAACTTAACTCAGTTAATCAATCGTGATTCATTAACTGATATTCATCTTCCATAATCACAATTAATCATTCAATGATTATTTATGATTATTTTGACGTAGATCACTTTTCTATAACAATCAACTGTAAAACTGTGATGGATATCACATTATCGCTAAAAAAAACACCAAACAAATCAAATTATAGTTATATTAATCAATAGATTAAATTATTTCATCTTTAATAAGACATGATCAGCGATTGACAATAAATCCAATGATAATTATTATCACAAATAATCAAATTAGCTCATGATGTTATAAGAGGTTATCAATGAATGAAATTGTGCGACACAACGAAATTGTTGCTTTAGTCAATGAAAAAGGTGAGTTAAAAGTCACCGAATTAATTGAAATTTTCTCCATTTCTCCGGCTACAGCTAGAAGAGATATAACTAAACTTGCTTTAGATGGTCGAGTGCGAAAAGTACGTAATGGTATTTTACGGTTAGAAGAACAAAAACCTATTTGGGCACCAATAGATATCAATAACACCGATCACTATCATGAAAAAGCGCGCATCGCGATACGTGCAGCTAAACTATGCGAAAGTGATGAAAACGTTGTGATTAATTGCGGTTCAACAGCATTTTTATTAGGGCGTGAATTGTGTGGTAAAAATGTCTCAATTATTACCAATTACTTTCCATTAGCCTGTTATTTAATTGAACACGATCATGAAAACGTCATCATTATGGGAGGGTTATATAACAAAACACAAAATATCATACTCAACCCTATTGCCAGCTTTACTGATTCTTATGCAGCAAAATGGATGTTTACTAGTGGCAAAACATTAACACCAACTGGTCTTTATAAAAATGAGATCTTAGGTGCAGTTGCAGAACAACAAATTTTAGAAAAAGCTGAAAAATTAGTTGTGGTGGTAGATAGCTCCAAAATCGATACTAAAGCCAACTCCGGCATGCTTTTTTGTCCTGTAAATAAAATCGATATTTTAATTACAGGTAAACAAGCGAATAAAGAAGTAATCGATTGCATAAAAGAGCAAGGCGTAGAAGTAATATTAGTTTAACTATTAAATGAAGAAAAGGAACATAGTATGAGTAAAGTGAATGAAATTACCCGTGACTCTTGGATTTTAAACACTTTTCCTGAGTGGGGAACTTGGCTTAATGAAGAGATAGAAAATACGGAAGTTAAACCTAATACGTTTACCATGTGGTGGCTTGCTTGTACGGGAATTTGGTTGAAATCAGCTGGTAACACCAATATTTCTGTCGATTTCTGGTGTGGTACAGGTAAAAAAACCCACGCCAATCCTTTAATGAACAAACAACACCAGATGATGCGCATGGGGGGTGTACGTGAATTACAACCTAATTTAAGAACCAGCCCATTTGTTTTAGATCCATTTGCTATTAAACAAATTGATGCCGTCATGGCAACACATGATCATGCGGACCATATTGATGTCAATGTTGCAGCTGCAGTTATTCAAAATTGCTCACCAGAAGTAAAATTTATTGGTCCTAAAGCTTGTGTCGAATTGTGGAAAAGTTGGGGTGTACCGGAAGAACGCTGTATTGTTGCCAAAGTAGGTGAAACCTTACATGTTGGCGATATTACGATTCATGTTTTAGATTCATTTGATAGAACATCACTTGTAACTTTACCTAAAGGTGTTTCGTCAACAGATAAATCCATTTTAGATGGGATGAATGATCGTGCAGTCAATTATTTATTCGAAACAACCGGTGGTTCACTCTACCATTCCGGGGATTCTCACTATTCAAACTATTATGCAAAACACGGTAATGATTATAAAATTGATGTTGCTCTTTTATCTTATGGTGAAAATCCACGTGGTGTAACCGATAAAATGACTTCGTCAGATATTTTACGCGCAGCAGAATCTCTCAACACTAAAGTGGTCATTCCATTCCACCATGATATTTGGTCTAATTTCCAAAGTGATCCTCGTGAAATAGAAGTATTATGGGATATGAAAAAAGACCGCCTAGAATATCAATTTAGACCATTTTTCTGGCAAGTTGGTGGTAAATATACATATCCTACTGATAAAAATAAAATGCATTATCAGCACTATCGAGGATTCAGAGATATCTTTACCGATGAGCCGGAATTACCATACCGTTCATTCTTATAAATAAAATTAACACTAATATTTATGGACTTATAGATATCGCTATAAGTCCTTTTTTATGAATAACGCTCTGCTTTTATTGAATATTATATGGAAAAAAGCTATTGCAGTTCTCAACTACTATCATAATTTAAGCATTAATGTACTTTTCTCGATCAGGTAGCCAACATTCAATTAGCTGATTAGCACTTTCGGGATAATTCTTCTGTAAATAATAAGAGGCTTTTTGCACTTCATTAATTAGATGTTGATCACGGATTAAATCAACTACTTTGAAGTTAGCTACCCCTATTTGCCTTGTACCTAGAATTTCGCCACTACCACGAATCTCTAGATCTTTTTGGGCAATAACAAAACCGTCATTACTTTCTCGCATCACCTTCATACGTGCTTGAGCTATTTTACTTAAAGGTGCTTGATACATAAGAACACAATGAGATATTGCAGTACCTCTCCCTACTCGCCCACGTAATTGGTGCAGTTGTGCTAAGCCTAAACGTTCAGCATTTTCAATAATCATTAAGCTGGCATTAGGCACATCAACACCGACTTCAATAACCGTTGTGGCAACTAATAATTGAATTTTACCGTCTTTAAAATCCTGCATGACAGATTGTTTTTGATCTGATTTCATTTTGCCATGCACTAAAGCAATAATAAGATGCGGTAAGCGTTCTTGTAATTCTGCAACTAACATTTCTGCAGCTTGAGCATCAAGCGTTTCAGATTCTTCAACTAAAGTACAAACCCAATAGACTTGGCGATTATCAATGCAAGCTTGATTGACACGTTCAATAATTTCATCACGACGAGAATTTGGTATCACTATCGTCGATATTGGCGTTCGTCCTGGAGGTAATTCATCTATGATTGATACATCTAAATCTGCATAAACTGTCATCGCTAGGGTTCTTGGAATTGGCGTTGCTGTCATTATTAATTGATGAGGATGACACTCATCTTTAATACCTTTTTCCCAAAGACTTAATCGCTGGTTTACACCAAAGCGATGTTGTTCATCAATAATCACCAATCCTAATTGAAAAAACTTAACTTTCTCAACAAATACGGCATGAGTACCAATTAACATTGAAATTTCGCCTAATTCAATATCATCATATCGTCGTTTTTTATTTTTTGCGGTTAATCGCCCAGTTAACAACTCAACCTTTATTCCTAGTGGCTCAAACCATCGACAAAAATTATGAAAATGTTGTTCGGCTAATATTTCGGTCGGCGCCATTAAAACAACTTGCTTATTATTTTCAATAGCATTTAGAGCGGCTAAAGCTGCCACTAACGTTTTACCTGAGCCCACATCTCCCTGAACTAATCGCATCATTGGAACTGACTTAGCCATATCTTGATAAATATCCTGTACGACTCTTTTTTGCGCATTTGTCGGTTCAAATGGCAAAGAAGCAAGGAAAGGCTGAGAATAACGCTTATTACTATGCATTGGATAAGAATGTTGTTTTTGATTATCAACCTTAATAAACAACATACTTAAATGATAAGCAAGCAACTCTTCAAAAACAAAACGCTTTATTGCTGGATGTTCTCCATCAATAAGCTGATCTACATTCGTTGTTAATGATGGATTATGAATAATATCTAATGATTCAACAACAGATAAATAACCATTGGTTATTGAAACCGGTAAGATTTCAGCTGGTGGGTTTCGTTTTAACAATATTAATGCCGATTGTATTGCTTTACGGATGACATTCTGAGTTAACCCATAGGTGGTTGAATAAATCGGCGTAAATCGCTCTTCGTTTGGTTCAGAAAAACTAGGCGACTCCTCTTTTTTTGATTGAATATTAAATTGTGGGTGAATCATTTCTGGATAATGGCTCCCCCTCTTTATTTCTCCGTAAGCCCTCACCCATTTACCGGATGCCATGGCAGTCTTCATACCCATGTTGAAATTGAGAAAACGTAAAATAGCGATACCAGAATCATCCTGAATATAGCAGAGCAACATTTTACGTTTAGTTGTAATTATTTCACTTTTGATAATTTGACCTAAAATTGTGGTCGTTTCACCAATAGCAACATCACTAATTGCTGAAGATGTCGAACGATCTTCATAACGTAAAGGAAAATGTAATAAGAGATCTTGAACAGATTTAATACCAAGTGCAAAGAATTTTTTTTCTAAACTAGGCCCAATACCAGCTAATTTTGCAAGCGGTATTCGGTTTAGCAAACGATCAACCATAATAACTAATTAATATTACGTGTCACACTCACTACATCTTGTTGTAGTGATAATTTTCGGATTAAATCATTAAGTTGTTGAGTATTCTTAACTTCAATTTGCAAAATAATTGTATAGATTTGCCTATCTTTTTCTTCCGTGTTTAACCATTGAATATGTGCTTTCTCATCATTAATGATAGAAAGAACATGGCCTAAAGAACCCTGATTATTAATAATATCTACCCAAATTTCAGCTACAAAAAACTGCTCAATATCTGGTGCCCATTTAAGCGAAATATATTTATCGGGATTATTCTGATAACCACTAACATTGCGACAAGATTCATGATGCACAGTTAAACCTTTTTCAGGGCTAACATGACCGACAATAGGATCATTAGGAATAGGATGACAACATTTTGAAAAAGTAACTAATACCCCTTCACTTCCCGTTATAACTAATGTTTTATTTTCTTCAGATTGATTAAATAAAAGCGCTTTATGTTCAAGACCTTTGACAATAAAATGGCTCATAATATTGCCTAGCCCTATTTCAGCTAATACATCCTCAAACGAAGTCAACTTAGTCAAACTAACAATACGATCTTTCTGCTTATCAGTTAGCGAGTCGATTCCACCCGATTTAATAAGCGCTAAATTAAGCAATTTACGACCTAATAAAATAGCATCTTCGCGCTTCAAGGTTTTCAATGCTTGTCGAATGCGAGATCTTGCTTTAGCACTAACGACAAAATTAAGCCAGCTTGCATTAGGACGACTTTCTGGAGACGTAATAATTTCAACAGTTTGACCATTGCTTAAAGGTTGAGAAAGCGGGTAAGGTTTACGATCAACTAAAGCCCCAATACACTGGAAACCGATATCAGAATGCACAGCATATGCTAAATCAACTGCTGTTGAACCTTCAGGTAATTGAACAATTCGACCTTTGGGTGTAAAAACATAAATTTCTTTTGGAAAAAGGTCAGATTTAACATTTTCAATAAACTCAAATGAATTACCAACACTTTGTTGAAGTTCCAACAAGCTCTGCATCCAACGCTGGGCTTTAATCTGAGTAGTAGTGTTATTTAACTCATCATTTTCATTATAAATCCAATGTGCAGCAACACCCATTTCTGCCATTTGATCCATATCTTCGGTTCGAATTTGCACTTCCACAGGCGTACCATGTGGGCCAATCAATGATGAATGCAACGATTGATAACCATTCGCTTTAGGAATAGCAATATAATCTTTAAAACGATTAAGTCGAGGTTTATATAAGTTATGGACTAAACCAAGTGCACGATAACAAGTATCAACATCATCAACTACAATTCGGAAAACATAAATATCCATAATTGAGTGGAAATGCTGTTCACGAAGTTGCATCTTTTGATAAATAGCATAAATGTTCTTTTCAAGCGCTTCCACTTGGGCATTGATATTCGCTTCAGCTAAACGCCCTTTAATTTCTGATAGAATTTGCTGAATAAGCTCTTTTCTGGTGCCACGAGCAATTTTAACGACTTTTTCAAGAACTTTAGCCCGATTAGGATGCATCGCCGTAAAACCAAGTATTTCAAGCTCAGTTTTAATATGATGAATACCTAAACGATGAGCCAAAGGAGCATAAATCTCTAATGTTTCTTTAGCAATACGTCGACGTTTATCCGGTCTTAATGCCCCAAGAGTACGCATATTATGCGTTCTATCAGCTAACTTAATTAGAATCACTCGGACATCTTCGGTCATGGCTAAAACCATTTTGCGAAAATTTTCAGCTTGAGCTTCTTGTCGGTTTCTAAATTTTAACTTATCAAGTTTCGAGACACCTTCAACTAACATTGCTACATGTTTGCCAAATTTTTGTGTTATATCTTGAAAGGTGACTTGGGTATCTTCGATGGTGTCATGCAAAAGTGCAGCGATGATGGTCTCATAATCCAGCCGCATATCGGCTAAAATGGTTGCTACAGCAACCGGATGAGTAATATAGGGCTCACCGCTACAACGGAATTGTCCTTCATGCGCTTGTTTAGCAAAAAAGTAGGCATTTTGAATTAATTCAACTTGTTTAGCTGGAAGATAAAATGCAACAACCTCTTTTAAGCTTTCAAAATATTGCATGGACAATTCTCAGCAATGTTTATTCGTATGAGGGAGTATTTTCTAAAAGTACCGTTTCATGAAGAGCATTACGCACTTCTGATTCTTCATCTTGACGAGCTTGGAATTCAGCAGTATCAAGAATTTGTTTATTTACAAGCCCATCTTCAATTTCGCGTAAAGCAACTACAGTTTCTTTATCGTTTTCTTCTGGAATTAGTGGCGTTTTGTTTTCAACTTGTAATTGACGAGCACGTCTTGCTGCAACTAAAACGAGATCAAAGCGATTACCAATTTTTTCTACTGCATCTTGGACAGTTACACGAGCCATTTTTACCTCTAATATATTAACTTATATGCTTCAATTGAAAGATCCGCTATTCTACTTAATTTTGTAGGGAATTGTCCATAACTAATATTACTAACAAATGAAAACCCCCTGTAAAATTGTTCTAAAAGCGGAAGCAATATTATAAAACTATTTATTAAAACTATACGATAAAACTATACCAATAACTCTAACCAGACGTTAGGCCCAATGATAGGCAGATTTAAAAGATAACGACGCAAACCATCTAAAGCAATCGCAGATAAAATTTGTTGTTGAATCTTATTATTTTGAACTCTACCAGTATACTTCAATTTAAAATGCAATTCTTGATTTTTAGTGACAATAACTAAAGTAAATTCCGTATTCTTTTCTTGAAAATTGACTACCCCTAGCGCAATATCAGCTTTTTGATTTTGCAATACTTGTGAAAAGTAATTAAGTGGTTCTTCCATCACAAAAGGTACCACTTCTGATTTCACCATAGGGGCATTGGCTTCTAATAGGTGATAACCAATTACTCCAGCTGATTGTTGTTCAATGACCACAATAGATTGATTCATTTCATTTAACAACCTTGATACAACCTGAGCTAAACCTGATACACCTTGATTAACACCTTCACAAAGTAAATTATCTACAACAATAGACTTTATTTTGTGCCATGCGCTATCCATTTCACTTTTTTTACTTTCTGGCCCAGTTAATTTCAATTCAATAATAGGCATTGCTGCACGATAACCAACTGTAATAAAATCAGGAATATCTAATGAAGTCTCGATCTCCATTCCTAAATCACTTTCTGTTCGTCCCATGGTGGTTAATCGATAACAGAGTTTACGTTCGGTTATAGGATAGATCATCTTAATGTCAGGCAAAATTGAAGTTCTAATCATTTCTTTAAATTCAGAAGGAACGCCTGGCGTAAAGAATAATAGACAATTATTTAACACCATCTTAAAGCCACATGCCGTTCCAATTGGATTATCAATTAACGTTGCACTTTGAGGTAACATTGCTTGTTTGATATTGCTTGATGGCATTTTTCTACCGCGATTCAGGAAGTAGCGTTCAAGCACTTTAAGCCACTCATCGTGTAAAACCAAAGACTCATTATTAGCCTGTGCAGCTGCTTTTGCACTTAGATCATCACTTGTTGGTCCTAACCCTCCATTCACAATTAAAATATCATTGTGCAAGCTACGCTCTTGCAGAGTATCAACCAATGTCAACAAATCATCCCCTACTGTATGGCGCGAAGTGATAGAAATGCCTTCTTCAAATAAAAAATCAGATAACCAAGCTGCATTAGTATCAACAATTTGACCATATAAAACCTCATCTCCAGTACTAAGCATCTCAATTTTGAGTGGATCTTTTATCTGATTCATAATTATCCCTAGCTAATTAAAAAATGATTAAAAATTTAATTATTTATATCCTCGTCGTTTTTGCTTTCCATATGTTCTTTACTCTGCACTGACCTAACAGCAAAATAAAGATCATAAGCAAACTCAATATAATCAGTATCTAATTTAATATTCATCTGCTTAAACCAATTCTTCAATGTTTTACGTCGGCCAGATAGAATTAATACCACATTTCTAACCTTCAACGATTTAACCAACTCGTCAATACCGGTCAAAACACTAACATCTTTATAGGTAAAGCAAGGAATAGCATCAACAATCACATAATTAATTGTCTCAGGAGATTCATCTATATAATTAATAATCCTACGTTTAAAGTATGCAATATTGAAATAAGTTAATGGAGAATTAAAGCGATAAATCATAGTGTTACTTAATGGACTAACATCCGAACCAATTGAATGAATTCGTCCACTTTCATCAACACCTAATAATTGATCATTCGGCCTAAACACACGACGCAAAAATAAAAACAGCCCTAATAAAACGGCCAACGCCATACCGGGAATAATACCAATAACTAACACCGAAATTAACGTAGTTAAGCTTAAATAAAACGCATCACGATCGAATTTAAAAAATCGGATAATAGTTTGGAAATTGATAAGAGATAAAGAAGAATATATTAAAATCACCGCCAACACACAAGTTGGAATATATTGTAGTGGTGACAAAAAGAACAATACGACAAAGCCAATCAAAACAGCCGCAATAATTGATACTAATTGCGTTTTACCACCATTGGCATCATTAACCGCGGTACGTGATGAGGTACCGCTGACTACAAAGCCTTGCGATAAACCTGCAACAATATTAGCCATACCTAATGCTTTAAATTCAACATCGGCATTAGTCTCATAATTATTTTTAGAGGCAAAGCTTCGTACCGTAATCATCATACTTACAAAACAAATAACGGCGATATTGAGCGAAGGAACGACTAAATTACGCATCAAGCCCTTATCAAAATCAATCCATGACTCAGCAGGAATAAAATCACTCGTTACTCCACCAATGATTCGAACATTATAATGTTCAAAATTAAACAGCCAAGAGAGAAACGTCATAATAATTACAGCAAACAAAGGAGCTGGATAACGTGGTTTGAATTTTTTCAATACAACCAAAATCGCAAGTGTAAAAAAAGATATAAATGCCGTTAACACATGAATTTCAGATATTTTAAAAGGTAGATAAGCAATGCGTTCTATCAAATAAGAATAATCATACTTAAAGCCAAACATCTTAGCTAACTGATCGACCATAATAGTAATTGAAATCCCATTAAGTAGGCCAATCAAAATTGGCTGGCTTAATAAATCCGCCAAAGCACCTAAATGGAGTTTACCGGCAATCAAGCACCAAATACCGATCATAATGGTCAACAGCACCACCAATTGCCAACGTAAAACAGGATCATTAGCTGCTAAAGGAAATACCACAGCAGCAACCACAGCACAGGTAGCTGTATCGGGACCGACAATCAATTGCCTGGATGAACCAAAAAGCGCATAGACAATAAGCGGCAAGATAGTTGAATATAATCCCGCAATCGCACCGACGCCTGTAAGCTCTGCATAAGCGATAGAAACAGGCAAAGAAACTGCTGCCACTGATAATCCCGCTTTAATATCAAAACTAAGATATTCGCGCTTATATCGCAATAAACTCATCAGGCCTGGCATCCAAAAAATAATTTTTTGGAATAATGCGCTACTGGTAAACTTTCCCATGTTTGATTATTTCCCTGCTACACTCATATTTTCTACTAATATTGATCCAGTTTGAATATTACTTCTTGTCTCAATATCACTGCCTATTGCCACAATATTTTGGTAAATATCCTTAAGGTTACCCGCGACGGTAATTTCATTGATTGGATACTGTATTTTACCATTTTCCACCCAAAAACCAGAGGCGCCACGCGAATAATCACCCGTAACATTATTAACACCTTGTCCCATTAATGACGTAATAACAACACCTTTATCTAATTTTCTTAGCATTGTATCAAAATCAGCATCAGTTTGACTTGGAGAAACTAACCAATTATGTATACCACCAGCATGTCCAGTCGATTTAAGCCCTAATTTTCTGGCTGAATAGTTACTTAACAAATAAGTTTGTAAAATACCGTCTTCAATAATATTGCGCTTAACTGTTTTGGTTCCTTCACTATCAAAAGGTGATGACCCAACTCCTTTTAAAATATAAGGATCTTCTAAAATTGTCAGCCAAGAAGGAAAAATCGCATTACCCACACTATCTAATAAAAAAGAGGATTTTCGGTAAATAGCACCACCACTAATGGCTCCAACTAAATGGCGAATCAACCCAACAGCAACTTCTGCACAAAAAAGAACTGGAACTTGCATAGTCTTTATTTGTTTAGCACCTAAATGAGCAACCGCCTTTTCAGCAGCATGATTACCAACCCAATCAGGTGATTTTAATTGGTTAGCAACACGGGATGACGTATATTCATAATTACGCTCCATTTGCCCATTTTGTTCAGCAATAACAGAGCAAGAAAGTGAATGCGAACTTGCACAGTAACCTTGTAACATCCCTAAACTATTACCATAAACATAAACACCATAACGACTATTAAAATAACCACCGTCACAGCTTATTAAAGAAGACCTTGCCAACGCACTTAGTTCAGCCTGTTTTGCCTGTTCAATTGCATTATCAACATTCAAATCACTTGGATAAAACAGATCTAAATCTGGCGCATCAAAAGCCATTAAATCGGGATCACCAAGACCAGAACAAGGATCTGCTGACGTATATTGCATAATATTAATAGCCATATCCACAGTTTGACTGATTGCCTGTGGCGACAAATCACTGGTTGACGCACTACCCTTACGCTGATTTTGATAAACAGTAATACCTAACGCACCATCACTATTAAACTCAACATTCTCAGCCTCACCATCTCGTGTACTAACACTAATCCCTGTTGATTGATTAATCGATACCTCAACCGCATCAACTCGAGCTTTTGCCTGGTTAATAGCATCGGCAACAATTGCTGACAAATGTTGCTTTTGGCTTAACGCGTCTTTTTTAATTTGTTCAATACTCATTTTATTATTTTCTACAATTCTGCTAGTGATACGTTATAATATGCCAGAATTCAATTTTAGTTAACAAAAGAAATAGCATGAATAACAATCAAGAGCCAAATTTAGAACCTGACTTCAACATTGATCCTCAAGACGATGACATTATTTACGTCAGTAAAAGTGAAATCAAACGTGATGCTGAAGCACTTAAAAAGTTAGGTGTCGAACTTGTCAACTTAAGCAAAAATGAAATTGCTAAAATTCCCCTTGATGAAGATCTACTTTATGCGATTGAATTAGCGCAAAAAATAAAAAAAGAAGGCTATCGTAGGCAAATCCAATACATTGGTAAACTACTCCGAAGTCGTGATATTGAACCTATAACATTAGCTTTGGATAAACTTAAAAATCGCCATAACCAACAAGTCGCCCTATTTCATCGATTAGAAAAATTGCGTGACGAACTTATAGAAACGGGTGATGCAGAATCAATAATGGGGCTTTTCCCTTCCGCAGATAGACAGCAACTACGCACACTAGCGCGTTTAGCCAAAAAAGAACTCTCTGCAAACAAAACCCCAAAAACAGCCAGACAAATTTTTCAATATCTAAAAGATTTGAGCGAAACAGAGTAAATTTTTATAATGCTCGCTTTATATTTATCATTAAACACTATTAACAAATAAAAGATAGAGGACACAAAAATGGGACTATTAAATGTACCAGCAGGTAAAGAATTACCAGACGACATCTATGTTGTAATCGAAATCCCAGCGAATGCTGACCCAATTAAATATGAAGTTGATAAAGACACTGGTGCAGTATTTGTCGATCGTTTTATGGCAACAGCAATGTTCTATCCATGTAACTATGGTTATATCAACCACACTTTATCACTAGATGGAGATCCTGTTGACGTATTAGTCCCAACACCATACCCATTACAACCAGGTTCAGTAATTCGTTGCCGTCCAGTTGGTGTATTAAAAATGACTGATGAGGCGGGTTCTGATGCTAAATTAGTTGCAGTACCACACACTAAACTATCAAAAGAATACGATCATATTAAAGATGTAGATGACTTACCTGAATTATTAAAATCTCAAATCAAACACTTCTTTGAACAATACAAAGCCCTTGAAAAAGGTAAATGGGTAAAAGTTGAAGGTTGGGATAACGCAGAAGCAGCTCGAAAAGAAATTATCGAATCATTTGAACGTGCAAAATAAACCCTTCTTTACAAAAAAGTAATCGCTTTACCGAGTCATAAAGAAAAATTTTTATGACTCGCATTTTTAGACTTTTTTTGACTTTCGAAATAACTTCAAGTAGTTATAATATCAGTAATTTGCTATAGATCAAAAAACGATCAATTATCAAAAAATCATATAAAAAACTTCATCCTAAGATGAAAAAAATGTCATGAAACTCTTGCTTTCGATTATGATTTATGAGGTAATAGTCGTGGGTGAACAAAAGAAGCATTTTTATGGAAACGATTAACTTTTTAATTTAGTGGTAAACTGGTTAGATTAGTTTTTGAGTTGATGTAAACAATGTTTTGTTAAGCCTAAACAGCCGATAAGGCAAATTATTAATTATTGTTAGGATGTCTAGTAAATGAATAAAAAAACAGGCCAAGTAAAATGGTTCAATGAAAGTAAAGGTTTTGGTTTTATTACCCCAGCCGATGGAAGCAAAGATGTATTTGTTCACTTCTCTGCAATCTCAGGCGACGGCTTTAAAACCTTAGCTGAAGGACAACAAGTCGAATTTGCGATCCAAGATAGCCCACGTGGACCAGCAGCGGCTGAAGTTGTTGTTATCTAATTAAATTTTAATTAAATAATAAAAGTAAAACGCCTATTTTTTCAAATAGGCGTTTTTTATGCTTACGAATAATCATTCTTAGCAGAAATAAAAAAAGCGACTCAAGGTCGCTTTTTTTATCAATTACAATGCTTCTTATTTTTTAGAAACAACTGCGATTAAGTCTAATACTTTGTTTGAATAACCAACTTCATTATCGTACCAAGATACTAATTTAACAAAGTTATCGCTTAATTGGATACCTGCTTTAGCATCAAATACAGAAGTACAAACTTCACCTAAGAAATCTGTAGACACAACGTCATCTTCAGTATAACCAAGAACGCCTTTCATAGGACCTTCAGCTGCTGCTTTGATAACTTTACAGATATCTTCGTATTTAGCTGGTTTAGCTAAACGTGCAGTTAAGTCAACAACAGAAACGTCTGGAGTTGGAACGCGGAAAGCCATACCAGTTAATTTACCATTTAATTCAGGGATAACTTTACCTACAGCTTTAGCAGCACCAGTTGATGAAGGGATGATGTTTTGAGCAGCACCACGACCACCACGCCAGTCTTTATGAGAAGGACCATCAACAGTTTTTTGAGTTGCTGTAGTTGCGTGAACTGTAGTCATTAACGCTTCAACGATACCGAAGTTATCATTAACTACTTTAGCTAAAGGCGCTAAACAGTTAGTAGTACAAGATGCGTTAGAAACGATATCTTGACCAGCATAATCTTTATCATTAACACCCATTACAAACATTGGTGTGCTATCTTTTGAAGGACCAGTTAAAACAACTTTTTTAGCACCAGCTTGGATATGTTTACGAGCAGTTTCATCAGTTAAGAATAAACCAGTTGCTTCAGCTACAACATCAACACCTACTTCATTCCATTTTAAGTTCGCAGGATCTCTTTCAGCAGTAACGCGGATTGTTTTACCATTAACGATTAATTTACCGTCTTTAACTTCAACAGTACCGTCAAAACGACCGTGAGTTGAATCATATTTAAGCATATAAGCCATATAATCAACGTCTAATAAATCGTTGATTGCAACAATTTCGATGTCAGAACGTTTTTGTGCAGCACGGAAAACAATACGACCGATACGGCCAAAACCATTAATACCTACTTTGATTGTCATAACAATTACCTTCTTTATTTGTGTTAAATGATAAAATAATTGGCAATAAACTACCAAATTTTTGTGGTTTATTCAAGCTGAATTAAAATAATTGGTAAGAATAAATTTAACAGAAAACCATCTTAATTATCATCCGATGATAGCCAGCCTAAATAGGCATATTATAAATCAAAAAGCTAATTTTATTTTCAATATAAACTTATTTTAAATCAAGGATGATAATGCACTAACACTCATTTTATTGATAATGACTTAAACTCACTTCAACCTCAAAAGCGATAATATCGATTGACTTAAAAAGTTGATAGATGAAATATAATCATCGCTTTAAACTCTACATTATTCATTGTTTTTATTATTTACAAACAATCAGCTCATTTTCATTACATCATATAAAATGATACAATCACCCCAAAATATACAATATCGAATAAAATAATAAGTTGAACCAATTTTTAGCATTTTAAAAACAGGGTTACTTAAAGAGCAAAATCGAAGATTGTACAAAATACAAGCAAGGTTAGAGATAATAATCGCCAGAGTTTTAGATAAAAAAGAATTAATAATATGACCGAATACGACAACCTCACCGACCACACACCAATGATGCGACAATACCTAAAATTGAAAGCTGAAAATCCGGATATTTTACTGTTTTATCGAATGGGTGATTTTTATGAGATGTTTTATGATGATGCCAAACGTGGTTCGCAACTCTTAGATATATCGCTGACTAAACGAGGCTCATCAAATGGACAGCCAATTCCTATGGCTGGCGTGCCTTATCATGCAGTTGAAAGCTACTTAGCTAAACTTATATCGCTTGGCGAATCAGTAGCAATTTGTGAACAAATAGGTGATCCTGCAACCAGCAAAGGCCCCGTTGAACGTAAAATTGTTCGAATTGTTACACCAGGCACAGTGAGTGATGAATCACTATTAGAAGATCGCAAAGACAACTTACTCGCGTGCATATGGCAACAAAAAGAGCACTTTGGTTACGCCACTTTAGACATAAGTTCAGGCCGTTTTTTTGTATTTGAATGCGATAATCCAGAAGCTATCCAAGCAGAATTACAGCGAACTAACCCAGTTGAGTTACTCTACCCTGAAGATTTTCAATCAATGAACCTAATTGAAAATCGTCACGGATTAAGACGGCGACCAATTTGGGACTTCGATCTCGAAACCGCCAAACAACAACTCAATTTACAATTTGGAACTAATGATTTAATTGGATATGGGGTAGAAGAGTGCCATTATGCATTATGTGCAGCAGGCTGTTTATTACAATACGTAAAAGATACCCAACGCACAGCCATGCCACATATTCGCTCAATAGTTAAAGAATCGCCAGTTGATTTTGTCGTGCTCGATGCATCCACTCGCAGAAACTTAGAAATTACCGAAAACCTATCAGGTGGAACAGAACATACTGTAGCTGATATCTTAGATAAAACCCAAACTGCAATGGGTAGTCGAATGCTTAAACGCTGGCTGCATTCGCCAATCCGTAATCTAGCAATATTACAAAACCGACAGCTAGCAATTCAAGAACTGCAAAACCATATCACCGACCTACAACCGCTATTAAAACAGATTGGTGATCTTGAACGAATTTTAGCAAGATTAGCATTGAGAAGTGCTCGCCCGCGAGATTTCGCTCGCCTACGCGATGCCTATAACCTATTGCCAACGCTTCAACAACAGCTATCCGAATTCAACGCGCCATCACTAATTGCATTACGCGCCAAAATTAACCATTTTGACCAAATTGCTGATATCTTAAATCGTGCAATAGTCGAAGCCCCACCCGTTATTATTCGAGACGGAGGCGTAATTGCTGCCGGTTATCATCAAGAATTAGATGAACTACGCAATTTAGCAGATGGTGCAACTAACTACTTAGAACAACTTGAAATTCGAGAACGTGAAACCTTAGGAATTGACACCTTAAAAGTAGGTTTTAATGCGGTACATGGTTACTACATCCAAATTAGCCGAGGTCAAAGCCACCTAGCGCCAATGCACTACACACGAAGACAAACACTTAAAAATGTTGAACGCTACATCATTCCTGAGTTAAAAGAGTACGAAGACAAAGTCTTAACGTCTAAAGGTCGTGCATTAGCACTAGAGAAACAGCTTTATGAACAACTGTTCGACCTACTTATGCCAGAATTAGCTAATATGCAAACCAGCGCGGATGCGATTGCCGAGCTTGATGTACTGACGAATCTTGCTGAACGAGCCCTAACGCTCAACTACCAATGCCCAACATTAACCAACAAAACCGGGATTGAAATCAAAGATGGACGGCACGTTGTGATCGAGCAAGTATTACAAAAGCCATTTATCGCCAACTCACTCTCACTATCATCAGATAGAAGAATGCTAATTATCACTGGCCCTAATATGGGCGGAAAAAGCACCTACATGCGCCAAGCAGCGTTGATCGTCTTACTTGCTTACATTGGTAGCTTTGTCCCAGCTTCGAAAGCAATAATAGGCCCTGTTGATCGTATCTTTACCCGTATTGGCGCGTCTGACGATTTAGCATCTGGGCGTTCGACATTTATGGTTGAAATGACCGAAACCGCCAACATTATGCATAACGCTACACCAAATAGCTTAGTTTTAATGGACGAAATTGGCCGAGGAACATCAACCTATGATGGTCTCTCATTAGCTTGGGCGTGTGCTGAAAATTTGGCTAACGAAATCAAAGCAATGACACTATTTGCAACCCACTATTTTGAACTAACGCAACTACCTCAACAGATACAAGGTGTCTACAACATCCATTTTGACGCGATTGAACACGACAATACTGTCGCTTTCATTCATGAAGTATCCGAAGGTGCAGCGAGCAAAAGTTTTGGTATAGCTGTGGCAGGATTAGCCGGTGTGCCTAAAACGATATTAAAACGAGCCAAACAGAAGCTAAAAGAGCTAGAAGTTCTCTCAACAGCTGACAGCCATATTGAAAGCTCACAACTGACCTTGATCAGTGATACTGAACCATCAGAAGTCGAGCTAGCTCTACAACAGCTCGATCCAGATGCATTAACGCCAAAACAAGCGTTAGAAGCAATCTATCAACTAAAAAAATTACTCTAAATAAAAAACCGCCATTAATTCAATAATGGCGGTTTTAATGTTCAGTTTAGTTTCCAAATCATTTCCAAAATTTCTTTTTAGATGTTTTACCAATACCCGGATTAAAGCTATTAGTTGGATCTAACTCGTGATAGAAATTTTTCAAATCAGAATTAGCATGATACAAATGACCAACATTATGTTCGGCCGGATATTGTGCTCCACGCTGATCAAGTATCGCCAACATCTCCTCTTTCATCTTAGTACAGTCAGTCCCTTTTTTGGCCAAATAGTCTTGATGGAACACTGAACAGAAAAAGTGGCCATAATACAGCTTATGAATAAAATGCTGACTAATACTTTCTGGTAACGTTTCGAACCACTCCTTATCATTACGACGCAAAGCAATATCAAGAGCGACCAAATCCTCAACAGTCTTAGTATGAACATTACGATAAACCGTAGCAGCACCGGCTGTTGCAAAGCGGTGTAACATAGCGGCCTCAGCTTCCTTATCATTACAACGGAAATAACTACCACTACGTTTCTCACTATCTGCAAAATACTCCTTCAAAAATGCCTCAGCTTCGGCAATGCCGTCATCAGACATTTTCAAAATGAGATGATGCTCATAGCGATCACGATAATCACGCATCGATTTTGGCAAATGCTTAGGTAACAACTTACACACATTCACCGCAAACCAATCAGAAAAACTGTTAGGGAAGAAAGGAATTTTTCTCACAATACGATCGACAACATTCTTAAATGCATACAAACGAGGGATCGTATCGGTACCCAATTTCTGAATAGCTAAAAATAGATGTTTGCCATATACCGCTGCAATATCAAACGCATCACGATGAATATATTCACCTGAAATTGGCAGATGCTTAAAAGTTCCTAAAATATGACGACGAATATCATCCAGCTCGTTGGTATCATTAGATCCAATATAAAATACCGCGGTCTTTTCTTCTAAAGGAAAAGTATCTAACCGCACCGCAAAAACCATCAATCGACCAGCACTACCTGACGCTTCATAATGACGACTTGGATCGGCATTATATCGAGCGGGTGTATCAGCATCGATTTGTCGTACATGATCACAATAATGGTGATCATGGCCTAAACCAGCATTAGGGTTAACATCGTTATCGGTATAAGCACGTTTTTGTAAATTTTCTAAAATTGCTTCTGGTGTGTCACCCAATTCAATCCCTAAATGGTTGACTAAATGTAGCTGACCTTGCTCATCCAACTGGGCAAATACCGCCATTTGCGTATAAGCAGGACCACGTTGAATCAAAGCACCGCCAGAATTGTTGCAAACGCCACCTAAAACCGAAGCACCTATACAAGACGAGCCAATCACAGAATGAGGACCACGGTGATATTTCTTTAACTCTTTTTCTAAATGGAATAACGTACTACCCGGTAAACAGACCACCTGATCACCATTTTCAATCACTTGAATCCCATCTAATCGACGAGTACTAACAATAACAATTGGCCGGTCATAATCATTACCATCAGGAGTAGAACCACCAGTTAATCCCGTATTGGCAGACTGTGTAATGACAATCACATCCGCCTCAACACAAGCCTTTAAAACTTCCCACTGTTCTAAAAGCGTGCCTGGAATAACAACAGCTAATGCATCACCTACACCAAAACGCGCACCTTGACGATAAGGTAAAGTCCGATTTGGATCAGTTAAGGTATATTTATCACCAACAATATTTTTTAATTTTGTTATCAGATCTGATGTACTATTTGCAACCATTTTATCTTCCCTTCTTTGAATTATTATAAGTAAATTCAACCAATTTTGGGTATATTATAACCAATATAATCTATTGAAAAGAGGGGAGTAAACTTTATAGCGCTAAATATCAAAACTGACACAAAAAGCTAAAAATAATCAAAAAAAAGGAAAAAATAGTTAACCTATTTTCCAGACGAAAAAGTTAACGTTTTTAGAATAAATTCTCAATAACATGCTTATAAAAAAATGATGAACAGCCAGTTAAAAATAGACTTGCTTAGAATAAAAAAAGTTATATAAAATGACCATGGTTTGATATTAGAAAAGATATAAAAATGAGCGATTTTAATATTTCAAAAACCCCGCTCCTCAACTTTTTTTTCTAAAGAAATCCTTTATTCGATAGAAACACTTCCACAGAAAACTAAATTTGTGGCGTTGATATTTACTCTTTTTTAATTTTTTAAATTCTTGTACAGACTTAATTAATGGAACATCGGTTTTGAATATTTTTTTCGGCGTCTTTCGCTTTTGACTTTCTCTTTTTTTTAAATAGGCATCAAAAGTATTGAGTATATTAATCATTATAAAAAACAATACGAAGATTAATTCCACAATCCTTAAATAAATAAATTGCTCAAAAGTGACTTTAAACATTCCTTTGCCGTTACTAAGTAAAAAAATCGATCCAGTATAAAATATAATTTTATATTAAACAATTTTAGCCAATAGTGAGTAAAACGTTGGGCGCTTAATAGCTTTAGCACCCTTTCCTCAACTTTTATAAACTAATTTTAGGCGATGGAAAAAGTTAACTAATCCAATTTAGGATGTTGATCGACAAGTTCTTGTCGCTTATTTTGTAGCGCCTCGATCTGCTCATCGATATCTTCAACTTCCTCTTCAATGGAATTAAAATGTTCAGATAGAAGTGATTGCGCTTCGTCTCGATTGGCTGCGGTTGGATTAGTGCCGTGTAAAGGTTTATTTGCAGTTTCATGCATAGCAAGCCCAGTAATCACACCAATGAATCCTGTTAACATTAAATTGTAAGCGGGCATATATAAATTACCACTTGATTCAACAAGCCATGCCACAAATGTTGGTGTTACCCCGGCAATAATAATGGCAACATTGAAAATGCTTGCAATAGCACTATAGCGAATATTAGTTGGAAACATTGCGGGTAATATTGAGGTAATGATTCCAGTAAAGCAGTTAATAAACAGAGCCAAAATAAATACGCCTAAAAAAACCAAAGGTATTTGTTGGCTATTAATTAACATAAATGCAGGATAAGATAATAGCAATAAACCAATACTTCCAATTAAAATGAAAGGCCTACGACCCACCTTGTCACTTAATAACCCGATAATAGGTTGAATAATTAACATCCCGACCATAATCGCAATAATAATAAGCAAACCGTGTTCAGTATCATAATTCAAATTATGTGCTAAATAGCTAGGCATATACGTTAGCAACAGATAAAACGAGACATTTGTTACAATAACCAACCCCGCACAAATTAAAATATGCTGCCAATATTTACCGACAACTTTTTTTAGTGTTGATTCAGCCTTATCTTGCGACTCTCTGGCTTCAAGGTGTTGTTGGAAAGTTGGCGTCTCTTCTGAAATATGATGTAGGATAAAGCTAATGATCCCAAGCGGTAAGGCTATTAAAAACGGAATTCGCCAGCCCCAACTAAATAGCGCCGATTGACTGAGTAACATTGATAAAAACACCACTAGCCCCGCACCAATTATAAAACCCACCATTGAACCAAAATCAAGCCAACCACCAATAAAACCACGTTTACGATCGGGCGAATATTCGGCAACTACCGTTGCTGAGCCAGAGTATTCCCCACCGATTGAAAACCCTTGGGCTAATTTAACAATCAACAGCAACACAGGCGAAGTGATACCAATCGTCTCATAAGTTGGAATCAACCCAATACAAAATGTGCTTAACGACATTATCACTAAAGTGATAGATAGCACTTTTTGGCGACCAATATTGTCACCAATTAAACCAAAAATAATCCCCCCTAAAGGGCGAACAAAAAAAGGAATAGAAAAAGTCGATAACGCAGCAATAATCTGCACGCTAGGTGAAACATGAGGAAAAAACACCTGCCCAATAATATACGCCACAAAACTGTATACCCCAAAATCATACCACTCAATAGCATTACTAAACGCCGATGCCCAAGTGGCTTTTTTTAGCTGATTGTCATTAATGATAGGAATATCATCAATATCCAAAGGTTTATTATTCGATTGTGCCATGAAGTACCGCCTTTAAAATTCATTAATATAAAAATAAATAACCGGCTACCATGCCAAAGATAAACTAAATCAAATTATGCGAGTCAGATGAGGTTTTAAATTTAATCACACCAATTTTACTTATTCAATTGATGCGGTATAGGTAAGAATTATATACCTAAAAAAAGCAAAAATAACCCATTTATCACATCCTCTTTTTATGATGAGTAGTGCTAGTAACCTCATCTATTATCCTTTAGAATGATGTTACCAAAACTGATGAGGTATTCCCTATGAGATGGAGAGACCAAAGAGAGAGTGATAACATTGAAGATCGCCGCTCACAATCAGGAAGTGATATTGGGACACGCATCCCAATTGGTGGTAAAGGTAAAATTGTTTTATTTGTTGTTGTATTAGTGGCAGGCTACTATGGCGTTGATTTAACTGGTTTGCTCGACAGCAATGTGATTGATTTGGATGATTCCACATCAACAAGCCAGATTGACAACACCCAACCTAACGATGCAGATAAATTTACTTCAGTAATATTAGCAAGTACCGAAGATTTCTGGCGCGAACAATTCCAAAAATTAGGCAAAACCTATATTCCCCCTAAACTTGTACTCTATAACGGAGCAACCCAAACCATGTGTGGCACCGGGCAAGCCATGATGGGACCATTCTATTGCAATCTCGATAAAACGGTTTATCTTGACTTATCATTTTATCAAGAGATGAAAAGACGCCTAGGTGGCGGAGGTGACTTTGCACAAGGTTATGTTATTGCACACGAAGTTGGGCACCATGTACAGAATTTACTTGGCACATTTAATAAAGTTGAACAATTATCGCAAAATCAATCTACACTAATCCGTAACCAATTGTCGGTCAAACTTGAATTACAAGCTGACTGTTATGCGGGATTATGGGGCAATGGCGTGAAAAATATTTTAGACGCGGGTGATATTGAGCAAGCCCTCAATACTGTGCAAGCAATTGGCGATGATCGCCTACAACAAAATAATGGTTATATTGTTCCTGATAGCTTTACTCATGGTACATCAAAACAACGCTATACATGGTTTAAACGTGGTTATGACAGTGGGTCGATGGATCAGTGCAATACATTTATTCAATAAGGAAATATAAAAAAGGAACCAATATGTCAAAAAAATTAGTCAACCGAGTACTTTTAGTCAATGATGATGGCATTGATGCCCCTGGAATTCAGATTTTAAAAAGCGTGGCTGAAAACATAGCAAACGAAGTTTGGATTGTCGCACCTGTTGTTGATCAAAGTGGCGTTTCTTGTTCAGTTAGTTTAAAGTCGCCATTTCGCGTTCAAAAACGTAGCAATACAGAATACGCAGTCTACGGCACCCCTGCTGACTGCTCACTATTTGCCATAAAATCACTAATGGCTAATCAATTACCCGATCTCGTGCTGTCAGGAATTAATAATGGATCTAATTTGGGATTTGAAACAATATTATCGGGCACAGTGGGGGCAGCAATGATGGCAATGACGCTAGGCGTGCCAGCCATGGCGCTAAGTCAAGTCAGCAGTGAAGATAACACACCAACCAATTGGCACTGTTCAACTCATCTTGCTGAATCGATAATCAGACAACTCTATCCCCTTTCAGATAAGACTTGCTTCAATATCAACTTCCCTAATTGCCAAGCCGATCAAATAAAAGGGATAAAAATCACAAAACAGGGCGAGCCGGATGTAAGCCAATTTGTTATTGCAGAAACTCAAGATCCAGAAGGTCATGACTACTTTTGGTTTAGAGCTAAACGTAACCAAAGTGTAAAGGTTGATATCGACAAAGAGCTTGATGCAGCTAATGATGGTTATATTGCTATTACACCGTTAAATTATGAACGTACTAATTACGCGTTATATCAAAAAATAAAAGCAACGTTTAAAGTATAATACTTAGATATTGTCTATACGTCTTCCTAAATCACTCAGGAAGACGTAAATAAATTATTTCTTCACTAAAGCACAGAATAAAAACGAAATCGTCACCATCACTAAACCAATCCAATAAATCACTTCATGCCCGTAAGCTTGTGAAACAAAACCTTGAATGATACCAGCTAAAATGACACTGCAAATAATACCATTATTAAATAGCGTTGAAGCCACGCCCATACGAGTTGGTAGCAAATCTTGGAAATAGATAATACCAATGTTAGCAACAATCCCAATAAACAGCCCGTTAAAAAGTTGCAACACATATAACATGGTTGAATCTTTAAAAAGAATCATCCCAACATAAAACAAAATTCCGCAAATTATAGCGATAAAAAATAGATTTCGCTTACCTAACACGGGGACCAAATAACCCGCAATAATCATAATAGGAATTTCAATCCCTGCCGCTAACCCCATCAACCCACCAGGTAATGAATCAGATAAGTGCAGAACCGTTTCTACATAAATCGGCATATCGATGATATACATCATATTAGCGGTCCACATAAAAATGGTAGAAATTAGCAAACACATGACATTACGATTAGTAAAAATTGATTGGTTTGCCACCGCTAACTCATTAGCAGTAAACGAACTGATAACCTTTTTTTCAATGGGTGGTAAATAGATTGCTACCACAATCATCGAAATAATAAACATCGACATTGCACACAAATACATGATGGTAAAACCGTACTTGATCGCCAAAGCAAAAGATAATGGGGGGCCAATCACCCACGCTAATGACAACTGTGCACGAATCAGAGAATTAAAGGCAACCGCATTACGTCCACTCTTTTCTGCATACTCACGCGCCATAGCAAAAATCTGTGGCATCGCAGCGGACGCTAATGCAGCAAAAAATACGCCCAAAGTAATTAAGACATAATAGTTGCGTGAAAAGGCAAAAGTCAGACTATTTGCCAACCCCATCAAACAACAAAAAATAACAATCTTACGCCTATCACCCTTATTGTCTGAATACTTAGCTAACAGATAACTACCAATAATACTGGCTAACGCATTAATCGAATAAAACGCCCCCACTAAGCGAGGGTCAGCGCCAACTTCAAACGATAAAAAACGACTTAAAGTAGGTGATTGCAAAGCACCAGCCACCCCAATAATAAAGGTTGCTACTAAAAAAGCACCAAAAACAACACCCGATTTTCGAAGGAATGAAGAAGTCATAAAAGCCGATTTACCATGAAATTAAGTGCATCAATTATACCCCTAAAATTAGTGGGAATATAGGCGTATTTAAATAAAGGCTTTTTAAACAATCCATCAACATTAATACTATAAATGTAATAATAAATGGTAGATTTAAGGCTTAAAAAACCACGCTCCTCAACTTTTTTTTTAAAACGTCTAGAATTTAATCCACATATCAAGTAATTCAAGCATCTCTACAAAATCGCATTTCATCGTTGACTCTTCAAGTAAGCTATACTTTTTAACACTATAGTTCCTGGCACTTATTCCCTCGTTCAAAAAATAAAAAGGCTAAGGCCAGACACAAACCATCAGACCTGTAAAGTAATTCGATGAAAATAGAGAAGCACCTACCGAGCCATTTCTTGGATTAACAGTATATTTACGGCTTTTTCCCGGTAACATATGCCCTTTTTCCTCACTAGTCCAGTAGTCATCGAATCCAAAATTAGCTTTAGAATATAGGCCCATTGTGCCCCACTCACTAAAGAATCCTGCGCCAATTATACGCTGAAAGTAATTATTCGGTGATGAAGGTATTGCGCCGACTGCTCTTATACATTCACTATTAACATTTAACCCATTACAAGAGGCATTAGTTAAATCTTTAACCGTAGCTAAACGTAAACGTAGGTCACTACAGCCAGATAATGCTTTATCATAAGTATAACGTTTATCATAGGTATAGAACCACTGCTTTAACACAAAACCATACTTAACAACTTCATTACCACGACCGTCACGACCAACTAATTCAAAAGTCTGGGGTAAAGATGGTCTAAATAGACTATTTAAACCGTAACGTGTTAATGTAACTCGAACACCTGTTCTTGATGAATTTGTCATAGTAGCAGTGATGCCTTCATGTGAAACAGGAGCCCAAGATAAAGCCTCATTACTACCAGCAATGTCTAAGTCAAAATACAAATCGTTAGCGCCAGTAGTTGGAAAATTTAAACCATAAGATGACGGATTAGTTGATTGAGTTAAAAAGCCCTTATTTTCATTCCAAATAGAAGCAGGACCACGGACTTCATTAGAATAATCACGTTCATTAATTAAAAAATACTTTAAATTAGGTCTAGCAAAACAAACCACAGCCCTTGCTTGTGGATTGATATAATAAGTAACATTACTTGCGCTAAAACTACGACTCCTTGGAACGCCATAACGAGTACTCAATGTACCGTCAGTGCTGGTTAATTTAACCTGATAAGGCGCCTTACAAATATCTGGAACAGTATGACGTGTGACGGGTTGATTATATTTATCAACGATAGATAAACTTAAACTACCAGTAGCGGTAACGTCAGTATCTCCATCATCATCTCCCCAATAATTATAAGGCGGACCGATTAGAGAATTTAAAGCAACTGAATTAGTATAAGCTGGAACCAACATACCAATATCAGCAAAACTTTGACCTGCAACAGGCAACACGATTGGCGTTGTAAAGGAAGTATTAGTTGAAGGCGTGTATTTAACACCATTAGATAACGTAATCCCAAGCAGAACATTAGTATCAACAGCACGAGTACGACCACCATCAAAGGTTAAATAAGGCGCGCTACCTTGAATCGGATTTTTTGTAGTCTGTGAAGTTAATGCGAAGCTAGAAAAAGGATGTAAAATAACCGAACCTAAAAAAACCCACCAAGATAATTTAAAAAAATAAGAGGATCGAAAAGCGGATCGCGCGATAATTCGCAGAATTCCACATAATTGCGTGGAAAAATAAATCTCGGTGTAAAATGAACGTTGGAAGCTGAAATTAGACGAATTTAAATTAGAGGTTGGCCAAGTTGCCTGTTGCCTGTTGCCTGTTGGAAATTATAAAACATTTTCGACAATCCTGTCAAGTAATTTTCTGATTTATTTGGAATTTTATACTTAATACTCAATTTCTGGTCACTTAACTAAAACCGTGTAAAAAGTATAGTGATTGGAAAAACACGATGCAACACTTTTTTTTCACTCAATTACGTTAATTTTCGTAAAGAGGATCTGAAAAGGATCTAAAAAATAACCGGTTATATGCTATTTTAATTGAATATATCATCATTACAATTTTTTAAAATTAAGCTTATTGATCCTTGAAAATTTTATTCTAGAGCTTTGAATAAGAAATTTAGTAATTTTGATATTCTAATAATTTTTTTAATAAAATTTAGAACCTCAAAAACCCCGCTCCTCAACTTTTTTTGATGTAAAAACGGTTACTGAAAAACGCCACAGTTTAAAGCGGAATTATTTACTTGAGGCAACATTGCAAAGCAGAATTTAGAACCCCCAAAACCCCTTTTCTTAACTTTTTTTAAGATAAAATACCTAAAAAAATAAACCCGCCGAAGCGGGTAATTGAAGCGTCGCTTAGCCACAAAATCGATTTTTTATAGTTCAGCAACATTGAGAGTCAGCTTAATTTTAATAACTTAATATTATCTTTCCCCACCCTGCCCTAAGAATTAAGGTCGAAGAAATAAATACTAAGGATAGGTACAAAGACCGAGCGCTAAGAAGTAGTTATCATGCGGACGACCGTCGAATGCGTCCACGACAAACGCTATGCCATTAGTAGCGATGATGTCACTAGTCCATACCGAATCGAAGTTGAATCCAACACCAGAATAATCGTTCATAAAACCCCACTCAGTAATAAAGCCAGAACCTATATGACGCATGTAATGTGCACCTGATGAGGAAGGGGTGGCGCTGACATAATAGTTACAAAAAGGGTCGGTTTGCTTATTAGGACAAGATGAATTGGTTAAGTCCTTTACCTTAGGAAGGCGATAACCTAGACTATTACACCAAGATAAAATATTAGAATATGGTTTAAAGTGAAAATACTCAGAACCTCCTTTGACGAACCATTGCTTTAATCTAAAACCATATTTAACGGCAGGATTACCTTGACCGTCACGACCTACCAACTCGAATGTCTGAGGCAAAGAAGGTGTAGAAATACGATCAGGATTGTCTGAATTAATATGGGATGAAGTAGCGAAAGGACCAGTTAAAGTAACGCGTACGCTTGTAGCAGTAGAATTAGACATTGTAGCAGTAATACCACCATGAGATACCGGAGACCAAGACAAAGGTTGACTACTACCAGTAATGAGTAAATCAAAGTACAATCCATGAAGACCAGTAGTAGGAAAGTTTTGACCGTAAGAAGATTGGTCTGTTTTTTGAGTAAGAAAACCATTAGCAGGGTCCCACATCGAAGACGGACCAGCAAAATCAATAGATGGGTGAATCCTATCATCACCACGCTTACCATACATTAAATTAGGCCGAGCAAAACAAACCACAGGCGTAACCTTAGGAATAACGTAATAAGTCACACTACTTTCACTGAAATCCCTACGATTAGGAAACCCGTAATGAGTAGCTAATGTGCCGTTAGTACTGGATAACGTAACCTTATAAGGAGAATTACAAGTCGTTAACACGGAATTACGTGATACAGCTTGATTATTTTTATCAACAATAGATAAATTTAAACTACCTGTAGCAGTAACATCAAAATCACCATCATCATCCCCCCAATAATTATTAGGAGGACCAATAAGAGCGCTTAAAGCGACTGAATTAGTATCAGTAGGGATCAACATATCTATATCAGCAAAACTCTCACCGGCATTAGGCAACTCAATTGGTCTTGAAGAAGATGAAGTATTATTTGAAGGTGTGTATTTTGAGCCATTAGATAAAGTAATCCCAAGCAAGCCGCTTGTGGTTATTAAACGTGTGCGTCCTTCGTCTAAGGTTAAATACGGCGCACTCCCCTGAATCTGATTTTTTGTAGTCTGTGAAGTCAATGCCTGACTCGAAAAAGGAAGAAAAACCGCCACGAAAAAAACAATCTGTCGGGATAATTTCGGAAAATGGAAGGATCGAAAAAAGGATCGCGCAAAAATTCGCAGAATTTCACTCGATTGAGTGGAAAAGTAAGTTTTAGTGAAAAATTTAAACTGGGTGCTGAACTTAGACGAATTTAAAAGATAGGTCGGCCAGGTTGCCTGTTGCCTGTTGCCTGTTGAAAATTATAATGCATTTTAGACTACCCTGTCAAGTAATTTTTTGATTAATTTGCAATTTTATACTTTTTTGTCAAATTTTAGCCTATTAGCTAAAACCGTGTAAAAAGTATAGTGATTGGAAAAACACGATGCAACACTTTTTTTCACTCAATTGTGTTAACTTTCGTAAAGACGATCTAAAAAAGATCTAAATAATAATTCACTATACGCTGTTTTAATTGAATATATTAAAATTACAAATCTTTAAAAATGTAATTAATGATCCTATTAATTTATTCTAATTTTTGAAATTAGCGATTTTGATCATTTAATAATGTTTAAACGTAATTTATGACTTCAAAAACTCCACTCCTCAACTTTTTTTAGAAAAGTGGGTTAAAAATATTTCTTTTTGTTTTTTTGAGCGTACAATAAAAATCATCCACGAATAGAGGTAACGTTATGTTATATAATAACAAATCTACGCAATCCCATCACGATAATCACGACCATTGTCATGGAGATTGTCATAATATTGCACATAATCATATGCATGATTCTCATAACGAAAGTCCAACAGTATCTTGTGATGGACATAATCATGGACATGGACATGAGATTGAAGATCCTCCCGAAGAGCCTGAGCGGAGTTGCCAAGGCGTTAAATTAACTTGGAAAATTCAAGGTATGGATTGCGCACATTGCGCAAGTAAAATCGAAAACAGTGTTAAGACACTGCCCAATATTAATCAAACCAAAATTATTTTTTCAACCGAAAAGTTAATCGTTTTTGTTCCAAAGCATGATGATGCGGTAATAAAGATGATTGAAGATAAAGTCGTAGAATTAGGTTATACCCCAATTTTTGAGGCATCACCTAACCAATCCCATCACCACGAACATTCACATAATTTTGATAAAAAAGCATTTATTCCGTTAGCCGTTTTAGGTACTTTAATTGTAGTAAGTTATCTTATTTTGTTGGTGAATCATACAGCTGGCGAATATGCCTTTATTGTGACTGCTATTGTTGGAATTATCCCCATTTTGAAGGAGGCGATTGTTTTAACCCGTAGTGGCACTCCATTTGCAATTGAGTCGTTAATGAGTATATCCGCTCTTGGTGCGCTGTTTATTGGAGCAGCGGAAGAAGCTACCATGGTGATCTTTTTATTTATGATCGGTGAGATGCTCGAGGGCTTTGCAACGAGTAAGGCGAAAAAAGGAATTTCGTCACTAGTAGAATTGATGCCTGATGAAACGGTGATTATTATTGATGGTAAAAGAAAAACAGTTGCCAGCCATACGTTAAAACCTAATGATATTATTGAAATTTCATCTGGTGGACGATTACCTGCTGATGTTATTTTGGTTAGCGAACAAGCCAGCATTGATGAGAGCGCATTAACAGGTGAGTCGATTCCAGTTAATTATTTAAGTGGTGATAAAATTTTAGCAGGGTCATTAGTGGTGGATAATACTATTCAACTCAAGGTAATTTCGGAATCAGGACAAAATGCCGTTGATCGGATTTTGCAATTGATTGAGGATGCCGAAGATCGTAAAGCGCCTATTGAGCGTTTTATCGATAAGTTTAGTCGTTATTATACTCCAGCAATTACGCTATTTGCGTTTTTGGTGGTAATAATTCCACCATTGTTGACGGGTGCCGATTGGTATACTTGGATTTATCGAGGATTGACGTTGTTGTTAATTGGTTGTCCTTGTGCATTAGTGATATCTACCCCCGCTGTTATTACGTCGGCTTTGTCAACCGCAGCCAAACATGGGGTGTTGATTAAGGGCGGAGCAGCACTTGAGCATATTGGCTCAATTAAGATGGTGGCATTTGATAAGACAGGAACATTAACTGAGGGTAAGCCACAGGTAACTGATGTCATTAATCTTCATTGTTCTAGCGAGGAGTTGTTAACAATTGTTGCCTCGATTGAAAGTGGATCACACCATCCTTTAGCTAAGGCTTTAGTTGATTATGTTAAGCAAAAACAGATCCATTTTGAAGAAGCCCAAAATCGTAAGGCGATTGCTGGCGTTGGGATTCAAGGTGAATTAGATCAACAAATTTACTTTATTGTATCTCCTAATAAGATTGAAACCGTATCAACGGCTATAAGTGCTAAAGATGCTGAAACTATCACTCAACTCGAAAATGGTGGTAAGACCGTTGTGGTGGTTACAACCCATCAGCAGTTGTTGGGGATTATTGCTTTGCAAGATGTGCTACGAAGTGATGCTTTAGCTGCTATAACTGAGCTTAAGCAACTTGGTTTACAAACATTGATGTTAACCGGCGACAATCAACGTGCAGCAAAAGCAATTGCAGGACAATTGGGTATAGATTATCGTGCTGAGTTGTTGCCAGCAGATAAGCTAGCAGAAATCGAAAAAATAGGTCAACATACGTCTATTGCGATGATTGGTGATGGAATTAATGATTCTCCTGCTATGAAGGCTGCAACTGTCGGTATTGCTATGGGTAGTGGTACTGATGTTGCACTTGAAACAGCCGATGCCGCTTTAACCAAAAATAGTTTATTAAGTTTACCTAAATTAATACGTTTAACTCGCTTCGCTAATCGTAATATCAAACAAAATATTACAATTGCCTTAGGAATTAAGTTGGTATTTTTAATTACTAGTTTGTTTGGTATTACTGGGCTTTGGCTTGCAGTATTAGCCGATTCGGGTACCACAGCGATTGTTACAGCCAATGCGTTAAGATTGCTTAAGGTTAAAAAATAAGGGTGAACAGCTTATTTTAACTGTTTTTTTAAAGGATAAGTTTTCGAACTTTTTATAATGGCGTAATCTATCTTTTATTCTTAAACCTATTAAAGAAGGGATGCTGTACGCAATCCCTTCTGGTAAATCCTTATTTAAATGGAACGATTTGGAGTTAACCACTGCGATTCATATACAAATCGTTTATCGCTACTTATAGAGAATACTCGTCTAATTTTTTACTTGCTCGATCGATGCGGTTTATCCCTATGTATATAGGGAACACCGAGACAAAGCCGATTGGCTGATTGGTATGAACGGTTTATCCCTATGCATATAGGGAACACTTAATTCGGGTTGTTCCCAATAGATAATGACGGGGTTTACCCCTATGCATATAGGGAACACCCTAATTATAACCTATTGTTTATTAATTAAAATACCAAAATAAAAAATTCCACCAATTTTTTTTGTGCTTTTTTAAACAGTTGGTTTAAGGCGAGATTATCAATATAATTTGAAATTTATTAAATGGTTAAGTCAAGATAAAAAGGGATTTAGAGCTGCATTATTTTTTGCTGCTTACCTATTGTACCGATTTATTCCCGCTCATAAGATATACTTTGCGGTAATTCATGTTAATCAATTACCGGTAGATATTTTACTCATCACTACGTAATGAGATTTCGCCACCAATATATGCGTTCGTTTTGCCATTTTGGTCTAAGAGTAACGCACCCTGTTCATTGATACCTTTGGCTGCGCCACGGATTACATCGTCACCAATTAATAATTTAACAGGACGCCCTACAAAATTGTCGAGTCGTTGCCAATCGTTAAGAAACGGTGTTAGTCCATGTTGTTCGAAGTCTCGAAGTTTTAATTTTAGATTTTTCGCAACTTTTGCCACTAATAAATTGCGATCAACTTTACCTAAATTAGCCCACTTTTGGTTGACGATAGTTGTATCGGGATTATTCATCATTAGGTTGACTCCAACACCAATAACAACATGCGCACAGTCTCCCGTTTTGCCTGCAAGTTCAACTAATATGCCTGCAAGTTTTTGGTCATTAAGATAGAGGTCATTTGGCCATTTTACTTTAATATCTTGCCCAGAGATTTCTCGTAACGTATCGGCTATCACAACACCAACGACTAAGCTTAGCCCCATGGCTGCTGCGATGCCCTGTTCAAGTCGCCAATACATTGAGAAATAGAGATTACTGCCAAATGGTGCAAACCATTGTCGCCCTCGCCTGCCTCGCGCTTTAGATTGAAACTCAGCAACACAACTGTCGCCAGTTTGTAATTTTTCAATATTATCTAATAGATATTGGTTGGTTGATTCAATGATAGGCAGTACTTCCACATGACTATCAGCACCATAGTCTTTGTCGATTTTAACTTTATCAAGTAGATCTATGGGTGATGCTAAGCAGTAACCTTTACCTTGCACAGACGATAAGGTGATCCCCCATTCCCGTAGCACTTTGATATATTTGTTGATGCCAGCTCGCGTTATTCCAAATTGGTTGGCAAGTTCTTCACCGGAGTGAAACTGTCCATCAGCTAATATATTGATTAATTTCAATGGATTTTGGTTACTGCGCATTATACCCTCACTTTTTAAGTGATAATAAAACAATAAAGTAAAGCGAAATTATAGCAAAACTAATAAATAAATAGGTATTGTTAAATGTGTCCATTATAAAGGCAATTATCGCTGGCGCAACTAGGCTACCAAGTGTATTGGTTAATAGCATAGCTTGATTCATTGATACAATTTCTTGTTTGCGAACACATGAGCAAGCCCACGCCATTGAGATTGGGTAGATAGTGTAAATGGTCGCACCAAGTAAAATGATAGCTAATACGCCATAGAGGTTAAATATCAGTAAACAACAAGCTATCATCATTAAGATTGATTCAACCAATAAAACAATGCGACGACCAAATTTGTCTGCACACCAGTTGGCAGGCATTTGCGCAATCACACCTGAAAGGATTAGTAAAACCATCCAATTGGCGACTTGGTTATCTGTATAACCTAGATGTGAGTAGTATGCAGGCATTAGGGAGTACAGTGACCCAATTAACATACCTGCAATCGCACAACCAATTAAACCAACTCGAGAAGGTTTATACAATATCATGGGAATGATGTTGAAACTGCTTTTTTTCTTTTTCGGTAATTTGTAATGGGTTAGTAATATAAATAAAATTGCCAGTCCCATCAATACAGCAATAACTAGACCAAAATAGAGCACGTTTTGTGGAAAGTATTGGAGCAATGCTTGCCCTAAAACAGTACCTAAGTAGTAGGTCGTTAGATATACCGCCAGCATTTTACCACGGGTACGAACTGTTCCCGTGACTAATATGCAACTTTCGATGACCACCCAAGTAACAGCACAGGCAATACCAACAAAAAATCGCCATATCGCCCAACTGTAAAAATCCATTGAGAAGCTTAATCCAATAGTTGCAATCGCAAAGATAATACAACTATAGGTGTAAGTGAATCTGGCGTTAAATCGGCTAATAAACCAATTTGCCATAATCGTTCCCACTAAGTTACCTGTAAAGTAACTTGAGCCGACTAAACCTATTTGTCCTAGTGAAAAATGTTCACGTACTAGCCAAAGTGGCACTTGGGTATTAAGTGCCGATAAGGCGATGGTTACAAATAATAAACTTGTTAATAAAATAGGAAATGAATACGAATGTTTCATAATTTTGTTGTATATAAGCTGTTTTATTGTCTAATAAACGTTATTTACGTTATAGAAATTTATCCACGTCAATCTCACCAGTTGCGCCCATAAATCGAATTTCAGGCGAGAGGTGCACCGAGAACTTTTGTAATACTGCATTTATGATATAACGCGCTAACGCAACGACATCTTGCGCTGTCGCATTATCTTTATTGACTAATACAAGAGCTTGTTGTTGATGCACTGCTGCACCACCAATTTGATAGCCTTTTAGACCACACTGATCAATTAACCAGCCAGCAGCTAATTTTATTTGATCATTTGTTTGTGGATATATTGGCATTGTTGGATATTTTTCAAGTAGTTTATCAGCAAATTTTTTGTCTACTACTGGGTTTTTAAAAAAGCTTCCACCATTTCCTAATACATTAGGATCAGGCAGTTTGCTACGACGGATTTCGCACACTTTGTCGAAGATCATTCTTGGGGTGACACTTTCTGGATCAAAATTCCTTAATTCACCATAAGTTAACACCGGGCTCCATTGTTTTGGTAATGTGATGCCAACATATACAACCGCATAACCATTAGCATATTTTTGTTTGAAGATGCTTTCACGATAGCCATATTGGCCGTCAGTTACGCGAATAATTTTACCCGTTGCAAATTCAAGTAATTCGACATAATCGGCTACTTTTTGAAATTCAATGCCATAAGCGCCAATATTTTGAATTGGTGCAGATCCTACACATCCTGGTATTAGAGCTAAGTTTTCAAGACCAGGAATGTTTTGATTAATGGTGTTAGCAACTAGATCATGCCAATATTCACCCGCACCCACTTTTAAATGCCAGTGTGTTGGGGTTTCGGTTATAGTTAATCCTTTAATTCGATTAACAATGATTGTACCAGCAAAATTTTCAGTAAATAGTGTATTACTACCTTGTCCAATAATCATAATTGGTTGACTGTCGGTATTAGTTTTCCAAACTTGCATTAGCTGTTCCACAGTTTCGACTGTTTCTACTTGGTTGGCATATACATCTAAAGCAAATGTGTTAGGAATTTTTTGGTTCATTAATGACTACCTTTTATTAGAAATACTTTTAAATTCAATTAAATTAGTTTTATTCGGCATTTTTTATGCCTTTTTTTATTTAAAAGTATCAAATCAATGCCTTTATCTATTTTGATAAAGCAATTTATTCTATTGTGTCGATTGTTTATTTATTTGCTATATTATCACAACGCAAAACGATCTTTTATGCATTAAAATTTTTTTTAATGATCTTAACTACTTTTAGGTTGATATATGTGTCAAAAGATTAGACAAATAGTCTACAAATTGGACACTTTCCCTTTTTTGTTTTTTTTTATCATGTATTATAGCTACCCAAACGATCTTTTTTATAAATTTAGTTAAAATCTATTTTACTCAACCTTGTGGTAGACGTTATTATTAATGAAATTTAAAAAATAAGTTATCGATCACGGTTTTATATAACTTTATGTTTTAAGATTGTTGCAATATTTAGTGGTAGTTGTGATTTAGAGGAAATTATGAAAAGAGTTTTTATTATGATCCTCGATTCCTTTGGGATCGGCGGTGCTGAAGATGCAAAAAAATATGGTGATGAAGGTTCTGATACCTTAGGCCATATTGCCGAAGCTTGTGCTTCAGGTAATGCAGATCATGGTCGTCAAGGCCCATTAAAATTACCTAATTTAGGAAAGTTAGGTTTGATAGAAGCCGCTTATGAATCAACTGGTTCATACCCTAAAGGAATGGCTACCGAAGGTGAAGTTATTGGTGCTTATGGCTTTGCCAGTGAGATTTCGTCGGGTAAAGATACGCCTTCAGGTCACTGGGAAATCGCGGGTGTTCCCGTTCTGTTTGATTGGGGCTATTTTACCAATACTACCAATAGTTTTCCTAAAGAATTATTAGATAATATTGTTAAACGTGCTAACTTGCCTGGTTATCTTGGTGATTGTCATTCATCAGGTACAGTGATTCTTGATGAGCTTGGGCTTGAGCATATGGCTTCTGGTAAACCTATTTTTTATACCTCTGCTGATTCTGTTTTTCAAATTGCCTGCCATGAAGAGACTTTCGGTCTTGATAAACTTTATGAGGTTTGTGAGATAGCTCGTGATGAGCTTAATAAAGGCGATTATAATATCGGCCGCGTTATTGCTCGTCCATTTTTAGGTAATAAGCCAGGTGAATTTGTGCGTACTGGTAATCGTCATGATTTAGCCGTTGAACCACCAGCTCCAACAATGATTAAAAAGCTGGTTGAAGAAAAACAGGGTACTGTTGTATCAATCGGTAAAATTGCCGATATTTATGCCGAAGTAGGTATCACTAAGAAAGTTAAAGCTACAGGTATTGAGGCTTTATTCAATGCTACGCTAGAAGAAATCAAACAAGCGAAAGATAACACGATTGTGTTTACCAATTTCGTTGATTTTGACTCATCTTATGGTCATCGACGTGATGTTGCAGGCTACGCTGCGGCTTTAGAATATTTTGATCGCCGTTTACCTGAGATGTTAGCCCTTATTGAACCAGGCGATCTTTTAATTATTAGTGCCGATCATGGTTGTGATCCAACGTGGCCTGGTACGGATCATACTCGTGAGCATATTCCAGTTTTAGTTTATGGTGATAGTGTTCCAGCTGGATCATTAGGTCATCGTGAAACATTTGCTGACATTGGTCAAAGTGTTGCTGATTATTTTGATTTGTCACCAATGGATTATGGCAAGTCATTTATTCGTAAATAGCAATTGTTTAGGACGTTTTTTAGTAATAAATCAGGAGAGTTAAATGCCTACCCCTCATATCAACGCCGCCGATGGTGCTTTTGCTCAAACGGTATTAATGCCCGGCGATCCATTACGAGCTAAGTTTATTGCCGAAACTTTTTTAGATAATGCTAAAGAAGTAACGAATGTAAGAGGAATGCTCGGTTTTACTGGTCAGTATAAAGGTAAACAAGTTTCTGTTATGGGGCATGGAATGGGTATCCCATCTTGTTCTATTTATACAACCGAATTGATTAAGTTTTATGGTGTTAAAAACATTATTCGTATCGGTTCGTGTGGTGCAATTAGTCCAAATGTTAATCTTGGTGATGTTGTTATTGGTATGGGCGCTTGTACGGATTCTAAAGTGAATCGTTTGCGTTTTAAAGATCATGATTTTGCTGCCATCGCTGACTTTGATCTTGTTTGTAATGCAGTTAATGCAGCTAAAGATTTAAATGTTAATGTGAAGGTTGGTAATATTTTCTCAGCTGATCTGTTTTATAGCGTTGAGCCTGATCTTTTCGATATCATGGAAAAATACAATATTTTAGGTGTCGAAATGGAAGCTGCTGGTATTTATGGTGTGGCGGCTGAATATGGCGCAAAAGCGTTGGCGATTTGTACGGTATCAGATCATATTCGAAAAGGCGAAGCGATGTCTTCCGAAGAACGCCAGCTAGGCTTCAAAGAGATGATTACTGTTGCGTTAGAGTCGGTATTACTCAATTCAGATTAAATTAATGGCAGAATTTCTGCCATTTTTTTTGTTTAAGAAATAAAAGTTTTACATTGACTGTCATTAATCAATTTTATCAGTAAATGTGTTTAACGTTATAACTAACGCATCGATAGTAATAACAATTTTTATTTATTCATTAATTTTATCTAATAGGTTAGAAGAGAACTCATTTAATAAGGAAACGAAATGAATATTAAGTTCAAACTTAAAGTTATATTTTTCTTGCAATTTTTTATCTGGGGTAGCTGGCTTATAACTTTAGGCTCTTACATGATGGAGACCTTGCATTTTACTGGAACAACAGTAGGTACAGTTTATGGTACTATGGGCATAGCATCCTTATTTATGCCAGGTCTGCTTGGTGTTGTGGCAGATAGATGGATTCCTGCTAATCGTTTATTCATGCTTTGTCACTTATTTGGCGCAATAACCCTTTTTATTGCCGCTTCAGTCACAACACCATTTATGATGGTCGTGGTAATTTTAATTCATTGTTTAGCATTTATGCCAACTATCGCGATTTCTAACTCAATTTCTTATTCTTGTTTAGAATCAGAAGGTCTTGATGTTATATCGCAATTCCCTAGTATAAGAATTTTTGGTACTATCGGCTTCATTGTTGCTATGTGGCTTGTTAGTTTCTTAAAAGTTGGATTAAGCAATGTACAGCTCTATATTGCAGCTGGCGGTTCGATTTTACTCAGCCTATATTCATTAACATTGCCATTAATTGTCATTGCTAAAGATGAGTCAAAAAGAAAGTCGCTTGTAAGTTCTTTAGGTTTAGACGCATTTGTATTATTTAAACAACCTAGAATTGCTATCTTTTTTGTCTTTGCAGTCTTCCTTGGTGGTATTTTACAAATTACCAATACTTTTGGTAATCCGTTCTTACTTTCATTTAAAAGTATTCCGGAATATGCTGATAGTTTAGTTGTGCAATATCCGTCAGTATTGCTATCTATTTCACAAATGTCAGAAGTTGTATTTATTTTATTTGTACCATTTTTTATGAAAAGATTTGGTATCAAGTATGTCATGTTAATTAGTATGTTGGCATGGGTTGCTCGGTTTGGATTATTTGCTTTTGGCGATCCATCACCTGTAGGTTTCACGTTACTTCTTCTGTCAATGATTGTTTATGGTTGTGCATTTGATTTCTATAATATTTCAGGTTCTATGTACGTTGATAAAACAGTTTCACCAGATATCCGTAATAGTGCACAAGGTTTATTTATGATTATGACCAATGGTTTTGGGGCTTATTTAGGTTCAACTATCAGTGGTGTTGTTGTGGATCTTTACACTGTAAATGGTGTCATTGACTGGCGTACAATTTGGTTAATTTTTGCAGGATATTCTTTATTACTTGCTATTATTTTTGTCTTTATTTTCAAGAATGATACTCTTGAGAACAGAAATTAATACCAAACTCAAGGCAAGGTTAATATTAAATAGATAGACTAAATTAACCAATTTGGCCACATCAATAGACAGGCATCTAATTTGTTGCCTGTCTATTGTTGCCACTTGATTTCAAGGAAATTGATAAGTCACACAAAATGTATGGAAAATAATTGTCTTATCAAGGTAGAATAAAATGCTTGTAAAAGTTGTATCACTTTAGTCTGATGAATAATTTACAAGTGCCCTATAAGCATATACTTAAACAGATTAGAACTAGATGAATAAGCAAATAATCCCAAAAGTTATACTTCATGAGCATGTGGAAGGTAGTATTACACCATTTATGGCAAAAAAACTAGCCGATAAGAATCATCTGACTTTTCCTGATTCATTGTGCTATCGACCCGGTGAATATAATGCAACCGATTATAAAAATGGTCGATATAATTATGATGAATCCGATTTTGTTTCATTTATCCAAACTTATGATACTGTCTCTAATTTTGTTAAACATCCCGACGATTATTACCTAATTACTTACGATTTTTTAAGCAGAAATGCCAAGCAAGGGTTAATCTATTGCGAGCTATTTTTGTCTCCCTATCATATTTGTGCCATGGAAAGCGAAGGTAAAATAGTTTGGGATCAAGAAAGATTTAAACAAACGCTTAATCAAATGGATAAAGCGATTATTGATGTTCAAAAAGAACATAATATTACTGTAAGATACCATGTGATTGGCGTGCGCCATCTTGGTGCCGATGTGGTATACGATACACTGCAATTTATTGAGAACAACCCCCACCCATTTATTACCGGATTTAATATCGCAGGTAATGAAAAAGCAGGTCATTTTGATGATTTTGAAAAAGCCCATCAACTTGCTTCTAAATTGAATTTAAAAAAATCTTATCATGCTGGTGAAATTGATTCTGCTGAAAGTATTATCCAAGCGCTTAAACATGGCGCGAATCGTATTGGACATGGTATCGCCGCCATTGAAGATGATAAGTTGATTGAGAATTTAATTGATAACAAGATCACTTTAGAAATAGCGCTTACTAGTAATCGTATTTTAGTCAATAAGTTAAATGGTGATATTCTTAATCACCCAATTCGACAACTTTATGATAGAGGGGTTAGAATAACGCTTAATACCGATGACGCAGGCATATTTGGCACCGATATAGAGAAAGAATATCAGCTCGCTGAGCATTTTTTTCATTTTTCTCGATTGGAACTGTTTGATATTACACTTTGTGGAATTGATGCTGCATTTATTGAACCAACCGAAAAATCACGTTTGTTTAATGACGTTTTAGCCTTTTTTACGATTAATGATAAGCAATGTCTACAACAGGCAATCAACGATCAGCAGTATCACCCTGCTATTATTGAACGATTTAAGAATTATCTCGTTTTATTATATGTTAATGATTAACAACATCAGAGAAATAGGAGATTGATATGAATAAAACCCGATTAATCCTACTAACCCTATTAATATCTGGTTCACTTCAAGCAGCAACAGTAGATTTAAGAATTATAGAAACTACCGATTTGCACGGTAATATGATGAATTATGACTATTTCAAAGATCAGTACATTGATACTTTTGGTTTAGCTAAAACAGCCAATTTAATTCATCAAGCACGAAAAGAGGTAAAAAACAGTGTTTTAGTTGATAACGGCGATTTGATTCAAGGCAGTCCAATGGCTGATTATGCTTTGAATAAAGGTCTAAACAAAGGTGAGACTCATCCTGTTTATAAAGCACTTAATACGCTAGATTATGTAGTTGGTAACATCGGTAATCATGAGTTTAATTTTGGTTTAGATTTTTTACAAAAAAGTCTAGCTGGTGCTAATTTTCCTTATGTTAATGCTAATGTTTTTGATGCGAAAACAAATAAACCTTACTTTAGGCAATATATTATTTTAGATAAACCGGTCGTTGATAGAGAAGGTAAACAACACACTATTAAAATCGGTTATATTGGTTTTGTGCCACCACAAATTATGCAGTGGGATAAACTTAATTTGGAAGGTAAGGTAATTGTTAAAGATATCACTGAAACCGCGAAACAATTAGTGCCTGAAATGAAAAAGCAAGGTGCAAATATCATTGTTGCAATTCCGCATTCAGGTGTTTCTGCCGAACCATATAAGGCTTTAGCTGAAAATTCAGTCTATTATTTAAGCCAAGTTGAAGGTATTAATGCTATTATGTTTGGTCATTCTCATGGGGTCTTTCCTAGCGAGGATTTTAAATCATTGCCTAATACTGATATTAGTACCGGAAATATCAATCATGTGCCCGCAGTAATGCCTGGACAATGGGGAAGTCATTTAGGTGTAGTTGATTTAGTTATTGAAGGTGATAAAGCTAATTGGAAAGTCATTTCTGGTAAATCAGAAGCTCGCCCGATCTTTGATATTAAAAATAAAAAAGCATTAGTTGAATCAGATAAAAATATTACGAATGCGTTAAGAGACGACCACGAAGGTACCCGTGAATTTGTTGGTAAACCAATTGGCAAGGTTTCAACCGATATCAATAGTTATTTAGCATTAGTCGAAGATACTTCTGCTTTGCAAATTATTAGTGATGCGCAAATTGATTATGTGAAACAGTTTGTTCAAGGTGATCCAGATCTGGATGGATTACCCATTTTATCGGCAATTGCGCCATTTAAAGCTGGTGGTCGTAAAAACGATCCTTCAGCTTATGTTGATGTTAAAAAAGGTGATTTAACTTTTAGAAATGCAGCTGATATCTATCTTTATCCTAATATTTTATCTGCAGTAAAAATAACGGGTAAAGATGTTAAAGAGTGGTTGGAATGCTCAGCAGGTGTTTATAATCAAATTGATATCAATTCGTCACAACCACAATATTTGATTAATTGGGATAAATTTAGAACTTATAATTTTGATACTATTGATGGTGTGAGTTATCAAATTGATATTACTAAACCTGCACGTTATGATGGAAATTGTCAGTTAATTAATCCTGATTCAGAACGTATCGTAAACTTAACTTATCAACAAAAACCTATTGCTTCCAATCAAGCATTTTTAATTGCTACCAATAACTATCGTGCTTATACCGGAACATTCCCTGGTACTGGTGGTAAAAATGTTAAATTTAATTCTCCGGATGATTTAAGGGTCACTCTTTCAGCCTATATTACTAATCACACTAAAAAACAAGGTGAAGTGAATGTGAAGGTTGATAATAACTGGCGAATTGCACCAATTACCAGCAAAATTAATTTGGATATTCGCTTTGAATCTTCCCCTACTGAAGAAGCCAAAGCCTATATTGAAAAACATTCATTGTACCCAATTAAGTTTATTGAAAAAGATAATTTAGGCTTTGGTGTATATCAACTTAATTTACAAGCACCAACAAAATCGCAAAACTAAAAATCTATTGATGATAACAAGGATTATGAATATGAAGATTGAAAAACTAATTGAACTAGCTAAAACAGCACGCTCAAAAGCTTATGTACCCTATTCTAAATTTCAAGTAGGTGCAGTATTAATTACCGAAGATGATGAAGCTATTTTAGGATGCAATATTGAAAATGCCTCATATGGCCTAGCCAACTGTGCTGAACGAACTGCGATTTTTAAGGCGGTATCAGAAGGTAAAACAAAATTTAAAAAATTAGTTGTGATTGGCGATACTGATGGACCAATTTCACCTTGTGGAGCTTGTCGCCAAGTCATTAGTGAATTTTGCGCCAAAGATATGCCAGTTATTTTGACAAATATGCATGGTAAAATCCAAGAAACCACTGTCGGTGAATTGTTGCCTTGGTCTTTTTCACCTAGTGATTTAGATTAGTATTATTTCTGAATAAGAAAATTTTAACTATCAAAAAATTGATAGAAAATAATAAAAGAGAGTGATGAAGCTAAGATCAGAATTATCATCAATCCATATAATGGATGAAAAAATATAATCCTAATTTGATTTATTGATATTAAGAGAGAAGTGTAATGAGATTTGTAGATATTATTGAAAAAAAACGTGATGGACATGCCTTAACTACCGAAGAAATTCAATTTTTTATTACCAATTATACTAATGGTACGATTCCTGACTACCAAGTAAGTGCTTTACTTATGGCTATTTATTATCAAGGTATGACTTCGAAAGAATGTGCTGATTTAACTAGTGCTATGATGTATTCCGGTGATACTGTTGATCTATCATCAATTAAAGGTATTAAAGTAGATAAACATTCAACCGGAGGTGTGGGTGATACAACCACTTTAGTATTAGCACCATTAGTTGCTGCTTTAGATATTCCTGTTGCCAAGATGTCAGGTCGAGGATTAGGCCATACTGGTGGAACAACCGATAAATTTGAAACTATTCCCGGCTTTAAAATCGAATTGGGTAAGCAAGAGTTTATCGATCAGGTTAACCAAAAAGGTGTTGCGGTTATTGGTCAATCAGGTAACTTAACCCCAGCTGATAAAAAACTTTATTCATTACGTGATGTAACCGGTACGGTTAACTCTATTCCGCTGATTGCCAGTTCAATCATGAGTAAAAAACTGGCTGCGGGTGCTGATGCTATTGTGTTGGATGTCAAAACCGGTGACGGTGCTTTAATGAAAACGATGGAAGACTCTGAGAAATTAGCACATGAAATGGTTAATATTGGTAATCAAATTGGCCGTAGAACCATGGCGATTATCTCAGATATGTCTCAACCTTTAGGTTATGCTATTGGTAATGCCTTAGAAGTTAAAGAGGCCATTGATACATTAAATGGTCACGGTCCTGCTGATTTAACTGAGTTAGTTTTAACGCTTGGTAGTCAAATGGTTGTATTAGCCAATAAAGCTAAGACATTAGAGGAAGCAAGAGAAAAACTTCAAGAAGTCATTAAAAATGGTAAAGCGATAGAGAAATTTAAAACGTTAATTGAAGCTCAAGGTGGAGATAGCTCTGTTGTTGATCATCCTGAAAAATTAGCCAATGCCCCTTACCAAATCGATCTACCTGCACAAAAATCAGGTTATGTATCACGCATTATTGCCGACCAAATTGGTATTGCGGCAATGCAATTAGGTGCTGGACGAGCAACTAAAGAAGACGTTATTGATCCAGCAGTTGGTATTGTTTTACATAAAAAAGTGGGTGATAAAGTTGAAGTGGGTGAACCATTATTAACTATTCATTCAAGTAGCGATAAGATTGATGCAATTAAACAAAAATTGTATGACAATATTACTATCAGTGATAGTGCTAAACAACCACAATTGATTTTCAAAGTAATTACGGAATAGCTCTAATAAGGATTTGGGAGATGCCATGTATTGTTTTAAATTTAAACTGTCACTAGTTATTGTTTTAGGTCTGTTCTCAGTTAATTCATTCGCAGCAGTTGCAACCAAGCAATCTACTGCACCTACTTGGGAAAAAGATAAGCCCTATTCTTTTACTATTTTGCATACTAATGACCATCATGGCCATTTTTGGCAAAATGACATTGGTGAATATGGTTTAGCTGCTCAAAAAACTGTAGTTGAGCAAATTAGAAAAGAAGTATCCGAAAAAGGTGGGAAATTACTTCTGCTATCTGGAGGTGACATTAATACAGGCGTTCCTGAATCCGATGTTTTACAAGCTAAACCTGATTTTATGGGTATGAACAGTATTGGTTATGATGCAATGGCTGTTGGTAACCATGAATTTGATCATCCTTTAGCAGTTATTCGTGAACAACAAAAATGGGCTCACTTTCCATTTTTATCAGCAAATACTTACTTCAAAAATACTGATAATCGCGTTTTCGATGCTTATAAAATGTTTGATTTAAATGGCATTAGAGTTGCGGTATTTGGTTTAACTACTGATGATACAATTTTCCTTGCTTCACCTAAAAATACTGACGGTGTTGAGTTTCGCAAAACCTTGCCTGAAGCAGAGAAGGTGATAAGTCAAATTAAAAATAATGAGCGCCCAGATATGATTATTGCGGTTACTCATATGGGACATTATGAAAATGGTGAACATGGTTCAATGGCACCGGGTGATGTTGAGTTAGCACGGGGATTGAAACCAGGTGATTTAAATATGATTGTAGGTGGTCACTCTCAAAACCCTGTATGTATGACTAGCCCTAACAAACGTATTACTGAGTATGTTCCTGGCACACCATGTGCACCCGATCAACAAAATGGAACTTGGATTGTTCAAGCTCATGAATGGGGTAAATATGTTGGTCGTGCCGACTTTGTCTTTTTAAACGGTAAAATAACACTGGAAAATTATCAGTTAATTCCTATCAACTTGAAAAAAGAAGTCGACAATGGCAACGATACTAAACGTCTTGAATACTACACTAGTGAAATTGAACAAGATAAAAAATTGTTAGAAACACTTAAACCTTATCAAGATCAAGGTAAACAGCAATTACTCACTAAAACAGGTGAATTAATCGGTCGTTTAGAAGGTGATCGTAGTGTAGTAAGATATCAACAAAGCAATATGGGACAGCTGTTACTCAGTGCCTTTATTGAAAAAACGAATGCTGATGTTGGCATTATGGCTGGCGGTATGATTCGTGATTCACTTATTGAAGGAAATATTACTTATCGTGATATTTTGAAAGTTGAGCCTTTTGGTAATACAGTTGTTTACTTTGAGTTAACCGGCCGTGAATTGGTGGAATATCTTAAAGTTGCATTAAGTAAAAAACAAGGTTCTGGTGGTTATACTCACTTAAAAAATATCACGCTAGCTGGCAATACGATTAGCGATATTAAAATTAATAATGAGCCAATTGATTTGCAAAAATCTTATCGTATTACCACGTTAGATTATTTAGCGGCTGGTGGAGATGGTTATCCCGTTATCAACACTTCACCAACTTATGTCGATACAGGTTACCGAGACGCGGATGTGATAAGAGAATATATTGAAGCGCACTCACCAATTAATGCGGCAGATTATGAACCGGTTAATTTCATTTTGGAAAAATAACGGCTTTAAAAAAGAAATGTAGAATATAAATGGCACGGGTAAAATTGGTATTATAAATTAGCCATTAAATTTAATTTTTTGCTTTCAACATATAGGTAATATAGAGGTATTTATGAACATGACAGAATTTCAAAAAAATTGTTACGATATTGTGACCGATCCCAACCTGTCACCTAAACAAAAAGCGAACCTTCTCGCTTTAGCAGCGGAAAATAATTTACCTTATGTTGATTTGGATAGTGAAACTAAGCAAGCTTTAGATGAGCGTGTAATTTGTGACATGTACGAAGGTCATGCACCGTATAAACCTCGTTATGTGTTACCAGATTATGCAAAATTCCTTAAACAAGGATCTGAGTATTTAGAGCTTGAGCCTGCAAAAAATTTTGATGATGCCATAAATATGCTGACAATTGCTTATCATCATGTTCCTTCGGTCACTGGTATGCCTGTTTATTTGGGTTGTTTGGATAAAGTGTTACTACCTTATGTTGGCAATTTAACAGAAGAAGAGCTTTATCAGCGATTAAAACGTTTTTGGATTATGCTTGATCGCAATCTTCCTGATGCATTTATGCACGCCAATATTGGTCCAACTGACAATGTGATCTGTCGAGTAATTTTACGTGTTGATCGTGAACTCAAACAAGTTGCGCCTAATTTAACATTTATTTATGATGAAGATATCACCCCAGAATCTTTACTAAATACAGCAATTGAGAATATCTGCCAAACAGCAAAACCACATATCGCTAATAATATGATGATCAAAAAAGATTTTGATGATCAAGGCTATGGTGTTGTGAGTTGTTATAACTCTCTCCCTGTTGCGGGTGGTGGTAGCACTTTATCAAGAATCAATTTAAAAGAAGTCGCATTAAAAAGTAACAGTATTACCGACTTTTTACAAAATACCCTGCCTTATTATTGCCAATTGCAATTGAACTTAATCAAAGCGAGATCAGAATTTCTTTATGAAAAATCGAATTTCTTTCAAAATAGTTTTTTAGTCAAAGAAGGACTAATTGACGCAACTCGATTTGCACCAATGTTTGGTATTTATGCTATGGCTGAAGCGGTTAATATTCTACAAGTAAAATCTAACTTAGCTGGTCGCTATGGTGTTGATGAAGATGCTAATGAACTAGCTACCACAATTTCTAAGCAATTAGCCGACTTTATTGATAATCATAAAATTAAACATGCATGGCAAGGTAAAGCGATGTTACATGCGCAGTCAGGTATCAGTACAGACCGCGGTGCAACACCTGGTTTACGCATCCCTTATGGACATGAACCAGATCCTGTTACCCATATAATGGCATTATTTAAACACCATAAATATTATACATCTGGCATTAGTGATATTTTAACTATTGATGAAACGATTAAAAATAATCCATTAGCCTTAGTACAAATTTGTAAAGCAGCATTTAAATTTGGTTTCCGTGAATTTACGGCTAATATCAGTGGTAATGATCTGGTACGTGTAACTGGTTATATGGTGAGATTATCAGATATCAAAAAATATAAAGAAGAAGGTTCGCGGATTAATACCACATTTTTAGGTAGTGAAGCAGCCGAAGATACAGTGAACAATAGTTACTTATGCAGGACCCCTAGGGTAATAAGCCATGAACAAGTCATGGGCAATCGTTAATAAAATTTTACCCTTTTCTTGTGTTGATGGACCGGGAAACCGGTTAGTCATCTTTTTACAAGGCTGCAATTTTAAATGTTTAAATTGCCACAATCCTTATACTATTTCACGGTGTAAGGAGTGTGGCGAATGTGTTGCTACCTGCCCCCATCAATCATTATCATTTATCAACAACAAAGTCATTTGGCAAAGTTCAACTTGCCAGCAGTGCGATACTTGTATAAACACTTGTAACTATCAGTCAACACCGATGACTTATCGATACAATATCGAAGATATTTTAAAACTTATCCGAAAGTATCTCCCTTTTTTAAATGGAATAACCCTAAGCGGTGGAGAGGCAACACTGCAACTGGCGTTTATTGAACAGCTTTTTAGTGCGATTAAACAAGCTCAGGATTTAAAACACCTAAGCTGTTTTGTTGACAGTAATGGATATTTACCTCAATTGGGTTGGCAAAAAATAGTCAACGTAATGGATGGGGCAATGATTGATCTTAAAGCATGGGATAATCAAGTACATGAAGCATTAACCAGCAAGGGAAATTTAAGAGTTAAAAAGTCAATTGAATATCTTGCAAAAATGAATAAATTATACGAAGTCAGATTTCTAATCATTCCTAAGCATACCGATTTACAACATAACGCCGAACATTTAGCTAATTTTTTAAAGCAATTTGATGCAAATATAAAAATTAGAATCAATGCATTTCATAATCATGGTGTGAGAGGTGAAGCCAAAACATGGCAGAGCGCATCAAAACAACATATCGAAAATTTTGCTATGGAATTAAAACAATTTGGCCTGAAAAATATTGTTTTGCCAACTGTTTATTTATCATAATAGCGTTTTTTAATGAGTGTGAGCTTAATAAACCATTAACAGGCTTATTATAAAATTCCAAAATAATGTCTTAAATTTTTACCTCATGAGATTTTTGAAATAAAAATGAGCAGTTTGAAAACCTGCTCATTTGATTAACACAAAAATCAAATATTAAGATAAATCATTAATATCTGTTTAGATTTTTTAAAAAATAGCTAATTGTATATTAACGTTAATATTTAACACATAAGGTATATGCTATATCTGGTTCAACAATAACATTACCTTCTACCATCCCTACACTGTAATATCTATAATTACCTAATACATCTTTTACCGATGATGGTTCACTGGTAAAATAGAAATCATAATTGATTAAACTTCTTAAATTTGGCACACCAGACATCATATCTCGCCCAATATAATCAAGTGGCGAATAAAAGTAGGCTTTACCCCATTCTGGCAATAATCCTTCACCGATTGCTCTTCTATATCCATTATTTTTTACATAATAGTTATCATTAGTTGTTGGAATGGTAGCAAAACTAGAATTGGATAACTCAGCTCGTATTGGTAATCTATCATTATTATTTTGACAATATGTATTTGCGCTTTGCCAATTGCCCACCAAGTTATTTGTAAAATATAACCAATGTTTTATAGAGAAAGTGTAATAAAACTGTGCTAACGTTCGATTATTGGTAACTAATATTACAAATTTATCATCTTGAGCTGGTACATTTTCGGTAAATTTAAATTCACTTTTAGAATCAGCGCTTGAATCACGAGAAGCACTAATTAGTGAATTATTCGGATTTTTAACCAAGGTATAACTATAATCTGAAATTGGATTTACCGGCACAATTCTAAAACGTGCATCCGGGAAACCATATGTTGGGAAGTAATTGCCGTTTTGATCTTTAGCGGAGGCCTTAAAACCTTTATGCATAGTAAATTGGTCTACGTTATAAGGAACATCAAGATCTATCGTATCAGCACCATAAGGAGCATAGTTATCCCCTTCATCCCATCCATTGTGCATAATCAGAGCCAATACACCAGGCCTAATATAACAGATACCATCATCAGCACTGACTTGAAATGTTTTAGAGACTTCTCTTGGTTCTGACTGTTCAGGAGCACCGTACTGGGTTTTAGCAACAAATTGAATCGTTACTTTTACTGATGATTTTGCATTAGCCGTCGATGAATTACACACATCACTACCAAGTTGGGAAGTAGAATCAGAAGGAATTATGTTATTGTTTGAGTCCCGCCATTCAGTATTAATAGACTGAATGATAAAACTGCCGGTAGTAGCCACTTTGTCACCATCTACATCATTTATATCACTATCATTCAAACTTGAAGTATCTACCCCAAATGAATAAATACTTGGTGAAGTGTTGTAAGCAACAGAAATCTTATTATCAGTACCAGGCAAAACAATCACAGGATCAATACCATCAATATTTAATTTAAATTGAATTCCATTTAAGATTTTTGTATCAGCAGATTCTAGAATTTCAGGCGGATTACCGTGAATATATTGCGTAGTGGTTGCAGCAAATGATAATGCGGCTAGAGATGTATGGCAAAAAAGGCAAAAAAAAGAAATAGCTGTAATATTAAATATTAATTGCATCAAATAAAATTTTGGGGAAACAAACATTTTACTATTCATGCTAATTCCTCTACTCATAAACTTTCCTGCAAATTAGAATAAAGTTATTGATTTAAAGTTTTAATAAACTACAGAATTATCAAATGATTGATAAAAATTGTTACCTATTACAATTTCAAATTTTAAAAACGCGTATAAGCAATAGAAACCATTAGAAAGTTATTAAATTGCATCCATGTAACGGTATATTTTTATTTAATATCTAGAGCAAAAAACGACTATGTCGCTATCGAAAAAGTGTAATATTCAAATGTTGTTAATAAACTAATTTAAGAATATCAAAATAAGAAATGCTATTAAAAAGATCAGCGCAAAGTAGTTTAACTTTACTAACAGGCTGATTAAATAAGATAATTAATTGTATATGTTAAAAATAATCTACACAATTGTGCATAGTATATAATAATATATACAATATGGAATAGCTAAATATCAATTTATTGATATTTAATGGTTCTCAAATGAATATTTATTAAAATAATAATTCTAAATAAAGTGATTGAGCTCCTGATTTGATTTTTAATCACTGGATTTATCATCAATATTTTTATTAAAATATTTTGAAATTAGCGTTAAATAAAAAAGGAGGCATTAACCTCCCTTTACAAATAAATTATAACTGAATTTATTTTCCTTTTTTAAAAGCTGCAGCAAAAGCATTACCCATTGCACTATTTGTAATAGGCGCTGACTGTCCACTTTTAGAAGTGCCGGTTGATTTATTCGTTCGAGCTTTGGCCCCTTCTACTTTTGGCGTTGTTGGATCATCAAGTCGCATCGATAAAGCAATACGTTTGCGGGCAATATCCACTTCAATCACTTTAACTTTAACAATATCACCAGCTTTAACTACCGTTCGTGGATCTTCAACAAATTTATCAGATAATGCAGATATATGAACTAAACCATCTTGATGTACACCAATATCAACAAAAGCACCAAAATTGGTAACATTGGTTACCGCACCCTCCATAATCATGCCTATTTTTAAATCTTCCATTGTTTCGATGTTATCAGCAAACTGGGCAGTTTTAAATTCAGGCCTTGGATCACGTCCGGGTTTATCAAGTTCTTTAATAATATCAGTGACAGTTGGAACACCAAAATGGTCATCAACGTAATCAACCGCTTTTAATGATTTCAGGTAATTAGTATCACCTAAAATTTCTTTTAAAGATTTATGATTTTTCTCTAAAATTCGTTCGACAACCGGATAGGCTTCAGGGTGAACAGCCGATGCATCAAGTGGATTTTTACCCTCCATTATGCGCAAAAAACCAGCACATTGTTCAAACGCTTTAGGGCCTAAACGACTAACTTTTAACAACTGTTTGCGATCGGTAAATTGACCATTTTCATTACGCCAATCTACAATATTTTGGGCAATAACTTTATTCAATCCTGCAATACGGGCAAGTAACATCATTGATGCAGTGTTTAAATTTACCCCTACCGCATTTACTCCATCTTCCACCACCGCATCAAGTTTTTTAGCTAATTGGGTCTGACTAACATCATGCTGATATTGCCCCACCCCAATGGATTTTGGATCGATTTTTACTAGCTCAGCTAATGGATCTTGTAAACGACGAGCAATGGATACCGCACCACGAATTGATACATCCAGCTCAGGGAACTCTTGAGCAGCAAGCTCTGATGCAGAATAAACAGAAGCCCCAGCTTCGCTGACAATAACTTTTTGCCCTTTTACTTCCGGATACTTTTTCTGAAGATCAAGATAAAAACGTTCAGTTTCACGAGATGCTGTGCCATTACCAATTGCAACTAATTCCACTTGATGTTTGATGCAAAGTGCAGCAACAATCATTGCTGCTTTATCAGCTTGTCCAGTATGAGGATAAATCGTTTCGGTCGCAATAAGTTTACCTGTAGAATCCACAACGGCAATTTTTACACCTGTTCGTAAGCCTGGATCCATTCCCATAGTGACTTTCATACCTGCAGGTGCAGCCATCAACATATCGTGTAAATTTGCTGCAAATACGTTAATTGCTTCCTCTTCAGCACGTTCACGCAAAGTGGTCATAAGCTCAGTTTCCATGTGCATTAAAATCTTAATTCGCCATGTCCAATTAATAACTGCTTTACGCCATTTATCTGCAGGTTGATCATTAAAATGAATCCCTAAATGCTCTGTAATAATTTGCTCGCAATAGCTCTCTTTTGGCGTTTCTTCAAATTGCGGATCGGCATTGAGTGAAAGTTGTAAAAATCCTTCATTTCGTCCTCTAAACATCGCTAAAGCACGATGAGAAGGCACTTTTGAAATAAGTTCACTTTGTGCGAAGTAGTCTCTAAATTTAGCACCTTCTTCCTCTTTACCTGTAATAACTTGAGATACAAGATGCGCGTTATTCCAAAGATAATGACGAACTTTAGCAAGTAAAGCGGCATCTTCAGCAAAACGCTCCATTAAAATATAACGGGCACCATCTAAGGCAGATTTAGTATCAGCAATGCCTTTATCTGCATTGATATATTTTTCAGCTTCAGTTTCTGGATTGAGATCGGGATTTTGCCATAAATCGTCAGCGAGAGATTCAAGCCCCGCCTCGATTGCTATTTGACCGCGGGTACGACGTTTTGGTTTATAAGGAAGATAAAGATCTTCTAATTCCGTTTTACTAAGTGTATCAGTAATTTTTTGGCTTAATTCTGGGGTTAATTTACCCTGTTCCTCAATTGATTTTAAAATTGTTTGTTTACGATCTTCTAGTTCTCGCAAATAACTTAAACGGCTATCTAAGGTACGTAATTGGGTATCATCCAGACCTCCGGTCACCTCTTTACGATATCGAGCAATAAAGGGAACAGTACTACCATCATCTAATAACTGAATGGCAGCTAAAACTTGTTCTGGTTTTACGGTTAATTCACCCGCTATAATATGGCTAATTTGATTATTTATCATGATATCTCTGTATATCTCGTCGATTAACGGAATGTAAACTTATTATGCAAAAAGCTAATTATATAACAAGAGAGGGCTACTTGGCACTCGATCGTGAATTGAAATATTTATGGAAAGAAGAAAGACCCCGTGTTACTCAAGCTGTATCTGATGCGGCAGCCCTTGGCGATCGGAGTGAAAATGCAGAATATATTTATGGAAAACGACGATTGCGTGAAATTGACAGACGAGTACGATTTTTAACAAAACGCCTAGAAATATTAACCATTATCGATCCTGATCCAAGGCAAGAAGGCAAAGTATTTTTTGGTGCTTGGGTTAAACTAGAAGATGAATCCGGTCACGTACAAATTTACCGCATTGTAGGAGCCGATGAATTTGATCCTAAAAAAAATTGGATTTCTATTAATAGTCCTGTTGCCAGAGCGTTAATTGGTCATAAAGTTGACGATGAAATATCAGTAATGACACCTAGTGGTAAAACTTATTTTTTTATCCTAGAAATTAGCTATATTACAATTTCATAATATTTTAACAATTTAATCATTAAAGAATTAGAGGATTGGTATGAAAAGAAGAAAAATTTTGTTTTTTCAATGCATATTTTTTTTAATAATATTACTAATAATAATTTTTTATTATTTTTTTCAACTCAATAATAGAACATCCTCAGTACCATATACTGAATTAACCTTAAAATTTGATCAAGTCGAATTTGGCAAATTAGATGCTTTCTTTAAGAGACTTAATCAAGATGGATTCAATCAAGATGAACGACTCTATTTTGAACGATCCGGCTCGGTTCGCTTCTCTGATTGTAATTCGAATCAATATTATCAATTTAATGGATCTGGTATAAAATGGTACGGTTTTAAAAGTAATACCCGTATTTACAATAAATATTATCCTTCTTTTTCTGTTTTGATATTAACATTTGATTCTACGATTGAAGCTGAAAAATATAAGAAAATAATTGAAAAATCAGAGCTTCAATTAAATCCTGGTTACCACTGCGGAGTAAATAAAGGTCCTCATGCTATCATAACTAAAGGACATTTCGTTTATTACATTTCTTCTGCTAATATTTTCCTAGACTATGTAGTAAAATATGCTAAAGTTCTACAAGATCTGCCTATGTAGCCAATCGATTATTTATAGGCGTACTATCTACTGCCTATAAATTACGATGAATTCAGTTTACAATTAAGATCATTTTTACTCATCACTTTATTTATTATGAGCGCTGTCAGCCAATTATTTATCTATCCGATTAAATCGCTTGCAGGTATTCCCCTAAATACGTCGAATGTTGTTGTAGGGGGATTCAAATATGATCGTGTATTGATGATTAGTGAACCTGACGGAACATTTATCACCGCAAGACAATTTCCTGAGCTTTTAAAACTAAAAACAGCTATAGTTAACAACAGTATTGTTGTTTCAACGTCAAATAACGAATCAATAGCAATTCAATTTGATGAATTTATTGAAACTAATGAACCAACCGAAGTTTGGGGTAACCATTTTACCTCTCATATTGCGCCAATCAGACTTAACCAATTTTTTAGTCACATCCTTCAAAAAAATGTGCAATTGCGCTGGATTGGCACTAATTTGACAAGACGAACAAAACGATATCCTCAAACACCGGTAAGCTTTGCAGATGGCTATCCTTATCTACTATTGAATGAAGCATCATTCAATTATTTACAACAAAGATGCTTGGAAAAGCTCGATATTCAGCAGTTTCGAAGCAATATCATCATTCAAGGTGCGCTTCCTTTTGCCGAAGATGGCTGGAAAATCATCAAAATTGGCGATGTCATTTTTGATATCGTTAAACCGTGTAGTCGCTGTGTACTTACCACTTTTAATATTAATACAGCAAAGCCTTTAGCAAATAATGAACCACTCAATACGCTCCGCTATTTTCGGACTGATGAGCAAGGGGAAATAGATTTTGGAATGAATATGATAGCTCGCAATGTCGGATCAATATCAATTGACGATCCTGTTGAGATACTTGAAAGGCAACCGGCCAAAAAGTATTTAAAATCTTTTCCCGAAAATAATCGATTTAACCACGAACAGTGTAATATTACTTTTGAGAACTATACAATCAAAGGAAATCAACAACAGACTATTTTAGAACAACTGGAACAACATAATATTACTCTCCCTTATTCATGCAGAGTTGGAATTTGTGGAAAATGTGCAGTGGTATTAAAACAAGGAAAAGTGAATCCTCTTACTCAATCTGCAATAAAACGCGATCACCGTATTTTAGCTTGTAGTTGTATACCTGAGGGTGATATCAAAATTGAATTAATAAAAAAACCTTAATGATCATTGGTCATAGAATTCTGATTTATCAATAATAAATCGTTAATTATTGATTAAAATGGTTGATTGACACTTAATAAATTATTACCCCACTATGATGACAAGTTAGCCTGCCAATCAATACGTTAATAATGTTATATGGCTTAAATTTAAAACCGTTGATGCTAAATGCTATCCTTTAAAGTCATTTGTATTCAGTTTTAAAGCGTTCAACTGCGATACCGTAACGAAATGCCGTTTAAGTCATCGATTAAACAGATCAATACATTGCCTGCTTCACAACCTGTTGTGAATAACAAAATCAAAATATAGCAGGTTTAAATCGAAATTAAGTCTTACTGACAAGACAATAGTCGGATTAGAGAATGGTATTGTTTACGAAATGGCTTCTAACTTAAGGTCTATCAACGAACTCTCATCCATGACATTTTTTTGGATTGGCGCCAGTCGATCATTCATCACTTTAATTGCTTCGGAAAAATAAAATGTTTTATTCATTGCCACAAATGTAGGTTGAGCAATAATACACAGTGAAGCATTTTCACCCGCTTCAACGACTAATAAAAAAACCCGTTGATCACCTTCTTGCATGCTGACTTCAACAATGTCCGCTAATTTAGGACGATATAGCTTAGGTTGTTGGCAAAAATACCAACTTTTTGGCATTTGAGGTTTAATAAAATTAGCCGCAACAATGGCATTAATGGATAATTCAATCTTTTGCGAGTCACTTAAAGCTAAAGATTGGCAACTATCATAAAATAGATAATAAGCCGTCGCGTCATCAACAGAAAACGAAAACTCATCAAATACATCTGGTATTAATATTTTGCTTGCATAATTACAACGAAATAACATTTCTGATGAAATTTCAAGCATTAAGCTGTCGTATTCTTTATCAAAATACCAACGCCAGCTATCAGTTGGTCGAAAAGCCATTTTCATTGATATTTTATCCTTACAAATTGAACTAAATTTGAACAAAATATACCATAACTAATATAAAAAATAAATAAAAAGTTAAAATAAAAAATTTTTAATTATTTAATTTTTAAAAGTTTTATGAAAATTTTAGAAGGATCCGAATGATCTAAGTTGGATCCTTTTTTTGATCCTTGATCCTTTGTGATCAAATCGTAATTTTACAAAATATTAAATGCAGTTAAAGCTTGATGTTAAGATACTTTAGACATAAAAAAAGGTGCTTATTAGCACCTTTTTCATAACTGATTAAGATCAATTAACTTGCTACATTGATCCTTTTCATATCTGTCATATAGCTACGAAGTTTACGCCCAACGATCTCAATTGGATGGTGACGAATAGCTTCATTAACATCACGTAATTGTGCATTGTCAACACTACCTTCAGGTATAGCTTTACCTAAGTCACCTGCTTGTAACATTGGCATGAATTTCTCTTTTAATAATGGAACAGCTGCATTAGCAAATAAATAGTTACCATATTCAGCGGTATCAGAAATAACCACATTCATTTCATACAAACGTTTACGAGCTATTGTATTTGCAATAAGTGGTAACTCATGTAGTGATTCATAATAAGCTGATTCAGGTAAAATACCAGATTCAAGCATAGTTTCAAATGCAAGTTCAACCCCTGCTTTAACCATTGCTACCATAACAACACCTTGATCAAAATAAGCTTGTTCGTCAATCTTACCTTGATATTCGGCAGCTTTTTCGAATGCAGTTTCACCCGTTTCTTTACGCCATTTCAATAAGTTAACATCATCGTTAGCCCAATCTTTCATCATCGTTGATGAGAATTCGCCTGAAATAATATCATCCATATGTTTACGGTAAAGATCAGTCATGATCACTTTTAATTCTTTAGCTAATGCATTCGCACGTAATTTAGCAGGATTAGATAAACGATCCATCATTAACGTAATACCACCTTGTTTTAATGCTTCAGTGATCGTTTCCCAACCAAATTGTAATAATTTACAAGCATATGCAGGATCAACGCCATCTGCGACAAGTTTGTCAAAGCAAAGTAATGATCCAGTTTGCAACATACCACATAAGATCGTTTGTTCACCCATAAGATCAGATTTAACTTCAGCAACAAAAGAAGACTGTAAAACACCCGCTCTATGACCACCTGTTGCAGCAGCCCATGCTTTAGCAATTGCTAAACCTTCGCCTTTAGGATCATTTTCAGGATGGACAGCGATCAGAGTTGGTACACCAAATCCACGTTTATACTCTTCACGAACTTCTGTTCCAGGACATTTTGGCGCAACCATCACTACTGTGATATCTGGACGAATTTTTTCGCCAACTTCAACGATGTTAAAACCGTGTGAATAACCTAATGCTGCACCCTTTTTCATCAATGGTTGAACAGCTTGTACTACAGCTGAATGTTGCTTATCTGGAGTTAAGTTGATAACTAAATCAGCGGTAGGAATTAATTCCTCATAAGTTCCAACTTTAAAGCCATTTTCTGTTGCTTTTTTCCATGATGCTCTTTTTTCTGCAATAGCTTCTTTACGTAAAGCGTAAGAAATATCTAAACCAGAATCGCGCATATTTAGCCCTTGGTTAAGACCTTGAGCACCACAACCAACGATCACAATCTTTTTGCCTTTTAAAAAATTAGCTTCTGATGCAAATTCATCACGAGCCATAAAACGGCACTGACCTAGTTGTTCTAATTTTTCGCGTAAATTTAATGTATTAAAATAGTTAGACATTATTCTCTCCATGAGTTGAATTATTTTTAATCAGAGCACTATAGCGTAAAATCATAATTGCGAAAATTGATATATTTAGAACATTATATTGCATAAATTGCAATAAACTTGCCAAGTTAAACACTTTCTTTTACTCTAAGTCCCCCCAAATTAATTAACCATTTATTTAATATGGATACTCGTTACAAGCAGGCTAATAAAGAAGCAAAGCTTTCATTGTTACTTACTCTTATCTATTTCGCTGCATGGGTAATTAGCGCTTATAGTTTAAAAGATCAAAAAGGTTTCATAGGTTTACCATTATGGTTTGAGCTGTCATGTATAATGGTACCATTCGGTTTTATCTTGTTATGTTGTATTGTGGTAAAAAAACAATTCAAAAATATTCCATTAGAATAGGCCATTAAGCGTGCAATTAGATATTATTCTTCCTCTTATTATTTACCTTATATTTGTATTTGCGTTATCAATTTACGCTTATATAAAAAGAAAGAAAGTAAACCAATTTACTGACTATTTTATTGGTAATCGCACCATGGGCGGTTTTTTACTGGCGATGACCTTGGCTGCAACTTATATTAGTGCTAGTTCATTCATCGGTGGGCCAGGGGCTGCTTATAAATATGGACTTGGCTGGGTGCTTTTATCAATGATCCAAGTCCCTACTGTATTACTTTCACTGGGCATTTTAGGTAAAAAGTTTGCTATTTTAGCTCGTAAATACAATGCAATAACGCTTAGTGATATGCTCTATTCTCATTATAAAAGTAAAATGATTGTATGGTTTGCAAGTATCGCTTTAATTACTGCTTTTGTTGGTGCGATGACAGTACAATTTGTAGGAGGAGCACGTTTATTAGAATCATCTGTCGGTATTCCTTATGACAATGGATTAATTATTTTTGGATTCGGCACAGTAATATATACGGCTTTTGGTGGTTTTAGAGCCAGCATTTTAAATGATGCTTTCCAAGGCTTAGTTATGATAATCGGTGCCATTTTACTTTTAGTCGCAATTATTTACGCTGGTGGTGGGATTACAAATATTATTGACCGTTTATATACAATCGATCCGGCTTTATTAACACCACAAGGACCAAATAATTTTATGGACTTCCCTTTTATGGCTTCTTTTTGGGTTTTAGTCTGCTTTGGTGTTGTTGGTTTACCACATACTGCTGTTCGTTGCATGGCCTATAAAGATAGTAAAGCGGTTCACCAAGGTATTATTATTGGTACTATAGTTGTAACAATTATCATGTTAACTATGCATTTATCTGGAGCACTCGGTCGTGCGATAGTGAGTGATTTAACGATTCCGGATCAAATTGTACCCACATTAATTATAAAAGTTATGCCTCCTTTGGCTGCAGGAATCTTTTTGGCTGCGCCACTTTCAGCTATAATGTCCACAATTAATGCCCAACTACTACAAGTATCATCGGTTATTATTAAAGATCTATTCCTAACGATAAGACCAAATACCAAATTTAGTGATAAAATGCTAACTCGATTATCAGTTACCATTACCTATTTCTTTGGTGGATTATTGATATTAGCCGCATGGAAACCACCCGAAATGATCATCTGGCTTAATTTACTAGCATTTGGTGGGCTTGAAGCAGTATTTTTATGGCCATTAGTACTCGGATTATACTGGAAAAAAGCGAATGCAACAGGGGCACTTTGCTCAATGTTAGCTGGTGCAATAAGCTATACTCTTCTCGCTGTTTATAACATTAAGATTTATGCTTTCCATCCAATCATACCATCGTTACTGATCGGATTAGTTGTATTTATTATTGCCAACCTATTTGGCCAAACAGGAAAAAACTATGCCTTGGATTCAACTCAGAATTAACACTACTAATGAATTAGCTGAACAAATCAGCGAGCAACTAGAAGAATCAGGTGCTGTATCAGTCACTTTTCAAGATACTTATGATAACCCTGTTTTTGAACCGTTACCTGGTGAAACGAAACTTTGGGGAAACACCGACGTAGTTGGACTTTATGACGCTCAAATAGATATTGATGAATTAAAAGCGATACTAAATCTAGACCAATATTCCTATAAAATTGAACAGCTAGAAGATAAAGATTGGGAAAGAGAGTGGATGGATAACTTTCATCCAATGCAATTTGGTAAAAGATTATGGATATGCCCTAGCTGGCGAGACATTCCTGATCCTAATGCAGTCAACGTAATGTTAGATCCTGGTCTAGCATTTGGAACGGGGACCCACCCGACAACAGCATTATGTTTAACTTGGTTAGATAGTCTAGATCTAAACAACAAGATAGTGATTGATTATGGTTGCGGTTCAGGTATTTTAGCCATTGCTGCATTAAAATTAGGTGCTAAGCGAGTCATTGGAGTAGATATTGATCCTCAAGCGATCCAAGCAAGTCGTGACAATGCTGAGCGAAATAATGTTAGTGAAAAAATTGAACTATATTTAGCAAAAGATCTTCCTAATAATTTACAAGCAGATGTTGTTGTCGCAAACATATTAGCTGGCCCTTTAAAAGAACTTGAACCACAGATCAATAACCTTGTAAAAACTAATGGAAAACTAGGATTATCAGGTATTTTAGCCACTCAATCTCAAAGTGTATATGAAGCATATCAGACTCATTTTGAACTTGATCCTATTATTGAGCAAGAAGAGTGGTGCCGAATTACTGGTAAAAAAAAGTAAAAATGTGACATTACCCCCTTTTAACTTAGAGGAAAAATGCGTAATATAGCCGACCTTAATTTGCTTAGCATTGGCAAGGTCACATTAAAAAACAATTTAATTGCGGCCCCTATGGCAGGAATAAGCGATAAACCATTTAGAAATTTATGTCATCGCTTTGGTGCAGGAATGACTATTTCTGAAATGTTTTTAGCTAATTCAGATGTTTGGCATACTGACAAATCAGCATTAAGAATGATTTCAACTGATGATGTAGGTATACGTGCAGTCCAAATTGTTGGCTCAGATCCAGATGAAATGGCTAGAGCTGCTGAATTTAATGTCAAACATGGTGCTCAATTAATTGATATTAATATGGGATGCCCTGCTAAAAAAGTAAATAAAAAATTAGCTGGTTCTGCATTAATGCAGCATCCAGATCTAATAAAAAATATTTTGCAAAAAGTTGTTGGCTCAGTTGATGTGCCAGTAACACTAAAAACTCGGACTGGATGGGATAAAAATAATAGAAATTGCATTGAAATCGCACAAATTGCGCAGGATTGTGGCATAAAGGCTATTACTATTCATGGGCGAAGTCGTGCATGCTTATTCAATGGAGAAGTCGAATATGACTCCATAAAAGCAGTGAAAGAAAAGGTAACGATTCCGGTAATTGCAAATGGTGATATTTGTACACCAGAACAAGCAAAAGATGTTTTCAAATATACGCAAGCTGATGGTATAATGATCGGCCGAGCGGCACAGGGGCGACCTTGGATATTTGAAGAAATTGCATTCTATTTAGCACACGGACAGTTAAAAAAAAATAAAACAATTGATGAAGTCGAACAAATTGTATTAACACACCTTGAAGATCTTTATCAATTTTATGGAGAATACAAAGGATTAAGGATTGCCAGAAAGCATGTAAATTGGTATACCAAGAGTTATGCTGATAGTGATCAATTCAGGCGCTTATTTAGTGTACTTAGCAATACAAGTGAGCAAGTAAAAACACTAAAAGCATTTTTTAGTCAAATTAGAAACAAATAAAAGAGTTAAAAATACTATGTCAGAACAACGCGTTACAGCTGCAGCACTTAAATTTACAACTGTAAACTCTCAAGACCAAATAACACAAAAGCCTTTACGAGATTCGGTAAAACAAGCTTTAAAAAACTATTTATCACAATTAAATGGTGAAGATCCTACTGATCTATACGAATTAGTGTTAGCTGAAGTTGAACACCCATTCCTTGATATGGTTATGCAATATACTCGTGGCAATCAAACTCGAGCAGCAAATATGCTTGGTATCAACCGTGGTACTTTACGCAAAAAATTAAAACAATATGGAATGAGTTAGTAAAAATTTTAAACCATATTATTTAATAGATTAAAAGCGCTGATTGATAGGGCGCTTTTTTTATTTTTTACTAACTAAAAATTTATTCAAGCCTAAGAGCACTAAACAAGTGTTGCACAAAGCTTATATAGCGATTTTTTAATTATCAATACAATTTAACGTTATATACCTATAAGAACTATTCTTTTTAAACTTTCAGCAATAAATAAGAGCAATGTTGTATATCCACATACTCAACTTTTATTGAAATGACTCTAATAAAAACTTTATTATTAACAGCAGAAAAGGAATAAAGAGATTGATAATGAACTTTAGCTAAAAGTTTGTTAAAATAGCTCGATTTTTAAATTATTTAATCTGGAGAATTTTATGGCAGGTCATAGTAAATGGGCCAATACCAAACATCGCAAAGCAGCTCAAGATGCTAAGCGCGGTAAAATCTTTACCAAAATTATTCGCGAACTTGTAACAGCAGCAAAACTTGGTGGTGGCGATCCAGCGTCTAACCCTCGTCTACGAGCTGCTATGGACAAAGCATTATCTAACAACATGACTCGAGATACCATGAACAGAGCAATTGCTCGTGGTGTTGGTGGTGAAGATGATACTAATATGGAAACTATCATCTATGAAGGTTATGGACCAGCAGGTACTGCAGTAATGGTAGAATGCTTAAGTGATAATCGAAACCGCACGGTATCAGAAGTTCGTCATGCTTTTACTAAAACGGGTGGAAACCTAGGTACTGATGGTTCTGTATCTTACTTATTCACCAAAAAAGGCGTTATCTCATATCCAACTGGAACTGACGAAGATCAAGTCATGGATGCTGCGCTTGAAGCTGGTGCTGATGATGTTGTGACGTATGACGATGGTGCTATTGATGTATTTACAACACCTGAATCATTCGGTGAAGTTAAAGATGCACTAGATGCTGCAGGCTTAGTCGCTGAATCCGCTGAAGTTTCAATGATTCCAGCCACTAAAGTTGACTTGGATATTGATTCTGCACCAAAACTACTACGTCTTATTGACATGCTTGAAGATTGTGATGATGTTCAAGAAGTTTATCATAACGGAGAAGTTTCAGACGAAGTTGCAGCAGCACTCTAATGACTATCATTCTGGGGATTGACCCAGGTTCTCGTTTGACGGGTTACGGTGTAATTCGCCAAACGGGACGACAACTAACCTATCTTGGCAGTGGTTGTATCCGTACTGCAGTTGATGACTTACCAACGCGTTTAAAACGTGTCTACGCCGGAGTAAGCGAAATCATCCTCCAATTCCAACCTGACATGTTTGCTATTGAACAAGTGTTTATGGCTCATAATGCCGATTCTGCGCTAAAATTAGGTCAAGCACGAGGTTCTGCCATTGTTGCAGCGGTTAATAATGATTTACCCGTTTTTGAATATGCCGCACGATTAGTTAAGCAAAGCGTAGTTGGAACAGGAGCAGCGGATAAAAAGCAAGTACAGCACATGGTTAAGTTATTACTTAAATTACCGGCAAGCCCTCAAGCAGATGCCGCTGATGCGCTCGCAATCGCGATTACCCATGCGCATATGGCCCAACACTTAGTTAAATCACATCGATAAAGTCTAATCTTTAAAAAAAATCACATCAATATCTGGTTTATATCACTCAAAAACCCCGTTCCTCAACGCAAAATTTAACTGAATACAAACTCAATTATCGTTTAAAAGATTAATTCCAAAAAGCACATAAAAAAAGCACCAAGATTATTGGTGCTTTTTAAATCGAACCTATTGGTTATTTATTTTCTGTGTTGCCTGTAAAGTTAGTTGGCAATACGACTTTATTCTTATGTTTAGTAAATAATTTAGTTACAAATAAGAAGAATAGCGGAACATAGAATATCGCCAAGAATGTTGCTGTCAACATACCGCCGATTACCCCTGTACCTACCGCATTCTGACTTACAGAACCTGCACCACTACTTGTTGCTAATGGATACACACCAAGAATGAAAGCAAATGAAGTCATTAAGATTGGACGTAAACGTAGACGACAAGCTTCTAACGTTGCATCGATTAATGATTTACCTTCTTTTTCGAGTGCATCTTTAGCAAATTCCACAATCAAAATAGCATTCTTAGCCGATAAGCCCATCGTAGTTAAAAGTCCAACAATAAAGTAAATATCGTTATCAAGACCTCTAAACATCGTCGCATATACGGTACCGATAATACCTAATGGGATCACAAATAGGATCGAAATAGGCACTGTCCAGCTTTCATATAAAGCTGCTAACGACAAGAACACCACAATGATTGAAATATAATAAAGTGTTGTAGTTTGAGAACCTGTTTGACGTTCTTGATAAGAAATATCTGTCCAGTCAAATGAGAAGCCCTTAGGTAAGTTTTTAGATAATTCTTCCATAGTCGCCATAGCCTGACCAGAACTCAACCCAGGGGCTGCCGAACCACTAATACCCATTGCTGCTACACCATCATAACGAACAAGTGATGGTGAGCCATAACTTTTCGTTGTGGTTGCAAAAGCATCGTAAGGTACCATTTCACCTTTTTGATTTTTTACATGCCAGAAACTAAAATCATCAGGAAGCATTCGATAAGCCGCATCAGATTGTAAATAAACCTTTTTAACACGGTTGTTATAAACAAAGTCATCAATATAAGCTGAACCTAATGCAGTTGAAAGCACGGTATTAACACTACTTACCGCAACACCAAGCGCTTGAGCCGTTTCGAAATCCACATTAATTTTATACTGTGGAACATCTAACATACTACCAGGACGAACTTGTTGTAAGTTAGGATTTTGAGAAGCTTGTCTCAATAGTTGGAAAAATGCGCCCATCAATGCATCATGTCCAAGGCCAGAGGTATCTTTTAACATATATGAGAAACCATTAGCCATACCAAGTGACGGTACTGCTGGTACATTGGTAATAATGACACGACCTTCAGTTATTGTTGAAGCAAATCCCCAACCACTACCAACTAAGGCATCAACTTTTTGGTCTGGGCGAGTCCGCTCATCCCAATCTTTTAATCGAATAAAGCCAAGCCCCATATTTTGACCACGACCAACCATACTAAAACCAGCAACGGTAAAGATTTCCTTCACTGAGTCAGCCTTTTTCTCCATATAGAATTTAGAGGTTTTATTCAAAACGCCCATGGTTTGTTCTAATGTAGAACCGGGTGGTAATTCGACCATGACAATTAATACACCCTGATCTTCATTCGGTAAGAAGCCAGTTGGTAAGCGATTAAAGCCAAATATTAAAGCAACAACAATTAACGTATAGCAAATAAATGAAACGAGAGGATATCGAATAAATTTAATTACACCTTTTTCATAGGCATGTAAACTTTTGTTATATACATTATTAAATTTATTGAAGAACCATTTAGTACCAATTGAAAACCAGCTAAATGGAGGCACACTTTCTAATTTTTCGCCAATCGTAGCTTTCTTAATTTTGCTTTTTGACGGTGCTTTTAAAATTTGAGCACAAAGTGCTGGCGTTAACACAATTGCCATCACCACTGATAATGACATTGACGTTACAATAGTGATTGAAAATTGACGATAAATCCCCCCTGCTGCACCACCATAAAATGCCATTGGTACGAATACCGCTGAAAGTACCACGGCAATACCAACTAAAGCAGAAGTAATTTGTTCCATCGATTTAACGGTTGCATCATAAGGTGAAAGTCCTTCATCATGCATAATACGTTCAACGTTCTCAATAACCACAATGGCATCATCGACCAAAAGACCGATGGCCAGTACCATAGCAAACATGGATAACGTATTAATGGTAAATCCACAGATATATAGAACCGCAAACGTACCTAACAATACTACCGGTACGGTGATGGTTGGAATAAGTGTAGAACGCAGATTTTGTAAAAACACATACATAACGATAACAACCAAAATGATTGCTTCGATTAAGGTATGTACTACATTGTTGATCGATAATTTAACAAATGGTGTTGTATCATAAGGATACGCAAATTTAATATCCTCAGGAAAAATATGAGATAACTCTTCAATTTTTTTGTCAACTTTCTCAGATGTATCAAGTTGGTTAGCACCTGTTGCTAAATAAATACCTAAACCAGCTGATGGTTTACCATCATAACGAGAAAGGAAATTATAATCAGCTGCACCAATTTCAACTTTAGCTACATCTTTTAATAAAACATTTGAACCATCTGTATTAACACGAAGTAAAATATTTTGAAATTGCTCTGGTGTTTTTAAACGTGATTGAGCAGTAATGGTGGCATTAAGTTCTTGCCCTTCAGTGGCTGGTAAAGCACCTAATTGCCCTGCAGTAACCTGAGCATTTTGCGCTTGGATAGCACTAATAATTTCTTCAATCGACAGATTAAAATAATTAAGTTTATTTGGATCTAACCAAATACGCATTGCATATTCAGAACCAAATAACTGCGTATCACCTACCCCTTGTACACGACGAATCTGATCTTGTACAGTTGAATAAATAAAGTCAGCTATATCTGCCTGTGTTTTTTGAGGATTGGTTGAGTAGAAGCCGATAACTTTTAAGAAGTTGGTGTTATTTTTAGCAACCGAAACCCCATTTTTTTGAACACTTTCTGGTAAACGAGATTTAATACTTTCTACTTTATTTAATACCTGTACCTGCGCAAAATCAGGGCTAGTACCTGGTGCAAAAGTTAACGTAGTTTGTACCACACCTTGAGCACTACTGGTTGATTTCATATAAATCAAATTATCCAAACCAGTTAAGTTTTGCTCAATTAACTGCGTAACTGTATTTTCAATTGTTTGTGCATCAGCACCTGGATAAACCGCTGAAACCGTAACAGCAGGTGGTGCAATATCAGGATACTGTTCAACAGCAAGTAACTTAATACACAAAGCACCGCCCAGCATCATCATGATAGCAATTACCCATGCAAAAACAGGTCTATCAATAAAAAACTTAGCCATAATTAAATCTACCTTATTTCACGCTGTTTTTGATGAGACTATCTAACTGCTCTTGAGTCAGTTCAGCAGGCTTACCAACTGCAACCGCTTTCATAGCTGTTCCTGTTTCAACCCCAGTTAAATTAAGTAGGCCTGTTGTAATAACTTCTTCACCGATATTAATTCCACTAGTTACCACCCAATAACCACCTATACCGGTATAAATTTTAATATCTTGGCGATATTCAACTGCACCATCTGATTTTAAAATCTTAGCTGTATATTGGCCTTTTTGGTTACTAGTAATACCTTGTTGAGGCACTAACACTGCATTTTTAATAGTACCTAATGTCATTTGTGGTTTAACAAACATACCTGGTAAAATTTTACCTTCACTATTTGAAAATTGTGAACGCAGCGTAACAGTACCTGTAGTCTCATTAACTGTCATATCTGAAAATTTAATGCTACCTGATAATGCGTATTTAGAACCATCATTAAAAAACAGATCAACGTTATCACCTTTAGCGGGCTCATAAATAATATTTTCATCTTGAAGATATTTATTATAGCGAGTAGCTGCTTCAGTCATATCTACATAAATTGGATCAAGTTGTTGAACTAGTGCAAGTGGAGCAGCTTGTCCAGCAGAAACTAGCGCACCTTCAGTCACACTTGATTTACCAATATAACCATCAATTGGCGAATAAACTTTAGTATAATCTAAATTAACTTTAGCAGCATGTTCTGCTGCTTGAGCAACTAAAACACTTGCTTCAGCTTGTTTAGCATCAGCAGCAGCTTTATCATATTCTTGTTGGCTGATGGATTTAGTATTTAATAGCCCTGCATAACGTTTTAAAGTAAGTTGCGCAATATTAGCATTAGCTTTTGCACTTTCTACACTTGCCACCGCACTATCATAATTAGCTTGATAAATAGCAGGATCGATCTGATAAAGTGATTGCCCAGCTTTAACATTCGAACTTTCTTCAAATTCACGATTTAACACAATTCCACTAACTTGTGGGCGAATTTCAGCTATTTGCGATGCAACAACTCGTCCAGGTAAACTAATTTTAAGGGTATAATCTAAAGGTTGGACTTTAAAAACAGTTACCTTGGGTAATTGGCCATTAGCTGATTGGGATTGATTATTATCACAACCAGTTAATAACAATAGACCAGATAATGCCAGCGTAAGTAATAGCTTATTAAATCTCATATAAAAAAGACCTCGGTAACTTAATAATTATTTTTTAATAAAAAACAATGAAATCATTCAAAAGTGATCGGTGATTTTACAAAAAATATGCATTGATTGTAAGTATCTTAACACCTTAATAGCACAGAGTTCTAAAAATTTACTAAATTTAACCATAACGAAACAATAATAATAAAAAAATTAGGATTGATATTATGATTATTTGGAGAAATAAAGTAATATATGCGAATTGATTTTTAGTGCTGTAATAAGTGAGTATGGATTTAGCTTACGAATAAAAAGTAAAAAAATTTAATTGTGGTATTTTTTAATCCTTTTTTTTCAATTATATTATTGAATAATTTAAATCTATATTTAATTTAATTCTGAGATGGGTATTATGGATAATTTACGTACTGTTCTAATTGTTATTGCGTCCTTAGTCATTATTGCATTATTGATTCATGGGCTCTGGATCAATAAAAAAGAACGTTCTTCTTTATTTAAGTCAGGCAAAAAAGATAAATTCACACCAAATACTCAACAATTTGAAGACATCTACGGCGAAGAAGACGATGTAATATTACTCACGCCTAAAAATAAACAGGATGAAAGTAATAACCCAGTTGAGTCAGTAGTAGTTGAAGAAGAGAACGTTAAAGAAAACGTGAAAGAAGAAGAGGAAGAACATTTACCTCTTCAAGAAGATCTATTTTCAAATAATAATGATGAAGAAATTGACGATAAGGCTGGTAACGAGCCTACAATCAACTTTCAACAAGAAATTTTTGCTGAAGAACCTGAAACACCAAAGGTTAAAGAAGTCCAAAAAACGGCTCAATCAGTATCTGAAGAACAAAGCAATCAAAAACTAGATGTGGGTGAAGACAACCATACTGAAATTATTGTCTTAAACGTAACCGGTATAAATGGCAAATCATTACAAGGTGATGTACTGTTAGCTAGCATAATGCAATCAGGATTCCAATTTGGTGATATGCAAATTTTCCATCGCCATGTTGACCCTGCCGGCAATGGCCCAATTTTATTTAGTTTAGCTAACATGATTAGCCCAGGTTATTTAGATCCTGAAACCATGCACGAATTTACCACACCGGGTGTATCAATATTTATGGTTGCGCCAACTCATGGTAACAATCAACAAAACTTCAAACTTATGTTACAAACTGCGCAACGTATCGCTGACGATGTCAATGGTGTAGTACTTGATGATGAACATCACATGATGACACCACAAAAGATTGATAGTTATAAAGAACGCATTAAAAAAGCTTGTAACGAAATTTAATCATCAGAACTCTTTTTTTAAAACTATTCCACTAATGAACATTAGTGGAATAGCTAGTTTATGTTGGTTTACAAACTATATTTATCAACACCTATTGTACTAAATTTAGTTACGTACTATTTTATTGCTAATTCTAAAACTTTAGTTTTAATTTAAGAGTTAAAAATCATGCCAAATATAACTGAAAATTCAGTAAATCATTCTGAATCTCTACAAGAGGTAACAGAGCAGATAACTGCTTTACGCAATCTGATTAGACATCATGAATATTGTTATTATGTGCTTGATGCACCAGAAATTCCCGACGTAGAATATGATAAATTAATAAAACAACTCCAAAATCTAGAACACAATCACCCTGAACTCATCACATCCGACTCACCAACACAACGTGTAGGAGGCACACCTCTGTCACAATTTGACTCGGTAAAACATGAACTACCGATGCTATCACTTGATAATGTATTTGATGAATTAAGTTTTAACGCCTTTAATAAAAGGGTAAAAGATCGCTTACATCTCACTAGTAGCCAATCAGTTGAATACTGCTGTGAGTTAAAACTTGACGGGTTAGCGGTAAGTTTATTATACGAAAATGGACGATTCGTTCGAGCAGCAACGCGTGGCGATGGCACTACTGGTGAAGATATAACTTCAAATGTAAAAACCATAAGAACTATTCCACTGGTATTAAAAGGTGAAAACATACCTACTCGATTAGAGGTACGTGGCGAAGTCTTTATGACACACAAAGGTTTTGCCAAATTAAATGCAGATGCGGAAAAACGCAAGGAAAGAACATTTGCAAATCCTCGGAATGCCGCCGCAGGTTCATTAAGGCAATTAGATCCTAAAATCACCGCCAAAAGACCGCTCTCTTTTTTCTGTTATGGTGTTGGCATTAATGAGGGCGCAACTCTACCTGATAACCATTATGACCGTCTAATGCAATTTAAAGCTTGGGGTTTACCTGTTAGCGACAAAGTCCAGATTCGCCAAGGTGTCCAAGAAGCACTTGCCTACTTTCATGAAATTGGTGAGGAAAGAATGTCACTTGATTTTGATATTGACGGTGTAGTTATCAAAGTCAACAGTATTGCACAACAACAAGAGCTTGGTTTTGTTGCCCGTGCACCTCGTTGGGCCACAGCATTCAAATTTCCAGCGCAAGAAGAAGTAACACAGCTTAAAAAAGTCGACTTCCAAGTTGGTCGTACCGGTGCCATAACACCAGTAGCAAGACTAGAGCCGGTATCGGTAGCAGGGGTTATCGTCAGTAATGCAACACTCCACAACAGTGATGAAATTGAACGTTTAGGTATTCGAGAAGGTGATTATGTCACTGTACGCCGTGCAGGTGATGTGATTCCACAAATTGTTTCAGTCATCCAAGATCGGCGACCAGCTGGCACCAAAGAAATCATCTTCCCAACCCACTGCCCTATTTGTGGCTCCCTTATTGTTCGCGATGAAGGTGAAGCAATCTCTCGTTGTGCCGGTGGATTGATTTGCCCAGCACAGCGCAAAGAAGCCCTAAAACACTTCGTATCTCGCCGGGCAATGAACGTTGATGGACTCGGGGATAGAATAATCGAACAATTAGTAGACAAAGATTATGTCAAAACACCGGCTGATCTTTACAAGCTAACCTTACCAATTTTATGTTCATTAGACAAAGTTGGGCAAAAATTAGCCAACAACCTAATTAACGCATTAAATCAATCTAAAGACACGACCTTAAATCGATTTATATTCGCCCTCGGCATACCAAATGTTGGTGAAGTCACAGCTGAAAATTTAGTTAACCAATTTGGTAACTTACCAGCAATTGAAAATGCATCATTAGAGCAACTACAAACTATAAGTGATGTTGGTGAAGTAATCGCTGAAAGTATTATCGACTTTTTTCAAGAACCCCATAATCGTGATGTCATTGACCAACTAACCAGTCCGGAAATCGGTATACATTGGCCTGATGTCGAAGTACAACCATTAACAATTGACTCACCATTCTCGGGCAAAACCATTGTATTAACCGGAACATTATCACAATTAACCCGTGACGAAGCAAAAGACAAACTAAAAAAACTCGGTGCTAAAGTTACTGGAAGCGTTTCTAAAAAAACTGACTTAGTGATTGCGGGTGAATCAGCCGGTTCAAAGCTAACCAAAGCAGAAGAGCTAGGAATAAAAGTCATTGATGAACAAGAAATGTTAGATTTATTAAATCAATGAATAAAAAAGGTGGAATAAATCGAGCTAATTAATCAAAATAGCTTGATTATAAACTAAGGAGAACATTATGCCTTTATTAGACAGTTTTAAAGTCGATCATACTAAAATGAAAGCACCTTTTGTGCGAATAGCTAAAACCATGGCAACCCCTAAAGGTGATGACATAACTGTATTTGATCTTCGCTTTACCATTCCTAATAAAGCACTATTACCTGAAAAAGGGATTCATACATTAGAACACCTATTTGCTGGCTTTATGCGCGACCATTTAAACAGTGATAATGTCGAAATTATAGATATATCCCCAATGGGATGCCGTACTGGTTTTTATATGAGCTTAATTGGTAAACCTAACGAATCGTTGGTAGTTGATGCTTGGTTAAAATCTATGCATGATGTGCTAAATGTAAAATCACAATCAGAAATTCCAGAATTAAACGAATATCAATGTGGAACTTATACAATGCACTCATTAGAGGAAGCAAAAGCGATTGCTGAAAAAATCATACAATCCGGTATTGGTATTTGCCATAATCAAGACATCGCATTAACTGATGCACAACTTGCCACAATTAATCATTAGGAGATATTTATGCCAAATGTCGTTATTGACTTCTTAGAAGGACGCACCATCGAACAAAAACGTGAAATGGCTAAACGAATAACAGATGCAATTGTCGAAACACTCAAATGCAAACCTGAAGCAGTACAAATTATCATGCACGAAATCTCTAAAGACCAAATTGCCAACGGTGGAGTGCTTCGTTGCGATAAAGATTAATTAAACGATTAATCGCCCCAAAAAATCAACCTCAATATTAAATATTGAGGTTAAACAATTTAAAATATTAAAAACTAATGACGATGTAAATGCAACAAATGCCCTAACTTATTGGCTTTGGTTGCTAAATAATGCTCATTATTCGGGTTCTCCCCTACTTCTAAAGGAACGCGCTCGGTAACCTTAATTCCTGCTTGTTCAAGCACTTTAATCTTTTCAGGATTATTGGTTAACAGACGAATTTTTGACACCCCTAACAGCGTCAACATATCGGCACATAAAGTAAAATCACGCTCATCTGCCGCAAACCCTAATTGCTCATTTGCTTCAACCGTGTCTAAACCTTGATCTTGAAGGGCATAGGCTCTGATCTTATTTAATAACCCAATATTACGCCCTTCTTGGCGATGATAAATTAAAATCCCTTTACCTTCTTTAGCGATTTGTTTTAACGCGGCTTCTAACTGAAAACCACAATCACAACGCAAACTAAATAACGCATCACCGGTTAAACACTCTGAATGAACACGCGTCAAAATTGACGTTTCATCATTGATATCACCAAACACTAATGCCACATGATCCTTACCTGTTGCAATCTCTTCAAAACCAACAATGGTAAAACATCCCCATGGTGTTGGCAGTTTGGCTTGTGCAACATGTTTTAATTGCATTATTATCTCCAAATTTAGTAAACACATAGATAAGATTTTTTAAAAACAAATCGTGCTTCCATGTTAAAATAAATCAAATTTTATGCTTAATTGAGTTTTTAAATGGGGTTAGTAATAAAAAAAACAATAGCGGCATTAGTCTTATTTCTAATTATACCGTTATCTGTAATAGTCGTAAATTGGCATTGGCAACCGTCAGCACTTAATAATTCATCTGAATATTTTTTTTGGATAACCGAAACAGCAAGTTATCCTTGGGCAATAATCACATCAGGACTATTTTTTCTACTGTTCTGTCAACTATTGGCCAATAAAAAAAATATCTTAGTTATATTGTTAATTTTAGTCAGCGCAATGTTAGGTGGACAAATCATTAAAAGTTTAATCAAACAACAAACAGCTGAATCAAGACCATATGTTCTATGGTTAGCTAAAGAGTATCATTTTAGCGACAAACAATTTTATTCCCAAACAAGAGCTGAACGAAAAGCCAACATAGAACAACTACTAACTAATACAACTACAATACCATCTTGGTTGTCAAAACATTGGCAACAAGAAACAGGCTATGCTTTTCCATCTGGACATACATTATTTGCAGCAACATGGGCTTTTTTAGCAATAACATTACTTAGTTTTAGACGACATTTTATAATTGTGACCGCCATCGTAGTCTGGTCAACACTGATTGAAACAAGTCGGCTATTATTGGGTATGCATTCGGCTTATGACCTTATATTAGGCGTTGTTCTTGCTTGGTTAATTGCATTAATAAGCTGTTTTTATGCTAGAAAATGGAATATAGTAGTCAGATGATTTTATAAACAACAAATTTTACAAAAAAATTTTAGTTATTTAGAGATTTTTAATAAAATAAAAAGGTTAAAATTATGAAATTAGTGATATCAATTTTATTGATAATTCTTATTTTCGCCATATCGATAACAATAGGTTCAGCTAATAACCAATTAGTCACCTTCAACTATTTAATTGCTAAAACAGAAGTTAGGTTATCGGTATTACTTGCTATTTTATTTGGTTCAGGCTTTTTAGTTGGTTGGATATTAACTGGAATTTACTTCGTAAAATCAAAATTCCAACACTCATCAACAAAACGTAAACTAAATAAATTACAGAAAAAATATGATGAAAATACGCATCAAAATTTAACCAAATTAGAAAAATAGGTAATTATGTTTGAATTGTTATTTCTATTACTCCCCATAGCAGCCGGATACGGCTGGTACATGGGAGATAGAAATGCCAAACAAAAATATTTAAATGAATCTAACCGACTATCTCGAGAATATGTAGATGGTCTAAACTTTCTTTTGTCAAACCAAAAAGATAAGGCTGTTGACCTCTTCCTTGACATGTTAAAAGAAGATGAAGGCACACTTGAAGCCCATCTTACCTTAGGTAACTTATTCCGTTCACGAGGCGAAGTAGACCGTGCAATACGTATTCACCAAGCATTAATGGAAAGCGCCTCATTAACCTTTGAACAAAGACTATTAGCTATTCAACAGCTTGGCCGAGATTACATGGTGGCAGGTTTTTACGATCGCGCAGAAGAGATGTTTTTACAGCTAATCGACGAAGAAGACTTTCAACAACATGCCTTACAACAACTGCTAGTCATATATCAATCAACTAGCGAATGGAATAATGCAATTAACGCTGCCACCAGACTGGTCAAACTTGGTAATGTAAAATACAAAATCGAAATAGCCCAATTTTATTGTGAGCTTGCTGCCATCGCTATTGCTAATAATGATTTGGATCAAGCTTACACTTTACTAAAAAAATCAGCGGCTGCGGACGCTAATTGTGCACGAACATCATTAATGCTTGGGCGAGTATTTATGGCGCAAGATAAAGCTGAACAAGCAATCGAGTCTTTCCAACAAATATTAAATCAAGATAAAGCATTAATCGGTGAAGCGTTACCATTATTAAAAGCATGTTACGCAAAACTTAATCAACCTCAGCTATTTAAACAATTCCTCGAAATTTGTGTCAAACAAGATACTGGCAATGTTGCCGAATTGATGCTAGCCGACATTGTTGAAAAAGACAATGGACTCGATGCAGCGCAATATTACCTTTATCGTGAATTATTAAAACACCCAAATCTAAAAGGATTCTATCGCTTAATGGATTACCATGTTGCCGATGCTGAACAAGGAAAAGCCAAAGAGAGCTTATTACTACTTCGCAACATGGTTGGTGAACAAATAAAATCAGTTCCCAATTACCGTTGCCAAAAATGTGGATTTACGGTTAACACCCTCTATTGGCTATGTCCGAGCTGTCGCTCATGGTCAACCATAAAACCAGTTCGAGATTTCGAACATCATTCAGATAATTAAAAAGAGTAAAATATGTTTCTAATTGATTCGCACTGTCATCTAGACAGTTTGGACTATACAAACAAATCGATTGATAGCGTATTGCAAGAAGCACAAAACAACGAGGTAAAACATTGCCTAAGCGTGGCAACCACACTTTCAGGCTATGAATCGATGAAAACAATGCTCATGCCATACCAAAAACAGTGCTCATTTTCATGTGGAATTCACCCACTCAATTTGGATGATGAGCCCTACGATGCCGAACGTTTTGCTCGCCTTGCTCAAGAAGACAATGTTATCGCTTTAGGTGAAACAGGTTTGGATTATTACTACCAACAAGATAATATTGAATTGCAACAAGCCAACTTTATTGAACATATAAAATTAGGCAAGCAACTAAAAAAACCGATTATTGTTCACACTCGGAATGCCAAGCAAGACACCCTAAAACTCCTAAAAGAAGAGCAAGTTTATTCCGGTGTACTACATTGCTTTACTGAAGATATTGATACGGCCAAAGCCTTATTAGATATTGGCTTTTATATCTCATTTTCTGGCATCATTACCTTTAAAAATGCCGAACCGTTACGAGAAGTAGCAAGATATGTTCCATTAGATCGCATATTGATTGAAACTGATTCGCCTTATTTAGCCCCCGTTCCTTATCGCGGGAAAGAAAACCAACCCGCTTATGTTCGGGAAGTGGCTAATTACTTGGCGGCATTAAAAGGCGTATCTCTAGAAAAAATTGCAAAACAAACAACCACTAACTTTTGTCAATTATTTAATTTACAAGGGGCATTCAATGAGTAACAAATTAACTATCGATTGGGATGATTTTTTAACCAATTATTGGCAAAAAAAGCCGGTCATCTTGCGTGATGCTTTTAGCCACTTTATCGATCCAATCACCCCAGAAGAACTAGCTGGCCTTGCCATGGAAGAAGAAATTGAAAGCCGAATCGTTACTAACAAAAACGGCATATGGGACGCCGCCTACGGTCCATTTATCGATTATAGTCACCTAGGTCAAGACCATTGGAGCCTCCTTGTACAAGCAGTTGACCATTGGCATGAACAAGCAGCCACATTAGTTGAACCATTCAAATGTATTCCTCAATGGCAATTTGAAGACCTAATGATCTCCTATGCCACACAAGGTGCAGGCGTTGGACCTCATATTGATAATTATGATGTCTTTATTATCCAAGGCAAAGGTTGCCGTCGTTGGCAGGTTGGTGATCGTAATCCTAATTACAAACAGTTCAGTGCTCACAAAGCGCTACTGCATGTAGAAGATTATGAGCCAATTATTGATGAAGAAATCACTGCGGGTGATATTTTATATATTCCAATTGGCTTTCCACATAATGGGGTATCAATTGGAGAATCGCTCAGCTACTCCGTAGGATTTAGAACTCAAACATCACAAGAACTACTCAGTGGTTTTGCTGATTATGTGATTGATAACTTACCCAATGGCATCTTCTATCAAGACCCAGACTTAAAATTACCAAATGATCCTTATCGAATCCAACCATATGAATTAGAAAAACTACAAGGACAAATGATCGACCTTATCAAAAACCCAGACTTATTCAATGACTGGTTTGGTAAACACATCACTATTCCTATGCATGATCTCAACATCATCCCAGTTGATCCCTCATATGAGCTAGATGAATTTGAAGAAATCCTAAAATCTGGCGCTGAACTCTATCGTGTACCAAGTATACGTATTGTAAAAATAGAGGATACGGCTTATATCAACGGTAAAAAAATACCACTCCCCATGGAAACCATCGACCTATTATGTGAAACCGATGTACTTTACTACGAACAATTACAAGATGAACAAACCCTAAATGTCATGTTGAAATTTGTTAATCTTGGTTACTGGTATTTTGACGAAGAATAAATTTCGCTCAAAAACTATTGACTAAAAAAGTCATCGAAAAAACCACAAAATGGTGAAATTATCGGCTAATTTGTCTCAAAAATTAGATATTTATCAGAATTAGTCGAATAATTTCGCCAAAATAGAAATAAACAGAATAAAACCCACGAATTTCGGCTTTTCATTTGGATTTTTATCATTTTTAAGTATATACTTGCCCCCGTTTTGAATTCCCGCCTTCATTTAATAATAAATGCTTATCCATTATAAATAACTTGAGGTAAACATGAACACTAACGTAAACCAGGCCGAGCACGCTGAAAGTGAACAAACTACCCCCTATCAAAAACGAACCCTATTTGCATCAACAGTAGGTTATGCATTAGATGGCTTAGATATGATGATTTTAGGTGTATGTTTTAGCCTAATTGCCGTCACCTTCAACCTAACTAATGCTGACCTTGGCACCTTGACGTCAGGCACATTATTAGGGGCCGTATTAGGCGGAATCTTTTTTGGAATTCTTGCTGATAAATATGGACGAGTCAGAGTATTTTCATGGACAATCCTAATCTTCTCATTATTCACCGGTCTTTGTGCTATCTCACCTAATTATGAATGCTTCCTCATTTTTCGTTTTCTAAGTGGACTGGGTCTAGGTGGTGAATTTGGTATCGGCATGACGCTAGTTTCGGAAAGCTGGCCAAAGCACAAGCGCTCAAGGGCAACCTCAATTGTCGCACTAGGCTTCCAAGCCGGTATCATCCTTGCAACACTAACTGTCAATTTTATTGGTGAAGCACACGGATGGCGCTGGGCATTTGCGATGGGAGTATTACCAGCGCTATTTGTTGCTTGGACGCGTAAAGGACTTAAAGAGCCTGAAATCTGGCAAAATCTAAAAGACCAAAATAAAAACAAAATTGCCATAGGCAAACTATTTAAAAACCCGAGAATCACCGCAACAACTATCGGATTAACCATTGCCTGCGCAGTACAAAATTTTGGCTTTTATGGCATAATGGTTTGGATGCCAAACATGATCGCTTCTGAATATCACTTACCTTTCAAAAACACCATGTTTTGGACTATCTCAACAACTATCGGCATGTCATTAGGGATCTTAATTTTTGGTTGGTTATGTGACAAATTTGGACGCCGACCTTCATATATCGTATTTTTATTGATTTCCGCCGTATCAATCTGGTTCTACTTCCAACAAAAAGAGGTTGCCATTTTAATTTTATTTGGCTCAGTGATTGGCTTTTTTGTGAACGGCATGATGGGTGGATATGGTGCATTACTAGCTGAACACTACACGACTGATGCGCGCTCAAGTGCTGAAAACATTATTTTTAACGTCGGTCGTGGGATTGCTGGCGTATCGCAAGTACTGATTGCTTACTTAGCAACCATCTACTCAATCAGTTATGCATTAGCACTACTATCAGGCGCTTACTTATTATCCGCTGCCGCCTTTATATTCTTAATACCAGAAACCAAAGGCAAAGCATTAGAATAGCGATATATAAAAAAAGGGCTTAAAAAGCCCTTTCTAAATCATGTTTACCTCAAATTAATTGATATGCATACCGCCAGTAACACCATAAACTTCACCAGTGGTATAGCTTGACTCTTCCGATGCCAAATGCACATAAACACCCGCAAGTTCAACCGGTTGTCCTGCACGTTGTAATGGAGTCTGTTTACCAAACTCAGGAATCGCCTCGCTTGGCTGACCACCACAAATTTGTAACGGTGTCCAAACCGGACCTGGCGCCACACTATTTACCCGAATACCTTTACTACCTAATTGAGCAGATAAGCCACGAGTAAATGCAATAATCGCTGTCTTGGTTGAAGCATAATCCAACAAATTGCCACTTGGCTGATAAGCTTGCACAGAAGAAGTGGTAATAATCGTCGAGCCAGATTTTAAATAACCTAATGCCGCTTTGGTTACCCAAAATAGTGAAAACACATTAATTTCAAACGTTTTTTTGATTTGCTCAGTAGACAAATGCATAATATCTTCTACCGCAGTTTGCTTACCAGCTACCAAGGTTAAATTATCAAGTCCACCTAATTTTTTATGCGCTTCTTCAACTAATTTTTTACAAAATGACTCATCGCTTAAATCACCAGGGATAAGCACAGCCTTTCGACCCGCAGACTCAATGATTTTAGCCACATCTTCGGCATCTTTTTGTTCTGCTGGTAAATAATTAATTGCAACATCAGCACCTTCTCTTGCATACGCAATAGCTGCTGCGCGTCCAATACCTGAATCACCACCGGTCACCAACATTTTTAGACCTTCTAAACGTTGATGACCTTGATAACTTTCCTCACCACAATCTGGAACTGGTTTCATCTCATATTGCAAACCAGGAGGATTTTGTTTTTGTTTAGGAAATTTATCATGAAAATATTTTGGATTATGCTTACTCATATAATATTCTCCTAAGTTAAACATGCATTTAAATTCAAATTTAACATAATAGAATCAATTAATAATCACAAAATCCTATTGTCGAGTATATTTTATATCTTTAAAATACTTAATTAATTCAATTAATTATACTGTGAAAAACAAAAATCATTGATAACGAGAAAAATAACTTACTTGGATGGTTTAGCGAGGACAAAAACAACAAATGCTAAAACCATTATGGGTGAAAAATTAAACGCCAAACACAGTGTAACAAATAAATATACATTAAGCTAGCAATGCAGAATTAATGATAGCTATTTTTTGAAAGAACAATCAGTCGTAACATCCACAATAAGAATTCTTTTACCATCAATGTAATACGTATATTTAGCCCCCTCATTAAAATATTTCTTCATTTTACGTATTTGAGGTGAATCGGAACAATAAGATTCAACAATTGCCTTTTTAACCAATTCCCTATTATCGGGTAAAAGAAATTCGTTTGGAGTGATCCCATTAATTTCATATTGATAAACGATAACATTACCTTCAGCGTTAACATCGGATAAAGTTGTGTATTCATCTAAAGTGATGGGTAAGATTTTTTTAACTACGCTGATGGCTGCCTCTCTATAATAATCGGACTCATCAGTCTTATTATCGAAATCTAGGTCCTTTTTATCAGGATATTCATCGATGAGTTGTATTAATCTCTGGGTTTTTTCAGTACCAATAGTGTCCACAAGCTTATCAATCCCATCATTGCTATACTGTGAATACTCAAAACTTAATTGCAGCAATAAAAAAATAATTTTTATCATTCATCCACTCATCCATAACCAATAGAAGCTATTGCCGATTACCTTTTGTCTGACAATCGGCTGGCGTTAATTCAACCACAACAATCTCTTTATTATCAATAAAATAATGATAGTATGCCCCATCCGGGAACGCCGTTTTCAATTGTTGCATATCCTCCGTATTTTCACAATAAGCAGTAAAAAGTGCTTGGCGAATCGTATCAAGCGTACTGGGTAACAACATCGTATGCTCTGGCGTATTTTTAACATCATATTGATAATTGATGATATTACGATCCTTATCCTTCTCAACGCCAACCAAAGTCGTTAACTCATCAACCTCAATGGGTAAGGCTTTTTTCATAGGCTCAATCATCGAATTTTGTATTGCTGCAAGGGAATCATTTTCAACTGGAGTATTTTTTTTAGCATTATCACAACTTAACAGCAAAAAACTCACTACAAAAAACGCTAGCAATTTAAATATTTTCATAATGATATCTCACATAACGTAATAAATAGTAATTATGAATAAAGAGTTAAAAAATGCTCAAAGCAATTTAGGGAAGATGAAGAATAGTTATACACCAACCTTCATTAAAAAGCCAAAACAATCCTATCTAAATCATCAAAAACCCCGCTCCTCAACTTTTTTTAACGAGTATATAAATGAATTGATGATGCTTTTAAAAAAAACAACAAAAAAATTGTTGCACTTTTTTTTAAAACGAGTATTTTGGATGAATATTTTTAAAAAATTAACGAAATAATTACAAATGAACTTTTCACTCATCGTCGTCCTCATTAACATTAGCGTGGTCATTATTCCAACGCGGGGGCGTCTTTTGAGTTAAATATATGGTCATCATATTTCAAAACCCCCGCCACAAAAAAGCGGGGGTTTTTTTTTGAATAAATGGCTAAGCAAAAAGTGAGGAATCAATGTTAGGAACACAGTGGATTGTAAAAACCTTAAAAGAAAAAGGCATTACTACCGTTTTTGGATATCCTGGTGGTCAAATTATGCCTCTATACGATGCGCTTTATGATGGCGGAATTGAACACGTTCTTTGCCGTCACGAACAAGGCGCAGCCATGGCAGCCATTGGTTATGCCCGTGCCACCGGCAAAATTGGCGTTTGCATTGCCACATCAGGCCCCGGTGCAACCAATATAATTACCGGCCTTGCGGATGCATTAATTGATTCTGTACCAATTATCGCACTAACCGGCCAAGTTCCAACGACACTTATAGGCACTGATGCCTTCCAAGAAGTTGACGTTTTAGGATTATCTTTAGCGTGCACCAAACATAGTTATTTAATAGATGATGCCACCCAATTGCCAAATACCTTACAAGAGGCCTTCAACTTAGCCAATTCGGGCAGGCCGGGACCAATATTAATTGACATCCCGAAAGATATCCAGCTTGCCGACCATGATTACCAAACCTATTTAACGCCAACATCCATAAAAACGCCTTCTGATAATGCTCAACTCTACCCAATCTCACCTGATGAGATAAAACAAGCCAAACAAATGATCAGCCAAGCCAAAAAACCGATGCTCTATATTGGTGGCGGTGTTGGGCTTTCTGGTGCTATCAATGAACTACGCGAATTTATGACGCTAACCCAAATCCCTAGCGTATCGACCTTAAAAGGACTTGGCGTTGCTGACCTTAACAATCCTTATTACTTAGGACTTATCGGGATGCACGGCGCTAAAGCAGCTAACTTAGCCGTACAAGAGTGTGACCTACTGATCGCTTTAGGGGTTAGATTTGACGACCGCGTTACTGGCAAACTTAACGAATTTGCTAAACATGCAAAAGTGATCCATGTCGATATTGATCAGTCCGAAATCAACAAACTACGCCAAACCCATTTAGGTTTACAAGGTGATATTAAACACGTATTACCGATGCTTAACCAAACGGTCTCAATTGATGACTGGCATAACAAAATAAAACAACTGAAAGCCCAGCATCCAACACGTTATGATCATCCGGGTGACGCCATTTATGCGCCAGCACTGCTCAAACGCATTTCTGAGCGCAAACCAGCTAACACCGTCATCACCACCGACGTAGGTCAGCACCAAATGTGGACAGCGCAACACATGTCCTTTACCCACCCACAAAACTTTATTACCTCAAGTGGGCTTGGCACTATGGGCTTTGGATTACCAGCGGCAGTTGGCGCACAAATGTCTAGACCAAACGACATGGTAATTTGCGTATCGGGTGACGGCTCATTCATGATGAATGTACAAGAATTAACAACGATTAAACGCAAAAAATTACCCGTCAAAATCGTTCTTATTGATAACCAACGCCTAGGCATGGTAAGGCAATGGCAAGAGCTATTTTTTAATGAAAGATATAGTGAAACCAACTTATCAGATAACCCCGACTTTTTAATGCTAGCCAAAGCCTTTGATATACCAGGGCAAACCATCAGCAAAAAATCGGAAATCGAAGGCGCACTCGATAACCTATTCAATTCGAAAGGTGCTTATCTACTGCACGTATGTATCGATGAGCTAGAAAACGTATGGCCACTGGTACCACCGGGCGCGGCAAACGAAAACATGTTAGATAAAAGTAACAAGGAGTAAGTGATGAATCAAAAAGCGACACATCAATTTACCATAACTGCCAATGATAAATTGGGTTCACTTGAACGCATATTACGCGTTGTTCGCCACCGTGGAGGCCATATCGAACAGATGCAAATGCAATCAATTGACAATCAATTATTCACCTTGACACTGACATTAACAACCGAACGAACGCTATCGTCACTGCAAAACCAAATTACCAAATTGGAGGATGTGATAACGGTAGCGTAGTAAAGAACAAATAGATTCTTTTGTAAAAAAGACAAATTAAATTAATAAACTATAGCAGTTAAACAAAGTTATGTATAATGCACAAATTAATAAAAGCAAAATACATGCTTAATAAAAGTAAATTTAAGAGGAAAACAAAAAATGGGTACTACAGCAAAATCTGATTATATTTGGCTAAATGGCGAAATGGTTCCATGGGCTGATGCAAAAATACACGTAATGTCACACGCCCTACACTATGGAACTTCAGTATTTGAAGGTGTTCGTTGTTATGAAACTAACAACGGCCCAGCAATTTTTCGCCATAAAGAACACGCACAACGCTTACTAAACTCAGCCAAAATTTATCGTTTTCCTGTCCCTTATTCTCTTGAAGAGATCATGGAAGCAACTCGCCAAGTCATCAAAAAAAATAACCTAAAAAGTGCATACATTCGCCCATTAGTCTTTATTGGTGATGTGGGTATGGGCGTCATTCCTCCTGCTGGTTACAAAACTGATGTCATGATTGCAGCATTCCCATGGGGAGCCTACCTTGGTGAAGATGCGTTAGAACAAGGTATTGACGCAATGGTATCATCATGGAACCGTTTTGCACCAAACACTATCCCAGCAGCAGCTAAAGCGGGTGGTAACTACTTATCATCACTTCTTATCGGATCAGAAGCGCGAGCTAATGGCTTCCAAGAAGGCATCGCATTAGACGTAAACGGTCAGCTTTCTGAAGGTTCTGGCGAAAACTTATTTATCGTCAAAGATGGCATATTATTTACCCCATTACTATCATCATCAGCACTACCAGGCATCACACGTGATGCAATCATCAAGCTTGCACATGATCTAGGCATTGAAGTACGTGAACAAACTCTATCACGTGAATCACTCTATCTAGCTGATGAAGTATTTATGACTGGTACCGCTGCCGAAATCACACCAGTACGTAGTGTTGACCGAATCCAAGTTGGTATTGGTCGTTGTGGCCCAATCACGAAGAAAATCCAACAAACATTCTTCGGATTATTTAATGGCAAAACTGAAGACAAATACGGTTGGTTAGATCCAATTAAATAAAATAAATACACCGCAGAAAAAACTGCGGTGTCGTCATTATTTAACGATTTATTAATCATAGAAATACGTACCGAAAGAAATCGGTCGCTTGCATAAAAAAATTGGGAGCAACAAATGCCTAGATATCGTTCAGCAACCTCGGTTGAAGGTCGCAACATGGCGGGCGCCCGCGCTTTATGGCGTGCAACAGGCGTAAAAAATGAAGACTTTGGTAAACCCATTATCGCGGTGGTTAACTCATTCACACAATTTGTACCGGGTCATGTTCACTTAAAAGATATTGGTCAACTGGTAGCAAAAGAAATTGAAGCATGTGGTGGCATTGCCAAAGAATTTAACACAATTGCTGTCGATGACGGTATCGCCATGGGGCATGGCGGTATGCTTTACTCACTACCCTCACGGGAACTGATTGCCGATTCCGTTGAATACATGGTTAACGCTCATTGCGCCGATGCCATGATCTGCATATCAAACTGTGACAAAATCACCCCCGGCATGTTAATGGCGTCACTACGTCTAAACATCCCAACTATATTTGTATCAGGCGGACCGATGGAAGCGGGTAAAACCAAACTATCTGACAAAATCATCAAACTCGACTTGGTTGATGCCATGATCCAAAGTGCCAATCCAAATGTTAGTGATGCTGATAGTGAAGCAATTGAACAATCGGCTTGTCCAACTTGCGGATCATGCTCAGGCATGTTTACTGCTAACTCAATGAACTGCTTAACCGAAGCATTAGGTTTATCATTGCCGGGGAATGGTTCACTGGTTGCGACACACAAACAACGTGAAAAACTCTTCTTAAATGCCGCTAAACGCATTGTTGAAATCACCAAAAGTTATTACGAACAGGATGATGATTCGTACTTACCGCGATCAATAGCCACCAAAGCGGCCTATGAAAATGCCATGTCGCTCGATATTGCCATGGGGGGGTCAACCAATACCGTATTGCACTTACTTGCCACTGCACAAGAAGGTGAAATCGACTTCACCATGTCAGACATTGACCGACTATCACGCAAAGTCCCTCACCTATGTAAAGTAGCGCCAAGTACAGCTATCTATCATATGGAAGATGTGCATCGCGCTGGTGGTGTCGTCTCCATATTATCAGAGCTGGACAAAGCCGGATTACTTAACCGCAATGTCCACAACGTGCTTGGTCTAAACTTACAAGAAACGTTTGCAAAATACGACATCACCCAAACCACTGACGAAGAAGTCAAAAAAATGTATCGCAGTGGTCCGGCAGGTATTCGCACTACCAAAGCTTTTTCACAGGATTGTTACTGGGATACGCTTGATGACGATCGCCAAAACGGCTGTATCCGCGACAAAGCACATGCTTATAGCCAAGATGGCGGACTAGCAACCCTATACGGTAACGTAGCCGAAGATGGCGCAATCGTTAAAACGGCAAGTGTTGCAGCTGAAAATTTAGTCTTCCGTGGCCCAGCTAAAGTCTATGAAAGCCAAGAAGATGCGGTTGATGCAATCTTAGGTGGACGAGTCGTTGAAGGTGATGTAGTCGTCATCATCTATGAAGGACCAAAAGGTGGACCAGGGATGCAAGAGATGCTCTACCCAACCAGCTACCTAAAATCAATGGGTCTTGGCAAAGCTTGTGCATTAATTACCGATGGTCGATTCTCTGGTGGTTCATCAGGCTTATCCATTGGTCACATATCGCCAGAAGCCGCCAACGGTGGCGTGATTGGTTTAGTTCGAGATGGAGATATTGTCGATATCGACATCCCAAATCGAAAATTAAACATCCTCGTACCTGAAGATGAATTAGAACGTCGTCGCGTAGCTGAACTCACTCGCGGTGATAAAGCCTTTACACCTCATAACCGTAACCGTTATGTCTCATACGCACTAAAAGCTTATGCAAGCTTAGCAACCAGTGCTGACAAAGGTGCGGTGCGTGATAAAAGTAAATTAGGTGGTTAACGTGAATAATAACAAACTAACCGGCGCTGATTATCTAAAAGCCACGCTATGTAGTGCGGTATACGATGTCGCTCAAGTGACACCACTAGAACATATGGAAAAAATCTCCTCTCGCCTAAAAAACCAAGTGTTTGTTAAGCGAGAAGATCGCCAACTCGTTCACAGCTTCAAAATACGGGGCGCGCAAGCCATGATTGCCAGCCTAACGCCGGAAGAACGTAAATGTGGCGTGATTGCTGCATCAGCCGGCAACCATGCGCAAGGTGTCGCGTTTTCAGCCACAAAATTAGGCATCAATTCCCTCATTGTCATGCCATTAACCACAGCAGATATTAAAGTCGAAGCGGTAAAAGGATTTGGTGGAGAAGTGCTACTTTATGGAGCCAACTTTGATGAAGCCAAAGCCAAAGCAATGGAATTAGCCAAAGAACAAAACCGTATATTTATTCCCCCTTTCGACCATCCCCTTGTCATAGCAGGGCAAGGCAGTATCGCCATGGAACTACTGCAACAAAATGCCAAACTTGACCGCATCTTTGTCCCCGTTGGGGGTGGAGGGCTTGCAGCCGGTATTGCCGTATTAATCAAACAAATCATGCCATCAATTAAAGTCATTGCGGTTGAACCTGAAGACGATGCCTGCCTAAAAGCAGCACTCATTGCTGGTCATCCCGTTGACCTTGATCGCGTGGGCTTATTTGCTGAAGGCGTCGCGGTTAAACGAATTGGTGACGAAACATTTAGACTTTGCCAACAATATATCGACGACATAATCACTGTCGATAGTGACGAAATTTGTGCCGCCGTTAAAGATCTATTTGATGATGTGCGCGCCATTGCCGAACCGTCTGGCGCAGTGGCGTTAGCGGGAATGAAAAAATATGTTGAACAAAACAACATCTGTGGCGAAAACTTAGCCCATATTCTATCCGGCGCTAACTTGAACTTCCACAATCTACGCTATGTATCAGAACGTTGCGAGCTAGGCGAAAAACGCGAAGTCCTGTTAGCGGTCACGATTCCAGAACAAAAAGGCAGCTTCCTCAAATTCTGCCAACTGCTCGGTGGTCGTGCTGTGACCGAATTCAACTACCGTTATCATGACGACAAATCAGCTTGCGTGTTTGTTGGCGTTAAAATTGCCAAAAGCAACGAAAAAGACGAAATCATGCAAGAACTGACCGCAGCCGGTTATCAAGTTGTTGATCTAACCGATGACGAAATGGCAAAACTGCATGTCCGTTACATGATTGGAGGCAAACCGTGCCAACCGATTAATGAACAAGTCTACAGCTTTGAATTCCCTGAATCACAAGGCGCACTACTCAAATTCTTACAAACCTTGGGTACCAATTGGAATATCTCAATGTTCCATTACCGTAGCCACGGCACCGATTATGGTCGCGTGCTAGCCGCCTTTGAAATCGACAACGCCAGCCACAGCACCTTTACCAAACATTTAACTGAATTGGATTACGGTTTTAATAACGAAACAGAAAATCCTTCACTTAAACTATTCTTAACCGGTAAATAATTCAACCGCCCCAATCAGGGGCGGATTTTGTCTCAACACATTATAGATTAACGATTAACTAATTATTAACCATGCTATTTTATTATTGATAAAAAGATTGGATTAATTTTAGTCAGATCAATGACTGAAAAACCCCGCTCCTTAACTTTTTTCTTCAAAACGTCTAGAAATTAATCCTCATATCAGGTAGTTCAAGCATCTCTACAAAATCGCATTTCATCATTAACTATATGACTAAACTACACTTTTTAACGCTATAGTTCCTTCCCCTATTCCCTCTTTCAAGAAATTAAAAAGGCTAAGGCGAGACACAGAGCATGGGACTAGAACTCTTAATGGAAAAACGTGTTATCGAACCATTTCTCGGACTAACGGCAAATTTACGGTTCTGAGTAGGAGTTATTGATGATTTACGGCCTTTTAAAGGAGGCATTATTCCATCACTAGTCCAGTAGTAACTGAGGTCAAAAAAACCGATGTTATTATATGAGTGCGTTGAGCCCCACTCACTAAACAATCCTGCACCAATTATACGCTGAAAGTAATTATTAGGTGATGAAGGTATTGCGCCGACGGCACCTTTACACTCACTACGAGAATTTATCCCATTACAAGAAGCATTAGTTAAATCTTTAACCGTAGCTAAACGTAAACGTTGATCACTACAGATAGATGATGCTTTATCATAAGTATAAGCTTGGTTAGAAGGATAAAACCACTGCTTTAATACAAAACCATATTTAATGACAGCTTTACCACTATTATCGCGACCGACTAACTCGAATGTTTGTGGCAATGTAGGCGGCTTAATTGCAGGAATCTCAACAGCAAAATTGCTAGAATTCCATCGGGATTTAGTTAAAACCGGACCGGTTAAAGTGACGCGTACACCTGTCGCTGTAGAACTAGTCATAGTAGCAGTGATGCCATCATGCGAGACAGGAGCCCAAGATAAAGCCTGATTACTACCAGCAATGTCTAAGTCAAAATACAAATTGTTAGTGCCAGTAGTTGGAAAATTTAAACCATAAGATGACGGCGTAATTGATTGAAGTAAAAAGCCCTTAGCAGGGTTCCAAATAGAAGCAGGACCAGATACGTGATTAAAATAATGATATTCATTCTCAATAATTAAATATCTTAAGTTAGGCCTAGCAAAACAAACCACAGCCCCTGCTTGTGGATTGATATAATAAGTAACATTACTTGCGCTGAAAATACGACTACTTGGAACGCCATAACGAGTACTTAATGTGCCGTCAGTGCTAGCTAATTTAACCTGATAAGGCGCCTTGCAAATATCTGGAACAGTATGACGCGTGACAGGTTGATTATTTTTATCAACGATAGATAAACTTAAACTACCAGTAGCGGTAACGTCAGTATCACCATCATCATCTCCCCAATAATTATAAGGTGGGCCGATAAGAGAGCTTAAAGCGACTGAATTAGTATAAGCAGGAACCAACATATCAATATCAGCAAAACTTTGACCCGCAACAGGCAACACGATTGGCGTTGTAACGGAAGTATTAGTTGAAGGCGTATATTTAACACCATTAGATAACGTAATCCCAAGCAAAGCATCAGTATCAACCACACGAGTACGACCACCATCAAAGGTTAAATAAGGTGCGCTACCTTGAATCGGATTTTTTGTAGTCTGTGAAGTTAATGCGAAGCTAGAAAAAGGATGTAAAATAACCGAACCTAAAAGAATCCACCAAGATAATTTAAAAGAATAAGAGGATCGAAAAGCGGATCGCGCGATAATTCGCAGAATTCCACATAATTGCGTGGAAAAATAAATCTCGGTGTAAAATGAACGTTGGAAGCTGAACTTAGACGAATTTAAATTAGAGGTTAGCCAAGTTGCCTGTTGCCTGTTGCCTGTTGGAAATTATAAAACATTTGCGACAATCCTGTCAAGTAATTTTATGATTTATTTGAAATTTTATACTTTTACATTAAATTTTAGTTTCTTAACTAAAACCGTGTAAAAAGTATAGTGATTGGAAAAACACGATGCAACACTTTTTTTCACTCAATTACGTTAGCTTTCGTAAATATGATCTAAAAAGGATCTGACTATTAATTGGTTAATTACTGTTTTAATTAAATATATTGCAATTACAAATCTTTAAAATTTGGTATGTTGATCCTGAAAAATTTTATTTTAGTGTTTAAAATCGTCGTTTTGATCATTTAATAACTTTTTAAAGTAGAATTTATAACCTAAAAAACCTGCTCCTCAACTTTTTTGAGTTATAAAAAAATCAAGAAATCCTTTCAGTTTGTTTAAACTGGCGAAACATTCAATCAGACTAATATGCTTTATATGATAAAAGTATGCGTTAACTTTATGCTAATAATTTGATTTTTAACCATAAAATTTATTATTTTGGGATATTAAAATACGTGAATTTTAATCGCAAAAAAGTCAAAAAAATTTTTCATGCCCCTATTGTTTTTCTCAATGATTGAGAGCATATTAATTGCATATTTATCAGACAAGTTTTTGCCTTGTTGATGGATGATGATAAATAATTAAGGAGTTCATCTTTTACCCCCGTCGTTTTCTACCATTACTCATTAAACATCGTCAAATTAACTGAGAAATTTAATCAATAGTAAGATTAATATTAAGTATAAGGATTATTCATGATAAAGATAAATGGTGCTAAAAAATTTTATTTATGGCTTGTTGCCACAATTTTATTAATCAGCGGGCTGTTTTTGACCATTAACGGTGTGCGACTTGTTGCCGTTGGTGGTAGTTGGTATTTTTTATTAATGGGGTTGGTGCAAATCGTTTCCTCATTTCTTTTATTTAAGCAAAACACTAAAGGTGCATGGCTTTATGCTTTAGCTTATGCCTTAACAATTGTTTGGGCATTATATGAAGTTGGTTTGCAGTTCTGGCCGTTATTTTCTCGTTTAATGGTATTTGGTGGTTTTGCAATGCTTATTGCATTTGCTTATCCAACATTAAAGAAACATGAAACAGGCGATAATAAAGCTGGCAAAGGTGGGTATGCTGTCGGTATTTTTATTTTTGTTGCGCTTTGTGTTTCGCTCGGATTTATGTTCCAGGAACATAATGTGATTAAAAATGCAGTACCTTTAGCCAACAATCAATTGAAACCTACAGACAATCTGCTTGATTGGAGACAATATGCGAATACCACTAAAGGGACGCGTTTTTCCGGAGCGGATCAAATTAACAAAGAGAATGTAAAAGATCTTCAAGTCGCATGGACTTATCGTACCGGTTATGTGCCTTATAACAGCGGTTCAGGTCCGGAAGATCAAAATACGCCATTACAAATTGGCCAAAATGTTTATCTCTGCACCCCAACAAATATTGTGATTGCTTTAGATGCAGATTCAGGTCAACAAAAATGGCGCTATGATCCTAAAGCATCAACTCCAAACTGGGAGCGTTGTCGAGGCTTAGCTTATTATGAAGATAGTTTAGATAATGTTAGCAATAGTAATGCGACTTGTTCAGCTAGAATCATTATGAACACTATTGATGCCCGTTTAATGGCAATCGATGCCAATACCGGTAAATTATGTGAAGATTTTGGTGATAAAGGTGTTGTGGATCTTAAGAAAAATATGGGTGATATTCCGCCAGGCTATTATGAACCGACTGCTGCACCGTTAGTAGCCAAAGATGTTATTGTTGTTGGTGGACGGGTTGCCGATAACTTTTCAATCAATGAACCTGGCGGGGTAGTTCGAGCTTTTGATGTTCATTCTGGTAATTTGGTTTGGGCGTGGGATCCAGGTAATCCAAATATCACCGATGTACCACCTGCAAATGAAACTTATACTCGCGGTACCGTTAATGTTTGGGCAACAACAGCTTACGATCCAGAGCTTGATCTTGTTTATGCTCCAACCGGTAATGCAACCCCAGACTTTTTTGGTGGTGGCCGAACTCATTATGATGATGATTTTAATTCGTCTATTGTGGCTTTAGAACGTAAAACCGGACAAATTCGTTGGACATTTAGAACGGCTCATCATGATTTATGGGATTATGATTTACCTTCCCAACCATTACTTTATGATATTCCAAATGAAAATGGTGGCGTGACAAAAGTCATTGTACAAACCACAAAATCCGGTCAAATTTTTATGCTTGATCGCGTAACGGGTAAACCTGTTGCAGAAGTCCAAGAAAAACCTGTTCCGCAAGGTAATGTTCCGGGTGAATATTATTCTCCGACTCAACCATTTTCAGTGGGGATGCCTTCAATTGGTAATGAAACCTTAACTGAGTTCGATATGTGGGGAGCAACACCATATGATCAGCTTCTTTGTCGTATTGACTTTGTTGGTTCTGAATATCATGGTCTGTTCACTCCGCCGGGTATGACTAAAACGTTACAATATCCAGGATCGTTGGGTGGTATGAACTGGGGTAGCGTGGCAGTTGATCCTCAAAACAATTTAATGTTTGTTAATGATATGCGTATTGGCTTGAAAAATTGGATGATTCCTCAAGATCAAATTCCGAAAAATTCAAGCGGGATTGAGATGGGTATTGTTCCACAAAAAGGAACACCATTTGGTGCAATGCGTTTAAGATTTACCTCACCTCTTGGCGTTCCATGCCAAAAACCACCGTATGGTACAATGACAGCTATTGATCTTAAATCACGTCAAGTAGTTTGGCAAAAACCTTTAGGCACTGTTATGGATACGGGTATTTTAGGTATACCTATGCATTTACCTGCTCCAATCGGTATGCCGACCATTGGTGGACCAATGGCGACTAAGTCAGGTTTATTATTCTTTGCTGCTACGCAAGATTTTTACCTAAGAGCCTTTGATTCGGTTACAGGTGAAGAAGTTTGGAAAGCGAGATTACCGGTGGGTAGTCAAGGTACTCCAATAACCTATATCTCACCAAAAACAGGTAAACAATATATTGTGATTTCCGCTAGTGGCGCAAGACAATCTCCTGTGCGTGGCGATTATGTTATTGCTTATGCATTGCCAGATAAAAAATAGTTTTTGGCAAAATAGATAAAATAAGCTTAATCTAGAAATGCCATTATATCGTTTAGTGTTAACGATATAATGGCAAATAAAATACAATCTAGTCAGTTTAATTTAACTATTCTATTCAACTAAACCTGATACCTTTCTTAAATTCATTGGCGAAATTGCTGCTATCACAACACCACTTTCCATTATTTCTATAATTTCCAATAATTATCCCATTACTAAATGCTTTAGTCTCGATCAATAAGATAAATCTGGATTTTTGGTCAAAACTAATGCCATAATTTATCTACATAATTAAATAGTTATGAAGATGTAACATTGCAGAAAGAAAAACTTATTTCATGAAATATACTGACTGCAAAAATTGTAAATATTTAGCAATAAAAAGGATTTTATAGGAAAATGAAAAAAATAGTTTCTACTTTATGTTTAGCCATATTTTTTACTCTGTTTAACACTCATGTAGTGTTTGCCAATGATAACTCATATAATCATAGAAAGCATTTTGATTCCTTCGATGACTTCTATCAAAGTTTACCTGTTTTATCTATGCCTATTGATAGCAATAATACCGTCACTGGAATATATGTTGATAGCAAATTTTTCCATTTCGATGATGATGATTATAGCTATTATGATAAGCCTATTGTTGAAACCGACAACTATTTTACGCTAAAAAATCTAAAAGCTATTGGTCGCTTTGAAATGGGTGATATCAAATTCATACTCTATGATTTTACTTTTGATGGTATAGGCGAAGGTTTCAACGAAGATATCAAATTAATTAATGCTTTTGACAAAAATGGAAAATATCTAGATGAATTAATGGTAGCGGGAAAAACTGGACATGAAGATCACATATTTTACTTTTCATCCACGATTAAAGATCAGCTATTTCATATTAAACTAGACGCTGTTTATGAACTCGGCTATGTAGCGGAGGTAAAAGACGATATCTATCAATATAAAAAAGCTATTGATTTAACTTATCAGTTTCATGACAATCAGTTTTGGTTACAAGCCTCTCCGGTAAACTGTCAAACTGAAAATTTACAGCAATATTTGAATAAACTTACCAAGCAACAGTTTGCCGATATTGATGATATCGTGTCATTTAGTCATTATATTGACTGTTATCCTATATCCGATAATTTACAAACATATAAACAAATAGCTGATTATATTAAAAATTCTATTAATTATTTTCTAAGTACTGCTGAATTGAAAAAATTGCAGGAAACAATTCATCTTATTGAGGAGTAAGAACGTCATTATCCAAAGATGGCGCACTGACTGGTTATCTCTTTGAGTGTGTTCAATGTGGTAAGAAAAGATTGCATATTAATTGCAACAAAATGACTATAGACCATTTTTATGACGTTAATTTACCCAATCATCAAAAATCAAATTGTACAAGAAGCCGATTTATTAATCGGCTTTAAATAGAATCAGATAAAATGCTTATCGCTATTGGCTGATAAAAGTATGACATAAGTTTTAACTTTAATAAGATTAATTAATATGTTGAATATAACCTTTCACAATATTAATACTTGTATCAAATAGCTGTTTTTCCTGATCGTTAAAATCAAGTTGTATCACTTTTTTAATACCATGCTGATCTAAAATTGCCGGTACCCCTATAGCGACATCTTTATACCCATATTCACCCTCTAAAATACAACTTAATGCTAATGCTCGATGGCTGTTGGTGAAAATGTGTTGGCAAATTTCAGCAATCGTGCTGGCAATGCCGTATTCGGTGCAGTGTTTGTATTTGACGATTTCAAAGCCTTTATTTTTAGCTTTAGTACCAATGTCAGCAAAATTAATTTTATTTTTTTCAAGTTGATTAAGATTTATGCCATAAATTGAAGAGTGTGACCATACCGGAAATTGTGAGTCACCATGTTCTCCCACAATAAAAGCATCAATACTTTGTGGTCCGATATCCATTTGTTCGCCGAGTAATCGTCGCAGGCGAACTGTATCGAGCCAAACACCCGTACCAATGACGCGATGACGAGGTAAACCAGATAGTTTCCAGACTTGATAAGTAATTGCATCACACGGGTTTGTGGCAATTAGGAATATGCCTTTGAATCCGCTTTTCATCATGTTGGGAATAAGATTAGCCATGATTTTAGATGTGCCTGACAGCTCTTCTGCCCTGCTTTTTTGTGCCAGTCCTGAGGTGACAGTAATAATGGCTATATCGATATCAGCACAGTCCGTCGATTCACGTAAACTGACTTTTATCATGTTTTGGCGATAAGCGGCGGCATCGAGTAGATCTTGTGCGTGACCGTAGGCTAAGTCTTTATTAAGGTCGACTAGTGCGATCTCTTCACAAAATCCACGATTGACTAATGTATAAGCGGTGGTTGAACCGACATTTCCTACACCAATAATCATTACTTTACGTAGTTTCATATTTAGCCTCGTTATTTATAAGTTGTCATTCTACTTTTTTGATGGAGTGCGATATCATCTCCAGTTTAACACTACATTATCTATCGTTCTAATAGATGTAGCTGGCTACGCTTTTTTTGTATTTTTGTTTAATATTGAGTAATAAAAAATTTGACTTTTATTTTATTAATGATAATAATTCTCATTAACATTTAAAATATCATTTTTGCATTTTTAAAGTAATAAGGAGTGATCTAGAAAAGGATTTCGTACATTTCTGATCGTTTATCTACAGCTTATTTTCTGTACTTGATTGAGTTCGAACAGATAGTATACAATAAGGATTAATCAATGAAATTCAATTTTTTTAAAAGCCGTAAGACATTATTAAATGCGATTTTAGCATCGCTACTGGTTTTGACGGGTCTGACCAATTCATCATCAGCTGATGAGAAAAAATTTAAAGTAGTTACCACATTTACTGTTATACAAGATATTGCCCAAAACGTGGCTGGTGATGCCGCGGTTGTGGAGTCAATCACTAAAGTTGGCGCCGAAATTCATGAATACGATCCTACACCACAAGATATTAATAAAGCACTGTCTGCCGATTTGGTGTTGTGGAATGGTTTAAACTTAGAACTTTGGTTTGAACGCTTTTTTGAAGATATTAAAGATGTGCCTTCAGTTGTCGTAACAGAAGGCATTGAGCCAATGCCGATTCAAGAAGGTAGCTATAAAGGTAATCCAAATCCTCATGCTTGGATGTCACCAACACTTGCTTTAACTTATGTCGAAAATATTCGTGCGGCTTTGGTTAAATATGATCCGAAAAACGCCGAAATATATAATAAGAATGCCGCAGAATATGTGGCAAAAATTAAGGCGCTTGATGCCCCACTTCGTGAGCGTTTAGCTAAGATCCCTGAATCACAGCGTTGGTTAGTGACCAGTGAAGGCGCTTTTAGTTATTTAGCACGTGATTATAATCTTAAAGAGGCGTATCTCTGGCCAATTAATGCCGAGCAACAAGGTACACCTAAACAAGTTAAGCATCTTATTGATTTAGTACGTGCTAATAATATACCTGTTTTATTTAGTGAGAGTACGATTTCTGATAAACCTGCTAAGCAGGTAAGTAAAGAAACTGGCGCTACTTATGGTGGTGTGTTGTATGTTGATTCACTTTCTACTAAAGATGGCCCTGTTCCTACTTATATCGATTTATTAAAAGTGACGGTTGAAACAATCGCTAAAGGATTCGAAAAATAATGACTCAAATTTGCTTAAATGTTGATGATATTACCGTGACCTATAATAATGGTCATACAGCAATTCATGATGCGAGTTTTCGTTTGAATGGTGGCACTATCTGTGCACTTGTCGGCGTTAATGGTAGTGGGAAATCGACACTATTTAAAAGCATTATGGGGATGATAAAACCCACTAAAGGACAAGTGACGTTTAATGATATTTCGGTAAAACAAGCATTAAAGCAAAATATTATTGCCTATGTTCCTCAAACTGAAGAAGTCGATTGGGATTTTCCGGTTTTGGTATCGGATGTGGTGATGATGGGGCGTTATGGTCATATGTCTTTTTTACGAATACCAAGTAAGGAAGATAAAAGACAAGTCGATCTGGCACTAGAACGAGTCAATATGTTGGATTTTAAGCATCGCCAGATTGGTCAACTTTCTGGCGGTCAAAAAAAACGTGTCTTTTTAGCTAGAGCTTTGGCTCAACAAGGTAAGGTGTTATTGTTAGACGAGCCATTTACGGGCGTTGATGTGAAAACCGAAAATGCCATTATCGATCTGCTTAAAGATCTTCGTGATGAAGGCCATTTGATTTTAGTTTCTACCCACAATTTAGGTAGTGTGCCAGAGTTTTGTGATCAGGTAGTGTTGATTAATCAAACCGTGTTGGCTTTTGGTGAAACTAAAACAACATTTACCCCACAAAATTTGATGATGACATTTGGTGGCGCACTACGTTATTTAAGCTTGTCTGGTGAACAATTACACCAAGATGAAGATCCTCGTAAAATGTCTATTTTAACTGATGATGAGCGGGCAGCTATATTTTATGGTGAAGGCAATGATGACTCGGCTCACAAAGATTTTCTAGTCGAACCAACTGTTATTGAAACTAAAGGGCAACACTAAATGGAACTGCTTCTTGAACCTTTTACTTATGGCTTTATGTTAAAAGCCATTTGGGTAAGTAGTATTGTTGGTGCAGCTTGCGCATTTTTGTCGGCGTTTTTGATGTTAAAAGGCTGGTCTTTAATGGGCGATGCCCTTTCGCACTCAGTAGTGCCCGGTGTGGCGGGTGCTTATGCGCTTGGCTTACCTTATTCAGTGGGCGCTTTTTTTACCGGTTTGTTAGCGGCTTTATCAATAACAATTGTACGTGCTTTCACTCGTTTAAAAGAAGATGCCATTATTGGTTTTATCTTTTCGACCTTTTTTGCTATCGGTCTTTTAATCATTTCACTAAATCCAACTTCTGTTAATGTGCAAACTATTATTTTTGGTAATATTTTGGGAATTGATGATAGTGATATGTGGCAAGTGCAAATTATTATTTTAGTTTCACTGATTTTACTACTGTTTTTTTGGAAGGATCTGTTAGTGGTCTTTTTTGATGAAACTCATGCTCGTTCAATTGGCTTAAAACCATTACAGTTAAAGATTCTTTTTTTTACTATTTTAAGTGCCTGTACTGTTGCTGCACTGCAAACGGTCGGTGCAATCTTGGTCATAGCGATGGTAGTAACCCCTGGCGCGACGGCTTACTTACTTACCGATAGATTTTCACGGTTGTTAATTATTTCAGTTATCATCGGTGCGCTGACGAGTGCAATTGGCGCTTGGATCAGTTATTTCCTTAATGGTGAAACAGGTGGTGTGATTGTGACATTACAAACTTTAGTCTTTTTGGCAGCATTTTTATTTGCACCAAGACAAGGGTTGATTTCACGCCGAATCAGCCAAGCAAGACAAGGAGGTTCAGTATGATATGGGAACTTATTTATCATCCTCTTACAATTCCTTTTGTTCAACGTGCCATTCTAGCTGCGCTAGCTACTGGTATTGTTTGCGCCCTACTGTCATGCTTTTTAGTGTTAAAAGGCTGGTCGTTGATGGGCGATGCTATTTCTCACGCGGTATTACCCGGTATTGTACTTGCTTATTTAGCTGGGATCCCTTTAATAATTGGTGCATTTGCGTCGGGGTTATTTTGTTCGGTTGCTACTGGTTACATTAAAGATAACAGTCGAATAAAGGAAGATACTGTAATGGGCATCGTTTTTTCGGGAATGTTTGCTTTTGGTTTAGTGCTGTTTTCTAAAGTGGAAACGTCGCAACATTTGAATCATATTTTATTTGGTAGTGTGTTGGGAACAAGCTATCAAGAACTCATCCAAATTATTACGATTGCAAGCATTGTTTCGATTTTAGTTATCATTAAACGCCGTGATTTGATGCTGTATTGTTTTGATGCCGTGCAAGCAAGAGTAGTTGGTTTGCCAGTTAAATTATTACATTACGGTTTATTAAGTATTTTAGCATTGACTATTGTTGGATCACTTAAAGCTGCAGGTGTTATTTTAGTTATTGCGATGTTAATTGCGCCTGGCATAACCGCATTTTTATTGACTAAATGTTTTGAAAAGATGTTAGTGATTGCAGTAATTGTATCGGTATTTTCGACAGTAACTGGTACTTTAATCAGTTTTCATATAGATGCGTCAACCAGTGCTTGTATTGTGATTTTACAAGCAGTGATTTTTACTCTTGCCCAGTTTTATCGGATCTACGCTAATAAAAAAATAAGGCGTTAATTGAAGTATTGTTTTTCACATTTACGATACTTCAATTATTCGTCATCCAAATATTTACCCGCATCAGCGTAATTATCAAACCTTGAGAATTGACCTTGGAAAGTTAAGCGTACTTTACCAATTGGACCATTTCGCTGTTTACCTAAGATGATTTCTGCAATACCTTTATGTTCTGATGCTTCGTTATATACTTCGTCACGATAGATGAACATAATTACATCGGCATCTTGTTCGATAGATCCTGATTCACGTAAGTCGGAGTTAACAGGTCGTTTATCGGCGCGTTGTTCTAAGCTTCGGTTTAGCTGTGAAAGAGCGACGACCGGAATTTGTAACTCTTTGGCTAATGCTTTTAATGAGCGGGAGATCTCGGCGATTTCAAGCGTTCGGTTTTCTGATATGTTTGGTACTCGCATCAGCTGTAAGTAATCGACCATGATCATACTTAATCCTTTATGTTCACGGTAAATTCGTCTTGCTCGTGAGCGTAGTTCCATAGGAGTTAATCCTGATGAGTCATCAATGTAGATGTTTTTCTTTTCCAGCAGTAATCCCATGGTGCTCGATATTCTTGCCCAATCATCATCTTGTAGTTGGCCTGTACGAATACGAGTCTGATCAACACGTGATAACGAGGCCAGCATACGCATCATAATCTGTTCTGATGGCATTTCTAAACTAAAGATTAGTACCGGCTTATCTTGCATCATAGCAGCGTTTTCACAAAGGTTCATCGCAAATGTGGTTTTACCCATTGATGGACGAGCTGCAATAATAATTAAGTCTGAACGCTGTAATCCTGCGGTTTTTTTATCTAAATCAAGGAAGCCGGTTGAGACCCCTGTCACGCCATCATGTGGGCGCTGGAATAACTCTTCAATTTTTGCGACGGTAGCTTCTAGCACATCGGTAATATTTTTCGGTCCTTCACCCTGCTTAGTACGGCTTTCGGCAATTTGGAAGATTTTGCTTTCAGCTAAGTCTAAAATTTCGGTACTGTCTCGGCCTTCAGTTGAGTAACAGTTATCAGCAATTTCATTTGAAGCACTAATCAGTTCCCGCAATATCGCTTGCTGGCGAATAATGTCGGTATAAGCCACTACGTTAATGGCGCTTGGTGTGTTTTTCGATAACTCAGCTAAATAAGCAAATCCACCCACATCAACAAGTAAGTCTTTACTTTCTAAGCTTTCAGACAAAGTGATTAAGTCAATCGGGGTACCACGACTGACTAAGGTATGCATTTCTGAAAATATGAGTTGGTGATGACGAGAATAAAAATCACGGTCGGTAATCATTTCAGCAACAACATCCCAACGCTGATTATCCAGCATTAGGCTACCAAGCACAGCTTGTTCTGCCTCGATTGAGTGAGGTGGTAATTTTATATTTTGTACTTTTGATTTTTTTGCGTCTTGATTTTTGAGTTCTTTATTTGAATCATCAGTATTCATTGCATTCATCTTTTTATTTAATTTAATCTATAGCTAATTTGCTTACTTTATAAATAATGGCCCTAAAGCGCAATCAGGAATTTGATATTCTAATGGATAATCTACCTGAACCAAATATAAACCTTCAGGTTTCGCGGTTGCTGCAGCTTGAGTACGATCTTTCGCTTTTAATAGCTCATCAATCCACTGCGGTGGTTGATTACCTGCACCAACTTCTAACAAACTTCCGACAATATTGCGTACCATATGATGTACAAAGGCATTTGCTTTGATATCGACAATAACATATTCACCCTGTCTTGTAACTTGAATATGATGAATATTACGCCAGGGCGTTCGCGATTGACACTGCGCAGCTCTAAATGATGAGAAATCATTTTCACCTAATAAATATTGCCCCGCTTGGTGCATCAGTTCTTCATTTAATGGCAGATAATAATGCGTCACGCCTTTGGCCAAAATTGCTGGACGATAACGATGATTATAAATCAAATATCGGTAACGCCGAGCCGTTGCACTAAATCTAGCATGAAAACTGTCATCCACACTTTTTGACCACCGTACAGCGATATTGTCAGGAAGATGAGAGTTTACGCCCATTGTCCATGCTGCCTCACCGCGCTGAGCGTTGGTTTCAAAATGAATTACTTGCCCTGTGGCATGTACGCCAGCGTCGGTTCGTCCTGCACAAAATACGGCTATTGGCTCGTTAGCTATGACAGACAAAGCCGATTCTAATCTTTCTTGAATAGAGTCAACGTGCTGTTGTCGTTGCCAACCAAAATAGCTACTACCATCATATTCGATACCTAATGCAATTTTAGAGGTAGTCATTAATCAGGATCTCAAGTGTCTCGATTAACATTAGTCCACCTAAGTAACGGATATTATCTGCTACTGACCAAAATTGAATTTGTTCATAATTTCCATAGCTGTGTCGTAAATTAGCGAGTTTAATGGTTAAGTTCTTTTCACCTTCGGTATTGACTTCGGTTACTGGAGTTGGTAAATCTTCACTTTTTACTTCAACGCCAAATTCACTAAAACGAGCCATGTCTAGTTCAATGGGTAAGCTACTGGAAACATTCACCGCTTGAGCTAGTCCATAAAAGACCGGCACAATAACGGATTCAATTGAGATAGGTAAATCATAATTACTTATCACTTTACGAATTTGGTTAATTTGAGTGTGTTCACCTAAACTTTGGTGATCAGACTCATGCGAAAGCGGTAATAAGTTAAAGGCAAGTTGATTGTCAAATAGCTCGTTATCAACTGGCATTCCATTGAGTAATCTAGCGCTTTGTCCTGCTAGTTCATCCACACCTGGCTTGCCATATAATGATGAAGGAATAAAGCTGGTTAAATGGAGATTAGTCAGTAATTGAATATCGGTTAGTGATGCAACACAACGTAATAATTGAGATACGGTTGGGCTTGCAACAGCAATAATATTTTCATTGCGATATTCGGTTAATACGCTGTTATTTACTTTAGGTACAATTAATGGGATATGGTCTTGATCAGCAAAAAATCCGCTCGCATCAATAACGATACAGCCTGCTTGAGCAGCTGTTTGAGCATATTTTTCGCTAGTTTTAGTACCTGCAACAAAAAAGGCAAAATGGCATTGACTCCAATCCATTTGCTCGCTATCAATGACGGTTAAATTTTTACCGGCAAAACGAACTACTTCGCCAGCGCTGTTATCGCTACCGACTAAATAGAGATTTTCAATTTCAATAGTTTTTGAGTCATTTAATAACTCAATTAGCGCAGAACCTACTTGTCCTGTCGCACCAACAATGGCGATATTCCATGCAGACATATGATAAACCCGAATTAAAGTATTTAATGGCAATTATACCACTTTATTGTTAAAGATTTTGGAAAAAAGATATTTTCTAAATTTTGGAATCTTGCTCGAAAAATTGAATTTTAGTTGATTACAATTTTAATAATCCTCGTTAAAGTAATTTTATATTTAACTAAATTTATAATTATGGCGAAGATCTCATTATCGATGATAGCGAAAGAGGCAAAGGTTTCAATCGCATCTGTATCAAGAGTATTAAGAACACCCAACCTAACATCTCCACAAACTCAATTTCTGGTTTATCAGGCGATGAAGGCTTTAAATGTTGATCTATCAAAAAATTTAAAAGATTATCAACCCGTTCATGAAAGCAATAAAATTTTAGTTGTTGATAATCAGCTTATCTCTAAAAGCTTAATCAATTTTGGTATTGAGCAAGTTTTACATGAAGCTGGGTTTCAACTGTTTTATTTACAATTTCCTTATAAGGTTAAAAATGATCTCTATTATTTAATTCAATATATTAAGCAAAATTGTTTTATTGGCATTATCATTATAAATCAAGCTCCATACCTTACCCAGCTATATAGTTATAAAAATTCATTACCACCAATTGTATTTGTTAATCATTTTAAGAAGAATTTTACCTGTGTTCATTTCGATCATCTGACAATTGGATATCAAACCACTCAGCATTTAATTGAGCAGGGGCATAATAAGATCGCAATTTTTATTAATAGCGATAAAAATACTAACTCCTCATTTTTCTTGCAAGGCTATCAACAGGCTTTTCAACGAATCAATATGCCGATCGATAGTGATTATGTCATTCAAGGTTGCCTTACGTATGAACATGGGCGAGATGCCATTAAGACACTACTTCAAAGCAATAAGCCGCCGACAGCCGTTATTTTTGAGGATTTGAGTAGTCTCTCTTGTTATGATTGCTATCATACGCAAAATTATTTATCGAATTATCGTTCACTTTTTGGCGCATTACACCAAGTCAAAAAGAGCCAATCACAATTACAACATCCGCTTGCAATTACTTATATTAGCCATACCAATGATCTTCAATATAATGAATTAGATCAATTGAGTAGAGTCAATAAGCCTTTATACAAAATGGGATGTAAATCAGCACAATTGTTATGTGATCTTCTTGAACATAATATGACATCATTATCACAATGCCATACTATTGATACCGAAATGTTTTTTACTAATTGCTAATATTTTAAATTGATTAACGATTTAATTAGGATGTTGAAATTAATCTTTTAGGTGACAATTTATTAAGGATTTGAGTTCCTGCACCAATAAATTGTTGGCCTTGATAAATTCTTACTAATGTTTCAACACTTACACTGTTTTCAACAATTACGGTTCTACCTAATAAAATGTCTTTACCTTGGCTTTCACTTAATACCACTTTAGGGCGGTCTTGTAGTGGGCTATCGACTGGCATAAGCATTGGTTCATTTTGCAATTCATCTAGGGTGATCATATTATCGATAGGATAATTTGATACTTGTAGACGTCTTAAATAAATTACATGTGCCCCACAGCCAAGTAATTCACCTAAATCATCAATAATGGTACGAATATAAGTCCCTTTTGAACAATGGATTTCTAAGGTTAATTCGTGCTTAGTTGAATCGTATTGGATAAACTGGTTTTCATAAATTGTAATGGGCCTAGCTTCTCGCTCTATAACAATACCTTGGCGAGCATATTCATAAAGTGGTTTGCCTTGATATTTTAAAGCCGAAAACATGGTTGGAACTTGTAAAATATCACCGCGAAAATGAGTTAATGCTTCTTCGATTTGTGATTGAGTAATATTAACCGATCTAGTTGAAATTATTTGACCATCCGCATCAGACGTGTCAGTACGCTCACCCAATTTGGCGATCACGCGATAGCGTTTGTCAGAATCTAACAAGTATTGTGAAAATTTCGTCGCTTCACCAAAACAGATAGGTAACATTCCAGTGGCTAATGGATCTAGCGCGCCAGTATGCCCTGCTTTTTTTGCGTTGAATAATCTTTTCACTTTTTGTAAGGCATCATTTGATGTCATGCCTTGTGGTTTGTCTAATAACAAAACGCCGTGAACATCACGGCGAGTTTTTTTTATATTCATCATCGATATTTTATTTGAAACGGATCACACTCCTCAATATTTTTTACAATATTGAGCAATTTTATTATTAATCTTTATGACGTTCGTTATCTTGTTTAATAACATCAGATACTAGAGTAGACATCTGCATACCTTTAACAAGTGATTCATCATAAAAGAATTTAATTTCAGGAATAATTCGTAAACGCATTGCTTTACCAATGAGTGTTCGAATATACCCTTTAGCATCATTTAAGACAGTCAATCCTTGCTCGATAACTTGTGGATCATCATCGTTTAAAAACGTTACAAACACTTTTGCATAAGAGAGATCACGTGAAATATCTACACCCGAAACCGTTACCATGCCTAAACGTGGATCTTTGATTTCACGCTGTAAAATAATCGCAATCTCTTTTTGTAATTCGTGTCCGACCCGAGACGATCGATTAAATGCTTTTGCCATATCTATTTTCCTTAAAATGTGAATAAGCAAGGTTTATAAAAACCTTGCTTATTTAGCGTATTAACTAAATAGTACGCTGGATTTCGACAGTTTCAAAGACTTCGATAGTATCGCCAACGCGAACATCATTGTAGTTACGAACACCAATACCACACTCCATGCCGTTACGAACTTCGTTAACGTCATCTTTGAAGCGTCGTAATGATTCAAGTTCGCCTTCATAGATAACCACGTTATCACGTAATACACGAATTGGGTTATGACGTTTAACTACGCCTTCAGTTACCATACAACCAGCGATTGCACCAAATTTAGGTGATTTAAATACATCACGCACTTCAGCAAGACCAATAATCTCTTGCTTGTATTCTGGAGCAAGCATACCGCTCATGGCTTGTTTAACTTCATCAATTAAGTCATAAATAACTGAATAGTAACGTAAATCTAAGTTTTCAGCTTCAACAACTTTACGCGCTGAAGCATCGGCACGAACATTAAAACCAAGGATAATAGCATTAGATGCTGCTGCAAGTGATGCATCAGTTTCGGTGATACCACCTACGCCTGAACCAATGATTTTAACTTTAACTTCATCTGTTGATAGTTTTAGTAATGAATCAGAAATTGCTTCAACCGAACCTTGTACGTCAGCTTTAAGGACGATATTAAGTTCAGATACGTCACCTTCAGTCATGTTAGTAAACATGTTTTCAAGTTTCGCTTTTTGTTGACGTGCAAGTTTAACATCACGGAATTTACCTTGACGATATAAGGCAACTTCACGTGCTTTCTTTTCATCACGTACAACTGTTGCTTCATCACCTGCTGACGGTACACCTGAAAGACCTAAAATCTCAACCGGAATTGATGGGCCCGCTTCGGTAACTTCTTTACCTAATTCGTTGCGCATTGCACGAATACGACCATATTCAAATCCACATAATACGATATCACCTTTACGTAAGGTACCTGATTGAACAAGTACTGTAGCAACAGAACCACGACCTTTATCAAGGAATGATTCGATAACGACACCGCTAGCCATACCTGATTCATAAGCAGTAAGTTCAAGTACTTCTGCTTGTAATAAAATCGCTTCAAGTAGTTGGTCAATCCCCGTACCAGCTTTTGCTGAAACATGAACGAACTGAGTATCACCACCCCAATCTTCTGACATCACGCCATATTGAGCAAGTTCACCTTTGACACGTTCCGGATCGGCTTCTGGCTTATCAATTTTGTTTACTGCAACAACGATTGGTACATTTGCCGCTTTCGCATGTTGAATCGCCTCAATAGTTTGTGGCATCACACCATCATCAGCTGCAACAACTAATACCACGATGTCAGTTGCTTTAGCACCACGAGCACGCATTGATGTAAATGCAGCATGGCCTGGAGTATCTAAGAATGTGATTTCTCCGCTTGAGGTTTTAACATGGTAAGCACCGATGTGCTGAGTAATACCACCAGCTTCGCCTGAAGCAACTTTTGCTTTACGAATATAGTCAAGTAGTGAGGTTTTACCATGGTCAACATGGCCCATGATAGTCACAACAGGTGCGCGAGAAACTTTTTCTGCACCAGTATCACGGTCGCTCATTAGTGATTCTTCAAGTTCGTTTTCACGACGAAGTACCACTTTGTGTCCCATTTCTTCAGCAACAAGTTGAGCGGTTTCTTGGTCAATAACCTGATTGATGGTTGCCATTGCACCCATTTTCATCATAGTTTTGATTACTTCTGAACCTTTTACTGCCATTTTGTTAGCAAGTTCGGCAACAGTGATGGTTTCACCAATAACCACATCGCGGTTAATTGCTTGTACTGGTTTAGTAAAGCTTTGTTGTAAAGTACTTTTGCCTTTCTTCTTGTGGCTACTACGCGTTACAGCACGCGCTTCTTCACGTTCTGCTTTACCTTCTGATAATTTGCTCGATTTTTTCTGTTTAGTCTGTTTACTACCGCGTCCACGACCACGACCACCTTCAACTTCACGGTCGGTATCATCTTCAGCTGCACGAGCATATTTAGATGTAGTGACATGATAGTCATCATCATCACTGTTATCTGTTTCGTCACTATCGCTATATTGTTCAGCAAGTTTGCGCGCTTCTTCCGCCATGCGTTTGGCTTCTTCTTCAAGTTTACGACGGTTTTCTTCTTCCGCTTTACGCTTGATTTCGTTTGCTTCAGCTTCTAAGCGAGCTTTTTCTTCTTGCGCTTTTTTCACTTTTGGATCAGCTGCTTGTTCTTGAGCAACTTTCGCTTTTTCTTCTTGATTGCGTTTTTTAGCTTCGGCTTCTTCGCGTTTCTTCTGTTCTTGAGCCTCTTGTTTAGCTTTTTCTTCAGCCTCTTTACGTGCTTTCAATTCAGCTTCTTGTTTCGCTTTTTGTTCCGCTTCAAGACGCGCTTTTTCTAATTCAGCAGGATCTTGTTTTACGATAGTGCGTTTTTTACGAACTTCAACTTTGATTTCTTTACTTTTGCCACCACCGCTTGACACATTTAGTGTTGAATGTGTTTTACGTTGTAAAGTTAATTTTGTTGGGCCTTGCTGAGGTTTTAAATGCGCAAGCAAAGCTTCTTTTTCCTTTTGAGTAACAGTATCTGATGCAGTCTTTTTCATTCCGGCATCAGCAAACTGTTGCAAAAGTGTTTGCACTGGTGTATTTATTTCTTGAGCCAGTGTTTCGATTGATACTTTGGTCATGTATAACTTTCCCTCAATTATTCATTTGCAAACCAACAAATATTACGGGCAGCCATAATAAAATCGCCAGCTTGTTTGCTTGTTAAACCTTCAATGTCTGTAAGATCATCTGTACCTTGTTCAGCTAAATCTTCTAGAGTCACAATATCTTGTTGTGCTAATTGATAGGCTAATTCTTGTGTCATACCTGGTAGATCTAATAGATCTTGTGCAGGTCGTTTATCACCACTGTGAGCAAGTGCGATAGTCGTTAAGGCATCTTTTGCTCGATTTCTTAATGCATCAACCAGTTCTTCATCAAGTTCTTCAATTTCAAGTAACTCATCTACTGGTACATAAGCAAGCTCTTCAAGTGAAGTAAATCCTTCTTCAACTAAAAGTTGCGCAAGATCTTCTTCAATATCTAAATGTTTCATTAGGTTATTGATTGCTGCGAAAGATTCTGCTTGGTGTTTTTCTTGAAGATCTTCAGTACTCATGACGTTTAACGTCCAACCAGTAAGTTGTGATGCTAAACGGATATTTTGTCCATTACGGCCGATAGCTTGCGGTAAGGTATCTGCATTAACGGCAACATCCATAGTGTGTTTGTCTTCATCAACTACGATAGATACTACATCGGCTGGTGCCATAGCATTAATAACATATTGAGCTGGGTTATCATCCCATAAAACAATATCAATACGTTCACCACCAAATTCATTCGAAACAGCTTGAACGCGAGCACCTCGCATACCGACACATGCACCAACAGGGTCAATACGGCGGTCATTACTGCTAACAGCAATTTTAGCGCGAGAACCTGGATCACGAGCAACACCTTTGATGTCGATCATCTCTTCGCCAATTTCAGGTACTTCTATACGGAATAGTTCTTCCATCATTTCAGGATTTGAACGACTAACACAGAGTTGTGCTGGTTTATTATCTTGTTCTACAAGATATAAAATACCTCGAACACGGTCACCAATTCGGAAGTTTTCACGTGGTAACATATCATGGCGAGACATCATTGCATCAGCGTTATTACCTAAATCAAGGATAACACTATCACGGTTGGTCTTTTTAACAATACCCGTTACGATATCACCAATTCGGTTTCTAAACATGTCAATAACCATAGCACGCTCAGCTTCGCGTACTTTTTGAACGATGACTTGTTTAGCTGTTTGTGTTGTAATGCGGTCGAATGCGACTGATTCAATTTGTTCTTCAACATAGTCACCTACTTTTACATTAGGATCTTCAAATTGAGCTGCTTCCAATGTGATTTCTTTAGTAGGTTGAGACACTTCATTAACCACTAACCAACGGCGGAACGTATCATAATCACCCGTTTTGTGGTCAATTTTTACGACAACATCTATATCAACAGTATGTTTCTTTTTAGTGGCCGTTGCTAACGCGGTTTCTAGCGCTTCGAAAATTTTGTCACGTGTAAGTGCCTTTTCATTAGATACCGCTTCAACAACAGCTAAAATTTCTTTATTCATCCTTTACACCCGTACTCTATTTAAGGTTAAAATTAGGTACAATGTTCGCTTTTTGTATATTACTAAAAGCAAACACTTCATCATTTTCATCCACGATTAATGTAATCATTTCATTATCAATGGATTTAATCTTTCCTTTCCACTTGCGGCGATTGGCAACAGGAATACGCAAACTTATTGTGACTTCTTCACCAATAAAACGTTGGTAATGTTCAAGCGTAAACAAAGGTCGATCCATACCTGGTGAGGAGACCTCGAGATTGTAAGCATCTTTAATTGGGTCTTCTACATCAAGTACCGCACTAATTTGTCGACTAACATCAGCACAATCATCAACGGTAATACCATTTTCACTATCAATATATACGCGCAAAACTGGGTAACGACCACGAATGTATTCAACCCCAACTAGCTCAAAGCCAAGTGCATTAACAGGCTCTTGGATGATTTCGGTCAATTGCTGTTCTAAATTAGCCAAACAAACCTCCACTGCAGAAAATAAAAAAGGGCATAAAGCCCAACATTCCTTTTAAACTAACGTTTAAATCATATAAAAAAACCCCGACAAGCGAGGCTACATATAAAACATAATATAATGAAGCCACTTGATTCGAACTTTCAGACAATAAAAATAGGATAGATTAATATGAATGAAAATTTAAGTGGTTGCGGGGGCTGGATTTGAACCAACGACCTTCGGGTTATGAGCCCGACGAGCTACCAAGCTGCTCCACCCCGCGATAGATGGCTGAAGATTATACTGTATTTTGTAAAAATTGCAACCCAAAATCATATCAGAATTCACAAAAAGCTTAAAGTTATTGAAACTAAGGGGCTATGATTTTTAACTGGTGAACAATTATGATTAATCTATAGTTAGGTTTTATATATGTATAATTATTCGTTTTTCAAGTGAATTAATCCGCCTAATATTCAGCGGATTAATCATTGGTTAATGTTACTTTTGCGTTGCTGCTTTCATGGTTTTAACGAAAGTTGTTAATTCACTCAGCATTTTGTCCGGATTATTAAGTTTGTTTTCAATGATTTTAACCGTTGCCGATCCAGCAATAGCTCCCGCTGCACCCGATTTAATTGCTTCACTAACTTGAGCGGGTTCTGAAATACCAAAACCTTGAATTGCTGGTGGTGCTTTAAATTCAGTTAGTTTTTCGAGTAAATGAGTGAGTGGTTTATTAGCACGGTTTTCTGTACCGGTTACTCCTGCTCGTGATACTAAGTAAGTATAACCTTTGCCTCGTTTAGCAATATTTTTAATCACTTCATCGTCCGCATTAGGTGGACAGATAAATATTGGTGCGATGCTGTGTTTTTCAGCAGCACCCGTAAACTCTTCAGCATACTCTACAGGTAAATCAGCAATTAATACTGAATCTACCCCTGCTTTAGCGCACTTCGCATAGAAGTTATCAATACCATTTTTAAATACTAAATTGGCATAGATTAATAATCCAACTGGAATATCAGGATTGTTTTCGCGGATTTTGGTTAAGATTTCGAAGCATTTTGCAACGGTTATGCCACCATTAAAAGCACGAATATTAGCATTTTGTATAGTTGGACCATCTGCCATTGGGTCAGAAAAAGGAATGCCTAGTTCTAACGCATCAGCCCCTGCATCAATCATTGTTTGAATAATTTGATAGGAAAGCTGTGGATTAGGATCACCAACTGGAACAAAAGGAACAAATGCACCTCGTTTTTCGACTGTTAAGCGGTCAAACAGTTTTTGATAACGGCTCATTCTATTTCTCCTTTTGCTTTTAATACATCGTAAACCGTAAAAATATCTTTATCGCCACGACCTGATAAATTGACAATTAATAGTTGCTCTTTGTTTGGATTTTCTTTAATCATCTTAAGTGCATAGGCTAAGGCATGAGATGACTCTAAAGCCGGAATAATTCCTTCATTGCGTGATAAGGCCTGAAACGCTTCAAGCGCTTCATCATCAGTGATAGAGACATAATCTGCCCGACCAATACTATCTAAATAAGCGTGTTGAGGTCCAACAGCTGGAAAATCAAGGCCTGCAGAAATCGAATAAGACTCTTCAATTTGGCCTTCTTCGGTTTGCATCATTGGGGCTTTCATACCGAAGTAAATACCGAGTTTACCATGTTTAAGTGATGCACCATGTTCGCCACTTTCGATGCCATGGCCTCCTGGTTCAACCCCAATTAATTTTACTGACTTATCATCAATAAAATTAGCAAACATCCCAATTGCGTTTGAACCGCCACCAACACAAGCGATGACAGCATCAGGTAATCGACCCTCTTTTTCCAAAATTTGTTGTTTCGCTTCACGGCTAATTATTTGTTGGAATTCACGCACTATGGTTGGGAATGGGTGCGGTCCAGCAGCGGTACCTAACATATAGTGAGCGGTTTCGTAACTACCAGACCAATCTCGCAATGCTTCATTACAAGCATCTTTTAAGGTTGCAGAGCCGGTTTCAACCGGAATAACTGTTGCCCCCATGAGTCGCATTCTAAATACGTTCGGAGCTTGGCGTTTAACATCTTTAGCCCCCATATATATTCGGCATTTTAAACCCAATAATGCACACGCCAATGCTGAAGCAACGCCATGCTGACCTGCGCCAGTTTCGGCAATAATTTCAGTTTTACCCATTCTTTTAGCGAGTAATGCTTGGCCTAATACTTGATTAGTTTTATGCGCACCACCGTGAACTAAATCTTCACGTTTTAGATATAGTTTTGTTTTGGTCCCTGCGGTAAGATTTTTACATAGTGTTAATGCTGTCGGGCGACCAGCGTAGTTAACCAAAAGATCGTTAAATTCTTTTTGAAAACTTGGATCGTGTATCGCCGATATAAAAGCATCCTCAAGTTGTTCAAGCACAGGCATCAATATTTGTGGCACATATTGACCACCAAATTTGCCAAAATAAGGATTTAATTTAGACATAACCATTCCTTTAATGTAATCAGTTAAATTTGTTCAAATACTAATTTGATTTTTTGTTTATCTTTAATTCCTGGTGAAACTTCAACGCCCGAATTAAGGTCAACACCAATAACATCGGTAGTGAGCGCCTCACTCACATTTTGCGGATTAATACCACCAGCCAAAATGACATTACTTAAATCTTTGTCACGTAAAAGTGACCAATCAAAACTTTTACCTGTTCCACCAGCACCATTATCAAATATGTAACGTGATACTAGTGGGTTATCATGATTTGGGATGTTATCGCTAATACTTAACGCTTTCCAGATCTGACAGGTTGAGGGTAATTTTTGGCGAAGTGTTTTGATATAGTTATCATCCTCATGACCATGCAATTGCACTGCATAAAGAGATAGTTGTTTAGCTATTTCGCATACTTCATCTATATCACTATCTTTAAAAACACCAACCCAATTCAAGGGTGCTGATGCGATAACACTACGCGCTTTAGTCGGTGTTATATATCTTGGTGATTTAGGCACAAAAATTAATCCACCATAAACCGCACCAGCTTGGTAGACGGTTATTGCATCCTGTGGTTGGGTTAAGCCACAAACTTTATTTTCACCTAGCATTACTTTACGGATAGCTAAGGTTAAGTTTGGCTCAGACATAAGTGCACTACCAATTAAAAAACCGTTAGCATAATGGCTAAGATCTTTAACTTGATTGTGCGTATAAATACCTGATTCACTAATAATGATTCGATCATCAGGGATTGTTTTTGATAAAGTTTTTACCCGATTGAGATCAACCGACAGATCGCGTAAATTACGGTTATTAATACCAATCACTTTAGCGCCAAGTTTGATAGCTCGTTCAACTTCTTGTTCGGTACTAGCTTCCGTCAGTACCCCCATATTAAGTTGGTGAGCAACTTGGCTTAAGTGGCGATATTCATCATCATTGACTACCGATAACATTAACAAGATGGCATCAGCCTGATAATAACGTGCTAAGTAAATCTGATATTCATCGATAATAAAGTCTTTGCAAAGTACGGGTTGGGTGACTTCATTACGTACTATTGGTAAAAACTCAAAACGACCTTGAAAGTATTTTTCGTCAGTTAAAACTGAGATTGCCGAAGCATAATCTTTGTAAACTTTGGCTATACTTGCTGGGTCAAAATCATCTCGAATTAATCCCTTGGATGGCGATGCTCTTTTACATTCTAAAATAAATACCGTTTTCGGTTGATTTAACGCTTGGTAAAAATCACGATCACTAGGTACAACTTTATTTTTAAAATTAGCCAGTGGATTTTTAATTTGTTGCTCGGCAAGCCATAGCTGTTTATCTTCAATGATCTTTTTTAAGACCGTTGCCATTTCAACATTTTCAGTTAATGCTGCAATTGCCATCTTATTCTCCACTCATTATCTTGCTGCTAACTTTTGTAATAGTTCATAAGCTTTACCGCTACGCATTAATTCTATTGCACGCTTAGCATTTTGTTTTAAGTCTGGTTCACCAAATAGGCTAATTAACATCGCCACATTTGCAGCAATAGCTGCTTCATGCGCTGGTTTACCATGTCCTTGTAAAATCGCTAACAATAAATCACGATTCATTTCTGGTGTTCCACCTTCAATATCTTTCAAAGTATATTGCTGTAGACCAAAATCTTCTGGTGTCAAAGTAAAATAGCGAATTTCGCCATTTTTTACTTCGGCAACTTGAGTTTCGCCATGAATAGCGACTTCATCCATCCCTGAGCCATGTACCACATAAGCATGGGTATAGTTTAACATTTTTAATGTTTCTGCAATCGGTCTTATCAAGTCAGGATGATAAACACCAAGTAAAATACGTTTTGGTCGTGATGGATTAATCAACGGTCCAAGAACATTAAAAATTGTTCGTGTTTTAAGTTGCTGACGTACTGGTGCAGCATGGCGGAATCCTGAGTGATATTGCTGAGCAAACAAGAAACACACACCTAATTCATCAAGCGCTTTTCGAGATGCTTCCGCTGACATGTTTAGTTTAATACCTAAAGCGGATAAAACATCTGATGATCCTGATTTGCTCGACACACCACGGTTACCATGCTTAGCAACTTTATACCCTAATGCCGCAGTAACAAAAGCACTGGCCGTGGAGATATTGATGCTGTTAGTTCCATCTCCACCAGTCCCAACGATGTCGGTAAAATCATAATCAGGCACTTCAAATGGATCAGCATTTTCAAGTAAGGCCTGAGCTGCTCCGGCAATTTCATCAGGTTTTTCACCCCGAACTTTCATACTAATGATAGCGGTTGCTAGTACCGTTGGTTCTATTTTACCTTGAATAATTAAATTAAACAGTATTTTACTCTCTTCTTGAGACAATACTTGCCCTAAGTACAATTTATTTAAAATCGGTTGAATATTGTATTCTTGCTTATCAACAATGGCTTCTTGTTTTGCTTCTGGCTGTTTTTGTGGTGGATTCAGTGCCCATTCAATGGTTTGTTCTAATAATTTTACCCCTTGAATCGTTAAAATTGATTCAGGATGAAATTGAAAACCGCAAACCCGATCTTGGTCATTACGTACTGCCATAACGATGTTATTACACATGGCATTGACGGTTAATGTTTTCGGTATGTTTTCACCTTTTAATGAGTGATAGCGCGCAACCGGTAATGGATTGGGTAAGTCTTTAAACATCGCTTGCCCATCATGTTCAATTAATGAAGCTTTTCCATGTAAAATATCGCCCGCAGGGACAATCATACCACCATAAGATTCAACAATCGCTTGATGTCCAAGACAGATACCAATGATCGGTAATTTACCTTTTAAACGTTTAAGTAATTCAGGCATTGAACCTGCTTCACTAGGTGCTCCAGGTCCTGGTGATAACATTAGGATAGGATTTTGCATTTGTGATAATTTTTCGATGATCACATCAGCTGGAATTGTGTTGCGATAAATTGTCACGTTATGTTGATTGTGACGTAACTGATCGACTAAGTTATAAGTAAACGAATCAACGTTATCAAGAAATAAGATATTAGCCATTAGAATACACCTTCTACATTATGTGCTGCCATAATCGCGCGAACAACAGCACGTGCTTTGTTACGTGATTCATCCGATTCTGCTTGTGGTTCTGAATCTAAAACCACGCCACATCCAGCTTGTACGGTTGCAACACCATCTTCCACATAAGCACTGCGAATAACGATACAAGTATCAAGATCACCATTGGCAGTAAAATATCCAACTGCCCCACCATAACTACCCCGTTTTATTTTTTCCGATTCGGCAATTAACTGCATTGCCCTAACTTTTGGCGCTCCAGTTAATGTTCCCATGTTCATGGTAGCTTGATAAGCATGTAGTGCATCAAGATCTTGACGTAGTTGACCAACAATTCTTGAAACTAAATGCATAACGTAAGAATAACGATCAACTTTTAATAGCTCTTTGGTATATCGCGTCCCTGGCTGGCAAATTCGAGCTAAATCATTTCGTGCTAAATCGACCAACATTAAATGTTCAGCTAACTCTTTTTTATCGGTGCGCATTTCCAACTCTAATCGACTATCCAAATCGTAATCAATCTCGCCATTAGTGTTTAAACCACGTGGGCGAGTACCAGCAATTGGATAAATTTCAACTTGATTATTGGCTTTATTATATTTGAGTGCACTTTCAGGTGAGGCACCAAATAAAACAAAATCCTCGTCTTGCATATAAAACATATAAGGGCTTGGATTATTATTTTTTAAGACTTGATATGCAGATAATGGTTGAGGACAAGGTAATGAAAAACGTCTAGATGGAACAGCTTGGAAGATTTCACCTTGTTGAATCGCATCTTGCATTTTCTTAACAATGGTATTGAAATCATCATCACTCTTATTACAAGCAACATCCATTTCAGCCAACGATTGCCTTTTAATTGTGCTCATTGGTTGATTGAGTTTATTTTGTAATTCATCTAATCGTTGATTTAAGCGTGTAACTTCATCAGGACAAGAAGTAAAGGCCGTTGCTTTTAATAATGAAACGCGATCTTTGTGATTAATTTCCAATAAAGTTTCAGCTAAATAAAAACGAAAATCTTGGCAACGTTGTTCAGTTGGTAATATTGGTAAATGTTCAAAATTTGTCACTAAATCATACGCAAATAATCCACCAACAAAAACGGCATCTGAACTCGCTTTTTCGGGAATATTAACGATATTTAATAATGTTCTTAATGCATCAAAAATCGATAATGACTTTAAGCGAGAATCTTCATCTTGCAAACCATCAATGGGTGGAAACTCTAACTTAAGATTATGTTCATCTATTTTTGTTTTAGTGACGTTATCAGGAAATGCTTGCTCTAACAAAGGTAATAATTTTTGCCCGTTGCTGGTTAAAGCTTGAAAAGTCACTTCGTTGTTTAGGGCCGAAATAGTTAAAGCGCTATCAATGATCATTACGCTTTTAATCCCCTGTTTATTATCAATTTCGGCAGATTCAAGCAACAATGTTGCCGGTTTATTATCACAAAGTTGATAAAATACCTGAGTCGGATCCTGATAATAACCAATGGTTTTGATTATTTGTGTTAATGTAGGCTTATTCATTGTTGACTCTCTTTATATAAAATTATTTTTTATCTTTTTTTAAACTAAAAAACCCGCATTTAGCGGGTCTTGTGAAAAAAGGACATCATCACATCACCCGCAGAAAGTGATGCGCCACCAACTCAAAACAGTAGTTTTTTTATAGTGAGTTATAGGATTTTGATGATTTATCATTATTATATCTGCTTAAAAAAGATGTTGTACTATTAAACTAGTTCATTAGTGTGTTGTCAAGCGAATATTTTATATTCAATAAATAAAATTAGCCTTTATAAAAAATAGGTTTATTTAGACTCATTTTTTAAATTAATGACATTGATGATTGAACGATTTTAACCTATATGATTTCAGACCAGCGAATAAAGCAGTGCTCAATAACTTAATGATGAAATTAAAATCGAGGAGCTAGGTTGATCTTTTCAAGATAATTTTCTACGTTGCCGTATTTAACAAATGATCTATTAGGTTGTTTTGATTTCACATGGTTAAAAACTAATAGTTTGTCAAATATTCTAATACCAATTAGAATAATCAATACATTAATAAAATTTAGAGATTTTGATATATGCCAATATTTTATATTCTTATTGCGATAATAGTTTTATTAGCTATCGTAACCGTTTTTAAAGCTATTACCATTGTTCCACAAGGATACCAATATACCATCGAGCGTTTTGGTAAATACACTCATACGCTTGAGCCTGGCTTAAACATCATTATCCCATTTATGGATGGTGTGGGTCGCAAAATTAATATGATGGAACAAGTTCTTGATATCCCATCTCAAGAAGTTATTTCTAAAGATAATGCGAATGTACAAATTGATGCGGTTTGCTTTATTCAAGTACAAGAAGCGGCAAGAGCTGCTTACCAAGTTAATCAACTTGAGCGTGCGGTTATTAATCTGATGATGACAAACATTCGTACCGTACTTGGTAGTATGGAACTTGATGAAATGTTATCACAACGTGATCACATCAACTCAAAACTTCTTAGCATTGTTGATGATGCAACTAGCCCTTGGGGAATTAAAATTACCCGTATCGAAATTCGTGACGTTCGCCCACCAGCAGAACTTATTGCAGCCATGAACGCGCAAATGAAAGCTGAACGTAACAAACGTGCTGAGATCCTTGAAGCAGAAGGTATCCGCCAAGCGGCTATTTTACGCTCTGAAGGTGAAAAACAGTCAGAAATATTAAAAGCAGAAGGTGAAAAACAAGCTGCTTTTTTACAAGCAGAAGCGCGTGAACGTGCTGCCGAAGCCGAAGCAAAAGCTACACAAATGGTTTCAGAAGCGATTGCTGCTGGTAATATTAATGCGATCAACTACTTCGTTGCTCAAAAATATACTGAAGCTTTACAACAAATCGGTGCTTCAGATAACAGTAAAGTAGTGATGATGCCACTAGATGCTTCTAGCTTAATGGGTAGCATTGGCGGTATTGCAGAATTAATTAAAAACTCTAAATAATTTGCTTTAGTGAAACAATTCTTCCTAATCTAATTAGGAAGATATTATATTTTAATAAATTAGGTAACAATCAATGACTGATTTTTTAACGGTTATTTATGATTATCCTCACTGGGTATTTATTGCTTTAGGTGGTATTTTACTGATCCTTGAGCTATTGGGAACTTCCGGATATGGGCTTTGGAGTGGGATTGCAGCCATTGTTGTTGGTTTAATAGCTTGGGTTGTCCCTTTATCTTGGCCAATTCTATGGATTTTATTTGCTATTTTTACTTTGGTATCGGCTTATCTTTGGTGGGTGTGGTTAAAAAAACATGGTAAAGATAAATCTGGTAAAAGTGAAATCAATCAACCCCAACAAGAATTAATCGGAATCAAAACCATCGTTACCGAGGCTATAATTAATGGTTCGGGTCGGGTAAAAATAAAAGATGGCACATGGTCAGCAAAATGTAACCAAGATCTAGAGATTGGACAACCTGTTGAAGTGATTGCTGTTGATGGATTAGTTCTGAAAGTAAAAGCACTCAATAGATAATTGTAATAATAAATGGATTAAATACGAGTCATTGACTCGTATTTTTTTACCTTAAAAACGTAAACGATATCAGTAAATAATCTTATATATTAGTCTTAAAGGTTGAAAGATTGAAAGATTGAATAAAAGAACTAAACCGTCGATTAAAACCGACGGTTTTTGTGTTTATTTATCAAGTAAAGTGAATGTTTGCTTTTGTTTGGTTGTCGAATCTGAGCCTACAAACACATTAAATTTACCTGGTTCTGCAACATATTGCATTTTGTCATTCCAGAATTTTAACATGTCATATTTGATAACAAATTTTACTTGGCCTTTTTCGTGAGGTTTAAGTGCTATTTTCTCAAATCCAACTAACTCCTTGACAGGACGGCTAACTGAAGCAGTCACATCTTGCAAGTATAATTGGACAACTTGCGTCCCCTCTCTATCACCAGTATTTTCTACATTGGCTATCACTTCGATTTCACCATTTGGAGACATTTCAGTTTTTGATAGTGAAAAATCAATCGTAAAATTGGTATAACTCAAACCATAACCAAATGGAAATAACGGTTCGTTTGGACTATCAAAATAAGAAGTGGTGTATTTACCCATATTGACCGTACCATGAGGTCGACCAGTATTTAATTGACCATAATAAACAGGAATTTGACCAACATTATCTGGGAAAGACATCGGTAATTTACCTGATGGGTTATAATCACCAAAGAGAACATCAGCTACAGCATTACCACCTTCAGTACCTAAAAACCAAGTTTCAAGCATCGCATCGGCTTGTTCATATTCTTCTTTCACGGTAAGTGGGCGCCCATTCATCAATGCAATAATTAGTGGTTTACCTGTTGCTTTTAATGCTGTGATTAAACGTTTTTGGCTTGCTTGCAAATTTAGGTCAGTTCGGCTTGATGATTCATGCGCCATCCCTTCGGCTTCGCCAACAAATAAAACAACAGCATCTGATCTTTTAGCTTGAGCAACCGCTTCGGCAATCATTTTATCAGCAGGTCTTTTATCAAATTTAGTGATCTCTTCATATAAATTTAAGAATTTATAAAGATTTGGATCATCCGAAATATTGGCACCCCATGCATAGCTAACTAATTTTGGATTAATAACAGCATTCTTAATCCCTTCCAAAGGGGTTACGGCTAAATTAGCTCGCCCAGCACCAGACCAACTACCCAAAATATCGCGTTTTGAATCTGCTAACGGTCCAATCACCGCAATTTTTTTATTTTTGCTCAACGGTAAAACATTGTTTTCATTTTTTAACAATACAATACTACGACGCGCAACATCCCTTGCTTCTGCACGATGTAAACGATCGTTGGCGAACATGGTTTCAATATCAAAATTAGGATCTAAATTTCGATGAGGATTTTTAAATAATCCCATATCATATTTCAGTTCTAATACATGACGACACGCTTGGTTAATCTGCTCTTGAGAGATTGCACCTTCATTAACTAGTTCTGGTATAAACTGTAAAAAATACTCATCATTCATACTGATATCAATACCAGCTAGGATCGCAATTCTAACTGCATCTTTAGCGTCTTTTGCCACACCGTGATTAATTAATTCACGAATAGCACCATGATCACTAACCACTACACCATCAAAATGCCATTGATCACGCAGTACCTCGGTTAATAACCAATGATTAGAGGTAGCAGGAATACCGTTTACACTAACAAGTGCAACCATAACCGCTCGGCTGCCTGCATCTACAGCCGCTTTATATGGTACAAGATATTCTTGGAACATTTTTCGTTCACTCATATCCGTACTATTATATTCACGACCAGCTTCAACCGCACCATATAGCGCAAAATGCTTAACGGTTGTCACTAATGATTTTTTATCCTCAAGAGACTGTTTTTGCATTTTTTCGACAAAAATACGTCCTGCTTCCGACGCTAAATAAGGATCTTCACCAAATCCTTCTGACACTCGGCCCCACCTTGGATCTCGCGTAATATCGACCATTGGCGCCCAAGTTACATTAAGCCCATCAGAAGTTGCTTCATCAGACGATACTTCAGCAACTTTACCTATCGCATCACGATCCCAAGTTGCAGCAATCCCTAAATTAATAGGAAATACCGTACGATGACCATGAATAATGTCAAAACCAAAATAAACAGGGATTTTATTCGGCGATTTTAATGCTCTTTCTTGCATTTGTGATAGATCGGGCTCAACTACAGTATTAAAAATACCACCAATTTCACCCGCTTCAATTTGATCAAGGACTTTGTCTAGTGTAAGATCGCCACCCACACTGATTAATCGCAGTTGCCCTACTTTCTCTTTAATCGTCATCTTTGACATCAAGTCATCAATAAACGCTTTCTTTTCTTCACTATTGGGATTTTGAGCAAATAAAGGAGATGAAAAAATAAAAAAAACGAGAAATAATACGAATTTTTTCATAATAATAAGTATTTTTAAATTTAAGAGGATAGACAAGCGGATAGCATAACGTATTTAACTAAAAAAATCTCGTTATTTAGAAATAGCATCCCTAAAAATAAAGATAAAAGCATTTATTCTTAAAAATTTAAGCTTAAAAAAGTGCGTTCCTCAACTTTTTTTAAGATTTATTAAGGTAATAGATAAAAAAATATTGCCGAAAAATGCTTTAAAAGGGAGTCATCAAGTCGGCAATAATCATGAATGAAGATCTATTAATCGCGGAAATTAGTAAATTGGAAAGGTTGCCCTAATTCACCATTTTTGACTAATGCCATGGCAGCTTGTAAATCATCACGAGACTTACCTGTAACGCGAACCTGCTCACCTTGTACTTGAGCTTGCACTTTAAGTTTACTGTCTTTAATCAGCTTAACTATTTTTTTAGCTAACTCTTTATCGATACCTTGTTTTAGTTTGACCGTAATACTATAAAATTTTCCGCTATGTTCCAGCTCTTCAGGAATTTCTAGCGCTCCGCCATCAATACCACGTTTGGCCAATTTATCACGTAAAATATCCAATAGCTGTTGAACTTGGAAATCGGATTGGCTAGTTGCTTTGATGGTTTCATTTTTTTCATTGAGCTCAAAAGATGCTTCGACATTTTTGAAGTCCCAACGAGTGGTCAGTTCACGAATCGCATTATCGACACCGTTTTTAACTTCTGGCATTTGAATTTCTGACACAATATCAAAAGAAGGCATAAATTTTCCTCTTCTAATCGTTATAAATATTACTTATTTTAAACAACTCTTTTAATTGCCGCCACAATATTTACGGCGGCATTATTATTAAGATTAATCGATAGTACGAAGTAATTCGTTGATACCAACTTTACCTAAAGTTTTAGCATCGACTTTTTTCACAATAACTGCACAATAAAGGCTATATTTGCCATCTTTAGTTGGTAAGTTACCTGATACCACAACCGAACCAGCTGGAACACGTCCGTAATGAACTTCACCAGTTGCTCGATCATAAATTTTAGTACTTTGACCAATAAATACGCCCATTGAGATCACACTGCCTTCTTCAACAATCACACCTTCAACGATTTCACTACGAGCACCAATAAAACAGTTATCTTCGATAATAGTTGGGTTTGCTTGTAATGGTTCTAACACACCACCAATACCAACACCACCAGATAAGTGAACATTTTTACCAATTTGTGCACATGAACCAACTGTTACCCAAGTATCAACCATCGTGCCTTCATCAACATAAGCACCGATATTTACGTAAGATGGCATTAATACGGTATTACGAGCAACATAAGCACCTTTACGCGCAATTGCTGATGGAACTACACGGAAGCCTTCTTGTTGGAAGCGAGCTTCATCATAATCAGCAAATTTTAATGGCACTTTGTCATAATAATTTGTTGCGCCACCATCAATAAGTTGATTTTCATTAATACGGAAAGAGAGCAATACCGCTTTTTTTAACCATTGATGAGTCACCCAATCGCCATTAATCTTTTCCGCGACACGCATTTTACCGCTGTCTAATAGAGCGATACATTGATTAATTGCATCACGTGTTACAGTATCAACATTCGAAGGCGTAATTTCAGCACGACGTTCAAATGCTGCCTCAATAATAGTTTGTAATTGTTGCATTTCTCGTTTCCTTTAACTTTAAGTCCGTTAGCAAATTTAATTGGGCAAACAGTATAATATAATATGCAGTTATTTTTAAGTGGTTTATCGTATCATTGAGATTTCTCAAAAAGGATAAATTATTTGGAATACCTTTCACAAAATCTGAACAATATTTAATTCAGTTGTTTTCTTTGAATATAAAGTTGAATCCTCATTAAATCTTATAACAAAAAATAATGCAAAACGATGGATTTTCTTTAGTAGAACTTTTATTTGTTATCTGTATTGGTGCTATTTTGGCTTCAATAGGTGTACAACATTGGAAGGAATTACAGCTCCGTAACGAACTTACTACTACCACAAAACAGCTAGCCTATTTTCTTGAGGAAGCCCAAGCCAAAGCTTATTACGCAAACGAAAATGTCCACATCTATTATTTTTTGACGCCTTGGTGCTTAAGCATCAGCAAAGGCGAAAAACCAGCGACTTGCCAAGAAGGCTCTAGCTATTTTATTAAACCCAACAATTCTGTTGAATTAAATGATTTAGCCGATAAAAAAACCATCTCTTTTTGGGGGCGAAAAAATATGGCTCAAACCGGTACATTCGAATTGCATAATGCCATTGGCACCACACAAATTATTATTTCATATCGCGGGCGGATTCGGTTTTGTAAGAAAAATAGTTATTTACCAGGGCTGCCGCGATGTTAAAGCAAGATGGATTTTCGTTATTTGAAATGATGTTAAGCATCACCTTTTCTAGCTTAATTTTCATTGGCATCACAGCTTTTTATAGTAAATTACAATCGATTATACTTCAGCAAAATCTTAATACCCATCTACAAAGGAATATTCATCAAGGTATTGTTAGTATTTCCAAAGATTTGAAACGTGCTGGATTTATCGCCAATAAACCAGAAAAGATAAGTCAGCAACCAATTGAAATCAACCCAGCAAAAAATTGCTATATCTTCCGTTACGATAGCGAGATCCGCAATGATTGGGTTCATAATACGACTATTCCAACCAAATCAGATATCTTTGCGTATCGGCTTTATAATAATAATTTGGAATATAAAGTTGGAACAATCAATTGCGAAGGTGTCAATTGGGAGAAAATTTTCGATCCTCACGACATTAAAATCACTCAATTTTCAATCAAAAAACAAAATAATCATTTTGAGATAGATATTAGTGCTCAATTGAAGAAAAACAAAAAAATTAAATATCAAACAACAACCATTATTAAAAATGAAAATCCCTTTTAATCGTTCAGTAACTCAATATGATGGCTTTAGCACGCTTTTGATGGTGATCATATTAACCATTGTTGGACTTCTTTTGCTAACGGGGTTTCAAATTACCATTGATTCGATAAAAAGGAGCTATTTGATTGAAACCAAATATTATCGTCAGTTTAATCAAGCTAGTTCCAGTTTAAATTGGGCAACCAAACAAATTTGGCAACCGCCAACTGAAGAGTGGCAATGCTTATGTGATACTCAATATCAATTAAAAGCATGTATAAAAAAATCGCGATTAAAAGTGGATAACTACACCCTAGTACGTGGACAGGCTAATGATGATTATTTCCTTTATATGTTAACGCATTTTGAAGATAACCAACTTATTGTTGAAAAAGGTCATTGGTTAGATTATTGCCCTGAAAAGAAGATGATTGATTGTGAATAGTAAAAATATAAGTAATAAAAAAACAGCTGGCTTTAGTTTAATTGAAGTTATGTTGTCATGTTTAATGTTTGCCATCATCATGCTGGGTTTTATTCGTTATTTAACCTCAATTATTAATCAACACCACTATTTTCATCAACATTTCAAAGCACAGCAAATGGCGTTTGCTTTACTTGATAGTTACCCTCATACGGTAGATAAAATCATACCAAAAGAGTGGCAATATCAAGTTTACAGCCAACCTTATAGTGCACCTTGTAAAATGGTTTTTATTGATATCACCCCACCGAATCATAAAACGATTAAACAACAACGTTTGTTATGTGATTGATGTTCATTTCTAAAAATAAATTACGCTGTTTATTTTCATTTTTTTCATTCCATGCAACCGCAATATCCCATCCCGTTTGAGCTAATTCAAGCGTGACAAGTTTTACACCTTTAGGTAGAAAATGACAAACACTAGCAGGCACAAAAGCAATGCCATTTTTGGCAGCAATTAAAGCCAAAAGAGAGGGAAGATCATTCGTCGCCCCACCCTGTTTTGGTATAGCGTTTATAGCCTCAAGTAATAATTTTGTTTGCTCGGTCAAACAAGGCGCCAAGTAGGGGTTTATATGTAATAAGGGATGCGTTTCTAGTACACATTTAAGATTGTTCCTACTGACTTTTAGATTATTTGGAACTGCTAGCACGATATACTCTTTAAATAACATAATTGAACTCAATGACTCTGGCACAGGCATACGGACAAAACCAATATCTAATTCCCCCTGCATTAGCAGAGTAATTTGCTCGTTTGAAGGAAGTTGTTTTGCTGAAACATGGCATTGCGGATTTCTTTCAGAAAAAGTTCGAATCCATTTAGGAACATGTTGAAAACAAGATATGCCAAAACCGATTGAAAGAACTCCATTCATGTTTTTTTTAATATTATTAGCAAAGAGTAAAAATTTCTTATTCTGTTGTAATAGTTTTTTTACTTCAGGATATAGCGCCTTCCCAACTTCAGTTAACTTTGCGCCATTCCGACCACGAATAAACAGTCTTCGATCAATTGCTCGTTCAAATGCTTGAATTTGTTTAGTTAACGCGGGTTGTGTTATAAATAATTGCTCAGAAGCGACACGGTAATTCCCTACCTCAACAAGTGCGACGAAAGCTCGTAGCAACTTCATTTCAATGTCCATATCCATTCCTAATTGTTATCAAATCAGTCATTTTTTTCATTATACATAATTACTTTTACTATTTATATTAATTTCAATAAGTACAATTAGTTATGAATAAAATTAAGATATTTATTGTTAAATGGACGCTCTTCTATAAGTCCAAAGATTCAATGTAAATAGTTAAATTCTTGGCTAAGGTTAACGCACGGGGTAAAAAACTTATGAGTAAGGCAATAAAAAAATTTCTGCGGTTTTATTTGATATGGATGGGGTTCTAATTGATTCAAATACCGTTATTGAAAAAGCATGGATTGAGGCTGGCAAGTTATATGGAATAACCGTCAAGGATGACGATATTGTTAAACATATTCATGGCCAACCCGGGCCACATACGATTAAAGCACTGTTTGGGCATCTATCAACTGAAGCGCAAAAAAGTGTTCAAGACTATATCATGCACGCTGAAAATACTGCTGATTATGATCCAATACCAGGTGTTGCACAATTAATACATGCCTTAGCGAAAGCCAAAATTAGGGTGGGGATTGTAACCAGTGGTTGGCGCGAAAAAATAGATCGAATAATGGCAATGCTGAATATTCAGGAATGTATTTCTGTGATAGTGGAACGAAACGATGTGGCTCGTGGAAAACCCTACCCCGATCCTTATCTTCTTGGCGCTAAACGCCTTATGCTACCACCCGCTGAAACGTTAGTATTTGAAGACTCAATAAGTGGCGTGACTTCAGCAGTTGAAGCTGGCGCCTATTGTGTTGGAATAGGCGATGCTGAGCTTATCAAACACGGAGCACAAACTGCGATCCCAGACTTTTCAAAAGTTAACGTGATAAATGATAGCATTATTGTGTTGGATGACGACCATAAGCTCATTTTAAACAATGCATCAACCACAATCGATTAGATGAAGCTTTTAATGTTTGTATGTAAAAGTTGTAAAACTTGCTGAGTTTTTTCTGCATGAACATTATGACCAGCACCTTCTACTATTTCAATTTGAGCATTTGGAAATTGGCTAAATATTGCTGGATAATCCTTATCAGTAATATAGTTTGAATTGCCACCTCGGATGAATAATGTCGGTACGTTACAAGGTGAAATTGTCTGCCAATCGCATATATTGTCATATTGATTAATAATGACTTGAGCATTAAACAACCAATGCTGATGTTTAAAAGATTTAAGTAAAAATGAAATTGTCGAGGCACTTAAATCATGCATAAGCTCAATAATCTGCTTTTTATCAGTTAATTGTTGATTAATACATTTTTCTAAAGCGTTAAGAACAGGTGCATTTGCCGTTTGATTATATTTAACTGGCGCAATATCAATGACACAGATTTTAGAAACAGGAATAAGTTGGCTTAATTGCATGGCAACTTTTCCTCCCATTGAATGGCCGATTAATATAATATTTTGTAACTGCAAATCATGACATAATTCAGCAACATCTTCAGCCATCACTTCATAATTCATAACATTTGACCATGGTGATTGACCATGATTGCGCAAATCAACCTGAATAGTTTGGTAATGACTAGACAGATCTTTAGCTAACATATTTAAATTATCTAGGCTTCCAAATAAACCATGCATCAATAAAACTGGTTGATTATCACCCTGTATTTTATAGTTTAATTTCATTATGCCACTCTACAATTTATAGTAATTAAGACTGTTTCGTCATCACTAATAAACAATTCAATAACCCCAAAAGCATAACTATGATAGAATTTAGTTCAAATTTTTCAATTAATATTAAAAACTATGTTTCAAAATAACCCTTTACTAGCCCAACTAAAAAAAGAATTATATGAACAAAAACCTCGTGTTGAAGGTATCGTCCGAGCGCATGAAAAAGGTTTTGGCTTTCTAAATGTTGACAACAAAACTGACTACTTTATTGCTGTTTCGAAAATGAAAATGGTTTGTCATGGTGATAAAGTTTCTGGCACTATTTCCACCATTAACGATAAAACATCATTTGAACCTGAAGTATTAATTGAAAGTAGTTTACAAAAATTTATTGGCAAAATTGGTTTTTTAGATAATGCGATGGTCATTTATCCCGAAAATATACCTGTCAATTTTGCCATTCGCTGTAAAGTTAATCCTGAAGTAAAGCAAAAATTAAAAGAAGGTGATTGGGTTGTTGCCACCTTACAATCTCATCCATTAGAAAAAAATAAAAATCATTTTCTTGCTGAAATAACAAAATTTATTGCCAGTGCTGATTCAATTTATCAACTATGGCTTAAAACTTTGGCTCGTTATAATTTAGAAGACAAAGCTCCGCAAGCTGAATCTTTAACAATTTCAGAGACTGAAAAAGAAAATCGTCAAGATTTAACGGATATTCAATTTTTTACAATTGACAGTGAAAATACCGAAGATATGGACGATGCAATTACCATTTCACAAGATGATATGGGTAATTATAACCTGATGATCGCCATCGCTGATCCAACCGCATATATTGAGCAAGATAGTGAAATCGACAATATCGCAAAAAACCGAAACTTTACCACCTATCTGCCCGACTTTAATATTCCAATGTTACCAAAACAGTTAGCGGACGATCTTTGTTCATTAAAAGCTAACCAAAAACGTCCAGCTATGGTTTGTAAAATTAAAATTGATAAAAATGGCGAATTTACGAATGATGATATCAGTTTTTTACCCGCATGGATTGAATCGAAAGCTAAGCTTTCTTACCACAATGTGTCTGAATTTTTAGAGAATCGTGATGATTTAAATATCGATGACGCGGCAATAAAAAACCAACTAAAATTATTATCAGAATTGGCAAAAACACGGATAAATTGGCGCCAACAAAATGCGTTAGTTTTCAAAGTGAACAATGATTATCGATTTATTCTTGATAATAATCGTCAAGTAAAAACAATCATTAAAGAATCACGTGGCATCGGCAATAATATTGTTGAAGAAGTGATGATTATCGCTAATTTAGCGCTCACCATGTATTTGAAAGAAAAAGTAGGTACTGGCGTATTTAACACTCATTCAGGCTTTGATACCAAATACATTGAACAAATATTAAAAATATTAGCAGACAATGGCATTACAGATTTTGATAAAGAATCACTTACTTCATTTGAAGGCTATGTTAAATTCCGCCGATTAAGTGATGATAATGACTTCTTATCAACACGATTAAGAAAGTTCCAAACACCTGCTGATTTCTCTATAAAACCAGAACCTCACTTTGGTTTAGGATTTGATGCTTATGCAACATGGACTTCACCAATTCGAAAATATGGTGATATGATAAACCATCGTATACTTAAAGCCTCGCTTAAAGCAGAAGCCTTAACAGCTCCATCCAACGAACAATTAGAGAGCATGGCTGATAGACGTAAAAAATTACGTTTAGCTGAGCGTGATATTGCCGAAAACCTTTATTGCCAATATTTATCTAACAAAATAGGACAAGCGTTCGCAGCGGAAATATTAGATATCAACCGTGGCGGTGCAAGAGTTCGTTTAAATGATATTGGCGCATTAGCATTTTTACCACTGTCAATGATTCATGCCGTGCGCGATGAAATATCAACTAGTCCGGATGAAGGGCTAATTAAAATTAAAGGCGAAACTGCATACAAAATTGCTGATTTGATCACTGTTAAAATTCATGAAATTAAAATGGAAAATCTATCGGTTATTGTGAAACTGAATGAATCTAACTCTTAAATTCCCTAGTCAATTTAATCAGTTACAAGCTATGATTAATAACCCTGATAATTATCAGGGTTAAGCTAAAAAATATTAATAATATTTTTAACATTTATCCTCTTTTTTTTAATAATAATATCTGCTATCTTTCACCGCTCAAAAAAATAAAAAATAAAGCTAGTTTAAACTGCTATATGGAGAGGAAAAAAGATGTCAATTCACGGCCACGAAGTGTTACAAATGATGGATGGGAATGATTATACTGAATCATCTTTACTTGAAGCCATACACAAAAAATTTGGTACCGAGGCTAAATTTCATACCTGTTCCAACTCCGATATGAATGCCGAGCAACTTATTGCCTTTTTAAAAGCAAAAGGAAAATTTAAGCCGGCTTCAATTGATGATTCACAATTTACCGTCGATGTTCGAAAAATATGTCGACATTAATAAAAACTTACAAAAGAATAATAAATGCGTTTTTATAAATTTAATGTAATCATCTAGTGTTTTTAAAAGAATAAGAGTATATAATTTCGCGCTACGGCTCCACTAAAAAGTGTAAGTTGCTCATCCTGAAATTACAACTCAAGAATATGTTCGTGGAATTTGATATATGAAAATAAGTAATATCCTTACATGCGCCATTGTCTCTATTCTTGCCGCAGGCTGTGTAAAAAACAATACGTCTTCAACCGATGGTAAAACTGAAGTTGATCAGTTAGCGATTTTAAAGCAACAATCTGAACAAAATAATTCGTTTGTTGTGGACGCAAAAAAACAATTACTTCAACTCGTTGGAGACAAACACTTTGACAGCTATATAACCAAACACGGTATTTTAAACTGTAAAGGTGACAGCAACCAATCTTCCTGTGTGCTAAATTTTTATCTCAAAGAATTCTACAAGCTAAAATATGACATTCAACTTAAAAGAGTCGTCGAGGAAAACCAAGCTGAACATAATCTTGAGTTGAAAAAAATCACACCAACTGATGGTAATGTTAAAAATTACTGTCAATGGTCAGCAGATTTTATTGAAGCAGTTTATACCAATGATATCAATAATATAACCCAAAGTTATCAAACTTTATTTAAGATGTCAGTGCAAGATTTGGCCGCTTTAAAAGCTAAAATTCTCAAAGATAACTACTCTCACTTTTTGATTGATGAAAACCCAAGTATTCTTCAAGAGATGAGAAGCGACTTTATGGAAAAATGCTTAAGTAGCCCTAAAGACAATATTATCAATTACAACAATATTTTTAGATAATACTCAAGTGAGTCTTTTTATGTACAATTTATTACCTATTAGTCGATTTAGTAAAACATTAACTTGCAAGATAGTTTGTATCGCATCCTTATCTTGTTTAAGTTTTTCTTCATGGGCTTTTACATTTAACGATGTTGTGACACAAGCAGAAAAACTATCAAAAAAAGCTTATGTCCAACCATCTAAAAATATTCCTAGTGAATTATCGTCACTACAATTTGCCGATTATCAAAAGATTTATTTTAAGCATGATAAAGCATATTGGAGCGATCGCAAAAGTCGTTTCAAACTCGAATTTTATCATGAAGGTATGTATTTTGATGTACCTGTCAAAATTAATGAGATTGTAAACAATCAAGTTAATGAAATTAAATTTAGCCCAGATTACTTCGATTTAAGTCCTATTAATTTAGATAAGTTAGATACTAAAAAACTAGGCTTTGCTGGATTTAAAGTGCACTATCCAATCAATAACCCAGCAAAAACCGACGATGAAATATTTACCGCACTAGGTGGTAGCTATTTCCGTGCTGTTGGTAAAAATCAGCATTATGGTCTTTCAGCTCGTGGACTTGCGATTGATACAGGCGAAATGTCTGGCGAAGAGTTTCCACGTTTTAAAGAGTATTGGATTGAACGCCCAGAACCAAATCAAAAACACTTAGTCATTTATGCCCTACTTGATTCTAAAAGTGTAACAGGGGCTTACAAAATTACCTTAATCCCAAGTGTTGATACTACTATTACTGTAGAAGCCAAAGTATTCTTCCGTGATTCAGTTAAAAAACTTGGTGTGGCACCATTGACTAGTATGTTCTTATTTGGCCCTAACCAACCATCACCACTATTAAACTATCGTCCAGCAATGCACGATTCTAATGGACTTTCAATCCAGGCCAAAAATGAGTGGATTTGGCGTCCATTAAATAATCCTAAACGCTTATCTTTTTCATCATATAGTTTAGAAAGCCCTAAAGCATTTGGTTTAATTCAACGTGACAAAGGTTTTGATGACTATCAAGATCTCGACGACCATTACGAACTTCGTCCAAGTGTATGGGTTGAAATATTGAATGATTGGCATAAAGGTCGAGTTGAATTGGTTGAAATCCCTACCGCAGATGAAACCAACGACAACATCGTTACCTACTGGGTACCCGAAAAACAATATAAAGCTGGTGATGTGTTAGATGTTAAATATCGATTACATTATTCACTCAACGAACAACAACGTTATCCAAAAAATGAAGCTAGAGCAGAAAGTACGCGCTTATCATTAGGTGATATAAAACAAGCAAACTTAATACGTAAACTTGATGGTTCTAATGCTTATGTTGTGGATTTTGTTGGTCCAAACTTATCAGAGCAAGACCCAGTTGACGTTATTTCAAGTATTAATAATGGTTCAATAGTTAGCTGTGATACACAATACAACTCTGTAACAAAAGGTTGGCGAGTACTAGTGCGATTCAACGTTGAAGATAACAAAAAACCAACTGACATTCGCCTTCAATTATCGTCGAAAAAATCACATACGATCGTGTCCGAAACTTGGAGCGGACAATTTCCGGCTCAATGATCTTAATAATAAGCACATAACATGAAAAAAGATTATTTCGAAAACCTATCTGACGCCGAATATTGGCGTCAGAAATCGGAAGACTTGCCAAACGATAAACTCGAATTTCTAAAATATCGACTCAATCAAGTTGGCAACACTGATCATTTTAATGATGAAAGAAAACAACAACCAACTTATCCAAAAGTTGAGCGTGTTTCGGTTCAACCACAAATTTGGAATGAACGTTATAGTCCTCAATCCAAACCTGGTCTGAATATCATCGCACTTATTCGTCGTTTAATTATGTTTGTGCTTATTGCCATACAAACTTATTACGGCACAACTTACTTATCAACCTTATTACCTTATCAAAGCTGGCAACAAATCAATTTTATGGCAAATTGGGATATCAACCCAGAACTTGCCATTTACAGCATCATTCCTTATATCATACAAGGTTTTATCATTGCCTTATTTGCTATCCTATTTTGTTGGATTTCAATAGGATTTTGGACTAGCATCATGGGGCTTATTTTGGCGGTGATCAAAAAAGATCGCTACACTATTGCCATCCCCAATGATCCTGCTAACCACATTGACGCCAAACATCGTACTGCATTAGTCATGCCAATTTGTAATGAAGATGTTTCACGGGTATTTGCAGGGCTAGAAGCAACTTATGAATCGCTAGTTGAAACAGGACATGCGCAGTGTTGTGATTTTTATATTCTAAGCGACACCAATGATCCCGATCTCTATGTCAATGAATTAAAAGCATGGGCTGAATTTAACGCTAAAAAAGCTGACAATGGTTGTAATATCTTTTATCGCCACCGTAAGCGTCGCGTAAAACGTAAAAGTGGTAACATCGATGACTTCTGCCGTCGTTGGGGGCACCAATATGAATACATGATGATTCTTGATGCCGATAGTATTATGACCGGTGATTGTATCTTAAAAATGATCGCAATGATGGAAATGAATCCAAAAGCAGGTATTTTACAGTCTCCGCCTAAATCGGTCAGAATGACAACCTTATATGGTCGTATTCAACAATTTGCCAATCAAATATACAGTGATATTTTTTGCTCAGGTACTCACTTCTGGCAATTAAGTGAAGCCCAATATTGGGGTCACAATGCTATGATTCGCTTAAAACCATTTATTGAGCACTGTATTTTATCGCCATTACAAAAACGTAAAGGCCCTATTCATATCTTATCGCACGATTTAGTTGAAGCGACGTTAATGCGTCGTGCGGGTTATGGCGTATGGATTGCGTATGATATGAATGGTAGTTATGAAGAGCTACCAGGAAACATGATAGAAGATCTCAAACGCGATAATCGCTGGTGTATGGGTAATTTGATTAATTTGCGATTAATCTTTAAAAGTGGAATTACTTTAACTCACCGTGTGATGTTTTTAACCAGTGGTATGGCTTACATCTCGTCACTATTGTGGTTAATCTTCTTGATCTTCTCAACACTCTTATTATTAGTGTTCAATATATCTGAACCACAATACTTCTTCCAACCTAACCAATTTTATCCAACGTGGCCAAAGTGGGATGAACAATTAGCTATTCAATTACTTTCAACCACAATGGTATTACTTTTTGCACCTAAACTGTTTAGTTATGGCATTATTATTGCTCGAACAGGTGCAAAAGATGTGGGTGGAATATTCAAATTATCATTATCGATTTTAATTGAAATGGTATGGTCGATGATCCTTGCACCAATCCGCATGATCTTCCACAGCAAGTTTGTGGTTAAAGCATGGCTGGGTAGCAAAATTCAATGGAAATCACCAGCAAGAAACGATGATGCCTTAACTTGGGGTGAATCATTCTACTTCTGTTGGCCATTATCGCTACTAGGCATAGTTTGGTTATGTGTGATTATTTGGTTAAATCCTCAATTTACTTATTGGTATATAGCGATATTAATTCCATTAACCATTTCACCATTAGTTGTCCGTATTTCTGGCTTATCAAGTATTGGTATGAAAGCCAAAAAAGCAGGGTTATTCTTAACACCGGAAGAAACTCATCCGTCGCGAGCAGTAAAACTAACTGGTGACTATTTAGTCCAAACCGAAGCTGCTTTTATTGAACATGGCTTTATTATGGCGCTTGTCGATCCTATTTATAATGCGTTAGCCTGTGCATTATCGACTTCTCGTCATTTACCTAACTCAAAAAATCAGCAGTTACGAAAACAACTTATTGAGCATTATCAACAAGTGGATTTAGAAAAAATTAGTAAAGAACAACAATTAGCGATCTTAGAAGATCCAATTATTCTTTCTGCACTTCATCGCCATATCTGGCATCAACAAGAAAAATACGACAATTTGTTCACATTGTGGCAAAATGAATGCCAGCAATAAGAAATAGGGCTTAATGCCCTATTTCGTCTTTTAGAAATTAATCAATATGCATGGATATTTTTTATGACTTGGCAACCTACTGCATCTATTAATAATTTACTTAAGCGCGCTAAAATTGTATCTAAAGTAAGACAGTTTTTTGCTGACCGCTGTATTTTGGAAGTGGAAACCCCGACCCTAAGTCAATATGCGGTAACCGATGTACATCTTAGTTCATTTCATACCTTATTTTTAAAACCGGGTGAAAACGATGAACAACAAGGGCGAAAAATGTCATTGATCACTAGCCCTGAATATCATATGAAACGGTTATTAGCTGCTGGCAGTGGACCGATTTATCAAATCTGTAAATGTTTTCGCAATCATGAAGAAGTAAGCCGTTATCATAACCCTGAATTTACAATGCTCGAATGGTATCGTATTCAATTTGATATGATGCAAATGATCAACGAAGTCGATGATCTACTGCAAAGCATCCTAGATTGTGAACCTGCGGAACGAATCTCTTACCAAAAGGCATTCCAACGTCATCTTAATATTGACCCACTAGAAGCTGATCACGCAACTTTAGTTGAAGCTATCAAACAACTAAATATTGAACTCAACACTGATGATTATGATCGCGACACCTTATTACAATGTTTATTTAGTTTTGGCGTTGAACCGCATATTGGACAAGAAAAACCTATCGCTGTTTATAACTTCCCTGCCTCACAGGCAGCTTTAGCAGCGATCAGTTCAGAAGATCATCGTGTAGCAAGCCGTTTTGAGTTTTATTACAAAGGGGTTGAACTAGCTAATGGATTTAAAGAACTCACCAATCCGCAAGAACAAAAGATGCGTTTTGAACAAAATAATATTGATCGAGCAAATCAAAACTTACCACCACAAAACATCGATATTGAATTAATCGCGGCTATGGAAGCGGGTTTACCCGATTGTGCAGGTGTTGCCGTTGGGCTTGACCGCTTAATTATGTTGGCACTTGATGCAATGAATTTAGATGATGTGATTTCATTCACGTTTGAAAGGGCTTAATCATGTTAGGAAGTTTAGGCTTAAGTGAATGGGCAGTTATAATTATTGCCATTATCGCCTTTGTTTTACTAATTGCCATGCTAAAAGCGCAATTTAAAGCGAATAACCTACATGCCATATATGATTTACAACTTAATCAAAGAAATAAAGAAAATCAGTCATTAATGGCAAATATCACTCAATTAGAACAAGAGTTGAGCCAATACCAACAACAAAATGTTGCTCAAAATATCAAAATTAGTGAATTAAAAACGCGCTTAGAAGAGATTATCAATGCCGCACATGAAAAACAGACAGTTTTAGAACAAAGCGAGCAACGATTAACCACGCAATTTGAAAACTTAGCAAATCGAATTTTTGAGCACAGTGGCAAAAAAATTGAGCAACAAAATAAACAAAGCTTAGAGTTTTTACTCTCACCACTTAAACAACAATTAGAAGGCTTTAAAAAGCAAGTTCAAGATAGCTTTGGTCAAGAAGCCAAAGAGCGCCATACCTTAACTCACGAAATTCGCAACTTACAACAGCTTAACGAACTCATGACGAAAGAAGCCACCAATTTAACCAATGCGTTAAAAGGCAATAACAAAACCCAAGGTAATTGGGGTGAATTTATTCTTAGTCAAGTATTGGATAATTCCGGATTGCGTCAAGGTTACGAATATCACACTCAAGTTAATCTAACTAATGAAGATAACCGACGTCTACAACCAGATGTAATTGTTCACTTACCCCAAGGCGGTGATGTAGTCATCGATTCCAAAGTCACCTTAGTTGCCTATGAACGTTATTTTAATAGTGATGACGAAGAGACAAAAACTAGAGCCATTGCTGATCATTTAATTGCTGTGCGTAATCACTTAAAACAACTTAGTCAAAAAGATTACCATAAACTAAATGGCATTCAATCATTAGACTACATTCTAATGTTCATTCCTGTCGAACCGGCATTTTTATCCGCCATCGATCAAGATCCATCATTAATCAATGATGCATTAAAAAGTAACATCATGATTGTTAGCCCAACTACCCTATTGGTTGCCTTGCGAACTATTCATAATTTATGGCGTTTTGAATACCAAAATCGTAATGCCGAGCTTATTGCTGATAGAGCCAGCAAACTATATGACAAAGTACGTGGATTTATCGAAGATATGGAAAATCTAGGCAACTGTTTGGATAAAGCCCAACAAACCTATCAAAACTCAATGAACAAACTCTCGAAAGGACGTGGTAACGTGATTGGTCAAATAGAACGGTTTAGGGAATTAGGGATTGAAGTAAAAAAACCAATTAATCCGGATATAGCTCAACTATCAGTTGATGAACTTGAAAATGAAAAAGAACAGCTTAGTTAAATTGTTAACTAAAACATCTTAATTCACCATCATAAAAAATACGTGTATACTCATTTGGTATAAGAAGGAGTACGATATGTCAAACAATAATGAAGTCAGTTTCGAAGAAACCATCAAGCAACTTGAAGCAATTGTCACTCAACTTGAAAATGGTGATTTACCATTAGATGAAGCACTAAATGAATTCGAAAAAGGCATCAAACTAGCTCGTTCTGGTCAAAAACAACTTAATGAAGCTGAGCAACGCATCCAAATTTTATTATCTGAAAATAGTGATGCACAATTATCTGAATTTTCCATTGATAATAATGAATAGCCTAAAACCATTACAAGAACGTATTGATAACTATTTAACAACATATATTTCGCAGTTTGCACCATCTAATTTGCAACAAGCGATGAGTTACAGCCTGCTTGCTGGTGGCAAGCGAATACGCCCTATTCTGGTCTATTTAACCGGACAAATGTTTAATTGTCCGCTAACCAAACTCGATTCAGTTGCTGCAGCCATTGAATCGATGCATACCTACTCATTAATTCATGATGACTTACCCGCAATGGATGATGATAATCTAAGGCGAGGAAAACCAACCTGCCACATAAAATTTGGCCAAGCACAAGCCATCCTCGCTGGTGATGCACTACAATCACTAGCATTCAGCCTATTATCCGAAAACCAACAAATCAGCAACCAAAGTAAAATAAAAATGATTGCTGAACTAGCAAGTGCAAGTGGCCTTGCTGGAATGTGTTTAGGTCAATCACTGGATTTACAAGCAGAACACCAAACAGTCACGTTGGAACATTTACAAACTATCCATAACTATAAAACTGGCGCCTTAATTCAAGCGGCAGTAAGGCTAGGTGCTTATTCATGCGATGAGGTAGCTCAACCCTATTACCCAATGTTAGACAACTATGCTAAAGCAATTGGACTAGCATTCCAGATACAAGATGACATATTAGACGTCATTGGTGAACAAGAGCTGATGGGTAAACCACAAGGCTCTGATCTTAAGTTGGAAAAAAGCACTTATCCAGCATTGATGGGTTTACAAAATGCCATCGAAATGACACACAAGTTATATCAACAAGCTATCGATAGTCTGACGCAAATACCTTATAATAGCCAACCATTACAAGACCTTGCTGGTTTTATTATTAATCGAAATAGTTAACTAAATAACTAGATGATAAAAATGAATTTAGACAAATATCCTCTATTAAAGCAAATCAATTCACCTGCGGATCTTAGGCGATATCCGCTCGCACAATTGCCAGCAATTAGTCAGGAACTGCGACAATTTTTATTAGACAGTGTCAGCCAATCTAGTGGTCATTTAGCTTCAGGTCTTGGTGTGGTCGAATTAACAGTCGCGTTGCATTACGTCTATCAGACACCATTTGACAAAATTATATGGGACGTAGGTCATCAAGCTTATCCACATAAAATTCTAACGGGTCGACGCGATCAGATGCTCACTATTCGCCAAAAAGGGGGATTACACCCGTTTCCTCACCGAAATGAAAGTGAATATGATGTATTAACAACAGGACATTCATCAACCTCAATAAGTGCAGCGCTGGGTATTGCCATCGCAGAGCAAAAAAAACAGTCAGGTAAAAAAGTCGCCGCTATTATTGGTGATGGGGCCTTAACTGCTGGTATGGCATTTGAAGCGATGAACCATGCTGGGCACATAAAACCAGATATGCTAGTTATCGTTAATGACAACGATATGTCCATTTCAGAAAACACAGGTGCACTTAATCAACACTTGGCACAAATATTATCAAGCAAAGCCTACACCTCACTTCGTGAAAGTGGCAAAAAAGTGCTTTCCAATATTCCACCATTAAAAGAACTATTCAAAAAAACGGAAGAGCACCTAAAAGGCTTAGTCACTCCGGCTATTTTATTTGAGGAATTAGGTTTTAACTATATTGGTCCTGTTGATGGACATGATATTGAAACATTAGTTGCCACCTTACAAAAAGTCAGACAACTAAAAGGCCCACAATTACTGCATATTATCACCCAGAAAGGAAAAGGTTATGCTCCAGCCGAGCAAAACCCAACCTTATGGCACGGCGTTCCTAAATTTAATCCAAATGAAGGAATATTACCAAGCACAAATAAAATTACCCCAACTTATTCCAAAATCTTTGGTGACTGGCTATGTGAAATAGCAGAGCAAGACAAACGCCTAATGGCAATCACGCCAGCCATGAGCGAAGGTTCTGGCATGACTGAATTTGCTAAACGATTTCCAGATCAATTCTTTGATGTCGCCATTGCTGAACAACATGCAGTTACATTAGCTGCCGGCTTTGCTATTAGCGAATTAAAACCAGTGGTTGCTATCTACTCAACCTTCTTGCAACGAGCTTACGATCAAGTAATTCATGATATTGCCATCCAAAACTTACCGGTTTTATTTGCGATAGACCGCGCGGGCATTGTGGGGGCTGATGGTGAAACCCACCAAGGTGCATTCGATCTAAGCTTTTTACGCTGTATTCCAAACTTAGTCATCATGACCCCAAGTGACGAAAACGAATGCCGACAAATGCTCTACACAGGCTATTTACATGATAGACCTGCATTAGTACGCTACCCTCGAGGCGAAGGCACTGGCGCACATTTAGAGCCACTAAAAACAATACCATTAGGACAATCAAAATGCTGCCGAGAGGGCGAAGAGATCGCTTTACTCAATTTTGGCACACTATTACCTGAAGTTTTACAAGTAGCCGAACAAATAAATGCTACAGTGATAGATATGCGTTTTGTAAAACCACTTGATGAAAAAGTCCTTTTGCACATTAGCCAAAGCCATAATATACTGGTCACCATCGAAGAAAACAGCATCAAAGGTGGAGCAGGAAGCGCTGTTAATGAATTTTTGTTATCGAAAAAAATAAAATGTGATATTTTAAATATCGGATTGCCTGATATTTTTATCCCGCAAGGCTCACAGCAAGAAATGCGCGATGAAGTCGGATTAAACGCTAAACATATAATCGACAAAATTAATAAATTTATCAAACTATAGGTTAAATATGGAAAATCAAGCTGTCACCGTTCAGATTTTTGGGCGAACGTTAAAATTTAATTGTCCAGTCGATGAAGTTGACGCACTTACAAATGCAGCTAAAGATTTAGATGCGCGATTAACAAATTTACGAGAAAAATCCCCCCAAGTTGGAAGCGATCAACTTATCATGACTGCTGCATTGAATATCTCTTACGAACTAACGAAAGAAAAAGAAAAAAGCGATGAATTTGCAAATCGACTAAAAATGCTACAGCAATTACTTGATTCCGCATTAAACGCTAACAATTAGTTAGATGAAATGTAAATAAACCACAAAGACTATTGTATGATTTTCTAAATTTTGTATCATAGTAAACATCTCTGAGATGTTCGCGATATGGGTTAGTCCCCTGAGCCGATAATCTTTAATTTAGAATGGTGTGATTTTTAATTGGTGTGTATGCCTAATTAACTTAGGAAACCTAAAAATTAAAACATGCTATTCACCTTGAACCTCGGGTTCAAGGGTTACGCCCCTAACGGCATCTTGGAGTCTTTATTCCTTCTCTATTTCAAATAAAAACTTATGGACATTCGGCAAACTATACGTCAAAAAAGACGTGAATTATCTCAGGCACAACGCGACAACGCACAAGCCATAATCTACCAAAAAATAAAAAACCATCCAGCCGTCAGCCAAGCACAACATATTGCAATATTCTTATCATTTGATGGAGAAGTCGATACTAAACCGATTATTGAATATCTATGGCAACAAAATAAATCGGTCTATTTACCTGTCCCAGTTGCTGAACATAAACTAATCTTCTTAAATTACACCCCAAATACACCACTAGTAAAAAATAGCTTTGGTATCTTAGAACCAGTAATCGATAAAACTAAAATCATAGATATTGAACAACTTGATATCATCTTTACGCCACTTGTGGCTTTTGATGACCGAGGATTTCGTATCGGTATGGGCGGTGGCTATTATGATCGCTTGCTTGAAAACTACCAACAACAGCAAATTTATCCTATTGGGCTAGCATTTGCCTGCCAAAAAGTTGATCATGTTGATAATCAGCATTGGGATGTTAAATTACCGGAAATCATTTATGCTTAATCAGGTTAAGGACCCATTTTTATATTCACTATCGCTCATTACTAGATTAAAAAATAATTAATTTGTTTTTCTACAATTAACAGCCAATTTAGTTATATAATAAATCGAGCAATATCTTTTTTTACACGCATCACCGTCTTTATCTTATTCCTTAGTAAATTAGTTTTTCAATAAAATCAATCACAACTCTTTAACTATAAAGTTACAATCTAATAAGGAGTATTGCAATGTCAGAAAAAAAAGAACTCACCACCAATAATGGTGCCCCTATTGCCGACAATCAAAACTCTCGCACTGCTGGCTCTCGTGGACCGGTATTGATTGACGACTATCAATTAATCGAAAAACTCGCTCAGTTTAACCGTGAAAATATTCCGGAAAGACGAGTCCATGCCAAAGGCTCTGGCGCACACGGAACATTTACCGTCACCAATGACATTACTCAATATAGCTATGCCAGCATTTTTTCCGAAGTTGGTAAACAAACTCCCGTTTTTGCTCGATTTTCAACTGTTGGCGGTGAACGTGGTTCATCAGACACGGCACGTGATCCACGTGGATTTTCAGTAAAATTTTACACAGATCAAGGTAACTGGGATATCGTCGGTAATAACACGCCAGTATTTTTTATTCGTGATGCACTCAAATTCCCAGATTTTATTCACACCCAAAAACGCGATCCTAAGACCAACTTAAAAGATCCGCAAATGATGTGGGACTTTTTCTCTTTATCGCCAGAATCACTTCATCAAGTAACAATTCTCTTTTCTGACCGAGGCATTCCGGATGGATTTCGACATATGCATGGTTTTGGTAGCCATACTTATAGTTTAATCAACAAAGATAATGTACGAACTTGGGTAAAATGGCATTTTAGAACGGAACAAGGCATTAAAAATATTCATCCTAAAAAAGCCGCAGAACTCGACGGAAGCAACCCTGATTCAGCGCAAGAAGATCTCTTTAATGCCATTGAACAAGGTAACTACCCTAAATGGCGACTTTATATACAAGTGATGAGTGAAGAACAAGCCAATAACCATCCAGAAAACCCATTTGATGTCACTAAAGTTTGGTCGCAAAAACAGTTTCCGCTTATTGAAGTCGGTGTTATGGAGCTTAACCGTAATCCGGAAAACTATTTTGCTGAAGTCGAACAATCCGCATTTGAACCAAGTAATATTGTACCTGGTATTGGCTTATCACCGGATAAAATGTTACAAGGGCGAATTTTTGCGTATGCTGATGCGCACCGTTATCGTATCGGTACAAACTACCAACAATTACCAATCAATGCACCTAAATGCCCGGTACACAATTATCAACGTGACGGAGCTATGCGCTTTTATACGCCAGATAATGCACCAAACTATGAGCCAAATAGTGTTGATAGTGCACCTAAACAACAACCCCAGTATGCTGAGCCACCGATGCATGTCCCTGCCGGCACAATGGATAAATACGATCATCGTGTTGATGGTGATTACTATTCGCACCCACGTGCATTATTTAATTTAATGCGTCCAGATCAAAAACAACTGCTGATTGATAATATTGTCACTTCGATGAAAAACGTCGATCGTGATATTCAAATTAAACAGCTTAAACACTTCTATAAAGTCCATCCCGATTATGGTTCAGGTGTAGCAAAAGGGTTAGGTGTTGAAGTTGATCTAATCAAAAGCTAAAAAGTAAAATAATCGTGCCGACACCATTGTGTCGGCATTGACCTTTGACTTGATAGAGATAAATGTTAATAGCTTTACTGTCTCTCATCACATGTTTCAAAGACCTTGTCAAACTTATCGGGCTGATTAGTCATTACTAAAGAAATTGAATTGTATAAATGCCAAATTAAGGTATTTTCATCCTTAACTTCATAACTTATGCTATCAGAGTAGCTACATTTTGATTCTAAATCGATAAATTATTTGCCGCCTTTAAAGTAGCTCGATTTTATCTCACATGAAATCATTTCTTGCCCGGTATAATCATCCAGTTTACCTTTTTGATAATTTATAAAACGATTACCGCAATAACAAGACTCATAAATCACATTTTTATTATTTAACTCGGTCAACATCTCCCACTTGCCATAATTTTCATGATCCAAATGAGGCTTAGCATTTACTACAAACATAAAAACAATAAAAATAAATAGCAGTCTTTTCATTGTTTAGCTCATTCAACTTGACTGATTAGAAATGGCTTATCATAATCTTTGATTGCTAAATTGAAAGAATTTTTTGTATTTAAAATGTTATTGAGAAGATAAACGAAGATATAAAACTAACCTATTTCACTATTGATCCATAACTGCCTATTCCTACAATCAAATCTGATTTATTTGCTTATCACCCTAAATATAATGCCGATTAACGTTAATCGGCATTGATGATCTAATAAAATTACTATTTAACGATTTGTTTCAATTTTTCCAATAAACCCGAATAATCAACTTGATTAAAATGGGTAACATCCACTTCGAGCAATTGCCCCAAAGCAAACTCGTCGTACTTTCTAGTTTGACAGATTTTATAAAATTGTGATTTAGTGACTAAATCGTCGGCCAAACTACGATCTTCAAGTTTATCTCCATAGTGATAGTGTTGCATAATATGACTCAAATGCCGTTCCGGTGAGCGGTCTCGTTGATAACGACGTTGCCATAACACCTCAAAATCAGCAATTAAGCGAATTGTGATCACTTGATAATGATACTTTTGCGCCAACTCACTCAACCGGTGTTTCTGCTTATCACTAAAGGGATACTCAGAAATAATAACGTGTTTACCAGCATCCATATACAGTTGTAAAACACCATAATAAAAATGCCAAACTTTGTGCTCAAGCGCCTGCTTTTCAGCTTTCGAATTGAAACCGACAGAGTCAGCATATAAAACTTTAGCCTCATCGGGTGTTATCACAAAACTGTCTGTAAATTGTTGTTGCAATTTATTAACCAGATAAGTCTTTCCTGTACAGGGGCAGCCAGCGAGTAAAATTAGATATTTACGCATATCAACTCGCCTCCTTTTAGTTTAGACATTTATTACTGTTAAGAAATAAACGCATTTTATGCTTCACTATTTCTTTCACGGCCTCATTAGCTGGAATAATATTATGACGTAATGATCGATTAATTTCAGTTTGGGCAAATTTATCTTTTGCAACTTGTGTCCAGTTAACTAATAACTCCGTGCCAACATTAAATTTACGAATACCGTTATTAATCAGTTCCGGATAGTCCTCCTCTTTGACCCCTGTTCCACCGTGAATGACCAAAGGAATATCAACCGTAGCATGAATTTCTTTCAATAACGGTATATTTACCTCTGTTTTTGACTTAAATTGTCCATGATTAGTACCTATAGCAATGGCTAAAGCATCAATTCCCGTTGCTTTTACAAATGCCAGTGCATCTTCCGGTTTGGTATAAACTTTATCGTTAACATCAACATGAATTCCCTCTTCGGTCCCCCCGATTGTTCCTAATTCTCCTTCAACTGATACACCATGAGCATGAGCATATTCAACCACTGCACGGGTTTTTAATATATTTTCTTTAAATGGTAGTGAAGAGCCATCAAACATAACCGAAGTGAATCCACTATCAATTGCTTGTTTTATATCATCAAAATTTTTAGCATGATCGAGGTGTAATACCGCATCCACTATCTCTTCATCTACAATAGCTTTTACTGCATTAACTAAAACTTTAAAGCCAATATACCTTGCAGTATCAACGCTTGTTTGGATGATAATTGGTGCGCCTACCTCTTTTGCAGCCTGTAACATCGCAGGTAACATTTCTAAATTATGCGTATTAAACGCACCAACAGTGAAATTTAATTTTTGGGCTAATAAAGTTACATCTTTAAGTGTGGTGTACATAATTATTTCCTTTAATCTCGTTGAATAGTCATCTGTTTAGCAATATTACGCATAGCATCCATTTTGTTCATCCAAATATCGATATCAGCCAATGAGCCATGCTGAGCGGCTTGAGCCCGCTTAGAGTTATACAAATTCATTAATGTTTTATAACCGTCGCCAATTGATTTCTTATGCTGTTGGCTCTTTTCTAAATACTCAATAGCCAAATCAATATGATTTAATTGATGATAAAGCAGGCCGATTTGTTCACATGATGAGGCTAACATCAGTAAGTCTTCGGTCTTTTCGAGCTGCTGTAATAATTGGTTAATTTTTTGCTCAATCTGTTCCATTTGCTGTGCTGTCAGACTGCTTTTAACCTCTGAGTCGGGGGCTAAATTTGTTTTAGGCGCCTTTTTTTTAAAAAAGTTAAACATGTCAAACTCCTCAACTAAAAGTGCTTCAATATTGGGCTTAATATCCACGCATAAAGCAGTGCCACTGTGACAGTATCAACATCAGTTGCTGTTGCATTGATAAACCCCATTTGATTAAAAATGGTGACAAGTAATGCTGGCAACAGCGTAATGAATATCCCATGAGCAATACCGCCGATAAGCGCCCCACGGCGACCACCAACTGCATTACCAAAGATACCTGCCGTTCCACCAGCAAAAAAGTTGGTTAACATTCCCGGTAAAATCATCGCCAATCCAAATGCCGGTAAAGTCAACATTGCAATCACTGTACCTATAGATGTGGTAATAAAACCTAAGATAACTGCATTAGGGCTATATGGGAAAAATACTGGACAATCAAGCGCCGGAATTGCATTCGGAACAACTTTCATGGCAATTCCTCTAAATGCCGGCACAATTTCACCGAGTAATAACCTCACACCGGCAAGTAATACATAGATTCCGACGACAAAAATTATCGCTTGGGTAAAGGCGTAAATGACGTAATTTTGACTGCCGGATAAGGTTGAAGCATACGCTTCACCGGCGAAAAGAGCGGTAATAATATAAAGTGGGATCATAACCACCATGACGGATAAATAAGTATCTTGCAAAAATTCAAATGACTTAGGCAACTTCATATCTTCAATTGAGCGCTTGTTTTCACCTCGCTCCCCTACCAGATAAGCTACACCAGCCTCGAATAAATAACCGATTGTACAAAAGTGTCCTAATGCAATGTCATTTGATCCTGTCACTTTACGAATAATGGGTTGGGCAATGGCCGGCATAAATACAGCAAAAAGTGCACCAATAAAACCGCCAACCAAAATTAGTGTTACCCCAGACAATCCGGCAAAACTACCAAATACCGTTGTCATTGTTGCCATCCATAAAATGGCCTGCCCTGTTAGAAAAATATATTTCCAACGGGTAAAACGAGCAATAAGGATGTTAAAAATAAAGATCATCAAAAATGTTAGTGCAATATCACGGCCTAATCCTAACTGATTCATTGCTTGCCCGTTAATCGCTTCAATAGAAGGAATAATGCCTTGCATATCAAATCCAGCGGTAAAAATATGACCGAAATAGGTTAAACTTCCCACAATAATACTTGACCCGGCATTGAGCACTTGAAAACCCAATAAGGTTTTCAGTGAGCCTGAAATAATTTGTCCAACAGATTTACGTTGTAAAATCAACCCAAACATAGCAATTAAGCTAATGGTTATCGAAGCTTGAGTTAAAATATTGTCGATAATAAAGTTAATCACATTCATGGTATTCTCCTTCTAATGGATTTAAAGCAATCCCTTTTGTTGCAATATTGGACTTAACTTCTCATCAATTTCCGCTTTAGATACTATATTTTTAAGATAGACCACTGCGGTTTGTTCACTGATATTGAATTTAGCAAACTGAGGGCGGAAATTTTCGGCTGTAATGATGATATCGGCTTTAGTTGAGGCTGCTGATGAAATATCGGTATGATCTAATTTAGCGTCAATACCTTTAGCTTTTAAAACATCTTCGGTTGCCATTTGTGCAGCAAAACTACTGCCTAACCCTGCACCACAAACAAATATAATGGTTAAATTACTCATGTTCTATTCTCCTTCAGATTTAGGTATTTAATCCGATTTTGCCTAATTAAATAAAATTGACTTAAATTGCGCTACACTATGACAGTTGGTTAAACGCTCCAGTTTTTGTTCATCATTAATTAATTCAATCAAACTGCGCATAATGTTGAGATGAGAAAACGAATCGATAGCGGCTAAACAAAATATAATTTTCACTGGCCCCATTTCATCATTACCAAAATCTACTGGGCGGCCCATCGTCACTACGCTCAAACCTAATTGATTTACTCCGTCTTCAGGTCGAGCATGCGCTAAAGCTAAATTTTTACCAATCACAATATAAGGACCATATTGTTCAACCGATGTGATCATGGCATCGACGTAAGAAGGTAAAATAAACTGTTTTTTTAATAATGGTTCAGCAGCAATTTGGATAGCCTTTCGCCAATCATGGCAGTCTTGATGTAATAAAATGTCATCATTAGTAAGAATATCTTTCAACATAGGCTGGATTTTCCTTTTATTGATTTTAAGATTATTGAGAGCTAAACACTTTTCAAGTTGGTTATAGATAGGCTCGGACACAATACCGCCACTTTCTTTAATTAAATTAACAAGTGAATAGAACAGATCCGTTGCATCCGTTAGGTAATTGATACGTTGATTAGCACGATGTTTAGTTAAAAAATCTTTAATGATAGGATGATTTTTTTCTTTTAATATGGGTTCTAAAACTAATACTGGATGAGCAAAATGTTGCAAAGGAAAGGTAGAAAATATTAAATCAAAATCAAGTTGCTCCAACAAATTCAAATCGTTACGCCCTAAGATTGCTAATACATCTATACTAAAAAACTCTTTAAGTGTCTGTGCCAGCAGATTAGAAGTTGCTATACCATGACAACACAACACCACTGCTTTAAAATAGTAACTACGATCTTGGTTAATGGCACTGGCAAAAGTTGAAAAATGAATTGTCAAAAAAGCAATTTCATCATCGGAAATCTTATGGCTAAGTTTTGTTTCAAGTTCATGCATAAAAGTGGTAATCGCAGCATGAATTTCACCGTAATTTTGTTTAATACTATCGAGCAATGGATTAATAATATGAATATTATTACTCACTCTGGCAATCAGCCCGGCTAAGTGCTTACAAAGGTTTTCATATAACTGTTCTTGTTTAGTTGAAAACGGGATTAGCGTTTTTTCTTCCACATAATTAACTAATTTAATGGCTAATAACTGCGCATTAAGCCATTCGACATAATTATTGATATCCTTAGTATTAAATGCCTCTAGCATGTAAATGATATATTGGCGTTCTTGCCAATTTACCTGTAACGCAAAGTGCTGGCACACCAACTGAATAAAGTTCGCTATTTGTCCTTGTTCATTATTGTTAAAGTCAGTCCTGACCATTGTCAGATGATGTTGATGCTGATTACGAACAAGCCAAATAGCAGTAAAAATCACAATTTGTTGGACATAAATTTCATCATGTATCTGACTGATAGTTTGATGCGCTAACTGCAATAAGTTATCAATCAGTGATTGAGGAATATAATTAAACAAATGTTGCTGTATTGAGCTTAATTCAGGTAAAGGCTTATCTAGTTCTAAATTGCCGGCAAATTGGTTAATAGCTTCATACATCATTAAGCGAATCGAGCGCTCTAATCCAACAAATTGCATCCCTTGCTTCGGTTGGCTAATTAATTCAATATCATATTTTTTTAATCGTACTTTGATTTTACGAATATCTTCATCTAATACACTTTTTGAAACGAAATAGACCGCTTCTTTATGGCTTAAAATAACAGGCGTTTTAGCAAAAGCAATCGACAATAACAAATCAAACTGTCGCTCATCTTTGCTTAAAACGGTAGAGGATGGCACACCCAGTAACGCATCGTGAATCAGCTGTTTCTGCTCTTGATCAGCATTGATGATAAACCCTTTACTACGCACAGTAGTAATTAAAGTGAAATGTCTTTTAGATAAAAACTCATTAATTTCTTGAATTTCATTACGAATAGTTCGAGCACTAATTTGAAACTCTTCTGTAAGCATTTCAATAGTTAATGGATAGTCGACTGAAATGAATTTTTTACATAATTCAATGGTTCTACTTCGCATAAACTTCTCACCTATTTACTTCTTAATTTAAGTATAAGTGAGATGAATTTGCTTACCTAGTGGGTATTTTTGCAAAGATAAATTGCAAAATTGTTGGTAATAAATAGTGCTATTTAAGGAAGGAAGTAAATTAGTTAACAAAATTGATTGAGTGAATCGATATTACAGCTTCAACTCAATCAATCGTTAAAGTTAGCGCTTTTTGCGACGGTCAATTGCAGCCATTAAAGGACGATGACACTTATAAATCATATCCGGTGGCAGCATAATTAATTCCGCTAATGGCGCTGTCCAATCAGGGATTTGCGTATTTTCTGGGTGTTTAGGATCGATGGGATTATCAACATTATAAAGCTCAGTGTTAGCAAATAACGCTTCTTTTTTAGCGACATCAACATCATCACTATCGCCTAACATTTTGCAATTATCTAATAACTCATTCGCAAATTGTTCCGGCCAATCTTCGGCAAAATGCTTAAATTTAGCTAAACCTGAAATATGTCTTAACATATCACGAAACAGCAATAAATAAACCATCTGAACATTCCGTCCGGACAAATTAGCCAACTGCTCATCTGATAAAGTATTATTGATAACTGCAGGACCCCATTTAAAAAACAGCGTGTCTCTATACACCTTAATTACACGTTTAAGAGGACGGTATTTCAATTTAACTAAATTATCAATCTCACGCGATAATTGCATTGTCGGATATCCGACACGATTACGACCATTCAAATCTCGCTCAGACAGCGCCGGAGCATTTTTTTCTTTATTCCCTGATAAAAGCTTTTTCAAAAATCCTAACATACTATAACTCTAACTATTTATTTTTTTGTCTAACAATCTCAAATAAGCAAACGCCGGTAGCAACAGACACATTAAGCGAAGAAACAATACCAGCCATCGGTATACTGACTAACTCATCACAATGCTCTTTGGTTAATCGACGCATCCCCTCACCTTCTGCCCCCATCACTAAAGCCAATGCTGTTGAATTTTTATAAAAGTCTGTTTGGTAAAGTGTGCTGGTTGCTTCACCGGCGGTACCCACTATCCAAACTTGATATTCATCTTGTAACATACGCATAGTACGCGCCAGATTAGTGACTCTAACCACTGGCACGCTTTCAGCCGCGCCACATGCAACTTTCTGAGCGGTTGAATTAAGTGGTGCAGAACGATCTTTAGGTACAACAATAAAGCTCACACCAGCGGCATCAGCAGTACGAATACAAGCACCTAAATTATGTGGATCAGTCACACCATCTAAAATTAAAATAATCGGATTGGAATTTTGCTCCATTAATAATGGAATATCATTTTCCTGATAACCACGGCTTGGTTTAACCATCGCCAAAATACCTTGATGAACGCCATTTTTCGTTTTTTCATCTAAATACTGCCTATTGGTCACTTTTACGGCTAAACCCAACTGCTCCAACTCACGAACAAGGGCATTAAGGCGCTTATCTTCTCGGCCTTTAACGATAAAAACTTCAATAATTCTTTCTGGTGCACGCGCTAACAAAGCTTCAATCGCGTGGATACCGTAAACTGTTTCACTCATCTATTTTTTACTCTTTTTTCTCTGATTGCTTGAGGTCGATGCTGATTTAGACGTTTTTTTAGCAGCTGTTTTTGGCTTACTGCGTTTTTTACTCTTTGCGACAACCTTTGCACCCGTTTTTTTACTATTAGCTTGGCTTTTATTTTTGCGCTTAACTGGCAGTTTAGCATCACTATCGACTTTCTTCGCCTTATCTTTGGCTGTCTTACCTTGGCGTTGTGGCTTATTATTACTGCCAACCAATGAAAAATCAATTTTACGCTCGTCAGGATTAACATTAACGACTGTTACTTGAACTTTGTCACCTAAACGATAAATAAAACGGGTATTTTCACCAATTAAACGATTACGTGATGCATCAAAAATATAATAATCATTCTCGAGTGAAGAAACGTGCACTAAACCATCAATAAATAGATCATCTAATCGCACAAAAAAGCCGAAATTAACAACGCTCGAAATAGTGCCATTGAATACCTCGCCGACATGATCTTGCATATAATCACATTTCAACCAATCAACGACATCACGAACCGCTTCGTCCGCTCGGCGTTCGGTCATTGAGCAGTGTTCACCAAAATAGAGCATCTCGCTAGTCGTATAACGGTGCCCGCCGGTTTTATCATGTTGTTTACTATGTTGCTGATCAGCAATAACCCATTTAATCGCACGATGCAATAACAGATCAGGATAACGACGAATTGGCGATGTAAAGTGCGCATACTCCTCAAGTGCTAACCCAAAGTGCCCACGATTTTCAGGATCGTAAATTGCTTGCTTCATTGAGCGCAAAATGACCGTTTGCAACATCTCATGATCAGGTCTTGCTTCAACCTCAACCATCAACTTAGCGATATCTTTTGGACTGGTACCCTTACCGAGAGACAAACCAAGTTCACTTAAAATACTACGTAAATTATTTATGCGATCTTCATCCGGTTTATCATGCACACGAAATAGCGACGGAATCTCAGCATCAATCACCAATTTTGCTGCGGCAACATTGGCCAAAATCATACACTCCTCAATGATCTTATGCGCTTCATTTCGCTGAACTAACTCAATGCTCTCAATACGTTTATCAGCATTGAAGATGAATTTAGGCTCTTCCGACTCAAACCCGATTGCGCCACGGGCAATTCGAGCACTATTAAGCACCTTATAAAGACCATAAAGATTCTCAAGGTGAGGAACCAACTCACGATAATGCTCACGCAAATCCTTATCACCTTCCAAAATCTTAGCTACCTTGGTATAAGTTAAACGCGCGTGTGAATTCATCACCGCTTCATAAAATTGATAACCGGTCAAACGCCCCTTATTCGACACGGTCATTTCGCACACTAAACACAAGCGATCAACTTGTGGATTGAGCGAACAAAGGCCATTGGATAAAACTTCCGGCAACATCGGAACCACGCGCGACGGAAAATAGACTGAAGTCCCACGCAAACAAGCTTCTTTATCAAGCGCCTTACCGGTTCGCACATAATAGCTCACATCAGCAATCGCCACCCACAAACGATAACCACCACCACGATTCTTTTGACAATAGACCGCATCATCAAAATCTCGTGCATCTTCACCATCAATGGTTACTAACGGCAAATCACGTAGATCCTTACGGCCTTTTTTAGCGCTTTCAGGCACTTGCTCACTAAACTTGTTAGCCGCGTTTTCAACCGCTTTTGGAAATTCATAAGGGATCTCATGATTACGTAATGAAATATCGATGGCTAAATTCGTGCCCATTATTTCGCCAAGCACTTCCTTAATCACACCGACCGCTTTTTGGCGTCGTTCAGGTCTTTGCTGCAATTCAACCACAACAACTGAGCCCATTCTAACCGTTCGATTTGGCTTGCCAGCGATTAAAATATCAAAATTCAAACGGCTATCATCCGGCACCACAAAACCAACGCCTTGCTCAATAAAATAACGACCAACAATCAGATTAGTACGCGGCTCTAAAATCCGCACCACTCGCGCTTCAGTCTTACCACGGTATTGACTACCGATTGGCTGAGCCAAAATAACATCGCCTTGTAAAACCTTTTTCATCTGCTCGTGTGACAAAAAATAGTCTTCCGGCTTACCTTCAACCCGTAAAAAGCCATAACCATCACGATGTGCAATAACACTACCCTTAACCATATCGAATTTTTCAGGTAAGGCATAACATTTACGACGCGTGTAAACCACCTGACCATCACGTTCCATCGCTCGCAATCGGCGATGTAAAGCCTCTTTTTGTTCGTCAGATTTGATTGATACGGCTTTAGCTATTTTTTCTAAACTGGCTGGTTTTGCTTCTTTGGTAAGATAATCCAAAATCAGTTCACGACTGGCGATCGGCGATTCATACTTTTTCGCCTCACGATCATAAAATGGATCTTTTATCATATAGAACGTCCTGTGATCGAATGTTGCGTTAAGGATAACATAGAGTTGTATAACTTAAAATGGAGATTGCTTTTTGGAACTTTAAAAAAAGGGTTACTTAATGTTTTAGGGGATGAAAAGAGGGGTATTCGGCTTATATCTTATAGCGTCTCGAAAATATTCACATCAATTAAAAGTAGTAAAAACAAGTATAGGATACAATCGGTTAACTTTAAATAAAGTTAACCTTAGAATAGTAAGACCATATATCCCTAATTCACAAAGATCCCATCGCCAAACCTAGATTGGTAATAATCATCATGGCTGTAATAAGTCTGAAACACAAAGTCTATCAGGAAGCTGAACATTTAACCAACCTTGAGAACCATCGTACGGGTTAATGTAATAATGATAGGAACTATCATGAGGTCCAAGCGGATAAGGATCACCGCTGAAGTTAGCTCCAGAGTAGTCAGGCATTTTGCCCCATTCTGCAAAAAATCCATCACCAATTCTACGTTGGTAATGATTATCTGGTGACGAACTAGGAGTACTTGCAGTTATTCGTGTAGCATTAGTTAATTCGTTATGATGTTTAGGAAGAAAATAACCTATGTTACTGCACCAAGATATTGTATAAGAAGAATTGTAAGGACCACGATTGACAAACCACTGTTTTAAGACAAAACCATACTTGGCAACTTCTTTACCATGACTGTCACGACCAACTAACTCGAAGGTCTGAGGCAAAGTTGGTTTAGGTATAATACCCGGATTACTCGAACGCCATTGAGATTCTGTCGCAACAGGACCTGTCAATGTAACCCGTACACTCGTACTTGATGAGTTAGTCATAGTAGCTGTTATACCACTATGTGAAACAGGTGCCCAAGACAAGGCCTGATTATTACCATCAATGAGCAAGTCAAAGTACAAACCATGTCCGCCAGTTGTAGGGAAGTTTAAACCATAAGATGATGGTGCAGTTGATTGTGTGAGGAAACCTTTATTTTCATCCCATATTGTAGCAGGACCACGGAAATCGTAAGAGAAACCATCTTCGTTAAGTTTACCATATTTTAAGTTAGGCCTCGCAAAACAAACCACCGGCCCAAGCTTAGGCTTAACATAATAAGTCACATTACTTGCATTGAAATTACTACTATTAGGAACTCCGTAACGGGTAGTTAATGTACCATTAGTACTCGTTAATGTTACTCGATAAGGTGCAGCTGCATTACAATTCGTTAGTAAAGTATCACGCGATACAGGTCGATTATTATTATCCACGATAGACAAGCTTAAACTACCAGTAGCACTAATATCACCATCTCCGTCTTCATCATCCCAATAGTTATAAGGTGGACCAATAAGCGTACTTAAAGCAACTGAATTAGTATCTGTAGGAACCAACATACCAATATCAGCAAAAGTCTGACCTGTGGCAGGTAACACAATTGGTGTTGTTGATGAAGAGGGATTGGTTGATGGCGTATATTGCGTACCATCAGATAACGTAATCCCGAGCAGACTGTCGGTATTAACGGCACGAGTCTGACCACCGTCGAAAGTTAAATAAGGCGCGCTACCCTGAATCTGATTATTTGTAGTTTGTGAAGTTAATGCCTGACCGGAAAAAGAAATAGAAAGCAAAAACGACACGAATAAACCTAAAATAATCCGCAGAACTAAACTGGAAGAATGAATGGATCGAAAAAAGGATCGCGCGAAAATTCGCAGAATTCTGCATAATTGCGTGGAAAAATAAGTCTCGGTGTAAAATGAACGTTGGAAGTTTAACTTAGACGAATTTAAATTAGAGGTTAGCCAAGTTGCCTGTTGCCTGTTGCCTGTTGAAAATTATAAAACATATACGACAATCCTGTCAAGTAATTTTTTGATTTATTTAAGATTTTATACTTCTAGGTCAGGTTTTAGCTGCTTAACCAAAACCGTGTAAAAGTATAGTGATTGGAAAAACACGATGCAACACTTTTTTTTCACTCAGTACAGTTAACTTTCGTAAAGAGGATCTAAAAAAGGATCTAACTGATGATTGGTTAATTACTTTTTTTAATTAAATATATTGCAATTACAAATAGTTAAAAATATGGTCATTGATCCTCGAAAATTTTATTTTAGGACTTTGAATTCGAAATTTAGTAAATTTGATCATTTAAAACTTTTTAAGTGAAATTTAAAACCCCAAAAACCCCGCTCCTCAACTTTTTTTACAATAAAAAAACTCAAAAATAAACCCGCCGAAGCGGGTAATTGAAGCATCGCTTAGCCGCAAAATCGCTTTTTTTTATGGCTAAACGACGTTGACTCCTTGAGTCAGCTTACTTTTAATCACCTAATACTATTTTTTATCACTCCCACCCCCAGCCTAAGGATTAAGGACGAAGAAATAAAAACTAAGGATGGGAGCAAAGGCCGTAGCTGTAGTCGTTGTCGTAGGCCCAACCCACGATACCGTTGTATGTGTACACGATAAACTGGGTACTACCATTCGGGTCACTAGTCCAGAGCCAATAGTTGGTGAGGCCAATGGTTGAATAATCAAACATACGACCCCACTCAGCGAAAAAACCAGAACCTATATGACGCATATAATGATTATCCCGTGAGGAAGGGGTGGCGCCAGAGATAGCAGGAGATTCTGTACGAACCGCGTTGGTTAAATCCCTTACGCTAGGCATTCGATAACCAATACGATTACACCAAGATAATGTATTAGAATAAGTGTCCCTCTTAGAACCACGGTTCACGAACCACTGCTTCAAAGTAAAACCATATTTAACAACTGGAGTACCATTAGTATCACGACCGACCAACTCGAAGGTCTGAGGCAAAGTAGGTTTAGAAATAGGACTAGGACTGGATGAAGTATGCTGGGATAGAGTAGCGTAAGGACCAGTTAAAGTAACGCGTACGCTTGTAGCAGTAGGATTAGACATTGTGACTGTGATACCACCCCGAGAAACTGGAGACCAAGACAATGGCTGACTACTACCACTAATATCTAAATCAAAGTACAATCCATTAAGACCTGTAGTAGGAAAGTTTTGACCGTAATAGAGAGGGTCTGTTTTTTGAGTGAGAAACCCCCTATCAGGGTCCCACATCGAAGCTGGGCCAGCAAAATCCCAAGATGGGTCATAAGGATCATCACCAAGCTTACCATACATTAAATTAGGTCTGACGAAACAAACCACAGGCGAAGCCTTTGGATTGACGTAATAAGTCTCACTACGGGCACTGAAATCACTACGATTAGGAACGCCATAACGAGTTGATAATGTACCGTTAGTACTGGATAACTTAATCCTATAAGGTGCGTTACAAATTGTTAACACGGAATTACGTGATACCGTTTGACCGTTTTTATCGACGATAGATAAACTTAAAGAACCTGTAGCAGTAACGTCTGAATCACCATCATCATCCCCCCAATAATTATTAGGAGGACCGATAAGAGTACTTAAATCGACTGAATTAGTATCAGTAGGAACGAACATACGAATATCAGCAAAACTCTGACCCTCAACCGGCAAGACGATTGGGGTTGTAGATGATAAATTGGTAGAAGGCGTGTAATTAGTTCCGTTAGATAGTGTAATCCCAAGCAGACCGTTAGCATCAACTGCACGAGTACGACCACCGTCGAAAGTCAGATAAGGTACACTACCCTGTATCGCATTCCTAGTTGTCTGTGATGTCAATGCATGACTGGAAAAAGGAAGGAAAATAGCCACGAAAAAAACAATCTGACGGGATAATTGGGAAAAAGATCGAAAACAGGATCTGAAAGAGGATCCGGAAAACGATCGGAAAAAGGATCGAGAAGAGGATCGCGGAAGCGACCGCGCGAAAACTCTCAGAATTTCACTTGATTGAGTAGAAAAATAAGCTTCAGTGAAAAATTTAAACTGGGTGCTGAACTTAGACGAATTTAAAACATAGGTTGGCCAAGTTGCCTGTTGCCTGTTGCCTGTTGAAAATTATAGAACATATGCGACAATCCTGTCAAGTAATTTTTTGATTAATTTACAATTTTATACTTTCCTGCTAAATTTTAGCCTAGTAGCTAAAACCGTGTAAAAAGTATAGTGATTGGAAAAACACGATGCAACACTTTTTTTCGCTCAATTATGTTAACTTTTGTAAATTAGATCTAAAAAGAATCTAAATTATAATTGATTAATTAATGCTTTAATTAGAGATATTGCAATTACAAATCTTTAAAATTAGAGCGATTGATCCTCAAAAATTTTATTTTAGGGCTTTGAATTAGAAATTTAGTGATTTTGATATTTGAATAATTTTTTAAGTAAAATTTAAAACCTCAAAAACCCGTTCCTCAACTTTTTTTGAGATAAAATACCTCAAAAATAAACCCGCGGGTAATTTAAACGTCGCTTAGCCGCAAAATCGCTTTTTATGGCTAAACGACGTTGACTCCTTGAGTCAGCTTACTTTTAATTGCTTAATACTATTTTTTATCACCCCCGCCCCCGCCCTAAGGATTAAGGACGAAGAAATAAAAACTAAGGATGGGAGCAAAGGCCGCTTTCGTAGCCACTGTAGAAGTGGCCATGAGACACGCGACCGTTGCTTATGTTCACGATAAACTGGGAAATACCAATCGGGTCACTAGTCCAGTAGCGCCATTCGATGAAACCAACGCCTGAATAATCATACATTCGTCCCCACTCAGTGAAAAAGCCAGAACCAATTCTACGTTGGTAATGATTACTAGGTGAGGGAGGGGTGGCGCCGACTGAACCACTACAGTCAGAATCGTTGTTAGGACAATATACGTTGGTTAAATCCTTTACCTTAACAAGACGATAACCAAGACTATTACACCAAGATAATGTACTAGAATAATAGTCCCGCTTAGAACCACGGTTCACGAACCACTGCTTCAAAGTAAAACCATATTTGACGACTGGAGTACCATTAGTATCACGACCGACCAACTCGAAGGTCTGAGGCAAAGTAGGTTTAGAAATAGGACCAGGATTTCTAGAATTATGCTGGGATTCGGTAGCGTGAGGACCAGTTAAAGTAACGCGTACGCTTGTAGCAGTAGGATTAGACATTGTGACTGTGATACCACCCTGAGAAACAGGAGACCAAGACAATGGCTGACTACTACCACTAATGAGTAAATCAAAGTACAGCCCATTAGCACCAGTTGTAGGAAAGTTTTGACCGTAATAGAGAGGGTCTGTTTCTTGAGTGAGAAAACCCTTAGCAGGGTCCCACATTGAAGATGGGCCAGCAAAATCCCAAGATGGGTAAGAAGGCCAATCACCAAGCTTACCATACAATAAGTTAGGCCGAGCAAAACAAACCACCGGCGAAGCCTTAGGATTGACGTAATAAGTCTCGCTACGGGCACTGAAAGTACTACGATTAGGAAATCCGTAACGAGTTGATAATGTACCGTCAGTACTAGATAACTTAATCCTATAAGGTGCGTTACAAATTGTTAGCACGGAATTACGTGATACTGACTGATTGTTTTTATCGACGATAGATAAACTTAAACGACCAGTAGCACTAACGCCAGAATCACCATCATCATCACCCCAATAATTATTAGGAGGACCGATAAGTGTACTTAAATCGACTGAATTTGTATCAGTAGGAACGAACATACGAATATCAGCAAAACTCTGACCCTCAACCGGCAAGACGATTGGGGTTGTAGATGATAAATTGGTAGAAGGCGTGTAATTAGCTCCGTTAGATAGAGTAATCCCAAGCAGACCGTTAGCATCAACCGCACGAGTACGACCACCGTCGAAAGTCAGATAAGGTGCACTACCCTGTATCGCATTCCTAGTTGTCTGTGATGTCAATGCGTGACCCGAAAAAGGAAGGAAAAAGACCACGAAAAAAACAATCTGCCGGGATAATTGGGAAAAAGATCGAAAACAGGATCTGAAACAGGATCCGGAAAACGATCGGAAAAAAGATCGAGAAGAGGATCGCGGAAGCGATCGCACGAAATTTCGCAGAATTTCACTTGATTGAGTAGAAAAATAAGCTTCAGTGAAAAATTTAAACTGGGTGTTGGACTTAGACGAATTTAAAAGATAGGTTGGCCAGGTTGCCTGTTGCCTGTTGCCTGTTGAAAATTATAATGCATATGTGACAATCCTGTCAAGTAATTTTTTGATTAATTTACAATTTTATACGTTTCTGCTAAATTTTAGCCTAGTAGCTAAAACCGTGTAAAAAGTATAGTGATTGGAAAAACACGATGCAACACTTTTTTTCGCTCATTTACGTTAACTTTTGTAAATAGGATCTAAAAAGGATCTGGTTTATAATTGGTTAACTATTGTTTTAATTAAATATATCGCAATTGCAAATCTTTAAAATTAGAGCGATTGATCCTCAAAAATTTTATTTTAGGGCCTTGGATTAGAAATTTAGTGATTTTGATATTTTAATAATTTTTTAAGTGAAATTGAGAACCTCAAAAACCCCGCTCCTCAACTTTTTTTGCGATAAAAAACTCAAAAAAACCGCCCCAATTGAGGCGGATGGTTTAAGTTTCGACACCATAAATTACTAGAAAAATATAAGCTATTTTACTATCTCTCCCCCAAAAAATAAGAATTAAGGGGTGAGATCTGAAACACAAACCCCGTTGTAGAAGGTTGCAGGATCTACCCAATGAATAAGTCCGTGGTCGGCGTGTGCGTAAAAGTAATACGTGTAACCACCATCATGGGAGTACGAGTCATTAGTCCAATAATACAAATTAAAGTTAGTATTCGCGTAATATAACAGAAAGCCCCACTCGGTAATAAGACCTGCCCCAATGGTACGTTGGTAATGATTACCCGGTGATGGTGGTGTAGCGGTAATCAATTGGTCATTTGATGGATAAACCGCATTGGTTAAATCCCTTACATTAGGAAGGTGATAACCTATATTTGTACACCAAGATAATTGGTTGTCGTGATTTCCGATAACGTTCCCACGATTGACAAACCACTGCTTTAGTTCAAATCCATATTTAACGACAGCCTTACCACTACTGTCACGACCGACTAACTCGAATGTCTGGGGTAAAGATGGTTTAGCTACTTTATCCGGATTACTAGAATTCCATTGTTCTAAGGTTGCAGCAGGGCCAGTTAATGTAACACGGACACTAGTATTTGTTGAATTGGTCATCGTCGCAGTAATTCCACTATGAGAAACCGGATCCCACGTTAATGCCTGATCATTATTGCTAATATCTAAATCAAAGTACAAACCATTAGCGCCAGTAGTCGGGAAATTTAAACCATAAGATGATGGCGTCGCGGTTTGAGTTAGAAAGCCTTTACCATAATTCCAGATAGTTTCGGGACCTACATAGGGAGGTGCGGTATACGCTAGATTATTTGGTTTAGCAAAACAAATCGCAGGTGATTCTTTAGGTTTAAAATAATAGGTAACACTACCTGCTCCGAACTTAATGCTATTAGGAACGCCATAACGAGTGGTCAATGTGCCTTCAGTATTAGTTAATGTCGCTTTATAAGGCGCTTTACAATACATGGGTACAGTATTTCGTGATACAGTTTGATTGTTTTTATCAACAATAGACAAGCTTATACTGCCAGTAGCAGTGACTTCACTATCTCCATCATCATCGCCCCAATAATTATATGGTGCAGCGACAATGGTGTTTAAATCAACGGTATTACTATCAACTGGCACCAACATGCTAATATCAGCAAAACTTTCATCAATAGTTGGTAATTCGATAGCATTGGTTGCACTAGAATTATTATTTGATGGCGAGTATTGTTGACCATTAGAAAGATGGATCCCGAGCAAACCTTCGGTATCCGTTACTCGTGTATTACCACCGTCAAACGTAAAATAAGGCACTTCACCGTGAATAAAATTGGATGTTGTGGATGTTAACGCTGTACTAGTAAATGATAACGCTAACAATATGCTAAGTACTAAAGGTAATAGGATCTGTCGGGATGATATTGATCTATGTGAGGATCGCGCAAAATTTAGCGTAATTTTATAGATCTTGGTGAAAAAATAGACTTTAGTGGAAAATGAAAAATAAGAGCTTAACTTTGACGAATTTAACTTATAGGTTGGCCAAGTTGCCTGTTGCCTGTTGCCTGTTGAAAATTATAGTGCATATTACTTAATCCTGTCAACTAAATTTATGATTTATTTACTCTTTATGTTTTTACTTAAATTTGGATCGCTTATATAAAACGGTGTAAAAGTATAGTGACTGAAAAAATACGATGCAACAATTTTTCACTTTAGATCGTTAATCTTTGTAAAGAAAAACATCTAAAAAAACAAAAATAACCGAGCAGATGCGGTTTAATTCAAAAACAGCTCATTTACAATTCTTAAAGGATCACATTTTTAAGATAAATTGTTTTGTATTAGAAATTAGACTTTTTAGTAATTTTGAGATTTTTAGATCAAATTTTAGGGTTAAAAAACCCCGCTCCTCAACTTTTTTTGAGGAATCGGGGTTTTAAAGATGTAAAATAGTGATTTTAGGTTAAACCTTTTACAGTCCGTTTCCTTGTCTAAAAAATAACTTTTCCATGCCTTTCACGACATTTTTGGAGAGTTTTTCGGACAGTTTTTGTTTGCGTTGATAGTTAACAGCAATGATTTTATGCGTTTCTAGGTGCGATAAGATAAAATCATCACTGGTGCTAATTTCGTCAACCAGCCCCATTTCTTTGGCTTGAGTAGCAAACCAGTGTTCGCCTGTTGCAACCTGATCTATATCGATATTTGGTCGATATTCTTTTACAAAGTCTTTAAATAATAGATGCGTTTGTTCAAGTTCTTGTTTGAATTTTTGGCGACCTTCGTCCGTGTTTTCACCAAACATGGTTAGGGTTCGTTTGTATTCTCCTGCCGTTTGTAATTCAATATCGACATCATGTTTTTTTAGCAATCGGTTGAAGTTAGGAATTTGGGCAACAACACCAATTGAACCCACAATTGCAAATGGCGCTGCGACAATTTTGCTCGCAGTACAGGCCATCATATAACCGCCACTGGCTGCAACTTTGTCAACCACAGCCGTAAATGGAATGTTACGTGTTCTAAAGCGTAATAGTTGGGAGGCAGCAAGACCATATCCATGCACTACTCCACCAGGGCTTTCAAGTTTTACGACCACTTGATCTTCAGGTTTGATGACAGCTAGGACTGCGGTGATTTCTTGACGCAGTTCTTCAACTTCATGTGCATCCATACTGCCGTTAAACGATAAGACAAATAATTTAGGCTTTGCATCTGATGATTTAGCATTATCATCTTTCTTTTTAGCCGCTTGTTTAGCTTGTTTCTTTTCAAGTTTTTTTTGTTTTTTGAGATCTTTTGTAAACTGTTTAGCTTCGATTTCATCCATGCTCGACGTTAGCATGTCATCTTTAACTTGTTCATATTCTTCGCTAATATCTTTGACAGATAAACGTCCAGCAATTGTTGATGATTTTCGGCGTTGACTTAAAATAAAAATTAATACCGCTAAAATAGCAATAACCACCGTTGCTGTTTCAGCCAAGAAGAGAGAATACTGCGAAAACCAGTTCATTTAATCATTATCCTTTAGTTGAAAATTTTCGCTATTATAACAAGATAATTAGAGATTGTGCCGAAAATCAATAAAGATTAAATTGTTGCTTTATTCGGCATTTTAAATTCTTTATACTGACAGCCTAATTTATTGTTATACGAGAATGAAAATGCCACTACGCCCAATAACTGAAATCGCTAAACAATGTCAGATCCCTGAACAATACGTGCTTCCTTACGGTAAATATGTTGCCAAAATTGATTTATCAATCCTTAATGCGAAGGAAAATCGCGCTAATGGTAAATTAGTTTTAGTTACCGCTATTACACCAACACCATTAGGTGAGGGTAAAACCGTCAATACCATTGGTCTAAGTGAAGGCCTTAATTATTTAGGTAAATCAGCTATCGCTTGTATTCGTCAACCAAGCTTAGGACCTGTTTTTGGCGTAAAAGGCGGTGCAGCCGGTGGTGGGCAAGCAGAAGTTTTGCCGATGGAGACGCTAAATCTTCATCTTACTGGTGATATTCATGCAATAACGGCAGCACATGATTTAGCATCTGCCGCGTTGGATTCTCGTCTTTATCATGAAGATCGTCTTGGCGATGAGTTTACCGCTCAAACCGGTTTATCTCGTTTAAATATTGATGTTAATCGCATTGTATGGAAACGGGTTATCGATCACAATGATCGCGCTCTGCGTAATATCACTGTCGGTGTTGGTGGCGGTGTGAATGGTGTTGAACGCCGTGACGGTTTTGAGATTACGGCAGCGTCTGAGCTAATGGCAATTTTGGCTTTGGCTTCTGATTTACATGATATGCGTGCGCGTATTGGTCGTATTATTTTGGCCTATAATACGCAAGGCGATCCAATCACAGCTGAACAGCTCGAAGTTGCAGGCGCGATGACAGTACTTCTTAAAAATGCGATTAATCCTAACTTGATGCAAACTGTTGAGAATACGCCTGTACTAATCCATGCTGGACCATTTGCTAATATTGCTCATGGTAATTCATCAGTTATCGCTGATCGCATTGCAATGAATTTAGCCGATTATGTGATAACCGAAGCAGGTTTTGGTTCTGACATGGGTATGGAGAAATTCTTTAATATTAAATATCGTCAAGCTGGTATTAAGGCTTCTTGCGTGGTTTTAGTGGCAACGGTTCGTAGCTTAAAATCCAATAGTGGTAAATATAATATCAAACCAGGACAAGCTATCCCTAAAGAGATTTCAGAATCAAATGTGGAGTTACTTGAAATTGGTGCAGCCAATTTAGCTTGGCATATTAAGAATGCCAAGAGCTATGGTTTACAAGTGATTGTCGCGATTAATCGATTCCCACATGATAGCGAAGAAGAGTTGGCGTTTTTACAAAAATATGCCGTTGAACATGGTGCTTTTGCTTGCGAAGTAAGCGAAGTGTTCACTCAAGGTGGTAAAGGTGCTGAAAAACTTGCTAAACATGTTATTGAGGCATGTGATATGCCAAGTGAAATCAAATTACCTTATCCTGACAGTATGCCATTGATGGATAAAATCCAAACTATGGTTAAAAAGTACGGTGCCAATAAAGCGAACTTGTCAGAAACCGCTCTTAAGAACATTAAAGAGATTGAAGCGTTAAAACTTGATCACTTACCACTTTGTATTGCCAAGACGCCGATGTCGATTAGCGCTGATGCTAATTTAAAGAATGTACCAACTGACTTTGATGTTGATATCAGCCATTTAGCCATTTCAGCCGGTGCTGGTTTTATTCGAGTTTATGCCGGTAATGTGATGACCATGCCGGGGCTTGGCACGAATCCAGCTTATCGACACATTGATATTGACAAAGATGGTAATATTGTTGGTTTAAGTTAATTTAAATTTAATTATGCAATATAAAGCCTTTATTGATGAAGAAAATTGTATTGGTTGTGGTAAATGTATCCGTGTTTGCCCTACTGATGCTATTGTTGGTAGTAAACAGGTGTTACATACGGTATTACCGCAATTTTGCACTGCGTGTAGTAATTGTATTAATACCTGTCCAACTGACTGTATTACCTTAAGTACTCTTGGCGTTGAATTAAGTGAGCAAGAAGAGTTGCAGTTAACTGAAAAGAAACAACAACGCTTAGGTCGTAATCAGTTAGTTCCGCCCACTATTTTATTTCCTAGGTCGATGCCTGCAAGCAATGCGACTACTCAGAAAGATCGTAAACAATCGATTGCCGATGCTATTGCTCGCGTTAGAGCTAAAAAAAACCTCGCTAATTAGCGAGGTTTTGTTGTTTGATTATTAAAATCATAATTCACATTATTCTTTATTACTTCTAAATGCACGTTTACGATCGTTTTCAGTTAGATGACGTTTACGTAGACGAACAGATAATGGTGTTACTTCAACTAATTCATCATCATCAATAAATTCTAACGCTTGTTCTAACGACATTTTTACTGGTGGTGATAAGGTAGTCGCTTCATCAGTACCTGATGCTCGCATGTTAGTTAATTTTTTACCCGTTAAGCAGTTAACGGTTAAATCATTTGAGCGAGTATGGATACCAATAATTTGCCCTTCATAAACTTCAGCACCATGACCAAGGAATAATTTACCACGATCTTGCAAGCTATAAAGCGCATAAGCCAAAGCTTTACCAGTACCGTTTGAAATCATTACCCCATTATTACGTTGGCCGATTTCACCCGGACGCACATCATCGTAATGGCTAAATGTTGAGTAAAGTAAACCAGTACCTGATGTCATGGTCATAAATTCAGTTCTAAATCCAATAAGACCACGGCTAGGAATCACATAATCTAGACGTACACGTCCTTTACCATCAGGTAACATATTGGTCAAATCACCTTTACGTAAACCTAAGGCTTCCATCACTGAACCTTGGTGTTGCTCTTCGATATCTAAGGTAACTTGTTCGAAAGGCTCTTGTTTTTTGCCATCGATTTCTCTGTAAATAACTTTAGGACGAGATACCCCAAGTTCATAACCTTCACGACGCATATTTTCAATAAGAACAGATAAGTGCAATTCACCACGACCAGAAACTTTGAATGCATCTGGATCTGGGGTTTCTTCAACACGAAGAGCCACGTTATGTACAAGTTCTTTATTTAAACGTTCAAGAATTTGACGAGAAGTTACATATTTACCTTCTTTACCTGCAAATGGTGAACTATTTACATTAAAGAACATGGTAACGGTTGGTTCATCAACACTTAGTGCTGGCAGAGCTTCAACACAGCTGTTATCACAAATTGTGTCAGAAATACCAAGTTCACCTAATCCAGTGATAGCAATGATATCCCCTGCTTCTGCAACTTCAGCTTCATAACGTTGTAAGCCTAGGTGACCTAATACTTGTCCAACTTTACCAGTACGTTTGTTACCTTCGCTATCGACAATAGTAACTTGTTGATTTGGTTTAACGCGACCGCGTTTAATACGACCAATCCCAATAACACCAACATAATTGTTGTAATCAAGTTGAGAAATTTGCATTTGGAATGGACCATCTAAATCAACTTTAGGTGGTTCTACATGTTCAACAATTGCTTCAAATAGTGGTGTCATGTCTTGTGCCATATCTTCATGATCAAGACCTGCAATCCCCATTAAAGCTGATGCATAAACGATTGGGAAATCAAGTTGTTCATCAGTTGCACCAAGGTTAACGAATAAGTCGAATACTTGATCCACAACCCAATCTGGGCGCGCACCCGGACGGTCAACTTTATTAATAACCACAATTGGTTTTAAACCATGAGCGAATGCTTTTTGAGTCACAAAACGTGTTTGTGGCATTGGTCCGTCCATTGCATCAACAAGCAGTAGTACAGAGTCAACCATTGACATTACACGTTCAACTTCACCACCAAAATCGGCATGGCCTGGAGTATCAACGATATTAATTCGGTAACCATTCCAATCGATAGCCGTATTTTTAGCTAAAATAGTAATACCACGCTCTTTTTCAAGCGCATTTGAGTCCATTATTCTTTCATTGTCATCACCACGCAAATTATCAAGCGTGCCTGATTGTTTTAATAGTTTATCAACCAAGGTTGTTTTACCATGGTCAACGTGAGCAATAATGGCTATATTTCTTAAATTTTCAATCACAATTAAAATCCCAGTTAGGAGACAGATTCTTTAGGCGCAATATTGTACACCTTTTTAGTAAAAAAGTTGATCTATATCACAAAGTTTCTTCAAAACAACTTTAAGACTTGATATTTAACGAAAATAGTGACTTATTTTATCAAGATAACTAAGACTAATTATCAATAAGTTCCACAAATTGCTCGGCAAATTCATCCACTTTTGTCCAATTTGTGTACTCTATTACTTCTTTTGTCACATCTGTATCACCCTTACCTAACCACATAATAAATCGAATCATATTACGATCAAACCAGTTATATTTAGGATAATAAAGCGCACCAGCAAATACCGCTTTGATAGTCGGTTGCCAGGCAATTTTGGCAAGGAATTTTTTAGTATATAGGTTAGTTTCAGGTGTATTTTTATTTGGTTTTCTAGCCACCACATTTACCCCAAAAAAGCCTGTTTCTAACGCATTTAATTGCTGATAATTGGCATCAATAAACTTCTTCATGGTTTTACTGTAAAAACCATATCGAATAGAACAACCAATTAATACGGCTTTGTAGTTACCAAGATCTATCTTGGTATCGGGCAATAACTCAATCAAATCACAATCACATTTACCCTCAAGATGTGTTTTTATTCGTTGCATAATTTTAAGGGTTTGCTTTTCGTGAGTGGTGTAAAGCAATAAGACCTTGGTAATGCTATTCATAACAATGCTTCCTTTTATTAAAACACTTGGTAAATTTCAATAATTCTTTTTTTAGGATAAAAATTAACAATTACGGGATGATTTCGTGGAAAACTTTGATTATAGTATTAACCTTATTTAACCAGACCGGAACTGATTATGGCAATTTCACCTCCAAAACGTAGTGCAATTATTTTGGCGGCAGGAAAAGGCACACGGATGTATTCCAACCTACCTAAAGTTTTACATAAAATCGGCGGTAAGCCGATGTTACAACATGTTATTGATACAGTTCAACAACTTAATACTGATCGCATCAATATTGTTTATGGTCATGGCAAAAGCGAGTTAGAAAAATCGTTACAAGATCAACCTGTGCAACTTGTTTATCAAGCAGAACAGTTGGGTACAGGACATGCTGTTCAACAAGCTATTCCCTTTATTGAAGATGATGAAGATATCTTGATTTTATATGGTGATACACCTCTTATCTCAATTGAAACTTTGCAGAATTTAATTGCCAGTAAACCACATGAAGGCATTGCCTTATTGACAGTGATTTTAGATGATCCTACTGGCTATGGGCGAATCGAACGCAAAGACGGTAAAGTGGTAGCGATCGTTGAACAAAAAGATGCCAATGTTGAACAACAAAAAATCAACGAAATTAATACCGGTATTATGCTGGTTACCGGCAAGTTACTTAAAAAGTGGCTATCTCGTTTAACCAATAATAATGCGCAAAAAGAGTATTATTTGACCGATATTATCGCCTTTGCCCACCAAGATGGTTACGACATTTTAACGTCTCACCCAGTTAAAAAATTCGAAGTTGAAGGCGTCAATAATCGCTTGCAACTTGCAACTTTAGAACGGCATTATCAACAGCATCAAGCTGAGCAACTTTTACTTGCTGGTGTCACGTTGCTTGACCCTGCGCGTTTTGATTTACGTGGTAAATTGACTCATGGCAAGGATGTCACTATTGATACAAATGTGATTATTCAAGGTGATGTTACATTGGGTAACAATGTCGTTATCGGTTCAGGTTGTATTTTAAAAAACTGCACCATCGCTGATGATAGCGTAATTAGCCCTTTCTCAGTAATTGAAGATTCAATCATTGCTAAACACTGTACTATCGGACCTTTTGCTCGAATAAGACCTGGTAGCCAACTGGATGATCATGCCCATGTTGGTAACTTTGTCGAATTGAAAAAAGCTCATCTTGGTCATGCCACCAAAGCAGGACATTTAAGTTATTTAGGTGATAGCGAAATTGGCTGTAACGTCAACATTGGTGCTGGCACAATTACTTGTAACTATGATGGTGCGAACAAATTTAAAACCGTGATCGAAGATGATGTATTTGTGGGTTCCGATACTCAACTAATTGCACCAGTCAAAATTGGCAAAGGTGCAACCATTGCAGCTGGAACAACGGTAACCAATGATGTCAATGACAATGAGCTTGTGGTTAGCCGGGTAAAACAGAAACAACTTGCAGGTTGGAAAAGACCAACTAAATTGAAAGAGGAATAAACAATGTGTGGTATTGTGGGCGCGATCGCCAAACGTGATGTGGCAGAAATATTATTAGAAGGTTTAAAACGATTAGAATATCGTGGTTATGATTCTGCTGGGCTTGCTATTATCTCTCCAACAGGTGAATTACAGCGAGTAAGACGTGTCGGAAAAGTAAAAGCGCTTAAAGATGCGGTAGATGAGCATCCAATCAAAGGTTCAACTGGGATTGCTCACACTCGTTGGGCGACGCACGGCGAACCGGTAGAACACAATGCACACCCTCATGTATCGGGTTTTATTGCCGTTGTGCACAATGGTATTATTGAAAATTTTGAGCCTCTGCGTGAAACACTCATCGCAAAAGGATATCAATTCCGTTCAGAAACCGATACCGAAGTTATTGCCCACTTAATTCACGATATTATCTCAACCGAAGATTGCTCACTTTTTGAAGCAGTACAAAAAGCAATCCCACAATTACGAGGTGCTTATGGCACCGTTGTAATGGATACGCGTAATCCCGATATTCTCGTCGCGGCACGTTCAGGTAGTCCACTAGTGATTGGTTGTGGCGTTGGTGAAAACTTTATTGCTTCAGATCAATTAGCTTTATTACCGGTTACTCGTCAATTTATCTTCTTAGAAGAAGGTGATATTGCACTAATCACCCATCGCACTGTGAATATTTTTGATAAAAACCATCAAGAAGTTAACCGTCCATGCATCGAATCTGATGCGAAATATGACGCAGGCAGTAAAGCTGGCTTTAATCACTACATGCAAAAAGAGATTTACGAACAACCTAATGCTATAAAAAATACCCTTGAAGGGCGAATGGCTCATGGCAAAGTGGATTTATCTGAACTTGGCGATGATGCGGAAAATATTCTTAAGCAAGTTGAACATGTGCAAATTGTTGCTTGTGGTACCGCCTATAATGCCGGAATGGTTGCTCGTTATTGGTTTGAGGCATTAGCTGGTATTCCTTGTGATGTGGAGATCGCTTCGGAATTTCGCTATCGAAAACCCGCTCGCCGTAAAAACAGTTTATTCATCACCCTATCACAATCAGGTGAAACGGCAGATACGCTTGCAGCATTACGCTTAGCAAAAGAGAATAATTACTTAAGCACTCTTGCCGTTTGTAATGTGGCTGCCTCGACCTTAGTTCGTGAAGCTGATTTGGTGTTACTAACCAAAGCTGGCGTTGAAATTGGCGTTGCTTCAACTAAAGCCTTTACCACGCAATTAACCGTATTATTGCTTTTAGTTGCCAAATTAGGCCGACTTAATGACATGGCTGAAATCACTGAACAAGCGATCGTCCATGCCTTACAAACTTTGCCAAATCGCATTGAGCAAGTGTTAATGGCCGAGCCAGAAATCAAAAAACTTGCTGGACACTTTGTCGATAAACATCACGCCCTATTTTTAGGCCGTGGCGATGAATATCCAATCGCAATGGAAGCGTCATTAAAACTTAAAGAGATCTCCTACATTCATGCAGAAGCGTATGCCGCAGGTGAATTAAAACATGGTCCTTTAGCGCTTATCGATGCAGATATGCCAGTTATTGTTATGGCTCCGACCAATGACCTACTCGAAAAACTTAAAGCTAATATCGAAGAAGTTCGTGCCCGTGGTGGACAACTTTATGTATTTGCAGAGCAAGATGCAGGCTTTGTGAGTGATGACACAATGCATATCATCAACTTACCTCATATTGAAGAACTTACAGCGCCAATCTACTACACGGTACCAACCCAATTGCTTGCTTACCATGTAGCTTTAATCAAAGGCACAGACGTCGATCAGCCTCGTAATTTGGCAAAATCTGTGACTGTGGAGTAAAGTTCGTTGTATTAATGTGAGAAGTTAGTGGATGGTTTTGATATCATAATCAAAACCAATTTTCTCACATCAAATCAATTGCATATAGATAAAAACCACTATCTCAAGTTGTTAAAAAGATTTTAGCTCTAGTTAATAGAGGATGGTCTTCAAGTAAATTAGCAAATCAACTGAATTTATTTAGAATGGTTATACACTGAATATTTTCACTTCAGCCCCAATTTATTTTATCTGTGTAATAAAACCCAATGTATTTTAATAAAAAATATATCTGATTTTATTGTAATTTATTTTTCCAAATTTGTATGCAACATAGACAATTGTTACTTGTTGATAGACTATTTAAAGGATGTTTTTACAAAATAATAAATACAAAAATGCCAATAAAAATATATTTTAAAAGCAAATGAAGATTTATTTTTGTAATAATATTGATAACGCCTAGCTAATTATAATCTATTTAAAAAGGCATCAATTAAGATGCCTTCTCATTTAACTAAAGTTACTTAGACTTAAACTTTACTGAGTTTCGCCCTTCTTTTTATAATCTTCATAAATAAACGTTATGTTATTTTTTAAAAGAAAATCAACGGAAACATTTGATAATCGAAATGTATTATTTCCTTTTTGAAGTACATATTGGTTAAGAAGAACAGGATTTTCATCAATATATACTCCATTTGCAGTAATATTTCGTTCATTACCAGAATCATTGTTAAGATTTATTTTAATATTGAAGTCTAACTTTCCTACTGGCGATTTTTTCATATTACTCATTTTATTATTCAATTCTTTTGAAACAAGTACAATCATTCCATCACCCCAGTTACCATTAGTGATCTGAATATCACCAGCAGGTTGTTTACCACCCACAACAACAGGAATTTTAAATAATGCTTTTGAATCAAATTTTTCTTTGTAACACTCGACATATTCTGCATTTGGAAATATTTCTGTAATTTTTTGTTTTGCTTCAATTAAAGAAGAAGATTCTTTTCTAGAATCTTGATAATCACCACAAGCAGTAACTTCTAAAGTAAGATCTGATTTAATTATTTTAGGTGTTTCGCTACTCAGGTCACTTAAATTAACACTTGGTGATAACTCTACTTTACAAGCGGATAACAAAACACAACAAGACAATAATACTAATAATTTTTTCATTATTTTCCTCTCATAATTATTGCTTTATCGGTTCAATCTCAAATATTGAATCTTTTACAATAATCGAATAAATTGACATTTACGATCATAATAACGTATTTTTAATCGTTCACAAACGATTTAATTTCATTTTTGCAATAAAAAATATAGCGTTTTTAGGCTTTCCTTTGAATATTTCTAAAATAATTTTCCTGGTGTAACTGGATAATATTTATTTCTTTACATTTAATAATGTTCATCCTCAACATCATTTAAATAAATAGAAAAAAACTTTTCTTATATCCTTTTAGAGATAAAAAACGTTATAAAATATGATATCCCCCTAACACAACATGTCCCCCATATGAAACAGATACATGCTGATTCCATTTTCTTCTGTGCTACGCATTTCAGATGCAATGAGTGCTAATATTAATGAAAGAAATTCAGTACTGATTAAATTACTATCAAATCCCTCTATCTTTATTCTAACTGATAATAAAATGTGATCCAAATCACAAAATCAAAAAATACCCCACTTTTAACAGTGTGATATATGTCACATTTTTTGATTATTTTGGATGAATCGAGTAACTAAATGCTTCTACAATAACAGCATAATGATTATATCAATCAATAAGGAAAGATTTGTATGACTACATCAAACATTAAACTTAAAGTCCAAAATTTTGGGCGATTTCTGAGTAATATGGTGATGCCCAATATCGGCGCATTTATTGCTTGGGGCTTTATTACTGCAATTTTTTTATATAACGCTAACGATCCATCTGCTGGAGGATGGTTTCCAAATGAAGGCGTATCAACGGCTTTTATCGGACCAATGATCACTTATCTACTTCCATTATTAATTGGTTATACTGGTGGTAAATTAGTTTACGGTGATCGTGGTGGCGTAGTTGGTGCGGTCACCACAATTGGGGTAATTGTTGGCGTATCGATTCCAATGTTTTTAGGCGCAATGATATCTGGACCTTTAGGTGGATGGTGCATTAAACAGTTCGATAAATTCATTGATGGTAAAATCAAAAGTGGCTTTGAAATGTTAGTTAATAACTTTTCAGCTGGCATTATTGGTATGATTCTTGCGCTTATCGCTTATTTTGGAATCGGTCCAGCTGTTGCTTCGTTAACTAATGTACTTATTGTTGCAGTACAATTCATGGTTGATCATGGTTTATTACCACTTACTTCTATTCTGGTTGAACCTGCAAAAATACTATTTCTTAATAATGCTATCAATCATGGTGTATTTACTTCACTAGGTGTAACACAAGTAGCAGAAACAGGTAAGTCAATCTTCTTCTTGATTGAAGCAAACCCAGGTCCAGGTTTAGGTTTATTACTTGCTTATATGTTCTTTGGTAAAGGTGCGGCAAAAGGATCAGCAAGTGGTGCGGCAATTATTCACTTCTTTGGTGGTATCCATGAAATTTATTTCCCTTATGTTTTAATGAATCCTCGACTAATAATTGCGGTGATTTTAGGTGGCATGACAGGTGTATTTACTTTAACTTTATTTAATGCAGGTTTAACAGCACCAGCATCACCAGGATCTATTTTTGCGGTAATGAGTATGGCAAAAGGTTCATATTTAGGTGTAACGTTATCTGTGCTTGCAGCAACTACAGTATCATTTATTGTGTCGGCTATTTTATTAAAAACAACAAAAGATAATGGCAAAAGTTTAGACGAAGCCATGTCTGATGTCACTGCAATGAAAAGCGAAGCCAAAGGAGTAAGCGAAAATAGTGAACTTGATCTTGCTAAAGTGAAAAAAATCATCGTTGCTTGTGATGCAGGTATGGGCTCAAGTGCTATGGGTGCGGGTGTTTTACGTAAAAAAGCAGAAGATGCTCATTTAGATATCAGTGTTACCAATTTAGCAATTAATAACTTGCCAACTGATGCTGATATTATCATCACACATAAAGATTTAACCGCACGAGCAAAACAATATGCACCAAACGCTTATCATATTTCATTAACTAACTTTTTAGATAGTGATTTATATACTCAGTTAGTGAATGATTTAGTCAAAGCAAAAGGCGGTCATCAAGTTGTACAACCAACACCTACCCACCAACCGCTGTTTAAGTTGAATGCAAAAAATGTCTTCTTAGGTTTAACGGCGCAAACTAAGGAAGAAGCCATCCGTTTTGCTGGCCAAAAACTAGTCGAAAATGGTTACGTAAAAACAGCTTATATTGATGCCATGTTAGAACGTGAACGATTAACATCCACCTATTTAGGCGAATCGATTGCTGTACCTCACGGCACAATTGAATCTAAAGATGATGTGATTAATACAGGTATCGTATTTTGCCAATATCCAGCAGGTGTACAGTTTGGCGAAGAAGAGCAAGATAAAGCAAAAATCGTAATTGGAATTGCTGCTCGTAACAATGAACATCTTGATGTTATCGCCAAGTTAACCAATGCACTTGATGACGAAAAGATTATTGCAAAACTGACTACCACTAATGATATTGAAGAAGTTCTAGCAATATTAAGCTAACTTAACCACTTCCTACAGAAGTAGGAAGTGTCCTAATATACTAAAAGATTCAAAATTAAGGGTTATTATTATGCAAGCATTACATTTTGGCGCCGGCAATATTGGTCGTGGTTTTATTGGTAAATTATTATCTGATGCCGGTGTCCACGTCACTTTTGCAGATGTTAATCAACAAGTTATTGATGAACTTGCTAGCCGTCATCAATATCCAGTCAATGTGGTTGGTGAGCAGTCGGTTACCGAAACGGTGAAGAATGTTGATGCCATCAACAGTACTTCACCTAAAGTCGCTGATTACATCGCGAAAGTTGATCTAGTTACCACAGCGGTCGGTCCTCAAATTTTAGCGAGCATTGCGCAAAGTGTGGCACAAGGCATTATTGCTCGACATGCTCAAGGTAATAACGCTCCACTCAATATTATTGCTTGTGAAAACATGGTACGTGGCACGAGCCAGTTCAAACAGGAAATCGTAAAGTATCTACCAGAAAATCTTCACCAATGGGTTAATGAGCATATTGGTTTTGTTGATTCTGCGGTTGACCGCATTGTGCCACCTGCAACTTCTAAAACAGGTGATATTTTAGAGGTGACGGTTGAAACATTCTCTGAATGGATTGTCGATAAAACTCAATTTATTGGCACAATCCCTCAAATCAAAGGTATGGAGCCCGTTGATAACTTAATGGCCTTTGTGGAGCGTAAACTATTTACCTTAAATACCGGACATGCTATTACAGCCTATCTCGGTTTTTATAACAATATTGCGACCATTCGGGATGCGATTTTAAACGATAAAATTCGTAAAATTGTACGTGGAGCCATGGAAGAAAGTGGACAAGTACTGATCAAACGCTATGATTTTGATCCAGCCAAACATCAAGCCTATATTGAAAAAATCCTAACTCGATTTGAGAATCCTTATCTACATGATGATACCGCACGAGTAGGACGTCAACCAATACGCAAACTAGGTCCTGGCGATCGTTTGATCAAACCATTACTTGGCACATTTGAATATAAACTTAGCAATCAAAATCTGCTTATCGGTATTGCAGCTGCGCTTAACTATCGTAATGATGACGACGAACAAGCAATCGAACTGGCAAATCAAATTGCTAACAAGGGTTTAAAACAAGCATTTTGCGATATTTCTGGTATTGAAAGTGATAATCCAGTTGTTAGCCAAATCGAACAACTTTATACTGCTATGCAAAATCATCAATTTTAAGTGACAATGCAAACATTAGCAGAAGACACCATCCTCGAAAAACTCAATCAGCAAGCTGATATACACAGCTTGCTAAAGGTTGCGATCAATTTGATTAATGACAGTGTCAATCAATTGATTTTAAAGGTTTTTCGTAAAGAGCCTCATGCTATCAAGTTTGTTATTCCATCATTGGTGGGCAAGAATGGCCCACTTAATGATACCTCTGTCTGTTTGAAATTACTTTATGCACTAGGCATCATCACGCGTGAAGATTATGAAGATATTGAATTGTTAATGGCAATTTTAGATGAGCTAGAACAAGACGATAAAAATTACACCTATCTGGATGACGAAATCCTAGGTCCAATCAGTTTATTGCACGATATGATACTTCCCCCTAACTCTCCATTAAATAACCCGCAAGAGAACGGCATTGTCGATACCTTAAAATCATCCATGTATCAAAACCGTTATCAACAAATGATTCGCTCAGCGTTGATCATCGCTATTACAGACTTAACCTTACGTATCGTAAATAAACAGAAAATTGATTATTTCCCTGAGTAATATTAATTTATAGAGATGAATTTTAAGTATTAATATAAAAAGGATGTTAAGTAGATAGTCAAAAATTGAGCAATTTTTAAGCTCAAAAACCCCGTTCCTCAACTTTTTTTTGATTACTTTTTAGTTAGATTGGCTATTGTTTAGGGCAATCATTTCCCACTCTGGTAATTAGTCGGTATAATGCCTGCAATTTTATTGTTAAGTGGATTATGCATGAAAACGCTATTTGCCAGCACATCACGCGGGCTTGAAGAGTTATTAAAAAAAGAGTTGGAAAATATTGGGGCGGATAATTGTAAGGTGGCGCAGGGGGGTGTCTATTTTGATGCTAATGAGTCAACTATGTACCAATCGTTATTGTGGTCTCGTTTAGCCTCTCGTATTCTATTGCCAATTGCCGAGTTTGACATCTATAGTGATTTAGATCTTTATTCATGTGTGATGAATATCAAATGGACCAATATCTTCGCGGTAGATAACTCATTTGTTATCAACTTTGTTGGTGTTAATGACTTTATTCGTAACAGCCAATATGGTGCGCTAAAGATCAAAGATGCCATTGTTGATCACTTTATGCGAAAAACCAATCAGCGCCCAAATGTTGCAAAGCAAAATCCTGAAGTTCGTTTACATGCTTATCTTAGCAAAAATCGAGTTACACTATCATTAGATCTGAGCGGTGAAAGCTTACATCAACGTGGTTATCGCCAACAAACAGGGCAAGCACCGTTAAAAGAGAGTCTAGCCGCGGCTATTATTCTCCGTTCTGGCTGGCGGTTTGATGAACCACTTATCGATCCAATGTGTGGTTCAGGAACGTTACTGATTGAAGCTGCGATGATGGCGTCTCATATCCCGCCTGGACTGCTACGCAAACAATGGGGATTTTTTGCTTGGAAAGAATTTAACCCAACACTTTGGAATGACTTACTGTTCAGCGCTAAGCATAATGTAAAAAAAACTAACACCATTTTTATCGGTTATGATAATAACCCAACAGTACTGGAGCGAGCCAAACAAAATGCGATCCAAGCAGGGGTTGGTGATTTAATTACTTTTGCATTGCAGGATGTGACACAATTAACCAATCCTCTTGATCACCATATACATGGCATGATCATCAGTAACCCGCCTTACGGAGAACGATTAGAAAGTGAGCCAGCATTAGTTGCCTTACACTCAGCACTCGGTCGCCAAATTAAACAACAATTTGGTGGGTGGAGATTATCGTTATTTAGTGGCGCGCCACAACTTTTAGATTGTTTACAAATGCGTGCTGACAAACAATTTAAAGCCAAAAATGGCCCTTTAGATTGTCTACAAAAAAATTATTCGATTGCGGATCGTCAAGTGGATCAGGCGGTCATATCAACAAATTTACCAGCTGCCGACTTTGCCAATCGTTTACGTAAAAATTGTCAAAAATTGGAAAAATGGGCCAGCCAAGAACAACTTGAATGTTACCGTCTTTATGATGCTGATTTGCCGGAATATAATGTGGCTATCGATCGTTACAAAGATAAAATTGTGGTACAAGAATACGCTGCACCTAAAAATATTGATCCACAAAAAACGCGACAACGACTGTTTGATATTATTAATGCTACTATGTCGGTATTGAAATTAACCGCCGATCAATTGGTACTAAAAACCCGTGAAAAGCAAAAGGGAAAACAACAATATCAAAAACTTGGGCAAAAACAGGATTATTTTTTAGTCCATGAATATCCAATTAATCACAAAAAAACGCAGTTTTGGGTTAATGTGGTGGATTATTTGGATACTGGTTTATTTTTAGATCACCGCTTAGCCAGAAAAATGATCGGACAAATGAGTGCAGGCAAAGACTTTCTAAATCTATTTGCCTACACGGGTAGTGCAACCGTCTACGCAGGTCTTGGTGGAGCAAAATCGACCACGACAGTTGATATGTCACGCACCTATTTAGAGTGGGCCGATCGTAATCTAAAACAAAATGGCTTAACCGGTAAAAATCATCGATTAATACAGGCTGACTGCTTGCTCTATTTATCTCAAGCTGATGAGCAGTTTGATTTAATTTTTATCGATCCTCCAACATTTTCCAACTCTAAACGGATGAACGATACTTTTGATGTTCAGCGCGATCATCTTAAATTAATGAGTGATTTAAAACGATTATTAAGACCAAACGGTGTAATTGTCTTTTCTAATAACAAACGAGGCTTCAAAATGGATGCCGACGGTATGCAAAAATTAAATCTGACGTTTCAAGACATCACCGACAAAACCTTATCGCTCGATTTCAGACGCAATAAACAGATCCACTGCTGTTTTCTTGTTAAACATCAATAATAAAATACCGCCGAAAGGCGGTATAATCTTAGCTTAGCTATGATGTTCAATTCTTTAGGAAAGCCCAACGAGAAATCATGACGGCATACCCCCTACCCCATCATTCCGTCTTCGCGTACACTAGATTATGCCATTAATTATCTCTAATTTATAAAAAGACAACCTTTTGCACAACAATCTTATTTGGAGTAAATAAATTTTTTATTATCGTTTCCAGTACTTACTTTTTGTGAATATATTGGAGCTTAAAAGCTTTTTTAAAATCAAAAAAGATTGAGGATTTTGAGCAAAAACTGATGTCCTTTTGGAGGACATCAGAAAAATAAAAATTAACGTACTACTAGCACTGATGTTTGTGCACCTCTCACTACACCAGAAGCATTTGATCCAAGTAGATGTGTTGAGATATTTGGGCGTCTTGATCCTATGATAATTAGATCGGGCTCAATCTCTTCCGCTAGATGTAAGATCTCATCTCGTGGATTACCAAACGCGATTGAAAAAGATAAATTTTCTTTTGGTAAATTAATTGAGTCAATCAAGCGATGTAGCCATTGCTCTGTTTGTACTGTAGCTTGATCTTTAAACTCATCAAAACCAAATGAGTAAGCATTTACAATAGCCGATGCAACCGGTAAGGTATGAAAAAAGATAACTTGCGCATTGGATAACTTCGCTAAACACTCAACATGTGGGATCACTTTTTGAGTGAGTTCATCTTCAAGGACATCAATCGGAATTAATATTTTTTTGTACATACCGCCTCCTCATTTTAACTTATCTTTCTTAATTAATTTAAGATGGTACTAATTTTAAATTAAATCTAATATTGTTATCCTAACGCTAATTTAAAATATTGAAATAACTTTTTTGCAAAATCATGATGGAGATCAACTATGGATAATATTATTTATCGCCATGATATCAAACCCAGTATAGAACAAGCGATATTATTATATTCTCGCTGTTCATTGGCGGAACGTCGACCAATAAGTGATAAACCACGTTTTCAAGCAATGTTAGATAATGCTAATTTAGTCATTACCGCATGGCATGATCAGAAACTTGTCGGTATTGCCCGCTGTTTAACTGACTTTGTCTACATAACTTATTTAGCTGATTTAGCCGTTGATGAAGCTTATCAAAAATCAGGTATTGGTAAACAGTTGATAAAAGAGATTCAAATTCATACCGATAATCAATGTGCAATTACTTTGCTTGCAGCACCTCAAGCAGTCGATTATTATGGTCATATTGGTTTTAATGCTCATCCTTCCGCATGGATTTTACAAGAACAGTTAAAATGAAAATTATCCTAGCATCAACATCACTATCACGTAAAAAAGTACTTGAAAAATTAGCTATTCCTTTCGATTGTGTGCCGCCGATTTGTGATGAAACACCACTACCAAATGAAAGTGCACAGCAGCTGGTGGTGCGATTGGCTAATGCTAAAGCACAGTCATTAGTGGCAAGCAATCCTGATAGTTTAATTATTGGTTCCGACCAAGTAGGTGTTTTAGATGGAAAGATTGTATGTAAACCACTTACTATTGAAAACGCCCAGCAACAATTAAAAAATAGCAGTGGCAAAGCGTTTTACTTTTATACAGGAATGACCGTCATTAATACTCACACAGGCCAATCGCAAACGATTTGTGAACCGTTTAAAGTCACCTTTCGTCAGTTAACTGATGCCGAAATTGACGCTTATATCGCTAAAGAGATGCCACTACAATGTGCTGGCAGTTTTAAATGTGATGAGTTAGGGATTACTCTTTTCGATAAGCTTGAAGGCGATGATATAAATTCTTTAGTCGGATTACCGCTAATAAAGTTAAATAAAATTATGATTGATATGGGCTGTAATCCGCTGTTTTTATAATTGATGGTAATGACAGAGCCGAATTTAATCGATTAACCGTCCCGCTGACATTTTCAGCGTTTTTTGGCTATAACTTGCTACATCATTATCATGAGTAACAATCAAGAGTCCTGTGCCTTGTTGATGAATATCGGCTAATAATGCCATAATTTGTGTTGAACTTTCATCGTCAAGATCGCTGGTGGGTTCGTCGGCAATGACTATTTGTGGCTGGCAAATTAGTGCACGTAAAATAGCTATTCGACGCATTTCACCACCTGACATGTTGGCTGGATAAGCATCTTTTAAATAACTAATTTGGGCTTTTTCTAGCAGTTCCATTGCAGAATTTAAGCTCGATTGGTTTTCACGTTTCGTTAAAGAAAACGGTAAGCGAATATTTTCCAGAGCAGTTAAATTAGGTAATAAACTGCTGCCTTGTGGAATGTAACCAATATTTTGATTACGAAATGCTGATACTTGTTTGTCATCAAGATCGAATAAATTGGTGCCGTTAATCGTGATTTTACCTTGAGTAGGCGTTAACAACCCAGCAATCATATTAAGCAGCGTCGTTTTACCACTACCTGATTTACCCATAATGCTGATAAAGTCACTTTGTGCCATTGAAAAACTAACATTATTCACCGCTGAAAAGTGTTGTGATCCGCGCTTGTAATCTTTGCGAAGGTTTTTGATATCCAATAACATTATTCACCCTCTCTTAATGTTTGATAAGTATCAAACTTAGTTAATGATAATGCTGAATAAATACTAGACAGCGGACCAATAATTAATGTCAGCAAAAATACGATGAAGGCATAAATTAATCCATCGGTAATTGAAATATTCATACATGGCAAACCTATCGTTTGGCATATCAATAAGCTGAAGGCATAAATTAATACGCCAGCAACCACTATACCAGCAAGGCCACCTAAAGCACTAATGATAAGGGATTCTCGCAGTAACATTTTAACCAGATCACTGCGCGATGCACCTAGAATACGTAATAAGCTGATTTCGCGTTTTCGTTCATTAAGAGATGAGGAAAATATTACAAAGATCACAATAATCGCTAACACCCAAAATATTGCCGATAAGCTATAGACAATAGTTGAGAAGCCATTTAACCATTTAGATATATTACTTAACATACCTTTGGTCATCACAAAATCAATATTGTAATCGATAGCATATTTGGGCATGATTTGATTAACAATATCTTTAGACTGATAGTCAGGGTCGACTTTAACAAAAATCGATGACACATAGTTAGCAAAGTGGTCAGTATCGCCTTCAATTAAATTGGCTTCTTTCATAAGCGAATGAGCAGCAGGGATGGTCATAAAAACTGAGGTGTCAAAGCCCATTCCTGTGCTATCCATTTTAGCGGCTATTTTAAAGGGATGATTGAAAAATTTAATTTCATCACCTACATTTGAGGTAATTTTACTGCCTACCACGACCTGATCGTCTTGCAGTGGTTGTTCTAACTGTGTTTGTAGCCAAGGTTTGATCACAAAATCGCTTTGCTGATCAAAACCAATTAATTGAACTTTTGATGTGCAACAACCAGCACTTAACGAAGCAATGAATAGTTGTGGTGAGACGGCTTCGATCCCTTTTATATCTTTGATTTTATCAACTAAGTCGGCTTTTAGATAAAAGCTACTTGGTTCACCACGTAATAAGGCGACTTCAAGATTTTTTTCATAACCATAAGGGACAATAAGAATGTCCGCACCTAACCGATTAGCCATGCCTGAAATTCCTAAGCTTAGGTTTTTCATCAATACACTACCACCAAATAGCGTAGCGGAAAAAAGCATAATGATGATAATCAAGCAACAACTTCGAAATGGTCGTCGTTGGATATTTCGCCATGCTAAATTCGCTATAGTTATTTCTTGCATGTTGGAGTTCTCTATAATTGGTGTTAAGGCTGACTAATGCTTTTAATAGTTGCTAATAGTTACTAGCGATTAGCTTGTTTATTTAAATATATCACATTGATAATAGCAACAATCGCTAATAATATTGACAATAATATCAATGCTGGTTTAGCCCCCATATTGCAACGCATCATTTCATTACCGCATACACCAATTAAAATAGTTGGAATCGCAGCTGCTAAGACCGCAGTGCAAGCTATAGCCATACTTAATCCCATACGTACAAATAACGAGCGGCTAAGTAACACCAAGGCACCAATAGCTATCACTAAACTACCAATACCAATTTCCGCCCTTGATGTCCAAAAACATTTCATGATTTTGCCACCAGCATTGTGCATGTGGCCATCCATCGGTGCAGAATGCATAGCATCGGCTGGCATAGATTGCACATCCGGCAGTGGGCAGACGGGTAAAATATAAAGCGGGAATAGAATAAGTAACGCTCCGATTAAGATAAATAGTACAGATGAAACAATGCGATTTTTCATAAATATAGACCTTATAATCATTAATTATTGATAATACTTGCTACTTTACCATGTTCAAGAACTACCGTTGTTTGCGCATGTTTTGATACTTCCGGTGAATGCGTAACAACGATGATTGTGCTTCCTTCTTCGTGAAGTTGATGTAGTAAGTTCATGACCATTGCTTCATTGCTTTCATCTAAATTACCGGTTGGCTCGTCAGCTAAAATCAGTTTTGGGTAATTGATTAATGCCCTAGCAATACAAACGCGTTGTTGTTCACCCCCCGATAATTGACGCGGTAAATGTTTGGCCCGCGCTGCAAGCCCCACACGCTCTAATGCTTGTAAGGCTTCTTTTTCATCAACCATGCTATGATAATATTGTGCCACCATCACGTTTTCTAATGCGGTTAAATAAGATACAAGGTGAAATTGTTGAAAGATTAAGCCGATTTTATCACGCCGAATTTCCGTTAGTTGGGGTAATGAAAGTTGGGTAATATCTTGTCCATCTAGAATTACTGAACCCAGCGACGGTTTATCCATACAACCAATAATATTCATTAACGTGGTTTTACCACTGCCTGAAGGTCCCATAATGGATAGCCATTTACCTTCTTCAACGGATAAGTTAACTTCTGACAAGGCATGTAAAGAGCCATAGATCTTTGAAACATTATTAACTTCTAGCATATTCATACTTTACTATCCTATTCGCCACGTAAAACTAATGCTGGTTCAACTTCAAGTGCACGTTTTACCGGAATCAAACACGCAATGATGGTTACCACAGCCGAAATAACAATCGTTGTTGGTATCAAATAAAATTCAATGACAATTGAGCGCCCAAATACATTGGCGCTGATTACTTGAGCAAAAATTAAACCACAAATAACCCCAATCACCCCCCCAATAATACCTAAAATCATCCCTTCGGCTAAAAATTCTTTGGCAATACTTTTATTGGTTGCACCAATAGCTTTTTTCAGCCCTATCTCTTTGCGACGCTCCATTACTACCGTCATCATGGTTGTGGCCACACAAATCATAGTCAAAATTAACACGACTAAGGTTACTAAGTAGAGTAAAGATGACAGTTTACCGAGCACTGATGCTTCGGACTGTGTCACCCATTTTATAAGATGCGGTTCGATTGTGGTTGAGTGATCTTTAATGGTTTGAATATAGTGTTGCAATTCATCTTTGGTTGCAGTGATACTAATTTCGACCACTTCGGCCTGATTGCTTTCTTCAAGTAGGTTTTCAAGATCGTTCAGATCGATAAATATAAAATTATCTTCTGCACGACCTGTCTTGACGATGCCAGTAACAGTTAAGTCCTCATCAAAGCGAGAATTTTCTTTAGATTTTCCTGAAATTGGCATGGTACTTCCAATACTAAGTTTAGCAAACTGGGCAATATCCGTACCAATTATAATTTCGTTCGGATTTTTTGGTAGTTCACCTTCTATCTTCCAATATGGACTAGTTTTAATAACCTGATCAAATTGGGTGCCAACGATGGTATAAGGCTGTTGGTTACTGCGGATAGAATTATAACGAAATGGTGTAACACCTAATACTTTGTCTTTCGGTAATACGCTAATAGCTTTTTCTACCTCAACCATTGATATAGTCGGTTGATTATTAGCTGGCATTAACAATAAGTTAGCTCCATAAGAACGAAACTCTTGTCCCATTTGTCTTGGAATATCATAACAAAGCGTCACCATACCTAGTAACACTGTCGCCCCAATCGCAACACCAAGTAAGGCAATTGCAATCCGAGAACGACGGCGAATTAATGAGCTAAATATCGTTTTTAAAATAAAGCGTTGGTTTTTATTTATCATCACTTAACCTCGCTTACCGACCATGTAATACATCCGTTGGACGTAAGAACATCATAATACGTAATGCCGGCAAGCTTCCTAATAAGGTAATGAGACTTACCATAATTAATACCATTGGGATAATAATCATTTTAGGCTCAACAAATGAACCAAATACCGTCTGTCCAATAATTTGGGCAAAGCCAAGACCAATAAAATAGCCGACCATACCACCGAATAAAGCAATGATTAGTATTTCACTAAGAATTAACATCGCTACCGAGGTATTAGTTGCCCCTAGTGCTTTTAATAAACCAATTTCAGTACTACGTTCAATCACGTTAGCAGTAACTAAGTTAGATATCGCCAAAGCCGAACAGATCAAAGATAACACTGTCAGTAATAACATCAATAATTGTGTTTTTTGTAAAATAGAGCCTTCTGAGTCGGCAACTTGCATTATCGCTTTAACCCGAACATCGGGCATTAATTCTTCCAACTGATAGGCAATCGAACTGATATAAGCGGTGCAGTACCATCGATCCCATTCGGCACGCGATAAACTATTGGGATCTTGCGCCGCTTTGCGAGCTAAATCGTTTTCAGGTGTGGTAAGAGCGCTCACTTCAACCCGTTCAACTAGACCTTGTTTATTCGCTAACATTTGAGCAACTGGTAGCGATACATAAAGCTCGTTATCTTCAAGACCACCACTATGAAAGATATTATTTACAATTAGCGTCATTTTTGGGGAAGTTAGCTCAATACTATCGCCTAATTTAAGATTTAATTGCTTGGCAAGTGTTTCACCCACCATGGCACCTTGCAAGTTATCATCTTTCATTGGCTTGCCTTCTATCGACCACCACGACTTCATGGCTAACATTCCTGTGTCAACTTCATCACCAGTTGGAATAGTCAGATGCTTATTAAACCATGTTCCCACTAGTGTAATAGGTCTATCATTAACGGTCACTTGGGTCGTTAAATAGGGGGCAAAATCAACAATGTTATATGCCCAGAAAATCATTTTAATCTTGACTAAATCATCTTGCTTAATATATTGAGTTGCGTTTTGTTTGTCATCGAGTTGATATAACTCATTTACCATCGCTGCACTTTTGGGCACAATATTTAAGTTAGCACCATAGGCTTTTAATTCTTGATTAACTTTATCACCAACATCAAACATCACATTTAACATGGCTGTCGCTAGCGAAACCCCTAAAGCAACGGTTAAGGCAATTAAAAATAGCTTCTTTTTTTGGCGAACTAACACACTAAGTAACATTCTTCGAAACATATTTTCTTCCTTTTCACACCTTTACTTAAAGCGACTTTTTTCAGCTTCAAGATGAGCTGGACGAATAATCATATTGCCATCTAAAATTTCATATTTAAGCGGTACTGGATTACAACCGCCTGAAAAACCAATTGTTGCAATATTCATTACCACATCACACAAAATACAGACAACTTGATTACCTCGTTGATAATAACCACTTGCACCACAGATATCACAAGCGTCAAAACCTACACCATATGCATTTTCGCTTTTCTTAATGACAATAAATCTAATTAAGGTGCCATCTACTGCTTGATAACCATAACGGTGTAAATTGCCGTCATTTATTTTATCTAATGGAATCACAATCAAACCATCCGCATTAGGTTTAACTGGCTCAGCGGGTGATAACTCCACACCTTTTTGGAGAATATAGCGTGCGCGAGTAACGGTATAAGCCGTTATGGCAATACCTGCCATTAATAATAATGAGGTACGGCGATCACGTCGTAAACTTGCTTTGAGTTTACGCACTTGGGCAGGATTACTACCTACTAATGAGGTAGTTTTGGATTTGGTGTATAATAAAATAGTAAGTAGTAACACCAATGCCATAAAGATGAAAGTAAATAAATTGACATGAGCTAAAACAAAAATAACTAATTCCATCATCCATTCTTGTGGTGAGATAAACCGCCGCACAATCAAAATTTGTAGAAAATTAATTATATTCTGTGTAGTAAAAATAATAATCGCTAATGAAGTAATAACAGTAATAAATCGAGTTGAAAACCTTTGGCAAAGCCGATAGATAAACAATCCAATTAAAATACAAACTAATAAAGCGAAACTGTAACCAATCCATTTAAACAGATAATCATTATTGAAAATTGACTCCATGCCAACATCAAATTCAAATGGATAAAGTAAAATATTCGGTAAACATTGTGCTGTAATAAGTCCAATTGCAATAGATACTATGATGAAAACTAGAAAATTTCTAAAAGATAAGCAGATCAGCAATGGAACAACAATAATGCACCAAGTAACAATCACACCAAGATCATAAAACTCACGAACAGCAAAACCCGTATTTCGTTTTAATATTGCATAAATAAGAGCCGACAACATCCCCAATACAAATCCCGTGATAAGGTATTTTTTACTTGATTGAACAAATACAGCACTAAGTAGTGCCAACATAATCACAGGTACAAAAGTATTATCAGTAACATTGATAAGGTATTGGAGCATAATGATTGCCTAAAAATTACAACGTATATAGGCGAGTTTTGACACTCGCCGATAGTACAACTAATTATTGAAAATTAAATTTAATTAAAAATAATAATTACCATGCACGTGGGATGAAGTTAAAGTCCCATGAAACTTCAATTGGTTTAGTCCAGAAACGACCTTCAACACCAGTTTCTTTATCAACATGTAATAAATAACCTTGTTTTTCAGGGTTTTCGATAGTAAAGGTTACTTTATATTTGCCTGCACCATCTAACTTAATATTGTTACCATAGTGAGGACCATCTGAAGCATTCATAGGCATAAAAGTACCTTCGATAGCTTTATCACTGCCTTCTTTTTGGATTTTATATTTTACAGTTAAGTAAGGCACGAAATCACCAGTACCAAAACCTAAGTTATTACCTTCAGCCGCTGAAATATCAGCTTCAATATGCATATCAGATTTTGAAGCAGGTAAACCACCCATACCAGCTGGTTCCATATCAACAGGTTGGAAATAAACTGCACCGATGTGTAAAGGACCAACAGTTACTTCATCACCAATTGGAAACTCTTCGAAGCCTTTTTCTTCACCTGGTGCAGGTGCAGCAGCATAAGCTATTGAAGAAAGTGCAAGTATTGATGAAATACCAGCAGAGACTAATAGTTTTTTCATTGAAAACTCCTTAATTTTGTTTTTCACTTTTGATCACTAATCAATAAAATCATGACTAGTCAATAACAATTTACTACCAATGTATTTACGATTTATCACTAATCACTAATCATTAATCGTTTTTAATGCTTTATATTAATTATTTCTTTTTATATTTTGTGGAATAGATAATCGACCCTATCACTGCCACTACCATGAACAACTGTGGTAGTAATGTTTCAACTGTTGGATAGATACCCAATATCTCAACCGAATGAACAAAATCGACCGGTGTAACCTGAATAATATCAGCTTCTTGCAACTCTTTTACACCACCACCAGCAAACGCAATCGCCATCAGATACATTAAGGCACTGGTACAAATAAAGAACGGTTTAAGTGGCAATTTAACCGTACCAAAGCGAATAATAACAAACACAAACGCTAATACAATCATTCCCACGCCCAAACCATACCACACCATATCCATATGCTCATTAGCATCTGCTAACATGGCTTGATAGAAGATGATAGTTTCTGCGCCTTCACGAAATACTGCTAAAAAGGCAGCAAATCCTAAAGCAAAACTACTGCCTGTAGAAACCGCATTTTGGACCTTACCTTCCACATAGTTTTTCCATGCTATGGATTCTGACTTAGACAGCATCCAATTACTAATAAAGAACAGCATTACCGTTGCCAATAACATGGCGCAACCTTCCATAATTTCTTGGTTGGCACCACTTAATCCCACAATTGTATGTAACGCTATCGCCGCTAAAATACTAGCGAACACCGCAAACAAACTACTAAGATAAACGACTTTAAGCATCGGTTTATTATTTGAGCGAACAAGATAGGCAGAGATAGCCGCGATAACCAATATCGCTTCTAACCCTTCTCGGAAAATGATGATAAACGACGCCAAAAAGACACTCCAACCACTCTCTTTTTTACCATCTAACTCGTTGGCATCTTCATGGAGCATTTTTAAAATAACGTCAATTTCTGCTCGCACCGTTTTATTCGGCGCATTTTGTGTCATTAATCGTTTAATTTTTGCAAACTGGTATTCAGTATCAGTACCGCGCTTACCTGAAATATAAGACATCACTGCGCGCTCAACGCCATGCTTTTCGTAAAATCCAAAGTAAGCATTGTTAACACGGGCTTTAGCACCTTCGACGTCTTTCATAAAATAGATGTTGTAGGCATCATTCAAAATGATATCCATCTCATCAATAATTGCATTCCAGCTTTCATATTTCTTTTCGGCTGCATAAGAAGGGGAACTAAAAACAGCTAAACTTGCAATTAGTAGAACAACTAAAGTTAAATACCTTTTCACTTCCTACTCCTTTATTTTCCTAACAACATAATCCCTATTGGTTTGCTGTTTTCTGGCAATTGTAATGATTGACTAATAAATTCAGGATTGATTGAATGGATATAACGTATGCTGAGTTTTAATGCTGTCGCCGACAAATAAACATTTTGGCTCATTGCGCCAACAGCAATTTGACTAAAATCATTGGCTTGTTGGGTATCATAATCTTTAAGATTGTCACCATCAGACACAAAAATAAAAATATAAGGTGCACGTTTAGTAAAACTTTGTTTACCGATGTCGCCACGAATATCTTGATTATTGATCTCACGAAGATAGTGCCCTTCCCACTCGTATATAAAGGTTCCCTTTTCACTTGCAACATACAGGCGAACATAAGGCGGTTTACCACTTGCCATTGGTACTGTCCAACCGTTTTTACCTCGATTTAAGCCACTGGCTGCCCAAAGTACACTTGAAAGCTCATCGTCAGACACCATACCTGTTGGAAATCCTCCACCCGGCGTTGAAGCACGCTTTTTAAGACTATCAAATAATCCCATACCCTCTTTCTTTTGTGGGGCCGGTAAAGTGACATCAGCATAGCTATAAGAAAAACAAGATAATAGCAAAACAATGGCAAATCTACGTAACAACATAGCGTAAACCTTTCAGCTTTAGGAAATAAAATAATTGTTGCTATCTTATTGCTAATGCTTTCAATTATCAACAACAAACAATAATAATTATCATTAAGCTTGTTACATATAATAAAATCAACGCATTAATATTACCTTGCAATCTACGATTTTTATTTTTCTGATTAAAACGTATATACTGATGCAATATTCCCGTTTTAAGAAAATCTGAGTATCATTAACTATGCCGTTTTCGACTTTAATCGTATTACCACTTTTTATATTAACTATTACCTTAGCTTCTTTTTTTAAACAAAAAAAATGGCAACTGCTCACCATTGTCTTAATGACCGTCATCATTGTTATGGAACTCACCTCTATCTATTTTAGTGGTGGATTTATTGATTATCAGTTTTACGTGAATTTAAATGTGAATGATATTATTGAAGGATTATTTATCTTCAAGTTACAGGCTGTATTAGTGATTGTGGTCTTTTTAGGATTAGTTTTTATAATCAGTAAATTAGCCAACTTATTTCGTAATAAATGCCGATTGTTATGGCGCTTATCGTTTGCTGTCATCGCAATTGCTTCAATTAGTTATCATAATGGTCCAATTAGTCGCCTCTATGAAATCTATCAAGTCACCTGTGCGCCAAAAGCAACCTTTGAACAGGCATTACAAACGCTCAATATGAATGATTATGTTGCAAAATCACAGTTAAACAGTCAAAAAGGCAAAAATATTATTGTGTTATCGTTAGAATCTTTCGAGCAAGGATTTTTAGATTTTGCTGATATTACGCCTAATTTAAGACAGCTAAAGCAACAATATACCTTTTATCCAAATATGCCAATGAGTGCAGGTAGTACCTGGACAACCGCCTCAATGTACACTTATATGACCGGTGTACCATTTTTAATTGGTGAACATTCAACATCCCCTTTAAAAAACGCTAACTCGACTAAATTAGTCACATTAGGCGATGTGTTAAAACAAGCGGGCTACCAAACTCGTTACGTTATGGCTGGTCCTGAATTTGCGAGCATTGGCCACACAGCAGAAGTAGTTGGAATGCAAGTGGTATCTGAAAAAAGCTATCCAGGCAAATACCCAAATGCGCCATTTGGGTTATATGATAAAGATATATTAGACATCGCCGAACAGCAAATACAAGAGATGAAAAATAATGACAAACCATTTGCGCTATTTGTTTCGACCGTCTCAACCCATGCACCAAATGGCTTTAACGATGACCGCATGACCTCTGTTATTAGCCCAAAGCATGACAACATGTCTTTTGTAGCCGCATCTCTCGATTACAATTTAGGGCAATTTATTAACCACCTAAAAGAGCAAGGTTTACTAGACAATACCGTATTTTATATCTTCCCTGACCATTTAATGATGGGTGCGGGTACCGAAACCGTAAAAAAATTGTCGGAAAAAGAACGCAAATTGTACTTATTAACCAATGCGAATAGTGATGATTTACAAAAATCATCCAACCAAACCATTTACCAAATCGACTTACCAAGAATGATTTTGAATGGTGCACAAATTAAAACGAATGCAAAATTCTTAACTGATTACTTAATTGGTGAAAATTTCGATAAAAAGCAATTTATCGAACAACATAAATCAAACATCGCCACGTTAAACAATGCAGCACAAGAGCAAAAATGACAGTCGATACCTTAATTTTGGTGATAACCATTAGTTGTTTAGGCATGATATCACCCGGGCCAGATTTTTTTCTGGTCTTAAAAAATAGTTTAAGCTACAACCGAAAAATAGCATTAATGACCTGTTTAGGAGTAATTAGTGCTATCGCCATTCATATGAGTTACTGTGTGGCAGGCATTGCTGTATTAATCACCGCCACCCCTTGGCTCTATAATGCATTACGTTATGCCGGAGCCGCTTATTTGTTATGGATTGGAGTTAAAGCGTTACTAGCCAAAAGCAGTGGCACCGCCTATGTTTCCAAACAAGCGCTGGAACTGAATGTCACAGCCAAAGCTGCGTTTATGCAAGGGCTATTGTGTAATTTACTTAATCCAAAAGCCACGCTGTTTTTTCTAGCTATCTTTACTCAACTACTTAATGCCAGCTCAACGATGGTAGATAAACTGGTAGTTGCTTTTATAATCTGGCTTGAAGCTGCAATTTGGTGGCCGATGGTAGTATTCGTCTTCCAAACCCAAATTGTCCAACGTCGTTATTTTAAGTTACAGTTGATTATTGATAAGTTGTTAGGCGTGATATTAATCGTGCTTGGAGTTAAAGTTGGATTGGGATTCTAAAGCTTTAAAAACCCCGTTCCTCAACATTTTTTATTCCAAAAAGTGCGCTCCTCAATTATTTCTTATCTTTTTATTCTAAAAGGCTTTTGAATATTGAATAGTTAATTGCTAGACTATTAATAATTTAATCAATATATATTTTTTAGTTTTAATTTGATGAGTGGCTAAAAATGGACAAATTATTACAATATGGTCGAGAATTACTTGAACTTGAGCTTCATGAGGCACAGAAGCTGCCAGCTCGGCTTGGTGAGAGTTTTGTTAAGGCTTGTCAGTTAATTTTGTCAACAAAAGGCAAAGTTGTAGTGTCAGGCATTGGTAAATCTGGTCATATTGGTAAAAAGATCGCAGCATCATTAGCCAGTACTGGTAGCCCAGCATTTTTTATGCATCCATCTGAAGCATTACACGGTGATTTAGGAATGGTGACCGAGAATGATGTCGTGATTTTGATTTCTTATTCAGGACGAGCTAAGGAATTTCAATTTATTTTACCCATTCTTGCAGCAATGAATATTCCAGTTATTGCCATAACAGGTGGACTTGATTCCCCATTAGCATTAGCTGCGCAAGCAGTGCTGGATATTTCAATCGAAAAGGAAGCGTGTCCAATGGGATTAGCTCCAACCTCAAGCTCAACTAATACGTTAATGATGGGCGATGCGCTGGCAATTGCCGTTATGCGAGCTCGTGGATTTAAGGAAGAAGATTTTGCTCGTTCACATCCAGCTGGCAGTTTAGGCGCTAAACTATTAAATCATGTAAAAGATATTATGCGTAAGGGTGATTTAATTCCTAGAGTACCACAATCAGCAACAGTACTTGATGCCATGTTAGAATTAAGTCGTACTGGTGTGGGGTTAGTTGCAATATGCCAAGATGATAATAAAATAGTTGGCGTTTTTACAGATGGCGATTTACGCCGTTTGTTACTAAAACATGGTACATTACAAGATAATATTGTCGATGTAATGACAAGTCCAGGACATCAAATACCTGAAACTTGGAAAGCGGTCGAAGCTTTAAAATCATTTAATGATCATAATATTACTGCTGCACCTGTGGTAAATAATCACGGCGAATTGGTTGGTGCGCTGAATATTCATGATCTGCATCAAGCAGGTATTAGTTAATCGATTAATAAATACCTGTTGCAAAATGGGGCTATCTATTGAGATAATTACCGACCTAAATTTTTGTCGTTAGACGGAGATCCAAGTAAGTTACACAATTCAATACCGAAATGATGAGTTATTTAAGTCATTATAAATTGATATTGTGTTGTAAATTTTAACCAAAATTAATAGATGATGAAACTACAATGGCAGAAAAGCGAAATATCTTTCTAATTGGCCCTATGGGGGCAGGAAAAAGCACAATAGGCCGACAAATTGCACAACAGTTAGGTATGGAATTTTTTGATTCTGACCAAGAGATTGAGAAACGTACAGGTGCTGATATTGCATGGATTTTTGACTTAGAAGGTGAAGACGGATTCCGAGCCAGAGAAGAGAAAGTCATTAATGAGTTGACTGAAAAACAAGGTATAGTTCTTGCTACTGGTGGTGGTTCGATTTTATCTAAAGAGACACGTAACCGTTTATCAGCTCGCGGTATTGTAGTTTATTTAGAAACTACAATAGAAAAACAGATGGCAAGAACCCAGAAAGATAAGCGTCGTCCTTTATTACAAGGTGGCAATACTCCCCGTGAACTTTACGAAGAATTAGCCGAAGAGCGTGATCCACTTTACGAAGAGATCGCTGATATTACGATTAAAACTGATGAGCAAAGTGCCAAAGGTGTTGCTGGATATATTATTGAAAAAATAGAACAAATTTAAAATTCATTTTTTAAATTCGGCTGGCCATGAGGCAATAAACCATTTGAAAGGAGTTAATATGCGTGTAGATAAAGATGATCGTTATATACCAGAACAATCAAGTAAGTCTTCTACGCCTTCTTTTAGTATATCAACTTTTTTTCAGCATTATTCGAAGAAAAAATTGATTATTATGGGATTAGCTTTAGCTATTATTGTCTTGTTGGTTTGCTTTGTGATATCTCGTCCATCAAAAAAAACAACCATACTGACTCCTCCGGAAGTCAATGGTGTTTCGTCGACGCAAACGCCTGATTCAACAATCAGTGACGATAGTGGGGCGTTAGCGCAAGGTCAACAAAATTCAGCGCCTGTACCACCAGCCCCAATTAATAGTAATGTTAATGAGCACGATAATGGGGTTAGTCAACCTCCAGCATCAACACAGTCAACATCGGGTTCTAGACCAGAGCTGCAACCAACGGCTAACAGTACAACTCAAAATACTAGTGGTTCATCAACTAATTTAAATAAACCAATAAATCCAGATAGAGGCAATCCTACTGTTTCTAACTCAAATAATAGTGTAATAACAGGTAATAATTCAACTTCGATTGCCAAAATTAAGAATGATCAGTTTTCAATTCAACTTAGTTCTTCTAGTTCAGTTGATGGTTTGAAAAGATTGGTTAAAGAACATAATCTCACTAATTACCAAATTTATGAAACCAAACGAAATAATGTTAAATGGTATATATTAGTTAAAGGTACATATGATTCTGCTGACGAAGCCAGAAAAGCGATCAAATCTTTACCAAGTGCACTACAAAAAGATAAGCCTTGGATTAAATCTGGTGAAACAATTAATAAAGAAAAATCAGCAAAATAGGAGTTTCCGTTGAAGAAGCAACGAGCCTTTTTAAAATGGGCTGGAGGAAAATATGAGCTTGTGGACACAATTAAACAATATCTACCAGAAGGGGACCAACTCATTGAGCCCTTTGTAGGCGCTGGTTCTGTTTTTTTAAACACAAACTTTAAAAGTTATATTTTAGCTGATATCAATCATGATCTAATTGCGTTATTTAGGTTATTACAATCCAATCCTGATAAGTTTATTAATGATCTTAAGCTATTATTTAATCATCAGAATAATCAAGCTGAGGCTTTTTATCAGCTACGAGATGTCTTTAATTATAGTAAAGATCAATATCTACGATCGCTTTTGTTTGTCTATTTGAATCGCCACTGTTATAACGGTTTATGTCGCTATAATAATAGCGGGCTTTTTAATGTACCTTTTGGACGTTACAAAACTATCTATTTTCCTGAGAAGGAGCTCTACTATTTTGCTCAAAAAGCACAAAAAGCTGAGTTTATCTGTACTCCTTATCATGAAGCAATGAAAATGGCAAAACGCAATTCTGTCATTTATTGTGATCCGCCTTATCTTTCTCCAAATGAATCTATCGGTTTTACGGCTTATTATTCCAATAATTTTGGTTTTGAAGAACATAAGCGATTGTCACAATTAGCTGAAAAAATTGCTTATAAAAAAAATATTCCTGTACTACTATCAAATCACGATACAGAGTATACCAGAACGTTATATAGTAAAGCGCGCCATCTTTACCGTGCAGAAATGCGACGCTCAATTAGCTGTGCTGGCGAAGGACGCAAAAAAATTGATGAAATATTAGCCTTGTACCAAAAATAACCTATTTTATGTATAAGGTTTTATTAGTAGAGGTATGTTATGAAAGAGTTTATTATTGCACCATCAATATTATCCGCTGATTTTGCTCGTCTTGGAGAAGATACGCAGAAAGTGTTAGACGCTGGTGCCAATGTTGTCCATTTTGATGTAATGGATAACCATTTTGTACCAAATTTGACGATGGGTAGTATGTTTTGTAAGGCTCTTCGTGACTATGGTATTAAGGCTCCGATTGATGTTCATTTGATGGTTTCGCCAGTTGAAGATTTAATTACCTCATTTGCCAAAGCTGGCGCAACTAATATCTCTATTCACCCTGAAGCTACTATTCACCTTGACCGTTCTTTGCAATTAATTAAAGATCATGGTTGCAGTGCGGGAATTGTACTTAATCCTGCAACGCCGTTAGATTATTTAGATTATGTGATGGATAAAGTCGACATTATTTTATTAATGAGCGTTAATCCAGGTTTTGGTGGACAATCATTTATACCAAGTACACTAAAAAAATTACAACAAGTTAAACAGCGCATTATTGAGTCTGGCAGAAAGATTCGTTTAGAAATTGATGGTGGTGTTAAAGTTGATAATATCGCTGAGATTGCCAGAGCAGGTGCTGATATGTTTGTTGCTGGTTCGGCAATATTTGGTCAACCGGATTATAAAGCCGTAATTGATGCAATGCGTAAAGAATTAGAAGGTGTTAACCATGGCTAAGTTAAACGATATTCAAGCTATTGCTTTCGATTTAGATGGAACTTTAGTCGATAGTGTGCCTGGCCTTGCCTTAGCTGCACAAAAGATGTTAGCAGATTTGGAGTTACCCACCGTTACTAATGAGCAAGTAAAAAACATGGTCGGTAATGGCATTGATGTCATGCTCGAACGCGTATTCAACGTGATTGGTCGCAATCCGTCTAAAGAGGATTTCAATAAAGCGAAACAGTTGTTTAATCATCATTATGATAAGGTTATGGATGAGCAAACAACGCTATTCCCGCATGTTAAAGAAACCTTAAAAACGCTTTATGAAAATCATTATCCCTTAGCTTTAGTTACCAATAAACCTGCACAATTTTTACCTGCTTTATTGACGTCATTAGGTATTAAAGAATACTTTTCATTGGTACTTGGTGGTGGTGATGTGATTAAGTTGAAACCACACCCTGCCCCACTTTATCAAGTCATGGCAACCTTTGGATTGTTTAGTGATCAGTTGCTGTTTGTTGGTGATTCAAAGAATGATATTACTGCCGCTAAAAATGCTAATTGCCCGACTGTAGCATTAAGTTATGGTTATAATTATGGGGTGTCGATTGCATCTAGCAAGCCTGATTTTTTATTTGATGATTTTAAAGATATATTAACCTTATTACCTCAGCCAAAGGCTGATGCAAAAAAATAATGAGTATAAATTAGGAATAAATTATGAGTAAACCAATTGTATTTAGTGGCGCTCAGCCATCAGGAGAACTAACATTAGGCAACTATTTAGGGGCTTTGAAGAATTGGGTGTCTTTGCAAAATGAATATGATTGCGTTTATTGTATTGTCAATCAACATGCGATCACGGTCCGTCAAGATCCTAATAAGTTGCGAAAAGCAACACTTGATACGTTAGCGCTTTATTTGGCCTGTGGTATCGATCCACAAAAAAGTACTATTTTTGTTCAATCACAAGTACCAGCTCACGCTGAATTAGGTTGGGCGTTGAACTGTTATACTTATTTTGGTGAACTGAGCCGTATGACGCAGTTTAAAGATAAGTCATCTCGTCACTCTGAAAATATTAACGCCGGGCTATTTGATTATCCAGTATTAATGGCTGCTGATATTTTGTTATATCAAGCTAATTTAGTTCCTGTAGGTGATGATCAGAAACAACATCTCGAGTTATCACGTGATATCGCTATGCGTTTTAATGCACTTTATGGCGATATTTTTACTGTTCCTGAGCCGTTTATTTCTAAAGTAGGTGCTCGTGTGATGTCTTTACAAGATCCAACCAAAAAGATGTCTAAATCAGATGATAATCGTAACAATGTTATTGGTTTACTTGAGAATCCGAAAGATGTCGAGAAGAAGATTAAACGGGCAATGACCGATTCAGACGAACCACCTGTTGTACGTTATGATTCAAAAAACAAAGCAGGTGTTTCAAATCTGTTAGATATTTTGACAGGTATTACAGGTAAGCCGATTGCTGAACTTGAAAAAGAGTTTGAAGGCAAAATGTATGGTCATCTAAAAACCGAGGTGGCAAATCAAGTTATCGAGATGTTAACCGGTTTACAAGCAAAATATCATCAATATCGAGATGATGAAAATTATCTTCTTTCAATTATGCAAGAAGGAGCACAAAAAGCTCGCGCTAAAGCAGAGCCTACGTTGAAGAAGGTTTATGACGCAATCGGTTTTGTATAATCTAAAATAAGATTGCGATTATTACTAAACAATATCAAACGGCTTTAATTGATATGAGCTCTATTGTTCTAATAATGAGTTAGCTTGAGGCCTTTTGATTATAATAGGTTTATTATGAAAATTATCATTCTTGGTGCAGGCCAAACTGGTAGTGCACTTGCTGAATATCTAGTAACTGAAAAGCAGAACGATGTGACTGTCGTTGATGAAGATCATGATAAATTGCAATCTTTGCAAGAGCGTTTTGATTTACAAGTCATTTGCGGTAAATCATCTTACCCACAAGTATTAGAGAGTGCTGGCGCGGAATCAGCCGATATGTTAGTTGCCGTTACCAATTCTGATGAAGTAAATATGATGGCTTGTCAGATTGGGCATGTGATGTTTAATATTCCACAAAAAGTTGCTAGAATCCGTGCTCCTGAATATAACGATGAAAGATACCCATTCTTCAATAAAGATTGTATCAACATCGATCATATTATTGCTCCTGAAAACTTAATTACAAATCATATTAGCCAATTAGTTCAATATCCTGGTGCTCTACAGTTTGCTTCGTTTTATGATAATCGTGTCTGTTTGGTTGCTGTAACCGCTTATTACGGTGGTGCGTTAGTGGGGAGCGAACTATCCGAACTTAAAGAGCATTTACCACATGTCGAAGCGCGTGTTGTTGCTATTTATCGTCAAAATCGTTTTATTCGTCCAATAGGTTCGACTTTAATTGAAGCTGGAGACATGGTTTATTTTATTACCCCTCCCCTCAATATTAAAGCAGTAACCAGTGAACTACAAAGGCTAGAAAAACCTTATAAACGTATTATTATTAGCGGTGGTGGTGGCGTTGCCATTGCTTTAGCTAAACGTTTAGAGAATGATTATCAAGTTAAGTTGATTGAACGTAATGCAGAAAAAGCTGAATTAATAGCTGAGCAGTTAGTTAATACCACCGTGTTACATGGTGAATCATCAGACCAAGAATTATTATCGCAAGAGCAAGTCGAGTTAACCGATCTGTTTGTGGCGGTCACTAGCGATGATGAAGCCAATATTATGTCATCTATGCTGGCAAAAAGAATGGGGGCAAAAAAAGTCATCGTTCTCATCCAGCGACAAGCCTACTTAGAATTGATTAACGATAGTGTTATTGATATCGCGATTTCACCACAACATGCCACTATTTCAGAACTACTAAGCCATGTTAGGCAAACGGGTGTAGTTAAAGTTGTCTCATTACGCCAAGGTGAATCAGAAATTGTCGAAGTAGTTGCTCGTGGTGAAGCCGAAAATTCAAAATTAGTCGGTAAAAATATCAACAGTTTAAAATTACCTTCAGGTGCTACGATTGGTGCCGTGGTTCGTGGTGAAGATGTAATTATAGTAAATACGGATTTAATGATTGAAGATGGCGATCATTTAATAATTTTCTTACCGGATAGACGCGCCATTAGTGATATAGAAAGATTATTACAATAACTTGTTTAATTTTTAAACTCAGTTCATAATAGATTCAATTTTATCCAAATTTGTTATTTAGACTCGGGGTGTTTTTTGTTAGAGCAAAAAACTGAGAATTTACCCGTTGAACCTGATCTGGATCATGCCAGCGTAGGGAAGTCTCTGTCTTAATTACCGCTTTTGACACATTCTTCCCTTAATATTATTTATTAGATAAGGAAAGAATATGTCGGTCATTAAATTATTTTCAAATCAAGATGCCATTCCTTTTATTGAGCAAGTTCATCAGAAGCGACCTTTAATCCATTGTATTACCAATGATGTGGTACAAAATTACACCGCTAACATTCTTTTGGCGATTGGGGCTTCACCAGCGATGGTGGTAGCTGAGCAAGAAGTTGAGGACTTTGTTGCCATTGCAAATGGTTTGTTAATTAATATTGGTACGATCAATAGTCATAGCGCTAAAAGCATGTTACTAGCCGCCGCAAAAGCTAATCAAACTCCTTGGGTATTAGATCCTGTCGCAGTTGGAGCTGCCTTGAAATATCGTACTGAAATTGCTAAGCAATTATTAACATTTAAACCGACAGTTATTCGAGGAAATGCTTCAGAAATTCTAGCATTAAGTGGTCAACAATCATCATCAAAAGGGCCTGATGGGCTGGATTCTACTGATTCTGCATTAAATGCGGCAATGCTATTAGCCAAGAAATATCAAACCATTGTTGCAATAACAGGTGAGACCGATTATGTCACAGATGGTGAGCAGGTTTATAGCATTGTTGGGGGTGATATCGCGCTAACACAAGTAACTGGTACTGGTTGTTCATTATCTGCGATTGTGGCAGCATTGATTGCAAGTTCTGAAGATCATTTAAAGGCTACTGCTTCAGCCTGCTTTATGATGAAAAAAGCGGGTGAATTCGCTAATAAACAGCAAGGGCTAGGTACTTTTGCTATGTCAATTATTGACCAACTTTCTCTTTTCACCACAAATAAGGATTTTTGATGAAGAAGCAACTAGATTTAACACTTTATTTAGTACTTGATCCAGTACTTTGTGATGGCATAAATGGTATGGTTAATACCACTAAGTTTGCAGTTGAAAATGGTGTTACTGCCGTTCAATTACGTTCAGAACAAGAATATTCAGGTAGAAATTGGTATAAAGCCGCCCAAGCTTTAAAAGAAGTATTAATCGACACTCAAGTTCCACTATTGATTAATGATCATATTGATATAGCTTTAGCTGTCGATGCCGATGGTGTTCATGTTGGACAAAGCGATCTACCTGTCGAAGTTGCACGAAGATTAATTGGAGAAGATAAATGGATAGGGCTTTCAGTCTCTAATTATTCGCAACTTGAGCGTGTTCCTTGGCAACTAGTCGATTATCTAGGTATTGGCCCTATCTATCCAACCCCCACCAAAAAAGATGCAGCAGAAGCAATAGGCATCGCCCAATTGACTGAACTTGTTAAAGCAAAACAATGCCCTGCCGTTGCGATCGGTGGTATCGGTGTAAACAATTTAACTGAAGTGATTCAAACTGGCATTGAAGGTATTGCCGTTGTATCCGCAATTTGCGGGCAAGGAGATATTGCTAAGGCCACATCTGATTTGATTAGAAAAATAAGACAAGCAAGATAGGAAATTAAACCATGACAACAGTTTCATTAACTATAGCTGGTAGCGATCCTAGTGGCGGTGCAGGTATTCAGGCCGATTTAAAGGCCTTTTCAGCGCTTGGCGCTTATGGGATGTCAGTCATTACTGCTTTAACCGCACAAAGTACACAAGGTGTTAATAGCATATACCCGGTGCCACCCGAATTTGTTGAGGCTCAATTTAACACACTATATCAAGATATCCATATTGATAGCGTTAAAATCGGTATGCTGATGAATAAAGAGATTGTAACCACGGTTAATCATCTATTAAGCAATAATCCTATTACCAATATTGTTCTTGATACGGTAATGATAGCCAAAGGGGGGCATCCTTTATTGAGAAATGATGCCATTACCGCTATTCGAGAATTGCTATTACCATTAGCCACCATCATCACCCCTAACCTTCCAGAAGCAGCAGCATTACTTGATTGTCATGAGGCACAAAACGAAGATGAAATGCAACAACAGGGTTATGAGCTACTCAAATTAGGCTGTCAGGCAGTATTAATGAAAGGGGGACATTTGCCAAGTCAAGAAAGTCCGGATTATTTAATCACGCCAACAAAGATCATCAGAATGGCATCACCACGTATCCAAACTAAAAACACACATGGTACAGGTTGCACATTATCCGCAGCTATTGCAGCATTACTACCAAAATATGAGTTAGAAGAAGCCGTTAAACAAGCAAAAAAATACCTACAAGGTGCCATTGAAAATGCAGATAATTTGAAAATTGGTAAAGGAATTGGACCTACTCACCATTTTTATCAATGGTGGGACACCGCAGGAAAAGGCTAGAAAGCTAAATGTGGTATTTTCGGCAAACGCTATTTTCAACAGCTATATACTTCATCGACAATCCGTGCCAATGAAGTATATGAAAACTTTTTTAGTGCATTATCTAGTAAAATAGAGGCTATTGGATATTTGTATTATCTAGTATTTAAGCGATTGTCTTAATCGTTTAAAATGAGAAATTGTAAATAGTATTGCCTTAATACGAAATACCCACAAACTCAAACCCCGCTTGATCAACGGCTTGAATTGCAGCTTCTTGTGAGATAGTACCACCTTCTATATCAACTTCATGTTTCGCTAAATCAACAGTCACTTTAGCTTTAGGATCAATATCATTAATTGCTTTAGTAATGGTTTTAACACAATGTTGACAACTCATATTATCGACGATTAATTTCATCATTATCCCCTTTTGTTATCTATAATTCATCTAGTGCAACGTTGGAACATCTATAATTAAAATAAATTTGTCTGCCATATAAAGTATAGTGATTATATTACGCCAATAAGCCTACAAAAAAAACACCTCAGAATAATGAAAATTTATAAGATTTATATCTGTTATTAATAAATCGTAATGATTGAGCGTTTCTGCTCCTTTATACTCAAATAAACCATGGTGCCAAGAAAAATAAGAAAGGTTATCCTTCAAGAATAAAAATTGAATAACAGAAATAATCGACTTATACAAAATTAGATTGTATATTTATTCATCTATGTGGTTTTGATAACAAAGTTAGTTTTTGTTTTTAAATATAATTTTAACTTAGATGTATAGTTCCATTTTTATTTTTTTCTCATAAACGATATTCAGGTTAATTAGGAGCCTAAAATGCAGCATATTATGGAAACGATTAGAAAAACAGAACAAGAATTTGTTGATATTCGACATCAGATTCATAAACATCCTGAGTTAGGTTTTGAAGAGAAAAAAACCAGTGATTTAGTTGCAAATAAGCTATCTGAATGGGGCTATGAGGTTCATCGTGGTCTAGCAAAAACTGGCGTCGTTGGTGTTTTGAAAAATGGCGCTAGTAATAAGAAAATAGGTATTAGAGCTGACATGGATGCATTACCTATTGTTGAAGCTTCGGGTAAACCTTGGAGCAGTGTTAGCCATGGTAAATTCCACGGTTGTGGTCATGATGGGCATACCACTATTTTGCTATGTGCAGCTAAATATCTTGCCGAAACACGCAACTTTGATGGGACTTTACATGTCATTTTTCAACCAGCTGAAGAGTTGTTATATGGTGGGAAAGTGATGGTCGATGAGGGTTTATTTAAACAATTTCCTTGTGATGTGATTTTCGGTATTCACAATATGCCCGGATTTAAGGAAGGTCATTTTTATTTTAAAAGCGGTGCTCTTATGGCTTCATCCGATACGATACATATCACCATCAAAGGGAAAGGTGCTCATGGAGCCATGCCTGAGCGAGGAATTGATGCGACGCTTGTTGCTTGTTATATTGGCATTGCTTTACAAAGTATTGTTTCCCGCAATGTTTCACCCTTTGAGAAAGCTGTTATCACGATTGGTTGTATTCAATCTGGAGAAGCCCCCAATGTGGTGAATAGCGATGCATTGATGAAGCTAACCGTCAGAGCATTAGATAATAATACCCGGACTTTATTGCTCAAGCGTATTACCGAAATTGCCACTTCGCAGGCGGAAAGTTTTGGCGCCTCAGTTAAAATCGAACATATCAATGGTAGCCCTGTTTTACATAATGGTGCTAATGCAACAAAATTTGCATTAGAAGTTGCTCAGAAATTAGTCGGTAAAGATCGTGTTCATGATAATTGCCATCCTTTTATGGGCAGTGAAGATTTTGCTTTTATGTTAGAGAGCAATCCAAATGGTTGTTACATGATTATCGGCAATGGAGACGAACCAGGATTTTGTAGTGTTCATAATCCTGGTTATGATTTTAATGATAAATGTATTGTTCCTGCTGCGTCATATTGGGTTGCATTAACTGAAACATATTTAAGTAAATAAGGATAAATCGCTTCTATGTCTGGTTTAAATATGTCAACTTCAAAGAATTCTAGCACCAAGCAAGTTAAAAGTTATAACCGGTTAACATTAGGTATTATATTAGGAGTTATTACTTTTTGGCTGTTTGCTCAATCAATAGTCAATGTTGGACTGGCTGTTCAGCATACTGTTGGTATCACTCCAGCCTCTTTTAATTTAGCAGTAAGTTTGACTGCACTTTTCTCTGGCTGCTTTATTGTGGTTGCTGGTGGTTTAGCTGATCGCTTTGGACGAGTTCGTTTTACTTACTTTGGTTTTATTTTAAGTATTATTGGTTGTCTTTGTTTGATTTTCGCCCAAGGAGAAATATTATTTACCTTTGGACGCATTATTCAAGGCTTATCTGCAGCCTGTATTATGCCATCGACTTTAGCATTAGTGAAAACCTATTATCAAGGCAAAGATCGTCAGCGTGCATTGAGTTTTTGGTCGATTGGATCTTGGGGCGGCTCGGGCACTTGTGTGCTTGCTGGCGGTGCAATAGCGACTTATTTAGGTTGGCAATGGATCTTTATAATCTCTATTATCTGTGCTGTATTAGGTATGCTTTTGTTGAAAGGAACTCCTGAAACCAAAATTGAAGATCCTTCGAGTCTGTCAAAATTTGATTATGTAGGGCTATTTGTTTTTGTTATTACGTTAGTTTCATTAAATCTTGTGATAACCAAAGGTTCTACTTTTGGATGGACTAGTCTAACAACATTATCGTTGGCTACCGTTTGTTTTGTTTTTATGATTTTATTTTTTGTTATTGAAAAAAGTAAAGCGAGTGGCGCTTTCATTGATTTTGCATTATTTAAAAATATCCCTTACCGTGGTACTACCTTATCCAACTTTATGCTAAATGCTGTTGCAGGCACGTTAATTGTGGCCAGCACTTATACCCAACAGGGGCGAGGGTTTACCTCTTTCCAAAATGGATTATTAACTATTGGTTATTTAGTTTCGGTTTTATGTATGATTCGTGTTGGTGAAAAAATCTTACAAAAGGTAGGTGCAAAAAAACCAATGTTAATGGGACCGTTAATTACTGGTTCCGGAATTGCATTGATGACGCTGACATTTTTACCAGATATGCTTTATATTATTTCAGTATTAGGTGGCTACATTTTATTTGGTCTTGGTTTAGGTTTTTATGCGACACCTTCGATTGACACAGCAATTTCTAGCGCCCCTGAAGATAAAGTTGGTATTGCATCAGGAATATATAAAATGGCAAGTTCATTAGGCGGTGCTTTTGGTGTCGCCATTTCAGCATCAATTTATGCTGCAGTTATTGCCAGTGGTCAAAGTATAGCAACTGGTGCAGCAATTGCATTATGGATTAATGTCGGATTTTGTCTGTTATGTTTTATTTCAATTTTATTTTTAGTTCCAAATAATGCCGGCAAAAATAAATAGCTTAAGTTAATTTTTAATTCTTAAAACACTTCATAGGGATATGACTTTTTATTTATATCCCTATATTTCTAACCAACATTATGTTCAGCTTATTTACCAATGCAAAATGAGCTGAATATGCGCCCTAGTAGATCATTGGAGGTAAATTCGCCAGTAATTTCACTCAATGACTCTTGCGCAAGCCGAAGTTCTTCTGCTAATAGTTCGCCAGCATGAAATGTTGTGAGCTGGTATTTACCATTATTTAAATGCTCTGCTGCTTTTTCAAGTGCTTATAAATGTCAGTGATAAGCCAAAAGTCTCATCCCGTGCTACTCATAAAACACATTACCTGTTTGATATAATCACATATTTAGGTTAATAGCTGATCCTTTTCGTACTAATTGAATGAGGGAATAGCCATAACGAGTACAAATCTACTTAACCGTCATTGCACAAAACATTAAATGACATTTTACTCAAAAAATCTTTAAACAAAAAAACTCTCGAACTTATGGTTAATTATGTCAAATAATGATTATTGAATTGTGATATTAGGACTTTTTTAACGATTAATTTTTAATATTTGATAAGATCCTGTCGCATATATCACTCCACTTATAACTAAAAGGGCTCCAGCTAACTGTAATAAATTGGGTATTGTACCGGTTATAAAAGCGAGTAATAAAGTAAAAACAGGTACGAAATTGAAAAACAATGAAGTATTAGCTGCACCGAGTTCTTTTATCCCAACATTCCAAAATAAATATGCTAATACTGAACCAACAAGTCCCATATAAATAAGAATAATTTGATTGTATGTTGAAATTTCTTCAATCTCTTTTATTAAGTCACTTTGATAAAAAGAAAATACAACTATTCCTATAGTACCAAATAACATCGTAAAAGCTGTTGTTTGTAATGGTGTCGAATCGGATATAAATCTACGACATCCAACAGTGTAGGTTGCCCAAGCCAGATTTCCCAATAAAATAATCAAATCACCACGAGTAAAATGTAATTTAAATATATTATTTATATCACCATGGCTTATCACTAAAATTACACCAATCAAGCTGATCAACATCCCTACAGTTTGTGGCAATGAAACACGGTGTTTTTCTGTAATTGATGATATTAATATGGTTGTCACTGGCGATGTAGCCATAATAAGTGCACCATTTAAAGCGGATGTAGTTTGTAACCCGATAAAAAAGGCTAAATTGAAGCCTGTAATGCCACATAATCCAAGTAAAATTAATGGTTTCCAATTTAATTTAAATGCATTGATGTTGCCTTTATCTTTAATGATCATAAAAACAAAAATAGCTAATGTTGCAATAATAAAACGTTCAGAAGCTGCTGTAAGTGGCGATACGGAAGAGACAACTATCGAACCAGCATTAAAATTAGTTCCCCAAAAAAAGGTTGATAGTATAACAAGTAAAATTGTAATTTTTTTTTTCATTTTAATCTCTATTTTATTCATAAAAAGGCATCTAATGGTATCAAGTTAGTCCACGTTGCTTAAGGTAGGTCAATAACTGATAGATTTTGATTTTATGAATAATTCATTCATAGTACAATAAACAAAAAAACAAGGTTAAATTTCAAAAATGAAATTATCATTAGATGATTTGGTCATTTTCGTTAATGTAATCAAAGAAGGTAGTATTGTTAAGGCATCGCATAAACTTTGTATGCCTTCACCAACTATAAGCAGACGTCTAACTCAATTAGAAGAGGCTATTGGCGGTCTTTTGATGCATAGAAGCAGTAGGAAGATCACCCTAACGACATTAGGACAAATGTATATTGCTAAATTTACTACCTTAGTTGAGGAGTTTGTTGAAACAGCTGAAGATTTGTATGATTTTAACCAAAAGTTATCCGGAACAATAAGAATAACTGCACCATTAAGCCTAACACATCAATGGTTTGGAAACTGTGTGTTTTCATTTATGAAAACATACCCTGATATAAAAATAGATTTAATGGCTACGAATCAGATAGTTAATTTAGCCGATATGAATATAGATATTGCCATACGCGTGGGAGATTTGACCGATAGTGATTGGATAGCAAAACGAATACTATTGTCGAAAAATATTTTGTGCTCATCCAAAGATTATTTAGAACAAATACCTATATGTACACATCCCATTGATTTACTCGATAAAAATTTAATTAATATAAGTCATAACTTAAGCTGGTCACTCACTAATACCACAAATAAAGAATATTATGAGGTACAAGCAAATCCTTATTTGATTATGGATGATACTGAACTAATAATTGACGCAACCAAAGCAGGAATGGGGATATGTTTTGTTCCATCTCAGTTTGTTCAAAAAAGTTTAGTTAATGGAGAGTTAGTGCAAGTGTTACCTAATTGGACCGGTAGCATTCGACCTATCTCTTTAATATTCAAGGATAGAAATTATATGCCAAACAGAGTGAAAGTTTTTAAACAATACATTGAAAATTATGTAAATTTAATGCTTTAGAATCCATACCTAAACGATTATCTCTCGTATTTACTGAGTATATTTTTTATCTTTTTTTGAATAACACTGAATTATTCCAGACATTACAGTAGTTCAACTCTTCTATGTCTTTATGTTCAAAAACCAAAACAACTGAATTCTGGTTTTTGACAAGTATTAGCTCGTTAACTGTAAAACTTGAATTATTTACCAATACAAAATGAACTGAATATTCTTCCTAATAAGTCATCAGATGTAAATTGACCAGTGATTTCACTCAGAGATTCTTGAGCTAATCTGAGTTCTTCCGCTAATAATTCGCCAGCATGAAATGTTGTGAGCTGGTATTTACCATTATTTAAATGCTCTGCAGCTTTTTCAAGTGCTTGTAAGTGTCGTCGACGAGCTAAAAAGCCCCCTTCTGTACTACTAGTAAAGCCCATTACCTGTTTAAGATGATCACGTAATAAGGTAATACCTTCTCCAGTTCGTGCTGATAGTTGGATAAGGCAATAACCATTTTGTTCACTATAGCCTAATGGTTCACCTGTTAAGTCTGCTTTGTTTCGAATAACGGTTACTGGCATATTTTTAGGCAAGCGTTCAATAAATTCTGGCCAAAGTTTTTCTGGGTTGGCCTCATTGGTTGTTGTGCTATCAACCATAAATAACACCCGATCCGCTTGGTCAATTTCTTGCCATGCCCGTTCAATACCGATTCGTTCTACTTCATCGCTGGCTTCTCGTAGTCCGGCAGTGTCAATGATATGCAAAGGCATACCATCGATATGAATATGTTCACGCAAAACGTCACGTGTTGTCCCTGCTATGTCAGTAACAATAGCCGCATCACGACCGGCTAATGCGTTAAGTAAACTTGATTTACCCGCATTAGGTCGACCGGCAATGACAACTTTCATGCCTTCCCGCAGTAATGAACCTTGTTTGGCTTCATGACGAACTTCATTTAATCGTTGAATAACTTGGTCAAGCTCTGCTTCTATTTTTCCGTCAGATAAAAAGTCTATTTCTTCTTCAGGAAAATCAATAGCTGCTTCTGTAAAAATACGCAAATGAATAAGCGATTCCACTAATTCATTAATCTTTTTAGAAAACACTCCTTGTAAAGATGACAAAGCAGATTTGGCCGCTTGTTCTGAACTCGCATCAATTAAATCTGCGATGGCTTCAGCTTGTGCAAGATCTAATTTATCATTTAAGAAAGCTCGCTCTGAAAATTCACCCGGTCTTGCAATACGCACACCAGAAATTTCTAAAATACGTTTTAAAAGTAGATCTAAAATAACTGGTCCACCATGACCTTGTAGTTCAAGTACATCTTCACCAGTGAACGAATTTGGATTTGGAAAAAATAAAGCAATGCCTTCATCTAACGTTGTACCATCAGCGGCTAAAAAAGGCAGATAATGAGCGTATCGTGGTTTAGGTAAGATACCTAAAACGACTTTAGCTACCTCTTGTGCTTTAGGTCCAGAAATACGCAATATACCAACACCACCACGACCAGGTGGTGTTGCCTGTGCAACAATTGTGTCTGAATTCATATTTATTAATTGTAATTAAAAATAGCAATGATTAATCATACCATGACTATCATTAAAAATCTGTAAAGGCAAGCTATCTAACTTAATTAGAATGGCTAATTATTATTTTCAACATAATCTAATGGATGGTCAAACAGCCATGAATTAAGTAAAGCTAATGGCTCTCTTATCATTGCTATATATTTATCAATATTGGTATAAGCTAACGGTGCAGGTAAACCAGTAATATCACTAATACCCGAGCGTTTAGCTAGCATAATTGAACGAAGAATATGAAAATCATTGGTCACAACAACTGTTTTGCCTAGTGGTAAAATTTGATTAGCATAAACAAACTGTTGAGCCGTTCGCCTTGATCCGTCTTCAAGATATACTCTTGAGGAATCAATACCTTTTTTAATTAGGTAATCAGCCATCACACTTGCTTCAGTTGCAGATTCATCGCTTCCTTGCCCACCACAAACAATTACTTTGGTATTTGGATTACTCTGCAAATAATTAAATGCTGTATCTAAACGATTTTGTAAGGTAAGTGGCGCTTCAGCTGGTGTTCCAACCACTTGTGATCCTAATACGACTAAAGTATCAGCATTAGTTGATGGCTTTTGATTAGCGTAAATAAAAATAATGATATTACAAACGATGAAATAAACTAATATTAATATTAGGCAATATTTTATTAATTTCATGATTGTCATCAATTTCCCCTCATTTTTTAAAGCAATCTTCGAAATGGTCGTTAACTAAGCCCATAGATTGCATAAATGCATAACAAATTGTTGATCCTACGAATGAAAATCCTTTCTTTTTCAGTGCTTTTGACATTTTATCGGATATTTCTGTACTAACAGGAACCTCACTTTTATCTTTGTAGTGATTGACTATTGGCTTACCATCAACGAATGACCAAATAAATTGTGAGAAGTCCTCATTATTATTTTGCATAGCTAAATAGGCATGAGCATTTTTTATAATGCTATTAAGTTTTAAACGATTTCGAATTAAGCCTTTATTTTTAATTAATGACTCTATATCAATAGCATTTAATTGAATAATTTTTTCTGGGTCAAAATTAAAAAAACATCGACGATATTCTTCTCTTTTTTTTAGTACGGTAATCCAAGATAATCCAGCTTGTTGTCCTTCAAGACAAATTTTTTCAAATAGTTTAAGGCTATCATATTGTGGATACCCCCATTCATTATCATGATAATTTATATATAACGGGTCATTTGTAACCCAACTGCATCGTTTTGCCATTATTTTTATCCAAATATTTTAAAATTATTATATTCGATATATAGATAGAATTTTAGTTTAATATCATTTTTTATACATATTATAAATCAAACAAACATATCGTTATAGTTGATTAAATTTTTTTATGATTAAACAAAAGACTACTTTTTATGGCAGAATGCCTTTTCAAGATTAAAATTTATCAAAGAATAGTCATTTTCTTTACTGGCTATATTCATTTAATAATAAAAATAAGGTTTTTTCATGAGTCAATCTGAAATTAACGCTGAATGGCAACCGGTCGCCCGACCATTGAATAGTAAGGATTTTAAAACATTAATATTGTCATCTTTAGGCGGAACACTTGAATTTTATGACTTTGTTATCTATGCACTATATATTGATACCATTGTCAAGCCACTATTTTTACCACATACCTTGTCACCATTAACCTTAGATTTATTTGCATGGGGGATTTTTGCTGCTGGTTATTTAGTTCGTCCTGTTGGCGGAATTATTATGGCCCACTTTGGAGATAAAGTTGGCCGAAAACGGATGTTTACCTTAAGTGTAGCAATGATGGCTTTACCTACTTTTATTATCGGTATTTTACCGACCTATGAAGCAATTGGTATTGTAGCACCATTATTATTGTTGTTGATGCGTATGTTACAAGGCGCAGCTATTGGTGGAGAAATGCCTGGTGCATGGGTATTTATCGCAGAACATACACCAAAACAACGCTATGGTTTGGGCGTTGGTACGTTAACATCAGGTATTACAGGCGGAATTTTACTTGGATTTTTCGTTACAATTATTGTTGATCTCTATTTTACTAGCCAAAATATTTTAGATTATGCTTGGCGTATACCGTTTATTATTGGTGGAATTTTTGGTGTGATTTCAGTCTATTTAAGAAAATTTTTATCTGAAACGCCAATCTTCAAGGAATTAGCTGCACGTAAAGCATTAGAAAAAAGCATTCCTGTTGTTACCGTACTAAAAAAACATAAGACAGCTTGTTTGATAGTCGCTTTGTTAACTTGGTCATTATCAACAGCAATTATGGTTGGTATTTTAATTACTCCTGGCCGTATCGTTGGCGGTATGTATCATTTTGCTAATCTGGATTGGCGTATTGGTGGATGTATTGCTGCCTTAACATTATCAATTGGCTGTGTTATTTCTGGTTGGTTAGATGATAAATTAGGTACAGCAAAAACAGTCGTCATAACTTGGGGTGGATTGGCTGTGGTAAGCATCTATTTCTATAGTTCACTAACGCCAGATATGTCATTAGCTAAACTATATTCGATTTGGGCGATATTTGGCTTATTTATCGGATCAATCGCTATGACACCAATTATAGGAACTAGAACCTTTCCACCAGCCATTCGCTATTCTGGTCTATCATTATCTTACAATTTAGCCTATGCATTGTTTAGTGCAATAACGCCGACTTTAACTATCTACTTATTAAGTCCCGATCATATATTAGGTGAATACAGTTATCTGGGAGCAGGTATTTACATCTCAGCAGTGGCTTTACTTGCTGTTTTAGTTGGTTTTTCATCATTAGCTCAAAAGGGTTGGCAAAATAGATTAGATAATTAATCATTTAACACCATATAAAAACAGGGCTTAAGCCCTGTTTTTTTTAACAAGATATAATAAATTTTCTATACATTAGCGCATTGTAACAAACTCTTCTGCCGCTGTTGGGTGAATGGCGATGGTGTTATCAAAGTCTTTTTTTGTTGCACCCATTTTTAATGCGACAGCAAAACCTTGTAAAATTTCGTCCATACCATAGCCTATACCATGAATGCCGACTATTTTTTCTTGTTCACCAATACAAACTAATTTCATTTTACACGGTTGGCGATGAGAAGTTACGGCAGTATACATAGCAGTAAACGTAGATTTATAGACCTTCACGTTTTCAGGGCCATATTGTAACATTGCTTGTGGTTCTGTTAACCCTACTGTCCCGATGGGTGGATGGGTAAATACCACCGTTGGAATATTAGTATAATCTAGATGTTCATTTGGTTTATTGTTGAAAAGTCGCTCAGATAAGCGTCGACCAGCAGCAACTGCAACTGGAGTTAATGCCGCAGCTCCAGTATCATCGCCAACAGAATAAATTCCTGCTACATTAGTATTTTGATACTCATCAACAATAATAAACCCATTATTGTCAACTTTAATGCCAGCTGCAGATAAATTCATTTCTTTAGTTGCAGGTTCTCGTCCTATTGCCCAAATTAAACAATCAACAGTATAACTTTTACCATCTTCTAATGTTAACGTTAATGATTCATCAACGTTTTTAGTGACAGAAGATGGAATTGTAAAAGTATGCAAATGCTGACCATCATTAGTTATAACTTCCATTAATGTTTCAACAATTAATGGATCGAAAGCACGTAATGGTGTGCCTTGCCGAACAAATTGATGAGTTTCAGCACCTAGCGAGTGTAAAACACTGGCAATTTCACAAGCTATATAGCCTGCACCAACAACGGCCACTCTTTTTGGTAATGCTTTTAATTCAAAGAATCCATCAGAAGTAATTCCATATTGCGCTCCGGGAATATTGGGTATACTTGGCTTACCACCGACAGCAATAAGAATATGATCGGCACTATAATGCACACCATTGACATCAAGCGTTTTGCTATCAATAAATTTAGCATATCCATGAATAACATCGACATTATTATTGTTTAATACTCGATCATAAGATTGATGAACACGATCAATATAAGCTGTTCGGCTAGCGATTAGTTTATCCCAATCAAAATGATTAATTGTCGTATCAAAACCATAATCAGGGCCATAATGATTAATCGCCTCAGCAATTTGTGCACCATACCACATAATTTTTTTGGGAACACACCCAACATTGACACAAGTTCCGCCTAATAATTTAGCTTCAATAATAGCGCACTTTTTACCGTAAGATGCCGCTCGATTAATTGAAGCAATACCCCCACTACCACCACCGATAGCAATATAGTCATAGTGTTTAGTCATAAAAGAAATCCTTTAAATAAATTAGCATTTGGTAGTTGATAGGTTTGCATAAAGCAGATAATAAAAAAAGTATTAATTTTGAAATTTAACGATAGTTATTATCTATTGATTGGTTTTAAAATATACCCAAACCTAAATAATTCGATAATTGACTAATTAGCTACTTAAATAAATAGCTAATTATTATATTATTTATTTCCGTTTAATCTTATCAATGATGTTTGTAGTCGAACAACCATCTTCAAAATTAAGGACTTTAACTACTCCACCTGCTTCTATAACTTCTTTTCCACCGGCGATATCTTCAGGTTTATAGTCACCACCTTTTACTAATACATCAGGTAAAATACTGGCAATCAACCTTTGTGGAGTCTCTTCTTCAAAAGGAACAACCCAGTCAACTGAATCAAGTGCACCTAATACTATCATTCTTTGCATTAATGGATTTATTGGTCGAGATTCCCCTTTCAATTGTTTTACTGAGGTATCACTATTTACTGCTACAATCAAACGGTCACCAAGCTTGCGAGCATTAGCAAGATATGAAACATGCCCAGCGTGCAAAATGTCAAAACAGCCATTAGTCATGACAATTTTTTCACCACGTAATCGTGCTTTACGAATTTCTTCTTTTAATTCATCTTCAGTCATCACCCCAAAACCATCATCTGCGCGAGCCCGAATAGCATTACTTAATTCAACTTGCGAAACAGTTGATGTTCCCAATTTACCGACAACTACACCAGCTGCAGCGTTTGCTAAATAACAGCTTTCTTCAAGTGATTGCCCTGCAGCTAATGAAGCTGCTAAAGTTGCGATTACAGTATCACCCGCACCGGTAACATCAAATACCTCTTTAGCTTGAGTTGGTAGATGGTAAACAGGTTTATCTAATTGTATTAACGTCATGCCTTTTTCACTACGAGTAACAAGCAAGGCTTTAAGATCATATTGCTTAATAAGTTGGGAACCTTTTTCAATGATCTCTTCTTCTGTTTTACATGTTCCAACTACAGCTTCAAATTCAGACATATTTGGTGTCAGTAATGTTACACCACGATAACGCTCAAAATCAGTACCTTTAGGATCAACTAATATTGGTACATTAACTTTTCGTGCTTGTTTTATCATTTCTTGTACAGCAGTTAATGCACCTTTGGCATAATCCGATAGAACCATTACTCTAGAAGTTGTAAGTGCGGTATCAATACGCTCTAAAATAGGAGTATGATCCACATTATTAAAACCTTCCTCAAAATCAATCCTTATTAATTGTTGATTTCTTGATAACACTCTTAATTTAGTAATAGTTGGATGTGTTGAGACAGATACAAAATCGCAATGAACATGTCGATTAGTAAGTTGCTCATCAAGCACCTTAGCAGGTTCATCCATTCCTGTAAGGCCAATTAAACGCGCTTTACCTCCGAGGGAGGTAATATTGAGTGCAACATTAGCTGCACCGCCAGGACGTTCTTCAAGAGAATCAATTTTAACAATTGGTACAGGCGCTTCTGGTGATATGCGATTGGTACCGCCATACCAATAGCGATCTAACATAATATCGCCAACAACAAGAACATTTGCCAGATTAAACTCAGGAAGAGATGTTTTCATTTAGTTATCCTTTACTCGTATTCATTGGATCAATTATCAATCTATTATTCATCGTCTATATTTTTATCATCATCTTGTATGGTTTTTTTTCTTGGTTGATAAAACCGGGCAAAGAATGTCCCAACTTCAAATAATAAACAGATAGGTACAGCTAATAAAATTTGTGAAAATACGTCTGGTGGTGTAACAAACATAGCTACAGCAAATACTGCTACAATAATATAAGGTCTTTTTTTACGTAGATTTTTAGGGGTTGTTACTCCTGTCCAGCACAGCAATATTATTGCAACAGGGACTTCAAATGCAAAACCAAAGACTATAAATAATGTCATGACAAAATCAAGATATTTAGTTATATCGGTATTTATCGCAACATCAACTGGAGCAGTATGAATAAAGAAGTAAAAAGCGAGAGGAAATACTGCAAAATAAGCAAACGCAATACCAATATAAAAAAGTACCGTACTTGAAATTATCAATGGCATAATTAGACGTTTTTCATGTTGATATAATGCAGGTGCAATAAATCCCCATACTTGATACAAAATATAAGGAATCGAAATAAATATCGAAACAACAGCAGTCAGTTTAATAGGAGTAAAAAATGGTGCCGCAATGTCAGTTGCAATCATGCTACTACCTTTTGGCAATTGACTAATAAGCGGATTAGCAACAATATGATAAATATCATTCGAGAAATAGAGTAAACACGTTAATACAATTAATATACAGATGATACATCGTAAAAGCCGTGTTCTTAGTTCTACTAGATGACCAATAAGTGGTTGCGTTGCGTCGTCTGTCATAATTTATCTTTATCTGAATGAATTGTTGTATCTATTTGAGAGGCGGAATCGATCTCTTTTTGTAGTGTTTCGGTTACGCGTTTTAATTCATCAATGGATTCTTGAATTTCCGGTGTTAGGGTATTTAGCCCACTTTGTTCTGCTTTTTTTAAACTATCTTGTAACTCTTGTAATTTAAGCTCTTTATTCAATTCTAACTGAACAGTTGCAGACATACGGCGGAGTACTTTTATCCAGCTTGCAACAGTTTTAATTGCAATAGGTAGACGCTCTGGTCCTAATACGACCAACCCGATAATTAAGACTAATAGTAGCTGACCAAAGCTAATATCAAACACAAGTTACTCTTTATTGGTGTGGTTATCATCAGATGAGTTGAGACGTTCCACTTTTTGTGAATCATCTGTCTCTTTTTGATCATCGTCGTCATTCATAGCTTTCTTAAAACCTTTAATTGAAGCCCCAAGATCAGAGCCCAATGAACGCAATTTTTTTGTTCCAAATAATAGAACAATAACCGCTACAAATATGAGTAATTTGGGCAAACTTGGCATATGATAAGTCTCCAATAGCTTAAAATAGTAAAATTATACACTTAAATGGTGAGATTCCAAAAAATAACTCGCTTAATGCCCGACAAGTAAAGCAATACATAAAAGACTAAGAATACTTATTGCAAACATTAATCTTTGTTGGTTTCTTTTACTACGTTGAAGTTGTTGATTAATCTGTTTTAACTGAACATGCATCAGCTTAGTCATCCGAACTTGATCATTCAACTTTTCCGGTAGCTCAACAACAAGATTTTTCCATTCTGGTAAGGAGGTCCAAACTTGATGTAATAACTTTTTAGCACTGTATTTATCTTCATACCAATTTTCTAAAAATGGTTTAGCCGTTTGCCACAAGTCAAGTTCTGGATAGAGTTGGCGCCCTAACCCTTCTATATAAAATAACGTTTTTTCAAGTAAGGTTAATTGAGGTTGAATATCCATCTCAAATTGACGTGCAACTTGAAATAGTGATAATAAAATTTGCGAAAAGGAGAGCTCACCAAGTGGTTTAGCAAATGCAGGTTCGCACACATTGCGCATAGCCATTTCTAATGCGGCAACATCCGTTGTTTCTGGAACCCAACCAGATTTGATATAAATTTGTGCAATTTTTCGATAATCTTGGTTAAAAAATGCAAGAAAATTTTCGGCCAAATAGCGTTGATCATCTTCAGTCAAAATACCTACAATTGCACAATCTATCCCAATGTAACGAGGATTTTGGGGTTCGCTTATATCCACAAAGATATTGCCCGGGTGCATATCTGCATGAAAAAAATTATCCCTAAATACTTGGGTAAAGAAAGCTTGAACACCACGCTCTGCTAATAACTTCATATTGACATTATTTCTTTTTAATTCGTCAACATTAGCTATCGGAGTACCATAAATTCGCTCTTCAACTAAAACATTTTTTCGGCACAAATCTTGATACACATATGGAATATAAAGGATCTCACTATTAATGAAATTGTCACGCAAACGAGCTGTGTTATAGGCTTCTTTCTGAAGATCCAATTCTTTTAGAAGCGTGTTTTCATAATCACTGACAATTTCTACAGCCCGTAACTTTTCACCAAATTTTATCCGTTTAGTAAATTGGTTAGCAATCCAATACATTAAGCGAATGTCAGATTTAATTATAGGTAAAATATTTGGTCGCAAAACTTTGATTACCACTTCAGCTTGGCTACTTTTTAAAGTTGCTGTATGAACTTGTGCGATGGATGCTGATGCTAATGGTTGATCATTAAAATCTGAAAAATAAAAATCTATAGGACACCCTAGAGCAGTTTCAATAATTTGTTTTGCAATTTTTCCATCGAAAGGGGGAACTTGGTCTTGTAATTTGGCTAGAGCATCGACAAGATGTTTTGGCAGCACATCGCGTCTTGTTGAAACCATTTGCCCAAATTTTATCCATACCGGACCTAGCTCTTGTAAGGCTTGACGCAACCTTTCACCAATCTCTTGTTGATTTGATTTAGGTCTAACCCAAAACAAACAAAACAATAATACTCGTAACCACCTTGAGACACGGTGTTTTGGTAATAGCTCTTCTAATCGATAAGCTCGAAATATGGTTAATATTTTATAAAGTCGAAAAAATGTCATTATTTGTTTATCACATTAAAATTTAAAACCAGTATGTAAGGCTACAATACCGCCTGTCATATTGTGATATTTAACATCGACAAACTCAGCATCTTCCATCATTTTTTTCAGTGTTTTTTGATCTGGGTGCATTCTGATAGATTCAGCTAAATATCGATAACTATCTGAATCATTGGCTACGATTTTTCCCATTAATGGCAACATAGTAAATGAGTAAAGATCGTAGGCTTTATTTAAAATTTGGTATTGTGGTTTAGAGAATTCTAGAATCAATAAACGCCCTCCTGGCTTTAAAACTCGCCACATAGATTCTAGCGCTTTTTGCTTATCAGTCACATTTCGTAGACCAAATGAGATAGTGATACAATCAAAATAGTTATCTGCAAATGGTAACTCCTCTGCATTTGCTTGTACATATTCAATATTTTTAAATAAGCCTTTATCTCGTAGTTTATCTCTACCAACCTTAAGCATCGACTCATTGATATCTGCTAATACAACTAAGCCATCATCTCCAACTATTTGTGAGAATTTAGCTGTTAAATCACCTGTACCACCAGCTAGATCAAGGACTTTTTGCCCTTTCCTAACACTACTATACTCAATAGTTATTTTTTTCCAGATTCGGTGAATACCAAATGACATTAGATCGTTCATGATATCGTATTTATCTGCAACAGAATGAAACACCTCTGCTACGCGTTTTACTTTATCTTGTTTTGGAACTTGGGTGTAACCAAAATCAATTTTATCCTGATTTTCATTTGGTTGAGAAGATTGAGACATAAAAATTCACCTATCACAAAAAGTTAGCTTATTTTATCATAAGCTAACCTAAATGTGATGAGCTAAATCAATAACGATTCAACCATTTTAGAAACAATTTCAAAATGCTGTAATGGAGTGGAATTCGCCGGTAAATCGTTTTCATGAATAATTAAATCAAATTGGTAACTACTTTTTAGTCCAATTAAGACTTCATTAGATTTGCCAAAAATTTGCTCGTAGTAGTTAGATAATGTCCCAAAATCGATCGAAGTAAAGAGAAGCTTATTAGCATTTTCTAATGATTTACTCATTCTCTCTACATGTAACATTGCAATTCTTAGATAATCATTTTCACTTAAGTAACGTTTATTTTCTAGAGTTGAAATTTCTCGTTGAATATAATTTATATACCCATTTGAAACATATTGTGTATTATAAATATTAGCTAATTTTACGGGCAATTCATTAAATTTATCATGTCCAATGATGGCGACTTTTTTAACAAAAAAAGGTCTAGCTGCTTGGGCAATGAAAGACCAATTTTGATAAGGATTTTCTCGAATTTTGGTCGCACTGATATTAACGAATTCACGATTAGCATCAATAACAACTACTGGGCAACCAAAATAGCGCTCATGCTCCGTTACATCTTGTGGTTCACTAGTAAACACAATAGATGGTTCAATTTTATTTTCTGATAATATATGTTTAATACTATCACTCCACTCTTTCCAACCATTAGGATAATAGTTAATTCCAGTTTCATCAGAAATATAAATATGAATATTATGTCTGTCTTTGAAGGTATCTTTTAACCATGAAAAACGATCACTAACTTGTGGCTGCCTAGGTAAACGACTTTTCTCAAATAGTTGTTTATCGCGAGTTGCTTCACAACCAAGCATTACATGTAATTCATCAACTTGCGTTAACGCTTTTTCAATAAGATAAATGTGGCCACTATGTAATGGATAGAACTTACCAAAAATTAAACCAACTCGATGTTTAGATGACATAATAATTACCAATACATTAAAAAACTCGATACCAATGTACAGAAAAAACAACCATTTTCTAACCAATTGATGCTATTTAATATAATGAGAAGACAAAAGTGTTAACTTCATCAAAATATTCAAAAATAACTAGAGCAATATCAATTAAGATTGATATTTAATAGTAGATAAAACAATCCCTGCTGCAACAGAAATATTTAATGCCGACATATTATCATTACCACTCAAATGCACAACATTATCAGCACAATTAATTAACTTTGTATTAATTTGTTGAAATATAATTAATACAACTTTCTTTTTAAATTGAAGTTGTGATAATTCGGTTGATTTAATGGATTTTGACTGACATGGTAATAAGGCAATTATTTGATAACCATTCTTTTTTAATATATCTATGGATACAATAAAATCATCACTTTTAATTGGTTCAATCGCTTCAATACCACCTTCAGCGACTCGCATTGCTGATCCACTATCAAGCAAATTAGTTTGACGCAAAATGATACCATTAACCCCAAAAAAAGCAGCGCTACGAACTAATCCACCTAAATTATGAGGGTTATTAACATCATCAATCGCAAGAATACAATCACGAACTTTATCATCATGTTCATGTAAATAATCAAGTAAAGAGAGTGGTATCCGTTTTTTAACAATTAAACAGACTCCACCATGATGTAGGTTTTGAGTTATTTTAGTAATTTGTTCTGTTGATACAACGTCATAACCTAGTCGTTGTTTGACTAACCAATTAATTAAATCTTTAAACTGATAAGTCATTTCTTGAGTAATAAATAATTTCACTATAGCAGAGCGTCGATGCTTAAATACAGCTCTACAACTGTTTTCACTATAAACTAAAGTCTCTTCTTTTTTTTGTCGATACTCATCATAGCCAAATGTTGGAGTTTGATCGTTATCTTTAACTTTTTTTTGCCAAGGAGAATCATGTTCATCTGATAAATTTAAGTTTACTTTAGATGACTTTATAGTTTTATTTGATGATTTTACTTTAAATGTTTCAATTCGATCATTTTTTGCTTTTGAATTAGACTGAAGACTATCATTTTTACGCTTACTTCGATGATCATTGCCTTTGTTTTTTACAGATTTCACACTTGATTGACTATTTTTGGCATAAAAAATTGAAGGCCTGCTTTTTTCGATCGTGTCGTTCATAATATTCCCAATTTAAGACAGTTATCGTGTACGAATAGTTGGAGCAACTTTATCCAATACACCATTTATAAATTTGTGGCTTTCTTCTGCGCCAAAAGTTTTTGCCAGATCAATTGCTTCATTGATAACCACTTTATAAGGGACATCATGTCTCTTCATTAATTCATAAGTTGCAATTCGTAGTACCGCTAATTCAATTTGTCCTAACTCATCAACAGTTCTTTCTGTTAGGTAAGGTGCCATTTTTTCATCTAATTCTGCTGTGTTTTTGGCAACACCATGAAGTAATTCTCTAAAATATTTACTATCAACACCTTTCATATCTTGTTCAGCTATAAAACTGCTCTCAACATCAGCAAGATCATTCTTAGAAATTTGCCAAGAGTAAATGGCTTGAACGGCACACTCTCTTGCTCGACGACGAGGATTAACTAACGCCACTAAATTACCCCTTAATTGTTTTGATAACATTTAACATTTCAAGTGCGGTTAATGCTGCTTCAGCACCTTTATTACCCGCTTTAGTTCCAGCTCGTTCGATCGCCTGCTCAATACTTTCGGTGGTTAAAATTCCAAAACCAACTGGTATTGAATACTCTAAACTAGCATTCAATAAACCTGAACTTGATTCTCCAGCAACGAAATCAAAATGAGCCGTACTGCCACGAATTACCGTACCTAATGCTACAATGGCATCATATTTTTTTGATTGTGCAGCAACTTTTGCTGCTAAAGGAATTTCGTAAGCGCCTGGTACCCAAATAACTGAAATGTTTTTATCTTCAACTTGACCAATACGAGTTAATGCATCTACTGCTCCAGTAACTAAACTTTCGTTAATAAATTGGTTAAAACGTGCCACGATAATGGCTACTTTAGCTTTTGGTGCAGCAACTTTACCTTTAACTATTTGCATATTTATTCCTTATCGATAGATTCTAGATGCAATTTTATAATCACTTTTAGTGAAAAATTTATTAGCCAATTATAGCACAGATTAAAGGGTTATCCTATTAGCAAAAATGGGGAATTAACATGTTTATAACAAGTATAAGTAAGTATGATTATTCGAAAGTTATTGTTTGTAAATTTACTGTTTATAAAGTGTAATTTTTACATTTATAAATTATCAATCCTTCAACAAAGATTTATAAATTTTTAATAATTGCATCAAAGTTTTTCCTTACTATAAGAAATTTCATTTTTATTACTTGCAAGCTGTTATTAACGAATTACAATGGTAAGAAAAAAGCTTTCTACAAAAGAGGTAAAATTGATGTACATTAACACTATTCGAGATGAGCTAAATCAAGCAATTGACGTATTAGCTAATTTCATTTCAAATGATGAAAATCTTAAACAAATTCAACAAGCGGCAATTTTAATCGCTAACTCATTTAAACAAGGTGGTAAAGTACTTTCATGTGGTAATGGAGGTTCTCATTGTGACGCTATGCATTTTGCTGAAGAGTTAACTGGCCGTTTTCGAGATAATCGACCATCCTATCCTGCCATTGCAATTTCAGATGTAAGTCATATATCTTGCGTTGGTAATGATTATGGTTTCGATTCTATTTTTTCTCGCTATGTAGAAGGTGTTGGTCAAAAAGGTGATGTACTACTAGGTATTTCAACTTCAGGAAACTCAACTAATGTCATTAAAGCGATTGAAGCAGCAAAACAAAAAGGTATGAAAATTATCACGCTTACAGGTAAAGATGGTGGAAAAATGAATGGTTTGGCTGATGTAGACATTCGTGTACCTCATTTTGGTTATGCTGATAGAGTGCAAGAAATCCATATAAAAGTGATTCATATTTTGATTTTACTCATTGAAAAAGAGATGGCTTAATATGTGCGAATTATTGGGTATGAGTGCCAATGTGCCGACTGATATCTGTTTTAGTTTTACCAGTTTAATCAAACGTGGCGGTGATAAAGGTCCACATAAAGATGGCTGGGGAATAACATTTTATGAAGGTAAAGGATGTCGTACATTCAAAGATCCTGAACCTTGTAGTTTTTCACCTATAGCTAAATTAGTTCAACAATACCCAATAAAATCAACGGCAGTAATTGCTCATATTCGTCAAGCTAATCGAGGAGGAGTGGCCTTAGAAAATACTCATCCTTTTACTCGCGAATTATGGGGAAAAAATTGGACATTTGCTCACAATGGGCAATTGACTGATTATCAAACATTAGATATAGGGATTTTTGAACCTGTTGGGTTAACAGATAGTGAATATGCTTTTTGTTATTTAATTAATCAATTGCATAAAAAATATCCCAAACAACCCTCTGATGATATTGAGCTTTTTACTTATATTCAAGAATGTGCGCTTAATCTAAATCAATTTGGTATATTTAATATGCTGCTTTCTAATGGGCAATATGTCTTCGCTTATTGCTCAACTAATTTGCATTGGATAACCCGAAAAGCACCATTTGGTAAAGCTAAATTAATTGATGAAGATGTTGAAATTGATTTTCAAAAGCATACCACACCAAATGATATTGTCACCATTATTTCAACTATGCCATTAACTTCAAATGAAACTTGGCATAAATTAAACGTTGGTGAAGCTATTTTATTTAAATATGGTGAAATTAACCGATATTTTTCATCTTAACTAAATTGATGGGGGGTTCATCTTTAAATAAATACTGTAAATAACCTAACGTTAAGAAACCAACTAAAGTTAAAATAATCCACGGCAAATGCGGAAAACCCATCTTGATTGCAATTTCATAAAGCCAACCGGCACCGGTATAACCAACAAACCCACCTAAAGCAAGCCCTAATCGACTAAATCCCATGTAACTACCTTTGGCTTTTGGATTAGTTAAAACGGTTGCTAAAGTTTCTCTAGCCGGCTCTGCTACAATTGCCCCAAGGTAAAAAAGCGCTATGAGTGATAACAAAATAGATAATTGGGATGTAAATCCGATAATTATAAAGGCAAACGACATCAAAAGTAATCCAAATTTAAGGCGTTGATCTAATCTAAAATGTTTTTCACTAAACCGAGCAATAGGATAAAGCAAAGTTAGTGAGATAATTGCTTCAATCACGTACATCCATTTCACATAGCTTGAACTTCCTGAAATATTGGTAATTGTTAGAGGTAGCATCAACATGACTTGTACCCCAAGCACATAATAACCAGTTAAAGTAAGCACATAATGAGTAAACTTTTTATCTTTCAAAACCATTTTCATACCATTAATAATTGAAGCTTTACCAATTGCAATATGATAAGAGGGTAAAAAAAACAGATTAAAAATGCCACATAAGAAAAAGATAAAAGCGCCGCACCAACAAACTAATTGGAAATCATAATCTATTAAGATACCACCAATAAGAGCACCAATAACTGCACCTGCATTATCTTGTATCATTAATAAAGATATAAATTTTCCTCGTTCGTGAGGTCTAGTAAATTTTATGGTTAATCCCATTCGAGGTGGATCAAATAATAGCCCACCCAATGCAGACAATAAGCAAGATACAAGTAATAACCAGTGTTCAGTTGCTAAAGCCATTGAAATAAAGCCAATCGACCGCAAAAACATACCTGTTATGATCATGGGTTTTGCACCAAATCGATCTGCTATAGCACCACCAATTAAGCCAAATCCTTGTTGAACAAATTGACGAAATCCTAAAGCAAAACCAACAAATAGTGCACTCCAACCTACTTGGCTAACAAAGTGCGTAGAAACGAGCGGAAATACGACATAAAATCCCAATACAATAAACAGATTATCAAATAATAATATGTATCTACCTGTTTTGCGAACTTGTGAAGGAATTGGCATCTATTTTACTCTTTCATTTAAATAGCCTTGGTAATCAGGGATCTCTATCTCCACTTCTTGAGTAAATATTGAGGACTGTATTAATGCGTTAGCTGTTGCTTGATTAGTTGCAACAGGAATGTTCCAAACCGTTGATAAGCGTAACAATGCTTTTACATCTGGATCATGAGGAACGGCATTTAGAGGATCCCAGAAAAATATAAGAATATCAATTTTACCTTCTGCGATTAAGGCGCCGATTTGCTGATCGCCCCCCATTGGACCACTAAGCATTGGCGTAATATTTAATCCGGTTTCTTTTTTAATTAATGTACCTGTTGTACCTGTTCCACATAAATTATGATGAGAGAGTTCTTCGCGATTTGTTTTGCACCAATTTAATAATGCTTCTTTCAAATGATCATGTGCAACCAATGCAATGCTTTTCTTTGCAGGTAGCTTTCGAGTAATATAAAGCATCAAATAATCCTAATTCCTTATTATTTTTTGTATTTTTTAACAAACTATCTATTAAAGTGCAAGCAGTATTTGATCCAGAAAGACAAGAAAAAAGGCACCGAAGTGCCTTTATCAAATCAAAAGATAAAATAATTAGAATTGATAAATTAATCCTAATGCAACAGTATCCTTAGCTGTTGCTTTAATTTGAGATTTAGTAAATGTACCGTCTTCATACAAAGCACGACGTGCGCCAATATCATTCTTATCTAACAAGTTGATTTTATAATCAACAATGGCTGATAAATTTTTATTGAAATCGTAAGTTAAGCCAACATCAACATATTTAACTAAATCATTACCTTTAAGGCCTGCATCACCACTTCTTGAGAAGCTTGAAGCATCTTGTACTTTATGTTGAATATATGCAACAGAAGGTGTTAAACGGCCAACTTCAAAGTCAATACCATATTGTGCAACTAATTCAAAACCTTTGGTTTTCAAATCATCAGTATTACTTGTACTTGACGCTTTTTCCCAACCATATTTTTGTTTACCTTGAATATAAAGTGCAGCTAAATAAAGATTGTCGTTATTATATTTAGCACCTGCTGACCATGCTTTAGCATCTTTATGTCCGCCAGTTTGCGCATAACCTGCACCAATAGATAAACCACTATCAAGCACATCCCAATCAATTACAGAACCCCATGCTTCTGCACTATCATGGTCAGTACGATCGTGTTTATTTAGATATTGAGTTGAACTATTATCTCCGTTATCTGCATACTGTACTGCAAAACGCAAACCGTCAACTAATCCAAAAAAGTTTGAATTACGATAAGTCGCTACTGCTTTTGTTCTAGCCGTTAATGCATAAATATCATTATTTGAAGCATCACCACCAAATTCAGGTAGAACGTCAGTATAAGAAGTTAAAGTTTTTAATACGCCGTCATTACGACCGTAGTCAAATGAACCAAAATCACCGAAATTTAAACCAGCATATGCATAACGAGTTTCGTTATCAGCATCTGATCCAGTTTTTGCTTCATATTCCCAACGACCATAGCCACTCAAACTATCTGAAATTTGCGTTTCACCAGACATACCTAAACGAGCTGTCGTTTTGTCACCTTCACCAGTTTGATTATTTCGATCAGTAAGATAATTTAAAGCATAGACTCGACCATAAAAGTCAACTTTATTGCCATCTTTGTTCCACACTTCAATAGAAGCGCTAGCTGTTCCGGCAATTAATAGTACAGGAATAGCAATTGCTAATAGATTACGTTTCATTTAATTACCCTCTTAGGTATTTTATTATTTAAAAAAGATACAAAAATATTTGTTCTTGGTTTAATAAATAGTTGCTTTCAAATAGCAACTAAATTATTACTGGGATATCTACTATTGAATACTAGATTTTTATTGAAACACTGTAGATTAACAATATTTATCACATGTAATTCTGCGAATTAGGAATATTTTATGACTTAAAATTAATTTTTTTTAAGCATAAAATGTTTTTTTGTATGGTTTTACATTTAATAGGCGAAAAAAAAGGCACCTAAGTGCCTTTTTAAGATATTTAAGGATATTAAGAGATTAGAATTGGTAAATTAAACCAACACCTAACACGTCTTTAGTACCTGGTTTGTTTTTATGACCACGATGATTTTTTGTATTTTCAGCAGCCCCAACGTCATCACGATCAAGAAGGTTGAATTTATATTCAACAATCGCACTAAAGTTTTTATTTAGATCATAAGTTGCACCTAAAGATACATATTTAGCTAAAGCTGAGTTGAATCCGCTATTGTGGTAACGAATATTATCTTCGACAAAATTCACCCCGTCACCTTTAGCTTTATGTTGTACATAAGCTAAAGATGGAGTAATACGACCCACATCTAAATCAATACCATATTGAGCGACTAATTCAAAACCTCTAACTTTAATATCAGCATTTTTATAAGTACCTCTATGTGTCGGTCCATATGATATTACATCTTTAAATTTAGATTGGAAGTAGTTAGCTGCTAAATATAGATTATAATTATCGTATTTAATACCACTAGCCCAAGTGCTTTGACGATTATCACTAGTTGAAGTTTGGGCATAACCTGCACCAGCAGTTAAACCTGTGTCAAAAATATTCCATTGAACATTTGCACCCCAAGCTTCACGAGATTCACCTCTGATTGCATCTTTTTTGAATTGATTTGAGTTATCGCCATTATCAGCATATTGTAATGCAAAACTTAAATCGTCAGTTAAGCCAAAGAAGTTGTTGTTACGATAAGTTGCAACAGCTTTAGTACGAGCTGAAAGAACGTTCCAATCGTTGTTTGCTGCATCACCACCAAATTGTGGTAATACGTCAGTATATGCAGTGATTGCTTTTAACACACCGTCATTACGACCATAATCAAATGAACCAAAGTCACCAAAGTTCAAACCAGCAAATGCATAACGTACTTCGCTATGACTGTCTTCTCCATCATTATCTTTACCAGCTTTCGCTTGATATTCCCAACGACCGTAACCAGTGATGCCGTCAGTGATTTGTGTTTGACCAGACATACCTAAACGAGCTGAAGTATCATCACCTTCACCTGCTTGTCCACGGTCAGTGATGTTGTTAGCAGCTTTTACTCGTCCGTAAAAGTCTACTTTGTTACCATCTTTATTCCATACTTCGATAGAAGCATTTGCACCTGCTGCTACTAAAAGAGCAGGGATAGCGATTGCTAATAGATTACGTTTCATTTCTTACCCTCATGGTTATTTTTCTTAAAAGACACGTCTTTTGGGTTGTGTCAATTTTGTTACAATGATTATTCATCCAAAAATAATGTTTTTAACTAATGTTTATAACTATTATTTTTATCTCAATTTTCACAGTACTGTAAATTATGTATAAAAATTTATTAAAATCAAGTGAACTTTTCCTAAAACTTCGTGTCTAAGCTTAAAATTGCATCCGTTTGATTAATTTTTATACAATTTTTGTATTTTATTTATATTAATTTTTATATCAACTGACAAAAAGTCAGTTGATAATTTGAGCAAATTTTAGAAATTTGCATTACGAGGTGTTCTTGGGAATGGGATCACATCACGAACATTTTGTACACCAGTGACATAAACTATCAAGCGTTCAAAACCAAGTCCAAAACCTGAATGTGGTACAGTTCCATAACGACGCAAATCACGATACCACCAGTAGTCTTCTTTTTTAAGACCTAACTCATCCATACGTTTATCTAACATATCTAAGCGTTCTTCACGTTGCGAACCACCAATGATCTCACCGATTCCTGGCGCTAATACATCCATTGCTGCAACAGTTTTACCATCATCATTCATACGCATATAGAATGCTTTGATATCCTTAGGATAATTTTTAACAACAACAGGCGCTTTAAAATGTTGTTCAGCCAAATACCGTTCATGTTCTGAGGCTAAATCAATTCCCCAACTGACAGGATTCTCAAATTTTGCATCACAATTTTGTAAAATAGAAATGGCATCGGTGTAATCAACTTGAGCAAAATCAGCATTAATAAAGTTTTCTAAACGATTGATTGCTTCTTTATCAATATGTTGAGCAAAAAACTGCATATCATCAGCACGTTTCTCTAGTACCGTCTTGAAAACATATTTCAACATATCTTCGGCGAGTTTGGCATTATCGTTAAGATCAGCAAAAGCAACTTCCGGCTCCATCATCCAAAATTCGGCTAAATGACGAGTAGTGTTTGAATTTTCAGCCCTAAATGTTGGACCAAAAGTATAAACTTTAGAAAGTGCACAAGCATAAGTTTCTGCATTGAGTTGACCCGAAACAGTCAAAAAGGCTTCTTTACCAAAAAAATCTTTATCAAAGTCAATTTTACCATTATCTGTTTTAGGTAGATTTAACATATCAAGAGTTGAAACTCGAAACATTTCTCCCGCACCTTCTGTATCTGATGCGGTAATAATTGGTGTTGATAACCAGAAGAATCCACGTTCATCAAAAAATTGGTGAATAGCTTGGGCTAATGTATGTCGCACACGAGTGATTGCTCCAACAATATTGGTTCTAGCTCGTAAATGGGCAACCTCACGAAGATATTCAATTGAGTGACGTTTAGCGGCCATAGGATAAGTTTCAGGATCGTCAACAAAACCATAAACTTCAACATTCGTTGCTTGCAACTCATATTTTTGACCTTGACCAGGAGATTCAACTACTTTTCCTGTTACTTTTACTGAACAGCCAGCAGTTAAATGTAAAATATCCTGTTCATAATTTGGTAGATCTTTTTCTATAACAGCTTGAATAGGATCAAAGCATGAGCCATCATAAACAGCCAGAAATGAAATACCGGCTTTCGAATCACGGCGCGTTCGTACCCAGCCTTGAACAGAAATAGTGCTACCAACAGCAATTTTGCCTTGTAACACGTCAACAATAGGAGCAACTGAATTCATTTTAATTATCCATCTCTATTTTATTATCTATATAGTTAATATTATTAAAAGCAATATAAATTTAAAATGACTAACCATAAAAATTTTCTTTATGATTAATAATACCGGTTAATGATATATTACTTATTTAATTTTTAGCATTAATAATCTACTTTTATTATTAATGATTGACTTTGAACGTTCTTTTCAATTCGTCAATAAAGGCCAAATCTTTCGAAATCGTTTTTCCAGGACTATCTGATAATTTAGCTACAGGTTGATTATTACATTCAGTGAGTTTTAACACAATATTCAAGGATTTGGTATTAAACTCTGTAGACGGAATGTCACAAGCTAAAAAACCGCCTATACCAAAAGATAATTTTACTCGGTTATTGAAGTATTGATAGATTTTAAGCGCTTTATCAAAGTTTAGGCTATCAGAAAAAACCAGTAATTTTGTTTTAGGATCAATTCCTAATTGCTGATAATGACGAATCGCTTTTTCGCCCCACTCTATCGGATCGCCTGAATCATGGCGTAATCCTTGATAATGAGAGGCTAAATAATAATCAAAATCCCGTAAAAATGCATCCATCGTAATACAATCAGTTAATGCAACACCCAAATCATGTGGATACTCATCTAACCAAACTTGTAGTGCCGTCTTCTGGCAGTCTTGTAAATTGGTACTTAAACGCTGATGAGCTTGAAACCATTCATGTGCTTGAGTACCAACCGGTGTCAATCCTAAACGATATGCCAATAAATAATTACTAGTACTATTAAAATTGGTAAAATGGTTTTGCAAATAACTAACAACGGCTTCTTGTACAGCAAAAGAGTAACGTCTTCGTGTGCCAAAATCCATCAAATTAAAACCAGATATATCGATATCATTAGTATCAAATATTGCTAATTTATCTTTAAGTCTTACTAGTGCTTGATCAACACCAATATTAGGAGAACGATCTTTATGAACAATCTCACTAATTACTGCAAGCAATGGTACTTCCCACAAAATCACATCAACCCATTTACCTTCAATTTGAATAACTAGCTGACCATCTTCATTTTTAATCGTTAACAATTGACTATTAAAATGCCAATTTTTTAGCCAATTTAAATAATCTGGTTTAAAAAAAGAAATATGCGACAAATAAGCGAACTCATCTTCAGTAAGAGCTAGAGACTCCATTAATTTAACTTGATGAGCAATTTGATCAGCATACTGACCAAGTAAATCATCACTACGACACCGGAACTGTGCATTCACAGTCACATCAGGATAATGATGAAAAACAGCTTGCTGCATATGCAATTTATAAGCATCAGTATCTAATATTGATGTAATTATTGCGGGTAACATGTCTATCTATTATCAGTTCTTTCAAGAAAATTCTGGAGATTATAGCAGAATAATAATTAAGATATAGATTAATTATCTAATAAGATTATTTTTAATACGCTATAATAGCCAATAAAGATATTTTGATAAATTAATCCATATCTATTCCAAAATGATTAATATTGATAATTCATTTACTTTTATTTGATTAATAAATGAAAGTGAAAGTAATTAAGACCTATTTTGATGAATTCAAATACATGATCAGCGCATCACTTTAGAAGGCAAAGAAAAATGAGTACAACTGATATCCAACCAATTGCTAAATTTCGTCATGACTATAAAACACCCGACTTCACGATTACTGATATTGACCTCGATTTTGATTTAGCTGCAGAAACAACTACAGTTATCGCTCGTAGTCATGTTATTAATAAAAATCCTCAAGCTGACGATTTAATTTTAGACGGTGAAGAACTTAAATTAGTTTCAATAAATATTGATGAGCAACCTTGGAGTGATTATCAAATCACAAAAACCGGATTAATCATCAAAAATGTTCCATCTGAATTTACTTTAACCATCGTCAACGAAATCAAACCAATTGATAATACTGCACTTGAAGGACTATATGTTTCAGGTGATGCACTTTGTACACAATGTGAAGCAGAAGGTTTCCGTCATATCACTTACTACCTTGATAGACCAGATGTATTAGCTCGTTTTTCAACTCGAATTACTGCCAATAAAAAACAATATCCTTTTCTATTATCTAATGGAAACCGCATTTCACAAGGCGAACTAGCCGACGGTAGACATTGGGTTCAATGGCAAGATCCATTTCCTAAACCAGCCTATTTATTCGCATTAGTAGCTGGTGACTTTGATATATTAAAAGATCACTTTATTACCCGCTCTAATCGAAAAATTGATTTAGAAATTTATGTAGATAAAGGTAATTTAGAGCGTTCACAATGGGCAATGACCAGTTTAAAAAATGCCATGCGCTGGGATGAAAATCGTTTCGATTTAGAATATGACTTAGATATTTTCATGATTGTGGCTGTTGATTTCTTCAATATGGGCGCAATGGAAAATAAAGGACTAAATATTTTCAATTCTAAATATGTCTTGGCTAAACCTGAAACCGCGACAGATGACGATTATATCGGAATTGAATCCGTAATTGGTCATGAATACTTTCATAATTGGACTGGTAATCGCGTTACTTGTCGAGACTGGTTCCAACTCAGTTTAAAAGAAGGGCTAACTGTATTTAGAGATCAAGAATTTACTTCTGACCAAGGACTTAGATCAGTAAAACGTATTAATGATGTCAAACTACTACGAACCGTACAATTTGCTGAAGATGCCAGCCCTATGTCTCATCCTATTCGCCCTGAACAAGTAATTGAAATGAATAATTTCTATACTGTTACCGTATATGAAAAAGGTGCAGAAGTTATACGTATGATGCATACATTATTAGGTGAAAAAAACTTTCAAGCAGGGATGAAACTCTATTTCAAACGACATGATGGAAGTGCTGCAACCTGTGATGATTTTGTTGCTGCTATGCAAGATGCATCAGGCATTGACTTAACACAATTCAAATTATGGTACAGCCAATCGGGCACCCCAATTTTAACAGTAACTGACAGTTACGATCCTCAAAATCATCAATATACCCTTACTGTTGAGCAACATACGCCAGCAACGCAAGATCAAAGCCAAAAACAAGCATTACATATTCCATTAGATATTGAACTTTATCAACATGATGGCGAAGTGATTGGATTGCAATATCAAAACAAATCTATACATCATGTATTAAATGTAACACAAGCAAAACAACAATTTGTATTTGATAATATTAATGAAAGACCAATTATATCTTTATTGCGTGATTTTTCAGCACCGGTAAAACTCAATTACGATTACCAAGATGGTGATCTTATATTCTTGATGCAACATGCTAGTAATGCTTTTAGTCGTTACGATGCTGCGCAAATGTTATTAGCAAAATACGTCCGTTTAAATGTCAGTAATTATCAACATAATTTAGCTATGACTTTCTCTGAACTTGTTTTGGATGCTTTTAGAGGAATACTATTATCAGATTCTGTTGAGCCTGCACTTATTGCACAAATATTAACATTACCTTCAGAGAATGAATTAGCAAATCTGTTTGATGTTGTTGATCCGATTGCTATTTATCAAGTACGCCAATTCTTATTAGGTGTGTTTGCTAATGAACTTTATGATGAGTTAACAGCGGTCTATCATCATAATCAAACAGCTGAATATCATATTGAACATTCAGATATCGGCAAACGTATGCTGAAAAACTGCTGTTTGTCATTATTGGCATATGCTAATGATAAACCACAAGTAGATGCCTTAGTCAAAAAACAATATGAACAAGCGAATAATATGACAGATTCATTAGCTGCACTTACCGCAGCGGTAAAAGCACAGCTTGATTGCCGTCATACTTTACTTGTCGATTTTGATAATAAATGGCATCAAGATGGTTTGGTTATGGATAAATGGTTAGCCTTGAATGCAACAAGCCCTGAGCAAAATGTATTATCAACAGTAAAAAAACTACTCAACCACCGCTCATTTTCACTGAATAATCCAAATCGGATTAGAAGCCTAATTGGTGCTTTTGTAAATAATAATCCTGTCGCTTTCCATGCAGAAGACGGTAGTGGTTATCATTTCTTAGTAGAAATATTAACAGAGTTAAACCAAAAAAATCCACAAGTGGCATCACGACTCATTGATCCACTTATCCGTCTAAAACATTATGATAAAGATCGTCAGAAAAAAATGAGAGCCGCTTTAGAAAGTTTATTGAAGTTGAATAATTTATCTAAAGATCTTTACGAAAAAATTAGTAAGGCTTTAGCTGCATAATAAAATCCCATCTTGTCATTCTTTAGCAAGATGGGATTTTTAATAAAAAATACATAAAATAGCGTTCAAAAACCCCGTTCCTCAACTTTTTTTAGATAGAATGAGTTTGAATAATGTCAATAATAAAAGAAATAACACCTTTGCAACTAAAACAACAGATCGATAATAACGTACCGCTTTTTTTACTTGATGTACGCGAACCTAATGAAGTAGAAATATGTGCAATAGCGGGAGCAATACATATTCCTATGAATCTCATACCACTTTATTTAGATAAAATCCCAGATGAAATTGATATTATTATTTATTGCCATCATGGTGTAAGGAGTCTTAACGTTGCAAATTACTTGGTTGAAAATGGATTTGATTGTGATGTTCTCTACAATCTAACTGGTGGCATTGACGCTTGGGCTCGAACTGTTGATACCAGTATGCCTAAATATTAAAAAGCCCGCATTTAAACGGGCTAAATGATCACTATTCTTGTGGCATAACCCAATAACCATTTTGATTATGTGTTTGCATGTAATCTTTAAATTGTTGTGATTGGTAAATACGCTTTATATCTTTTGCCCATTGACTATTTTCATTACCTTCATTAACTACAACCATAATTTCTAAATCAGGAATAATTGTTTCAGACAAAAGTGCTTTTTTCGAGTCAATATTAGCGGAATAAACGATACTGCCTGGAATGACGGCGAAATCTAACTCATTTAAAACTCTTGGAATATTGGCTGAATCCATTTCAACAATATCAACACCCGCAATATTTTCGGCAATATCATTTTTGCCGACAATAATTGGATTACTATTTGGTTTTAACTTAATCCAACCAGCTTTTTCCAACAAGTTGTAAGAACGTGCTGCATTTGATGCATCTTGAGGAATTCCAATTTTAGCACCCGGAAAAACATTTTTTATCGACGTATACTTATTCGAAAATATTGCAGCTGGAACCGAAGGTACATGCACCACTGGTTTTAAATGAGCTTTGCGTTGACTATTAAACACATCCATATATGCAGTATGTTGAGCTACCGTTAAATCAATACTGCCTTCATTTAATGCCACATCTGATTCTAATAAATGTGGAAAATTAACTAACTTAACTTTATAGCCTTCTGATTCTAGTATTGGTTTAACCGCATCATTAAACAGATCATTGTACGGTCCTGGTGAAACGCCCATACTGATCTCTTTTTTAGTTTGATTATCGGTTTTCGATGATGAGTTATCACATGCTGTAATAAAAAAAAGAGAACTAAATAAAGCTAACACCACAACATTATTAACTAATTTTTGCTTGATGAACCTCATTTTCATTTGAACTATCCTCAGTGAAGTGTAAATTTTAAAACTACTCTAACACATAAAAAATAATTCATTTATTCCATGTAATTCTATCTTATAACTTTTTGGAATAAGTTATAAAAAACGATTATTAGAGCCAAAATATCAGCTGTGCTACTGTAAAAATATCAATATTTTTATCAATTGGACTTACCATGACAAAAGCTATTGCACCTATTATCGAGCAGCTTTTTCTCGACTTACATCAAAATCCAGAGCTTTCAAATCAGGAGTTTGAAACAACCAAAAAATTAAGGTATTACTTAGAAAAAGCGAATATTCGCATATTAGAGCTAGGCGCAAAAACTGGTGTTATTGCTGAAATTGGTTCAGGCTCACCAGTCTTAGCCTTAAGAGCCGATATTGACGCCTTACCCATTTCTGAACAATCAGATTGCCAATACCGTTCAACCCAAAAAGGAGTAATGCATGCTTGCGGTCATGATCTGCATACTTCTGTTTTAATGGGAGCAGCTTACTTATTGAAAGCCAATGAAGAGCATTTGAAAGGAACGGTTCGATTACTTTTTCAACCCGCTGAAGAAAATTTTAGTGGTGCATTACATTTCATAGAAATTGGTGCGCTTAATGGCGTTGATGTTATTTTAGGAATGCACAATAATCCTAATTTAACCATTAACCAAATGGCTTCTCGAGCAGGCCCCTTTTCAGCAAACGTTGACCGAATTGAAATCACAATAAAAGGGATTGGAGCCCATGCGGCAAGACCTGAGTCAGGAATTGATCCAATTGTTATTGGTTCACAAATTATTAGTGCTATCCAAACAATATCAAGTCGTACAATAAGTGGGCTTGATGCTGTGGTTGTCAGCATTACAAAATTCTTAGGAGGGAACACATGGAATGTCATTCCTGAAATTGTTGAGATGGAAGGCACTGTAAGAACGCTAACTCCTGATATAAGGTTAAAAGTCAAACAACAATTAAAAAGCATTGTTGAAAATATTGCACTTAGCATGGGAGCCAAAGCAGAGTTGAGATGGTTTGATGGCCCGCCATCAATCATAAATGTTGCTAAGTGGGTCGATTTTTGTCAAAAGATTGCCAAACAACAAGGTTATGACGTTGTTGATTTTCAACCGCAACTTGGTGGTGAAGATTTTGCCCACTATTTGCATCATGTACCTGGCGCATTTATCAATCTTGGTTCACAAAGCCCTTATGCTTTACATCATCCAAAATTTTTAGTTAATACTGACATGATTATGCCAGCAGCCAACTATTTAGCCAATCTCGCTAAGCAAGGATTAATTGAAGTAGCACAACATTGATAGGTATCACATAATGATAAAATTTGAAAATGTATCGAAACAATACGAACGAAATGGAGTTACCACCCAAGCATTACAAAACATCAACTTAACTATCCAAAAAGGCGATATCTACGGCATTATTGGTTATAGTGGTGCAGGAAAAAGTACGCTAGTTCGTCTGATAAACTTTCTTGAAAAACCAACTCAAGGCAATGTTGTTATTCAAAACCAACCATTGAATCAGTTATCAAACTCTCAATTACGCCAAGTTCGCCGTAAAATAGGCATGATTTTTCAACATTTCAATTTACTTGAATCCAAAACCGTATATGAAAATGTTGCGATCCCTCTAGTCCTCATCAAAAAAGATAAACAAACGATTAAACAGAAAGTTCATGAACTGCTCGAATTTGTTGGATTAAGCGATAAAGCTAATAGCTATCCTAAAGAGCTATCAGGTGGACAAAAGCAACGTATTGGAATTGCTCGGGCCTTGGCGAACGATCCCGATATTTTGCTTTGTGATGAAGCCACATCGGCACTCGATCCACAAACTACTCAAGCTATTTTGGAATTAATAAAAAAAATTAATGATAAATATAAAATAACTGTCGTTCTAATTACCCATGAAATGCATGTAATACAGCAAATATGTCACAAAGTAGCAGTTATGGAAAAAGGTAAAATTATCGAACATGGCAATGTACTTGATGTCTTTGGTCATCCAACGCATAAAACCACACAAAAATTTGTTAGTTCAGTTATTAATGACCAAATCCCTGAAGGTGTTGTTGAAAATCTGCTAAAAATTGAGGGTGATAAACATAATATTAAGTTGTTTAAGCTTGAATTTTTAGGTCGTTCGGCCTCAGAGCCGGTTATGAACGCATTGATCTTACAGCAGAAAGTAGTAGTGAATATTTTATTTGCCCATATGTCTGAAATCGAAAAAACGGTATTAGGCAGTATGTTTGTTCAATTAAAAGGAAGTGATAATAATATCGAACAATCAGTGCAATTTCTTCGCGAAAATGGGGTTAACGTTACAGAAATCAAACATTGGGAGAACAACTAATGGAAATAGTCAACGATTTTATCAATTATATAAATACTAATTTTCTAACCAGAGTGACCGTTGAGCAATATGCACAAGCATCATTAGACACATTATATATGGTTGTTTTTTCATTAATATTAGGCGCATTAATCGGTGTTCCATTAGCAATCTGCTTAGTCACCACCCGACCATCAGGTTTACTCGAAAATAAACGGGTTTATCAGATTATTAACCCAATTATTAATTTTGTTCGCTCATTACCTTTTATTATTTTACTCTTTTCACTTCATTCATTTACTTACTTTATAGTTCGCACATCAATCGGTACGACAGCAGCAATTGTGCCCTTAACTTTTTATGTTGCGCCTTATATTGCTCGGCTTGTTGAAAACTCATTATTAGAGGTAAAAAGCGGTATTATTGAAGCAGCTGAATCGATGGGCGCAACGCCAGTACAAATTATTTGGCACTTTATGCTACCAGAAGCATTTAGTTCATTGATTTTAACTTTCACAACCGCCACAATTGGTTTGATTGGGGCTACAGCAATGGCAGGGGCTATTGGCGCAGGTGGTATTGGAGATGTCGCCTATTCGCAAGGTTATCAACGTTTTGATGATACCGTCATTTATATCTGTGTTGTGATCTTAGTTATTGCAATACAAATTGTACAAAGCATTGGTAATTATTTGGCACGCAAGGCAAGACACGAATGATCTCAACTAATTAAACCCTATTGCAACACTTTATACTGGCGTTTATTTCAAAACGCCACTATTTACCACAAAAAATCAATAAATATAATTCAATATTCTCATATAGTTAAAATATTAAAAAAGTTTTAGCATAAAATGACGAACAAATAAATTCAGCATATTTTATGATTACCATCACTAAATCAGCTACTTGCTTAATACATTTGTTTATTTGTAATAATCAAGTAAAATAACCGACATTTAATTATGGTAGTGTAGGAACTCATTGTGACCAACACATTACAACAAAATCTGGTCGAAATACACGATATGTCTTTTTATCGTGGGACTCGTCCAATTTATAAAAATATGAACTTGACGGTTCCCAAAGGCAAAGTTACCGCAATTATGGGGCCATCGGGAATAGGTAAAACTACACTATTAAGACTGATTGGCGGGCAACTTAAGCCACAATCAGGTCAAATCCTATTTGATGGTGAAGATATACCTAGTATGACTCGTTCAAGGTTATATGAAGTCCGTAAAAGAATGAGTATGTTATTCCAATCTGGGGCTCTATTTACTGATTTATCAGTATTTGATAATGTTGCTTATCCATTAAGAGAACATTTTAATTTACCAAAACCTATTTTACATAATTTGGTATTAATGAAATTACAATCAGTAGGACTTCGTGGTGCAGCTAACATGATGCCTTCAGAACTATCTGGAGGAATGGCACGGCGGGCAGCATTAGCCAGAGCAATAGCACTCGATCCTGATTTAATCATGTTTGATGAACCTTTTGCTGGGCAAGATCCTATATCCATGGGCGTAATTGTCAAACTTATATCTGAAATTAACCAATCACTTGGATTAACCTGTATTGTTGTTAGCCATGATGTTAGTGAAGTATTAAGTATTGCCGATTATGCCTATATTGTTGCTGAACAACATATTATTGCTGGCGGTACATCTGAAGAATTACGCAATAATGATGATTTACGAGTAAAACAATTCCTTGAAGGATTAGCCGATGGCCCAGTACCATTTCATTATCCTGCGGATGATTACAAATTAGACCTAAGTAGAGGTGCAAACTAATGTTAAACTTAATTGCAAAACTTGGGCGATCAATAATCAATATTATCGCGATGCTAGGTCGCTCAGGCATAATGCTATTTGGTGCACTTATCGGTAAACCTCAATTTAGCAAACAATTCCCATTACTTGTTAAACAATTTTACTTTGTCGGTGTACAATCGCTATCAATTATTATCGTATCCGGTCTTTTCATAGGAATGGTACTAGCACTACAAGGTTACTTCATTTTAACCACCTTTGGTGCTGAAGCCAGTTTGGGGATGCTAGTCGCACTTGCGCTGTTGAGAGAACTTGGACCTGTAGTTGCAGGATTACTATTCGCAGGTCGTGCCGGCTCAGCTTTAACCGCTGAAATTGGTCTAATGAAGGCCACCGAGCAATTATCAAGTATGGAAATGATGGCAATCGACCCATTAAGACGAATTATCGCACCAAGATTTTGGGCTGGATTTTTTTGTATGCCGTTTCTAACAGCAATTTTTGTCGCTGTTGGCATTTTAGGTGGTGTATTAGTAGGTGTTGATTGGAAAGGTATTGATGCAGGATTTTTTTGGTCATCCATTCAAAGTAATGTCGATTGGTGGCACGATTTAGGCAATTGTTTTGTTAAAGGCTTTGCATTTGCAATCGCTAGTACTTGGATTGCTCTATTTAATGGCTATGATTGTGTGCCAACATCAGAAGGAATCAGTCGGGCAACAACGAACACCGTTGTCTATTCATCATTAGTTATTTTGGGGTTAGATTTTATTTTAACCGCATTAATGTTTAGTAATTGAGGTCATTAAACATGAGTCGTAAAGTTGAAATTACAGTAGGGTTATTTATGGTGCTGGTTATTTGCTCAGTACTATTTTTATGTTTTAGAGTTACCGATCCAACGTCTTTCGCTCGTCATAACTCCTACCGTGTTTATGCAGTATTTGATAACATTGGTGGATTAAAAGTAAGATCACCAATTAAAATTGGCGGTGTAGTGATTGGTCGTGTAAGTAATATTAGTCTTAAATCAGAAAAAGGTGCAACGTATAAACCTTATGTCACTATGGATTTAGATGCTCAATACAATAGAATTCCAAGTTCTAGCTCGCTTTCAATCAAAACTTCTGGCCTATTAGGTGAACAATTTATTGATATCAATTTTGGGTTAGATCAAAGCATTGAACACGAACTTGATTCATTAGATTCTGATACCACTACAACAACGAGTAATAGTAATAATAAACCAGCTTATCTTATAGATGGTTATGTCATTAACAATACAAAACCAGCCATGGTGATCGAAGACTTGATTGGACAATTTTTATATAGCACAGGCGGATCATCAGATAAAAAACAAGATACCAATGATAGTAAGGAGTAACTATGTTAACCAAATTTAAACAAGCCCTTTTTTTAGTACTTGCATTAGTAATAAGTTCTTCAGCATTTGCAAACGATCCTTATAACGATATGCAAGTTGCTGCTGACAAAATATTTAGTACGATGAAAGCTCAATCAGCATCAATTAAGTCAAATCCAAATAAACTTAAAGATATTGTAAGAGCGGATTTATTGCCTTATGTCCAAGTTAAATATGCAGGCGCATTAATTTTAGGTGATGCTTATAAATCAGCAACTGACGCACAACGAACAGCTTATTTCAAAGCTTTTGAAAACTATTTAGTTCAAGCTTTTGCTCAAGCACTTTCTATGTACAACGGTCAAACTTACCAAGTTGAGGCACCAAAAGATTTAACTAACAAATCACTTATTTCAATTCGCGTGCTTTTAAATCAGCCAGATAAAAATCAACAACCTATTCGTATCGATTTTCAATGGCGAAAAAATACAGTAACAGGTGAATGGAAAGCTTATGACTTAACAGCTGAAGGAGTAAGCATGGTTACAACTAAACAAAACGAATGGGCAGCTATTCTTCGCCAAAATGGAATAGATGCATTAACCAAACAATTAAATGATCTATCCAATCGCAAAATTGATCCAAACGCTAAACAAAAAGGTTAGTTCATTATGTCGCGAATCCAAGCAGAAAAACAACAAAATGCACTTAATTTAATCGGTGAACTTGATTTTCACTCTTTAAATGATTTATGGATTGCTCAAGATACACTATTAAGCAATATAAGCCATATTGATGTATCTAGAGTAACACGGGTTGACTCTTCTGGACTCGCGACACTTGTCTATTTTTGTAATCAATATAATGTAAAATTGATTGGGATCAGCCCACAATTACAAACACTAATTGAGCTTTATGATTTGCAAACAGTGATTAATCATCAAAATTGATGCAATTTGAGAGCTCAAAAACCCCGTTCCTCAACTTTTTTTTATAAAATAGTTAATACTGAGTTTAAATAATGGATAAACAAGAAATTATAGCTAAATTAAAAAATTCACTTAACCTCGACGATGTGCATGTACTAACAAACGACGGCAGCCATTTTCAAGTTATTGCCGTTGGTGAAATGTTTGCTGAATTAAGTCGTGTAAAAAAACAACAAGCTATTTATGCACCATTAGCGGAATTTATTAATGATAATCGAATCCATGCATTATCAATCAAAACCTATACACCGACTGAATGGCAACGTGAGCGAAAATTAATGGGTTTATAATTACCCTCCATGAACATAGAAACTTGAATAAAGTTTTTTTAGCCACATGTTTTATAAATAAACATAATCATTGCATAAGGTATTCCAGAATGACTAACCCACTATTAAGTAATTCATCATTACCCCTATTTTCACAAATCAAACCTGAGCATGTTTTACCAGCGATTAAAGAGACATTAAACAATTGTCGTAAAACGATTGAATCTGTGCTTGAACAAAATAGTGAATACACTTGGGATAATCTTGTTCAACCCATTGATGAAATGGATGAAAAATTTAGCCGAGCATGGTCACCGGTTAGTCATCTTAATTCAGTGAAAAACAGCCCAGAACTACGTGAAGCATATGAGGCTTGCTTACCTTTGCTATCTCAATACAGTACTTGGGTAGGACAACATAAACCACTATATAACGCCTATAAACAACTTAAAGATAGCAACCACTTCGAAAATTTAAGCAAAGCACAAAAAAAAGTAATCAACAATGCATTGCGGGATTTTGAATTATCGGGCATTGGATTGGCGGATGATAAGCAAAAACGTTATGGTGAAATTGTTGCCAAACTTTCAGAATTATCATCTCAATATAGTAATAATGTATTAGATGCCACTATGGGCTGGTCAACATTAATCACGAATATTGAAGATTTATCCGGAATGCCTGAAAGTGCCTTAGCCGCAGCTAAAGAGCAAGCTAAGGCAAAAGAGCAAGATGGTTGGTTATTAACGCTCGATATTCCAAGTTATTTACCGGTAATGACTTATTGCGATAATCGAGATTTACGATTTGAACTCTATCAAGCATACAATACTCGAGCGTCTGACCAAGGACCTAATGCCGGTAAGTGGGATAATACAGAAATCATTAAACAAATTATATCGCTTCGAGCTGAACTTGCTCAGTTACTTGGTTTTGACACATATGCCGATAAGTCATTAGCAACTAAAATGGCTGAAACTGTAACGCAAGTTACCGCATTTTTAACCGATTTAGCAACCAAAGCTAAACCACAAGGTGAAAAAGAATTAACCGAACTTAAAAGATATGCTTATGAGTATTTTGGTGCAAGTGATATCAAACCATGGGATATCGCTTATTACAGCGAAAAACAAAAGCAACATCTTTATACCATCAATGATGAAGAACTTCGTCCATATTTTCCAGAGGATCGAGTTATTAGTGGCTTATTTGAAGTCGTTCGTCGTATTTTTGGCATTACTGCAAAACAGCGTCATGATGTTGAAGTTTGGGCACCTGAGGTAAAATTTTACGATTTATATAATGCCAATGGTGAATTAAAAGGTAGCTTTTATCTTGATTTATATGCTCGTGAACATAAACGAGGTGGTGCTTGGATGGATGATTGTATTGGTAAAATGCGTTTTGCTGATGGCCATATCCAAAAACCTGTTGCCTATTTAACTTGTAATTTCAATCGACCAATCGGTGATAAACCAGCATTATTTACTCATAATGAGGTAACCACATTATTCCATGAATTTGGTCATGGGCTACATCATATGTTAACTGAAATTGATGTGTCATCAGTGGCTGGTATTAATGGTGTTCCATGGGATGCCGTTGAATTACCGAGTCAATTCTTAGAAAATTGGTGCTGGCAGCCTGAAGCTTTAGAATTTATTTCAGGTCATTATCAAACTGGCGAACCATTACCACAAGAAATGCTAGAAAAAATGCTTGATAGCAAAAACTTCCAAGCTGCATTATTTATTCTGCGTCAGTTAGAATTCGGTTTATTTGATTTTAAATTACATAGCGAAAAAACACCTGATATTTTAGAAACTTTAAAACAAGTCAGAGAACAAGTTGCAGTAGTACCAACCGTAGATTGGGGTCGATTCCCTCACGCATTTAGTCATATTTTTGCAGGAGGTTATGCCGCGGGTTATTACAGTTATCTATGGGCTGAAGTTTTATCTGCTGATGCGTTTTCTCGCTTTGAAGAAGAAGGCATCTTCAATGCAAATACAGGTAATGCTTTCCTGGATAATATATTATCTCAAGGTGGCAGTGATGAACCAATGACATTATTCAAAAATTTCCGTGGTCGTGAACCGCAACTTGAGGCATTACTTCGTCACTATGGTATCCACTAAAGTTAACACTGCTCAGCTCAAAAAGTTAGCTGAGCAGTGGTTATTCGAGCATCCTGATCTTCCATTTACTCTCGTTAATCAAAACAATCAACTTGAGTTACAAAAAACTGATGAACCTAAATTAGGTGCAATCGCGGTTAATTTTGTGTCTGGTGCGATGGCTCATCGTCGTCAATTTGGTGGTGGTCGTGGTGAAGCGATAGCTAAAGCTGTTGGCGTTAAAGGTAATTATTTACCCACTATTATTGATGCAACAGCTGGATTAGGACGAGATGCATTCGTATTAGCTTCTATTGGTTGCCATGTTACTATGTTTGAGCGACATCCTGTTGTTGCAGCCTTGTTAGAAGATGGGCTTAATCGTGCTTATCAAGATCCAATCATTGGTCAGCAATTACAAAAGCTGTTACATTTAATTTATAATTCAAGTTTACTTGGGCTCAATTCACATCAAGAAAAACCTGACGTTGTTTATCTTGATCCGATGTTTCCGCATCGACAAAAAAGTGCATTAGTGAAAAAAGAGATGCGAATTTTTCAACAATTAGTTGGTAACGATCTCGATGCAGAAAGCCTACTTGAACCCGCAAGACGATTAGCTAAAAAACGCGTTGTGGTTAAACGACCTGATTATGCACCATTTTTAGCCAATCAAAAACCAACGGCGGAAATTAAAACTAAAAATCATCGTTTTGATATTTACACACCATGTTTATAGGAATAGTATTTGAATATGCGACTGGATAAATTTCTAGCTCACCATCTAGGGGTAAGCCGAACAATAGTCAATAAAGAACTGAAAGCCCAAAAGGTAACTGTTAATGGAGCTGTTGTAAAATCAGGTGCTTACCATATCTCAGATGATCAAATTGTAGAATATGATGGTTTCGAAATTATACCTATTACCGAAAATCGTTATTTCATGCTCAATAAACCACAAGGTTATGTTTGTTCTACTGATGATCCTGATCACCCAACTATCCTCTATTTTATTGATGAACCTATGTCTGAAAAGCTGCATTCAGCAGGTCGACTGGATTTAGACACCACTGGGCTAGTTTTATTAACTGATGATGGTAAGTGGTCACATCGCATTACTTCTCCTAAACATCATTGTGAAAAAGTTTATCAGGTAACCGTTGAGCAACCTCTTAATAATGATCTTATTGAGATATTTAAACAAGGTATTCAGCTAAAAAGTGAAAAAACACTTACTCAACCAGCTAAATTAGTTATCCTTGATGATTACCATGCAGAACTTACAATAAGTGAAGGTCGATATCACCAAGTGAAACGAATGTTTGCAGCTGTAAATAACCATGTCACCCAGTTGCATCGTAAACAGATTGGCAATATTATTCTTGATATACCTGAGGGCGAATACCGGCCTCTTACTCAAGATGAGATCAATTCGTTTAATTAGCCGTTTGATTCTTAACTAATGTTTTCTTTTACTAGGTTTTATAGTTAAAACTTAGTAACTTTGTATCCAAAGGAATGACAACGTGCAAACACAAGAACCACAAGTAGAAATTAAAGTTTCTAAACAAGCACTTATCTTTATTCTTGGTTTCATTTCAATGTTAATGCCATTATCTATTGATATGTATTTACCAAGTATGCCAACTATTGCGAACAAATTTAATGTCGCCGATTCAACTGTGCAGTTGACAATCAGTTTCTATTTATTAGGATTTTCATTAGGTCAGCTTTTGTTTGGTCCACTCACCGATAGTTACGGACGAAGAAAAGTTTTAACTGCTGGACTAATTATTTTCATAATTGCAGCATTATGTTGTGGTCTTGCTGCTAATATAAATCAGTTAATCACAGCCCGATTTTTTCATGGAATAGCAGCATCAGCAACCACTATTGTTATTAATGCATTAATGAAAGATATCTATCGCGATCGTGATGATTTTTCTAAAATGATGTCTTTTGTAACATTGATATCGAATGTTGCCCCATTACTCGCACCGATTATTGGTGGTTTTATTCTTTATTGGTTCAATTGGCAAGCTAACTTCTATGCACTTTGCTTAATGGCGATTATTTGTTTTGCATTAGTAACAATCAATATCCCTGAGACATTAGCCAAATCCAAACGTGATAAATTCAGTATAATTCGAATTTTAAGCAACTTCATTGCCCTATTTAGACATAGACAAGTGTTTACTTACATGATGATTGGTGCATTTTCCGGAGCCGGATTATTTTCATTTCTAAGTTTAGGACCATTTGTCTATATGAACTTACATGGTGTTGCATCAACCAATTTCGGCTATTACTTTGCTATTAATGTTATGGTCATGGTTTCAATGAATACACTCAATAGCCGTATTGTAAAACGGGTTGGTTCTATTAAGATGATTCAGTTAGGCTTACTCCTCCAATTTATTACAGCCATAGGTATGGCTACAGTGAGTATATTTGACTTAGGTTTTGTCTTTTTAGTGGCATGTATTGCTGGTTATATCGGTTGTATTTCAACCATAGGTGGTAATTGCATGGCTGTAATACTCGATTATTATTCTCATATAGCAGGCACAGCCTCCTCGCTTGCAGGCACCATCCGCTTTGCCGTCGCTGGCGCTATCGGAGTCTTACTTTCAACACTCGTTTCAACTCATAATACAGCAACTGTTACGAATAATTTAACAGAATGGCTAATGGTTGGCTCAATGGTTATCTGTAACTTTTTTGCGGCTGGATTGTTTTTGAGTGTCAAAAATATAAAAAGGAATTAACCATGATTTATCAATTAGAAAATCTAAAACCACAAATTAATTCTAAGTGTTTTATTGCTAAATCAGCAGACATCATTGGTGATGTTATTTTAGAAGAAGGCGTATCTATATGGTTTAACGCAGTTTTGCGAGGTGATATCGCAACTATTCATATTGGTAAAAATAGTAATGTTCAAGATAACAGTACTATTCATACAGAAACTGACATTCCCTGTATTGTTGGTGAGAATGTCACCGTTGGCCATAATGTTATTTTGCATAGTTGTAATATTGAGGATAATAGTTTAATTGGTATGGGAAGTACTATTTTAAACAATGCTAGAATTGCCAAAAACTGCCTAGTAGGTGCAAACTCACTAGTTACACATAGTCTACCTTATGAGGAAGGTTGTATGATTATGGGATCTCCAGCTAAAATTATTCGTAAACTCACAGATGAAGAAATTCAAGCAAATATTAAAAATGCTCAACATTACGTGTTGAATGCAAAAAGATTTAATCAAACCTTAACGCTATCGAATTAATAGTTGCTAATAAATTAGTTTTTATACACCTTTCACGCTATGAGTAGGTTCAATTTATGATAAAATACTCAAAATTTTTAATTAAGATAGTTTTTAGGTACGTGTTTGAAAAAATCTAAAATTACAAGAAGACAGATTGTTGCACAATTAATTCTATTATCATTAATAGGCCTGTCTGTTTACTTATTTTTATCACTGTTTACTTACAACCCATCAGATCCTGGCTGGTCACGTACAGCTTGGCACTATCCTATTAGCAACTTAGGCGGTTATATTGGTGCATATATTTCTGATATCTTATTTCAGTTTTTTGGATTAATCGCCTATAGTTTACCGGTTATTATTATCTTTTTTTGTTTACAATTAATGGGTTACTTTTACCGCCATGCCAGTGATCCTATTAACTATTTTAGTGTTTCTTTCCGAATTATCGGCATTTTAGCTTTTGTACTTAGTTGTTGTGGTTTTTTTGCTCTTAATATTCGCGATCCAGAACAATTCCAAGCAGGTGGTTATTTAGGTTCGATAGTAATTGAAAGCCTTCTACCTGTTATGAGTAGCTTAGCTACCTCTCTAGCTTTGCTTGCAACAACACTAGCATGTATTACGCTTTTAACTGGTTTCTCTTGGCTTTATCTGTTTGAAAAAATTGGTGCTTTAGTTATGTTCATCCTGTCACCAATAAAATGGTTATTTACTCCGGATAAAGTTTCACAACCAGCTGATTCGAAGCAAGAAGACAAATTAACAACAGAAAAACAGCCTCAATTTGATCTACCTATTGATGTTGATAGTAGTGATAATATTGACTCAACCAAATTGGCGACAGAATCAGATATTAGTACAACTAAACCTATTTCATTAAAAGATGATGAAGTATTTATAAAAACTGCTGCTCAATTATTGCAATCTATTGAGGCAAATACATCTCCTAACGAAACTAACCAACCGACTAAAGATATATCTAAAAAAGAAATGGATCCTGACGCGATTTTAGCGCGAATGGAAACTATTTTGAAAAATATGAATGAAAGCACCACGAGTGATATGAGTTCAACAGAATCTGATGGAGAAATTAATAGTCGTGAGGCCTTAGAACCTTTTGAAGAAGATAAATACGCTATTGCCGATGCACCAAGTAAACCTTTATTCACTATGGAGCATAATGAGCCAAAAATTAATCTAAATCATATTGCATCTCAAGATTCAGTTGATCCAATTGTAATCGAACCTTTAGCGGAAACATCACCAAGTATTACACCTGAATATCATAATACTAATGATATTCCAGCCGAATTTGAGATACCCGAAGATGTTGATATATCACTTCTTAAAGAAGAAAACCCTCTCATTGATGACATATATCAAAATGAGGTAGTAAACGAATCAAATGAACAACAAACTAAAAATGAAATAAAAGAAGTTACGGACGAGGACGAGGATAAGGAAGAAAGCCTTATTCATCCTTTGCTAAAACGCAATGATAAGCCTTTACCTAAACCAACAACACCGTTACCTTCGTTAAATTTATTAACGCCACCACCAACAACTCGAATTGAAGTTGATCACGCGGCATTAAATGCAATGTCAGAGCAAATCGAAAAAAGCCTCTCTGATTATCGAGTAAAAGCTAGAGTTGTCGATTATTTACCTGGACCCGTTATTACTCGCTTCGAAATTGAACTTGCACCAGGTATTAAGGCAGCAAGAATTTCGACACTTGACCGAGATTTAGCACGCTCATTATCAATGCCTTCAGTACGGGTGGTCGAGGTTATTCCAGGTAAACCGTATGTCGGAATTGAATTACCAAATAAAAATCGACAAACTGTTTATTTCAGAGAAGTATTAGATAGTCCACAATTTAAAAATGCACAATCTCCTTTAACAATTGTATTAGGAAAAGATATCGCAGGACAATCAGTGGTTGCAGATTTAGCTAAAATGCCACATTTATTGGTTGCAGGAACGACCGGTTCAGGTAAATCAGTAGGTGTTAATGCCATGATATTAAGCATTTTATACAAATCACAACCTGAAGATGTTAGGTTTATAATGATTGATCCTAAAATGTTAGAACTATCTATCTATGAAGGGATTCCTCATCTATTGACTCAAGTAGTAACTGATATGAAAGATGCGGCTAATGCTCTTAACTGGTGTGTTAATGAAATGGAGCGTCGCTATCGATTGATGTCAGCATTGGGCGTTCGTAACATTGCTGGTTTTAACGAAAAAATCAAACTTGCCGAAGAAATGGGACGACCAATTCCAGATCCTCTTTGGAAACCCACTGATAGTATGGATCTTGAAATGCCAACGCTTGAAAAACTTCCATATATTGTGGTTATGGTGGATGAATTCGCCGACTTAATTATGGCCGTTGGAAAAAAAGTCGAAGAGCTCATTGCACGACTTGCACAAAAAGCTCGAGCAGCTGGTATTCACTTAGTACTTGCGACTCAACGCCCATCAGTTGATGTGATTACTGGTTTAATCAAAGCCAACATACCAACTCGAATAGCATTTACTGTTTCAAGCAAGATTGATTCACGTACTATCTTAGATCAAATGGGGGCTGAATCACTTCTAGGTATGGGTGACATGCTCTATTTAGCACCAAATAGCTCAATTCCTATTCGTGTTCATGGCGCATTTGTACGTGATGAAGAGGTTCATGCAGTTGTGCAAGATTGGAAAGCGCGTGGCACACCTAAATATATCGAGAATGTAACAGTTTCAACTGATGATAATGAAGGTAATAGCTTCGATATGACCGACGAAGAACTCGATCCACTTTTCGATCAAGTAGTAGCATTTGTGGTTGAAACCCGTCGAGCATCAATATCAAGCGTCCAACGCAAATTTAGAATTGGTTACAATCGCGCTGCTCGAATAGTAGAACAAATGGAAGTTGAAGGGATTATAAGTGCGCCAAGTCATAATGGTAATCGCGAAGTACTTGCACAAGCATCACCTAATGATTATTAGGCTTAATTTCAATAGTAAAACCATTTAACTAATAAGATAGTGTGCTCACTATATAAAATTTTAAGTGGTCTGCTTTCTAAATTTTAACCAGTAAATCATTGATAAAATTGCGCCTATTATTGCTATACCGGCTAAGGCAAAATAGGCGATTATCATCGACCATTTCAAACTAATTATTCCAACAATAATTGGAAATAGCGTCATACCTAGTGCATAAATAGCTTGAAATAATCCCATGGCAGCAGAACGAGCATATGATGGCACATCTATCATCGCTTCAAAATTTAAAAACGAAAATAGTATACCCGTCCCTATACCAGGGATAATTTGCAATAGAAGAATAATATAAACAGAAGAGACCTGAGGTACTAAAATACAATAAAGTGCTAGTAATAGAAAAGATAAAATTACCCAGCTTGAAATTCTCATCAGATTAATCCACTTAGTCGCCCCCAATTTAGCAAATAGAACTGAAGATAACATATAGACAATTGAAGAAATGCCAATTAAAAATGCATTCCCCCCTAAATCACTCAATATCTGATTAGTAAAAGACATTGTGGTAGACATTTGAATCCCTTGCTGAATTAAAGCAAGAAATGAGAAAAACAATAATTTTCGATTACATAATGCGCTAAACAAAAGATGATAGTTAAAATCATGATGGATCTTTTCCGGATATTTTAGCTTTATTGCTAAAATAAAAGCCAATAACCCGCTAAAGCAACTAAGCACACAAATTCCTACCATATGAATATAATCATACAATAATGTACTTGTTAAAAAGGCTAAAAACACACCTAGATTATTAACCATTATAATTAAACTAGTTGCATACCCTTTTTTAGATTTGGGATAAAAACCTAAAAAGAGCACCATAAAAGAGATCCACATTGCACTGGCGAAACCTGAAATTATATTACCAACGAGAAAACCAGTTCCATTCGGTTCAATAATACGAATCACCGATGCAATTCCGGCAAAAAAGGTGCCTAATACAATAAAAATTTTATGTTTCTCTTTTACATTGGCTAATAAACCAACCGGCAATCTTAAGAATAATTGCGAAAACCCATAAGCACTAACCACCATTCCGATCATAGTAGTCGATATATTTATCGCTGCAAGATAAGGGGTTTGATAAGGAATATAGATATATTGTGCATACCAGAAAAAAAACACAATACACAACAATAAATAAGACTTCTTCTTGGCTGACTTCATTTATCCACAATTTTAATACTGATAATTTTTTGCTCTAAAAATATATCTAAATAAATTATTTAGCAATAATTATGACAAACTTGTCTAATTTTTTAAAGTATGCTAGCTTGAAGTGAATTAAAAAGTGATAAAAATTGATCTTACTAAATTCATAATTCAAATATCTTAACTTTATGATTTATATAATAATGATAATTTTTAGTGTATTAAGCTTTTTTATCAATGAATAACCATTCTTTAAGTAATGGAGAAAATAATGGACTATCAAAAAATTGCACAGCAAATACTTGAATTAGTAGGCGGTAAAGAGAATATTATCAACTTAACACACTGCTTTACTCGCTTACGGTTTCAATTAAATGACAGTAAAAAAGCTAATCGCGAAAAATTATTACAGACAGAAGGTGTGATTTCCGTTGTTGAAAGTAGTGGACAATACCAAGTAGTATTAGGCAATAAAGTCACCAAAATTTATGAGCAACTCCTCCCTCTAATTGGCGAGTTAGAACAAAGTAATCAAACGGAACCTAAAGTTTCATTAGGGGTAAAAATACTTAATGCTTTTGCAGCTATTTTTACACCAATCATCCCAGCTATTGCAGCATCAGGTATGTTAAAGGGAATTTTAGCTATAGCGGTTATGATAGGTAATTATTACTATCAAACTGATATCAAAACTTATAACACCTACACGATTTTACATGCTGCATCAGATGCAGTTTTCTACTTCATGCCAATAATACTTGGCTATACCGCTGCTAAAGTATTTAAAGCTCATGAATTTATATCGATGATAATTGGTGCAACATTATGTTATCCATCAATTGTCAATTTAATGGCAAGTAAAACTGAAGTCACTCTGTTTACCATTGAATTAACCAAAGCAAGTTACACGTCTAGCGTTATCCCAATTATATTAGCGGTATTTATTTTAAGTTATGTACAAAGATTTTTGGAATATATTATCCCTGAAGTATTAAAAATTATCATGGTGCCAACTTTTTCATTACTTATCATGATACCAGCTACTTTACTTATTTTCGGTCCTATTGGCATCTATATTGGCGAATTTATAAACTGGATCTATTACTACATTATGGGTGTTAGCCCTATTTTATTAGGTGCATTTATTGGTGGTATATGGTGTATTTTAGTCATCTTTGGCGCACATCGTGCTATTGTACCAATCGGCATTAATGACGTAGCTCAAACCGGACGCCAGAACTTACTTGCTTTCGCTGGAGCGGCGAACTTTTCACAAGCTGGAGCCGCATTAGGTGTATTTTTCAAAACCAAAAATAAAAATTTAAAAACCGTTGCCGCATCGGCAACAATCACAGCCTTGTTCGGCATTACCGAACCAGCGATTTATGGCGCTAACTTAAGATTGAAAAAACCAATGATTTGTGCAGTTGTGTGTGGTGCACTTGCTGGAGGATTAATGGGTTGGGGAGGATCTTATGGTACAGCCTTTGCCAACCAAGGGGTATTAACAATACCTGTTTATGCCGAAGCAGGTACAAAAGCATTCTTATGCTATTTAATTGGTATAGGCTTTGCATTTTTTGGTTCATGCATTATGACAATGATTGTTGGATTTAATGACATACCAAACGAAAAAGAATCAAAAACAATTCAAACTTTATTAACCACTGATACAACTATTCTATCGCCTGTTGAGGGTGAGGTCATTGCCTTAAATCAAGTCAAAGATGAAGTATTTGCTTCAGGAGCGATGGGCAAAGGGATCGCGGTTTATCCTAAGGTAGGAGAAATAGTTGCACCAGCGGATTGTACAGTATCAGTACTCTACCCTACTTTACATGCTATTGGTCTAACATTAGATAATGGTATTGAACTGTTGATTCACATTGGAATTGACACCGTTAAATTACAAGGTAAATATTTTAAATCCTATGTACAAGCAGGCCAACACATCACAAAAGGAACCAAAATAGTTTCATTTGATATTGATAAAATAAAAGAATTCGATTTAACGACTTCGATTATTGTTGCTAATTCAGATCAATATAAAAATATAGAATATTGTCAAAAAGGTCACGTCAGTAAAAAAGACAATTTATTATTTATTCAAGTTTAGAGGTTAATATATGAAAGCTTTTGCTAAGGATTTTTGGTGGGGAGCATCATCTTCTGCTTTTCAAATTGAAGGTGGATGGGATGCTGATGGAAAAGGGATGACCGTTGCTGATTATAACTCATTTCAACGCTCTGCAGTGCAAGCCGATAGCAAAGTTGCCAGTGATTTCTATCATCATGTAGAGAGTGATATTGCTTTGTTTAAAGAATTAGGATTAAAAACTTATCGTTTTTCAATATCATGGGCACGTATTATTCCTGATGGGGACGGTGAAATAAATCAAGCTGGAATTGATTTTTATAATCGAGTAATTAACGAATTAATCAAAAATAATATCATTCCATTTATTACTCTTTATCACTTTGATTTACCATTTGCCTTAGTTGATAAATATAATGGTTGGCAAGACCGCCGTTGTGTCGATGCGTTTAGACGCTATGCTCAGGTCTGCTATAAAGCATTTGGTGATCGGGTAAAAAACTGGCAAATCAATAATGAACAAAATTTGATGATTCGTGTTAATGAACGAATGAACATGTACAAAGTCGCACCAGCCGACACAGAAAAAGTGAGAGCTCAAATGGATTATCACATGTTTGTTGCTCATGCGATGGCAACAAATGATTGTCATGAACTAATTACTGGAAGCAAAGTAGGACCAGCGGTATCATCCACCATGACCTATCCTGCAAGTAATAAACCAATGGATGTTTGGGCAGCTAAAATGAATGATAATTTTAAAACTAATTATGCCCTAGATATGTACTGTTTTGGTGATTATCCGGGATACTACAAACATTATTTGCAACGTTGTGGTATCTACCCTATTACACAACCAGAAGATGCCGAAATATTAAAAAAAGCTAAACCTGATTTTATTGCCGTAAATTATTATCGAACATTAGTCGCAAGCTATTTACCGGAAGATGATGCTCATCCATTTGGCACTAAAGAAAAAGATATTGATTTCGATCTATATGGTTATTTCAAAATTGAGAAAAACCCAAATTTAACCGCATCTACTTATGGTGCACAAATTGACCCGATGGGGTTAAGACTAGTATTAAATGAATATTATCGTCAATATCATTTACCATTAATTATTACTGAAAATGGATTAGGTACTCCAGATACATTAACTGCTGACAATAAAGTACATGATGATTATCGAATTGATTATATCAAATCGCACATATTAGCTTGTCATGATGCAATTGAAGATGGGGTTGAACTATTTGGATATTGTCCATGGTCAGTAATTGATTTACTAAGTTCTCATCAAGGTTTCAAAAAACGTTATGGCTTTGTTTATGTTGATCGAGATGATCATGACTTAAAAACACTTAATCGAATTAAAAAAGATAGTTTTTATTGGTATCAGCAAGTCATCAAAGATAATGGCATTAAAGATTAAAAACAGGGATGGGCTTTAAAAAAGCCCATCATGATAGTTGTTGAAACAAACAGCTATACTGGAAATAATTGTTTGCCTAATCTCTTGTCATAACTTCAAATATGAACTACATCACTGTATTAGCCTGATAATAATTCAGTTTTAATGTAAATTAGATGATTTATAGATATGGAGTGATATTGAATTTTTGAGTTGAGGAACGGGGTTTTTGAGGCAAATATAAACACTAATTTAACCACTTTAGTTAGTCAAAAAGTAAAATAGTGCATTATTATGAAAGCAAAGGAAAATAGGATTGATAAAATCAATTATTTCTCAATCCTATTGATCAGCAGATAAAATTTAGATTTGAGCTAGTCCTTGTTCTAAATCATTAAGAAGATCACTGATATCTTCAAGACCAACCGAAATACGTAATAATTGATCGGATATACCTGCGGTTTTACGTGCTTCAGCACTAATTCCTGAATGAGTCATAGTTGCAGGATGACAGATTAAACTTTCCACACCACCAAGTGATTGGGCTAATGTAAATATATTGAGTGCATTTAAAAATTTCGGCATAACATTAGCATCACCTGCTAATTCAAAACTTAGCAGTGAACCAAAACCTTTTTGTTGTCTTTTCGCAATATCATGTCCAAGATTTGAAGGTAATGATGGATGAAAAACTTTTGCAATTTTAGGGTGATTTGCTAAAAATTCTACCACTTTTTGCGCATTTTCTTGCTGTAATTTAACTCTTGCTGCTAGCGTTCTTAAACCACGTAATAACAAATAACTATCAAATGACGAGGTAGATGTTCCGATATTATTGGCCCACCATAGTACATCCGTTGCTAATTGTTGATCTTTAAACACCAATATTCCAGCGAGTAAATCTGAATGGCCATTCAAAAACTTAGTACAAGAATGGCTAACAATATCAGCACCAAGCTCCAATGGTTTTTGTAAAATTGGTGTCATAAAAGTGTTATCGACTAAAACCAAAGCACCAACCTCATGAGCTTGTCGAGTGATCGCTTCTATATCGACAACTCGTAACAAAGGGTTACTTGGTGATTCAATTAAGACTAATTTAGGTTTTAAGCTAAGTGCTTCTTTCAAAGCAACAGAATCTGATTGGTCAACAAATTTTGTTTTAAAATAGCCTTTTTGACTCAAACTATTAAATAATCGATAACTACCGCCATAACAGTCATGAGGCGCAACAACAACATCATTTGGACTAAGTAAGGCAACGCTAATTAGATGTATTGCTGACATACCGCAATTAGTTAAAATAGCATCCGCCCCACCTTCTAATTTAGCAACGGTTTCTTCGACTAATCGTCTACTTGGATTGGATTTGCGACCATAATCAAACTTCCTCGGTGTTGCAAACTCTTCATAACGATAACATGTTGAAGGCGTAATAACAGGAACTACGCTACCAAATTGATCATCTGTATTAATTCCACCACGAACAGCTATCGTGCCTTGGCTAAAATTAGCACCTTGTCTTAGATTTTTAGAATCACTAGCCATAACAACCTTCCTACCAAGCATTTTATATATCTAATAATTGTATAAGAATAGCACAATAAAAAAAGACGTCAACATGTCTAGACGTCTAACTATCTTGGTGTATAGATTGCAGCTAAATAAAAAAAACGCTAAAATTACCCACATTATTTGTGATGTGATTTGGTGAAAAATATGATGGAATGGAACGGCGATTATATCAGCCCTTATGCTGAACATGGTAAAAAAAGTGAACAAGTAAAAAAAATTACAGTCTCAATTCCGTTGAAAGTACTTAAAATATTAACTGATGAGCGAACAAGGCGACAAGTCAATAACTTACGTCATGCAACGAATAGTGAATTATTATGTGAAGCCTTTTTACACGCTTATACTGGTCAACCACTCCCTTGTGATGAAGATCTTCAGAAAGATCGTGATGATGGAATTCCACAACAAGCACAAAAAATGATGAGAGATTTAGGCATCGATCCGGATTTAATCGACGAATGATTGAATTAAAATAGAATAGTAGATACAAAAAAGGCGCTTAAAGCGCCTTTTTGACAACGTTAGTTTAGTAAAACTATTTTTTACCACCAACCATTGCAAAACGTTGTTTGAATTTATCAACACGTCCGCCAGTTGCAACATCACGTTGTTTACCAGTATAAAACGGGTGACATTCACCACATACGTCAAGATGAATATCATGACCAATAGTTGAATGAGTTTTAATTGTGTTACCACAAGAACAAGTTGCTGTAATTGCAGTGTATTCTGGATGGATACCTTCTTTCATAATAAACCTCTAAAGTTTGTTCGTATCGCTATATAAACGGCTTAATCGCAAAATCTATACACCATACGAGTGTTAAATAACATGATAAGGGTGCGAATTATACGTCCTATATGAAAGATAATCAAGTAATAATCGACCAATCTAAACCGGTAATTGCCCGATAGTTACTTGAAGTTCAATCTTTTCTCCATTTCGCAAAACTAATATGGGGACGATTGTTCCTGGTTTCAACTCTGCAATTTGATCCATAGTTTCTACTATGGATTTTACTGGTTTATTATCAACCATAATTAATATATCATTTGCTTCAACGCCAGCCTGTAATGAAGGTCCTTCAGCATTGGTAACTAATATACCTAATACCTTCGGTAAATCACTAGGATTTTGCGTTGGGGCGAATTCTAACCCATCAATGCCAATATAGCCTCGAATCACTTTCCCATCTTGAATTAATTTATCCATTATTTTAACGGCTAATGCTGTTGGGATGGCAAAACCAATTCCTTCAGGAACATCATTACCGAGATTTTTAGCAAATGTTAATGTATTAATGCCTACCAACTCACCTTTAGTATTTACTAAAGCTCCACCTGAATTACCATGATTAATCGATGCATCAGTTTGAATAAAGTTTTGTCGACGATATGGGCTTAATCCGTCACGCCCTGTCGCACTAATAATACCTTGGGTAATCGTTTGACCGATGTTGTATGGATTACCAATAGCTAAAACAACATCACCAATTTTTGGGTCTCGTTTAGAATTAATAGGTATGACCGGGATATTAGTTGCCTCTATTTTAAGCACAGCAATATCAACCAACTTATCGGAACCTACAGGTAATGCTTCAAAAATTCGACCATCTTGCAAAGCAACAATAATTTGTTCAGCTCCATCAACAACATGATAATTGGTAATGATATAGCCATACTCACTCATAATTACACCAGAACCTAGCGGTGTAATTGGGCCATCTTGTGATTGTTTTGGAACAGAATTAATCGATCGACTGTAGATATTTACTACTGCTGGAGCAGCAATCTTAACCGCGTCAGAATAACTCATAGGTTCTTCATTAAAAATAGATCTGGAAAAATCTGATTGCGTTCCATTTCTTAAAGAAGGGAAAATAATGAGTAATACTATCGCTAACACACCACCAATTAATATTGGCCAAAGAAACTTTTTAAGCATAATTATTATAAAGATGAGAATAGTTGATAGGATTCTATCATATCTAACTGATGGTTAAAATGAAGTTTTCGTCGATGCAAAGCATCGACGATTTTTAGCTATATAATTACTTAACGTAAGATAAGATATAGACGGCTATCTCCTCGGACAATATTTAAAGCGATTGCAGAAGGATTGCTATCAATCACTTTACGTAGTTCAGAAATACTATTAACTCTAGACTTATTGACCCCAGTGATAAGATCACCTTCTTGTAAACTTAAACGTGAAGCAGGAGAGTTTTTAACAATACTCTCAATTAATACACCTTTTTGTCCTTTTATATCACCATTAACAAGTGTTGCACCTTCAAGTGCTGGATGTAAAGATTTTGCTTCGGTACTGGATGCATCACCGTTTTTCAATTTAACCTCAACAGAAATCTCTTTGCCATCTCGAATCAAACCTAATTTAACTGTACGACCAGCTCCAGTTGTCGCGATTTTTGCGCGTAACTCTGCAAAACTATCAACCGGTTTACCGTCCATAGAAATGATGACATCACCAGATTTAATTCCTGCCTCTTTTGCAGCAGAATCATCTATAACTTCACTAACAAAAGCACCTTTTTGTACTTCAAGGTCAAAAGCTTTAGCAATATCTGATGTTAATTCATTACCTTTTATACCTAAAACACCTCGTTTAACTTCACCATACTCAATAAGTTGAGACGTCAAACTTCTAACCATATTACTAGGTATAGCGAAACCAATTCCTACATTACCCCCACTTGGCGCAATAATAGCAGTGTTTATCCCAACTAGTTCACCATTTAAGTTAACTAAAGCACCACCGGAATTACCTTGGTTAATTGACGCGTCAGTTTGAATGAAATTTTCAAAGCCATCCATACTTAACCCACTACGAGCTAACGCAGAAATGATACCTGAAGTAACAGTTTGACCGATACCGAATGGATTACCAATCGCAACAACGTAATCACCAACTCGCGTTTTATCTGAGTCAGCAAGTTTGATTGAGGTTAATTTTTTTGCATTATCCACTTTTAATAAAGCAATATCACTTTGTGGATCTTTACCAATCAGTTTTGCTTGATATTCATGACCGTCATTTATTACTACCGTAATTTTATCGGCACTATCAATTACATGATTATTGGTAACAATATAACCTTTTTCAGCATCAATAATGACACCAGAACCTAATCCCGAAAAAGGCCTAGATTGACTATCCGGATAACCGAAAAATCGTCTAAATTCTTCCGGCATATTATTTTGCATTTGAGCAGTACCTTCAACTTTAATACTTACTACCGAAGGTAAAACGGTTTCCAACATTGGTGCCAACGATGGTTGTTGTTGGTTATTATCCGTTGGTAAAAATGGGAATGCCGCATTGGCATTAGATAATGTAGCTAAACTTAAACCTAAACTTAATGCAATTATACTTAATAATTTTTTTGGTTTTCGTAAAGAATGACTCATCATAAAACTCTCTTATTTAAGAAATTTGATATTTAAAACATAAATAGCCTAATAAAACTAAGAAATGTTGAAAATTAATTAAGATTTCACTTCATCATTTTTGAATAATCCTGAAGGATTATCTGAATAGTCTTTAGGCTGCTTTTCAAGTGTTAATTCATTTTTGACACTGATATCATTATTGACGGCTTCTAAATCAATCATAGGCATATCATCAGAAGTTACAAATTGCCCAGAAGTTTCAGCAATATGTTGATATAAGCGACGAAAATCTTTGGCCATATTATCCAATATTTCAGCACTATGAGAAAAATGTTTAACCATCATCTGTTTTTGAGATGCTAATTCTTCTTGGGCTTGTTCCAATTCGCGTTTAACTTTGGCATATTTACGTCCTTTTTGAGAAACAAAATTGATGAAAATTATTCCCACAATAAAACCAATTATTAAGGCGATGATAATATAGGTCATCATACTTTTATCCATATTTCACTCCTGTATCTTTTCATTTATTATTTCTAAATATTGTTTAGCTTATTTTGCATGGTTAGCAAGTTTTATCAATTGTTTTTTTAGTTTTTCAGGTGCTTGCTCAGCCAAAGCATTTAAATATATTGCTGTTTGAATCGTAATCACATTATTAATTTTAGCATTCTTATTTGAAAAATTAACTAATTGTGAGTTATTTGTCGCAATAGTGGGATTAATCTTATATTGAATAGAGGATAACGAAGGTAAGATTTTTTCACGTATACCTGAAATCAAATTACTTTGTTCGTATTTTATTCTTGTTAACCAGTTAGCTGAACTAACCTCAAGAATAAGAATACCTTGACGATAATTTGCGACTCTATATTGCTGTTGTAATGGAGAAGGCAATAACTCATTAATTACATCCGCTAATTTAGCCAATGCAAATGTTCTTTCTTTTATCTCAGATAACCAAGATTGTTGTGACAAAATCGACGGTAATATTTGTGGCTGGTTATAACGCATCTATTATGTTTATCCTTACATTCTTAAAGTCACGTTAACTTTGTATATAAAATACAACTTTAAATAATTTACCTTATTTCATAAAAAATGTCCTGCTATAAATATAAATTTACAGTTTTTTAAATCTTCATCAAGGCATAATAGAAAATAAATTTCAAAATAAGGTGGCTTTAATTAAGATTAAAATTTGTGTTCTGAATTTTTCTCATTCCTGAATCATAATACTCTTGGATCAGTTACATTAAATAGTTGATACAATAAAGTAAATCAAATGTTATTAATCCTAATAAAAGCACCAATAAATTAAAATTTATCTTTTAATTCACATTTAAATACTAATTATTTATACACTTTAAAAAGTTTTGAAAGCATAGTGTAAGTAAGTACATTAGCTTATTGCACTTAAATTAACCTTATTTACTAGCTCATCGTTAATATAAAGTGTACGCAATTCTCCTTTTGGTAAGGTAATGACCAGCTCTTGCCAAGCTGGAATATAACTTCCATTGGCTTTCAAACGAAGATCAATTCGATCATTAGTCGAAACTAACTGCCAATTGATCCATAACCCAACACCATTTTGATAAGCATAACTTTCACCATCATCTTCAAAGAAAGAACCTTGAGATGTATGAACACCTTTTGCTGGGAAAACTTTAAACTCTCGATAATCATCGAGTTTATGATTCACATAACCTAGGCGTTTTGAAACAGGAATAATCGAGCCAGCTTTAACTAATAATGGAAATGATTCTAATGGTGCGGGTAAAGTTATTGACTGTTTACCACTAAACCACTGATGAGAATGATAACAATACCAACCAACCTGATTGTCTGGTAAATAAACGGCTCGCTGACGTTGACCAGGTTCAACAATACTTGCCACTAATAAATCCTGACCAATCATAAAATCATCAGTTTCAATAAATGTCTGTAAATCATGTTCATGATCTAAAAATGTTGGTCTCAGCATTGGTTCATCATGTTGGTGAGCTTGCCACAGTAAATTGTAAAAATAAGGCAATAATTGATATCGAAGGCAAATTGTATCGCGAATAATTGGTGTGACTTCAGGATACATCCACGGTTCATTGACGGTATGATCATCATTCCAAGAATGAATGGTAAAACGCGGATTCATAATGCCATTTTGAACCCAACGTACAAATAATTCTGCATCTGGTTTATCACCCGAAAAACCACCTACATCATGCCCGACATTATAAAGACCGGACAAACTCATACCTAAGCCCATTCGTATATTGTATTTAAGCGTTTGCCAACTGGTACGATTATCTCCCGACCATGTTTGCACATAGCGTTGAATACCCGCACAACCTGAACGAGAAATTAAATAAGGACGAATAGTTGGGCTATAGCTTTGTTGTGCTTCCATTGAAGCTCTAGACATAAGTAAAGGCATAACTGGACGAATATGTTTGATCGCAATTTCCTGACCAAAGCCATGACAACGAGCTTCACCATCCCACACTTCAAATTCATTATTATCATTCCATGTCGCGTCAATTCCCATCTGCAAAAGCTGCTCAGTAACATTTTGTTTCCACCAATTATAGGCTTGTGGATTGGTGAAATCTAAGTGAGAGCCTTCATCATCCCAAAACATTGAGCGTTCTGGAGCATCAATTTCCGAATCTTTAATAAATAGTCCTTTATCAGCCACTTCTTTATATTTGGGATGATCCTGTAACAAACAAGGCTTAATATTGGCTGCAATTCTCAAACCCGCAGTATGGTAAGATTGGGTGAACGCTTTCGGATTAGGGAATTTATCATAATTCCAATTGAACACATAGCGTTTACCATTAATTGATGTATATCCCGAAGAGAGTTGAAATGAATCACAAGCAATGCCATGTTCTTTACACAAATCAATGAAATTTTGCATTTGTTCTTGAGCATTCGGGGCATCGGTATAAAACATTGTTGAACCACTATACCCTAAACTCCATTTAGGGCCAAAAAAGGTTTTACCCGTCAGTTTAATGAAAGACTTAGTCACATCGATAATTTTTGGACCCAAAAAGATATAAAAATCGATGTCACCCGCTTCAGCCTGATAACGACGATATGGCAAGTGATAATTATCGTGTTCTGTTCCTAAATCGATCCAACAACTACTTAAATTATCATAAAATAGTCCAAAACTGACTTGATTACGATGCGTAATGGTAAACGGAATATGCTTATAAAGCGGATCGGTATCTTTAGCATTATACCCCATGGCATCAAGATTACGCATTTCAAAACGACGACCTGCACGATTAAGATCCCCGGCTTTATCACCCAAACCATAGTATTGTTCATCTTGATACCTTCGTTGGTAATGTGCAATACCATCACCATGCGGGTTTATTAGATATGCACTGGTACTTCTATCTTCAACCAGAAGTTCCCATTGTTGATTTTTGTTCTTATACTCCCACATTAACGACAGTGGTTGCTTAATTGTCACACGTAATTGTTGTGTGCTTACTGTAATTTGATTATCTGAATGTGACAATTGATATGTTGGTAGCGAAAAACCCTCGGTGCTTAATCTATCTCGTCCTTCTAATGGAACATCGCCATTTGGCGCGATACTCCAAGTTCTGTCCAATGATAAACTTTCCGGTCGCTTAATTAGGACTCGGAACATTCTTTCTTCTAGTACGTATAAGCAAAAACAGTATTTTTCATCCACTAAAAGTTCAATACAGTTATTTTGCTCTTTTTTAAATATCCATTTTTTTAACGTTTTCATTAGACAACCTCTTAATTGGTATCAATTTATTTAAAACATTCAACAACACAGTTAGTCAAACAAGTAAAGCTTTGAGTATATAACACTGGCATATTATTTATGGATTTTAGTTTGAAAATAACGATAAGCATTATCAAAACAGATATCCCTAACCATATTCCCAACCAAATCAAAATCAGCAGGGATTTCACCATTTTCCATCCAACTACCGATCATATTGCACAAAATTCGCCTAAAATATTCATGCCTTGTAAAGGATAAAAAACTACGAGAATCAGTTAGCATTCCCACAAATTGACTTAATAACCCCATTTGTGAAAGCTGTATCAATTGACGCTGCATACCATCTTTTTGATCGTTAAACCACCATCCCGAACCAAATTGAATTTTTCCTGCAATATTTGAACCTTGAAAGTTACCAGCCATAGTCGCTAAGACCTCATTATCACGAGGGTTTAGACAATACAAAATAGTTTTAGGCAGTTCATCAGTTAAGTCCAAAATACCTAATAATGAAGAAAGTGGTTCAGCGATTGGTCTATCGCCAATCGAGTCAAACCCAGCATCAGGACCAAGTATTTTAAACATTCGTTGATTATTATTACGCAAAGCTCCTAAATGTAATTGCATAACCCAATTACGTTTATGATATTGCTTACCTAACCAAACAAGTACTGCTGTACTAAATTGTGCAATTTCCAGTTCAGAAAGGGACTGATTAGCAAGACGTTTTGCTATTATTTGATCAAGCTGTTTTTCTGAAGGAATATCAGCATAACGAAGAATTTCTATGCCATGATCTGAAGCTTCACAACCATGTTGTTCAAAATGATCTAATCGTTTGGTTAACGCACAAAGTAATTTTTCAAAACTATTAATTTCAATATCAGTTACTTTTCCTAATTCAACAATATAATCAACAAAGCCTGTTAGTTCTATTTTAAAAACTCTGTCTGGTCGCCAACTTGGTCTTACTTTAGTTTTAAATGAAGCATCTAAAGCGATTTGTTTGTGATATTCAAGTGAATCAATAGGGTCATCAGTTGTTCCTACTGCTTTGACATTCATTTGTGTCAAAATACCTCTGGTTGAAAATGCAGCAGTCGCTAATTTATCATTAGCCTCAGACCAAATTTTGTCAGCTGTTTTTTCGTTAAGAAGAATATTTTTTATACCAAATGGTCTTTTTAACTCTAGATGAGTCCAATGGTAAATCGGGTTTCCAAGCGTTAAAGGCACAACTTTTGCCCAAGTAAGATATTTTTCATAGTCAGATGCATCACCTGTGATATATTTTTCATCAATTCCCGCTGTCCGTAACACTCGCCATTTGTAATGATCACCAGCTAACCAAATTTCAGCTAAATTACGGAAATTTTTATTTTCAGCGATATCTTTTGGTGGTAAATGGCAATGATAATCGTATATGGGTTGATCTTCAGCGTAATCAAAATAAAGCTTTTGTGCCGCATCAGTTTGTAACAAAAAGTTATCATCTAAGAATTTTTTCATTGTTTTTCTTTCCAATTTATATAGCTAAATCCTTAATAGTCTGTTTGGCACCTTTTTTCATTAAAGAAAGATAATGTTCTGTTATTTTTTCTCTGAATAATGAATTGGCTGGTAAATCTGATCCAAAAACAGCTTCTAAACTTAATAACGAGCTAACTCTTTCTACCCCTTCATCACTCTCAGCAACAAGTTTTTTCAACTCATCAACCATTGGATCGCGAATATCGATTACTTGTTTATGGTCATCAATACCACCAACATATCGCATCCAACCAGCTACCCCTAAAGCTAGTAATGAAAAATCAGAATTATGTTTAATATGCCAACGGATAGAATCAAGTATGCGTTGCGGTAGTTTTTGTGTACCATCCATAGCGATTTGCCATGTTCTATGTTTTAGGGATGGGTTACTAAATCTTTCAATAAGTTTTTCAGCATATTGTTGTAAATTAACGTGCGGTGGAACATTTAAGGTTGGTGCTTGCTGTCGCATCATTAACGATAAAGTCGCTTTTTTATAATTTTCGTCATTCATACAATCATTGATGTGCTCATAACCAGCTAAATAACCTAAATAGGCTAAAAATGAATGGCTACCATTTAGCATTCGAAGTTTCATTTCTTCATATGGCACTACATTATCAACAAATTCAGCACCAGCTTCGTTCCAATTAGGTCGTGAAGTGACAAAATTATCTTCAATAACCCATTGAATAAATGGCTCACAAGCAATACCACACGGATCATACATGCCACCTAATACATCTTGAATTTCTTCTAGGGTTTCAGATGTTGCAGCAGGAACAATACGGTCAACCATCGTACAAGGGAAAGTTGTATTATTTTCAATCCATTTAGCCAGCTCAAGATCGCGTGCATTTGCTAAATCTAAAATAGCTTTCCTCAAAACTAAACCATTTTCTGGCATGTTGTCACATGATAAAGCCGTAAACGATTTCAATCCTCTTTGCATTCTTCTATATAAAGCTTCAACAATAACCCCTGGCGCTGACATAGGTTTACTTGGAGAAGCTAAATCTGCTTTGATTAATTCATTATTCAAATCCAAACCAGTCCCACCAGGCAACATACAGTAGCCTTTTTCAGTTACCGTTAATGAAACAATTTCGACAATAGGATCAGCCATTTTTTCTAAAATTGTTTCAATACCGTCTCTTGGTGCTAATAACGATTCTTTTACACTTCCAATAATATAGGCTTGTTTAGATGTCGCGCCTTTTTCAAGCACTGTATATAGATGATCTTGTTTTCTAATATCATTGATTAACTCTTCGCCACCAACAATATTTACCTCGCAGATAGCCCAATCACTATTACCTTTATTCAATAAACGATCTGTAAATAGTGCCTGATGTGCTCTGTGAAATGCACCAAAACCTATATGTACAATACGAGCGGTCATTTTCTCCCTATTGTATAAAGGTTTATTTTTGATTAATTGTGGTATTTCTAATAAATTCAACATGTTATACACCGTAATTAACTAACTGTAATATTTATTGGTTAGACATATTTTCATTTGTTGATAAAATTTTCATCTTTATTTTTCAATTTTTGTGATTTACGTCACATTTTTTGGTTTATTTTATAGGGATGTTTGCTAAAATCTTTATAATGGCCAACAATATTGGTAAGCCAATTTATAGGGGTAATGGATTTCTTTTATTATTAACTTAGAGGAGTTTAATAATTAGCGTATAATTATCTTCAATAAACTTAATAGTATTCTGAGGATTATATATTATGCCAAAAGGCAATCGACTCTATCAAGAAATTGGTAATGAGTTAAAATTGTTATTAAAAAGTGGAACTTTTAAAATTGGTGATCGTCTACCACCAGAAAGAGATATTGCTGAAACTTTTGATGTCAGCAGAACGGTAGTTCGAGAAGCATTAATTATGTTAGAGCTTGAAAAATTAGTTGAAGTAAAAAAAGGCTCTGGTGTTTATGTAATTGGTTTACCAAGCGAGTTCTTGTCTGAAAAAGACAGGGAAATAGAAGAAGAGGATTTTGGCCCTTTTGAATTATTACAAGCGAGACAATTAATTGAAAGTAATATTGCCGCTTTTGCTGCCTCACAAATTGTAAAAGCTGATATTGTAGAGTTAAGAGCTATATTAGAACAAGAACGTCAAATTTTAGAACAAGATGTACTTGATGACTATAGTGCTGATGAAATGTTTCATATTGCAATAGCTCGAGCCACAAAAAACTCAATACTTGAGCGGTTATTAGAAGATCTATGGACAAAACGTTCATCAAGTAAAATGTGGGACCAACTACAAAGTAGAATAACCGATCATAGTTATCGAAAAAAATGGTTATATGATCATGAAAAAATTCTACAGGCATTACAGTTGAAAGATGCAATGGCTGCACGCCATGCTATGTGGCAGCACTTAGAAAATGTTAAACAAACATTAATGACTGTTTCTGACAGTGAAGATCCAAATTTTGATGGTTATTTATTTGACTCTATACCGGTCACTATCGTTAACCAATAGAAACAAATATGCATTGTTTATGGATCTTCATTTTAGAATAATTTTGTAAATGAAGTATCTTTGAGGAGAATTTAAATGGAACAAACAATGCGTTGGTTTGGACCTAACGACCCTGTATCATTGGACGATATTAGACAATCAGGGGCAACAGGAATTGTTACAGCTTTACATCATATTCCCAATGGTGAAATCTGGACAATCGACGAAATTAAAAAACGAAAAAAAATGATTGAAGACAAAGGTCTAACTTGGTCAGTTGTTGAAAGTATTCCTGTTCACGAAGAAATTAAAACCCATTCTGGCAACGTTGAACAACATATTGCCAATTATCAACAATCAATTCGTAATTTAGCCGCTTGTGGTATTGATACTGTTTGTTACAATTTTATGCCAGTATTAGACTGGACTCGCACCGATCTAGGTTATGAATTATCAGACGGTTCAAGAGCTCTACGTTTCGATCAAATTGCTTTTGCTGCATTTGATATTCATATTTTAAAACGACCTAATGCCGAAAAAGATTATTCACAAGAAGATCAGATTTCAGCAAAAAAATATTTTGAAAATATGACGCAAGCCGATAAAGATAAACTTGTTGGAAATATTATCGCTGGGTTACCTGGTGCCGAAGAAGGTTACTCACTAGATCAATTTCGAGCGCATCTTGCAACATATGACGGTATTGATAAAGCTAAATTACGTGAGAATTATGCTTATTTCTTGAAAGCTATCGTTCCAGTCGCAGAAGAAGTTGGCGTTGTTTTGACTGTTCATCCTGATGATCCTCCTAGACCTATTTTAGGTTTACCACGCATTGTTTCAACTATTGAAGATATGCAGTGGATAAAAGAAACAGTTGATAGCATTCATAACGGATTCTGCTTCTGTACTGGTTCTTATGGCGTTCGTAGCGATAATGATTTAGTTACAATGGCTGAAAAATTTGCTGATAGAGTTCACTTTATTCATTTGCGCGCAACAGTTCGTGAAGATAATCCATTATCTTTCCACGAAGGTGATCACTTAGCAGGTGATGTTGATATGTATGGCGTAATTAAAGTGCTTATTGCTGAAGAAGAACGACGTAAAAAAGCGGGAATCAAACGTTTAATACCAGTTCGTCCTGATCATGGTCACCAAATGTTAGATGATCTGAAAAAGAAAACGAATCCGGGTTATTCTGCCATTGGTCGTTTAAGAGGATTAGCCGAAATTCGCGGCGTAGAATACGCAATTAAACGTGCATTTTTTGAATAAAACTCCGTTGTTAACACAATCAAAATAAAGCCCAGATAATGGGCTTTTTTACTATTATTGATATCCAAAAATAAAAAAGAGCGTCAACCGCCCTTTTGCATTTATGTTAGGATGTACTTCTTTATTGCATAACTAATATAATAATTTTGGTATTAATCCTTTTGCTTACGCTGATACAACAGTGAACACATAATAATTGCCCCAATAATATCTAAAAAGCCCATAGTAATAAAAAAAGGTTTAAAGCCAATTGTTGCAACAAACTGACCAACAATAATCGTAAATAAGAAACTAGCAATCCAAGCCGAGCTACCACGCAAACCATTTACTGTTGATACTTCTTTGCCATCAAAGTTTTCAATCACTTGAATAGTTAGCATGGCAGATAACATCTGATGCCCCCATGCACCTATAGCAATTAAAGCAATTGCCGCATAAGGACTTTGTGTTAAACTTGCAAACGCCATGGATAACATGAAAAAAGCAGCACCAAGATAAGTTATACAAGCCGAATTCAAACGAGATAAATTAAAACGCTTATTGAGCATACGGGAAAAATAACCGGAGGATAAACCACCAAAATCGGCAGCAAGGAAAGGAATCCAAACAAACATTGCCATCTCTTTTAATTGCATACCGCGTTCAGTTAATAAATAGTAAGGAACCCAAAAATTCACTGCAGCCCAAGCTGGTTCAGCTAGAAAAGCTGGAATAGCAATACCATAGAATTTTTTTTGCAAAATCACTTTTTTAATCGCTTGCCAGATGTTTTTGTTTTGTTGACTCTCTGTGTCATCTTGATCGGATAAAATATATTTTCTTTCTGCCTCACTAATAGACCGGCTTTTCGACGGTTCACTGAAAAAGTAAAGCCATATTCCTGCCCAAATTAACCCTACAGAACCTGGAATTAAGAACGCTAGCTGCCAACCACCAAATTGATGTATCGCATAAATAAGAGGAGGTGCAATCATGGCACCCAATGAAAACCCAACCATACTCCAACCATTAGCAATAGAGCGTTCTTTTTTAGGAAACCATAAACTGACGACTTTAGCATTTGCTGGAGCAACAACAGATTCAGCACCGCCCATAAAAAAACGTAAAATAGCTAATTGAAACCATGTGCCTGCACCCGCATGAAGTATGCACATTATAGACCAAATGATGACCATTATCGCAAAGCCGACTCGTAAACCGATTACATCAATAAACCAGCCTACAACAGGTTGAAAAATGGTATAAGCTAATTGAAAAGCACCAGTAATATACGAGTATTCTTTAGGTGTTATATTTAAATCACGTATAATCTCTTGAGCCATAATACCTAGTGCATTACGATCAACATAATTAAGGATAACACCCGTTGCAAATAAAATGATCATCACCCAACGGACATATCCCCCTGATTTAAAGATGGAACTCATAATATACCTCTAGTTGTAATTTAAACTTCTAACATAAAAAATTTATGTCACACCACATATTGGTAAACCAAATATTACAACTTATTTGTTATATCGTATGCCAAATTTGTTTAAATTTGAGACATTGATCACATTTCATATGTAATTGGTATAATAAATAATCCTTAAAATATCATTACATCATTTACTTTAAAATAAATTTATACAATTTATTCAATAGATTAACTTACAAAAGTTCGAATAAAGATCGCTAAAAAAAATAGATATAGAGACCAAAATTGGTAGCCTAATTTTGAAAGATAAAAGCAGCAAATATCTTTTTGACAGTGTTACTTTCAAACAGGTATACTGAAAAGGATATTTTCTACATCTATATCGTTAAGCAGTTTTTCAATAAGCAGTTTAAACATAAGGGGTGTAAAATGGGTATCTTAAATAATATTTTTTCTAAAATATTTCCAAGCGCACAAGCCGCTGTAGGTCATGCAAAAGATGCAGTGAAAGAGCAAGTTGATAAAATCACTGACACCGTTAAAGACAAAACATCAAGTAACAACACAGATAGTAATACAGACCAAAATCAACAAAATACATCAGAAAATAAAAATCCGATTTCTGAAATCGATGTGATGTCAATTTTAGATAATTTAGCTAAAAAATTTCCTGAAAAACTTAACTGGAAGACATCAATTGTTGATTTATTGAAATTATTAGGTATTGATAACAGTTTAGATGCACGTAAAAAATTAGCAACTGAACTTAATTATACCGGTAGTACAGACGATACAGCAGCAATGAATACATGGTTGTTTAAAGAAGTTATGAAGAAAATTGCTGAAAAAGGTGGTAACGTTACTCACTTATTTTCTTAGTCTGGAATGAATACGTGATTTGTCATCCACCTGTTAATCAGGTGGATTTTTTTTTATTTAGTTGAATACAGAAAATATTAATCTTAGCAAATTTAAGCTTTGAATGAATGCAAACGATTCATTGCACTTTCTACTCCATCTTTCAGTAAGATATCTGTGCAATATACTGATTCATCGATTGCTTTATCAATTAAATCTTGTTCTGGTTTAGATGGTTTATTTAATACATAACCAACTACTTTATTCTTATCACCAGGGTGTCCAATACCAATTCTTAACCGATAAAAATTCAAATTATTACCAAGTTTATTTGCAATATCTTTCAATCCATTATGACCGCCATGACTACCACCAAATTTTAATTTAGCAATACCTGGATTGAGATCTAACTCATCATGAGCAACTAATATCTCATCGGGCTGAATTTGATAAAAAGAAGCCATTGCTTGAACAGCTTTACCACTTAAATTCATAAAGGTAGTTGGTACTAACAAACGGACATCATGACCATGAATATTAATCCGTGAGCTATATCCAAAAAATTTAGGATCAATTTTTAGCGGTTGGTTATAACGTTCAGCAAGAAGATCTACATACCAAGCTCCTGCATTATGGCGAGTTGCAGCATATTCGTTACCTGGATTAGCTAAACCTACAATAAGTTTAATTGTTGTCATAATAGTCTGTCGTCAATTATTATTAGCAAAAAAGCCCCTAGAAGGGGCATTTATCTAATTCAGAAAAAAAATTATTGATGGAACATTGCTGAAATTGATTCTTCGTTACTAATACGTCGAATTGCTTCAGCAAGCATACCTGATAATGTAAGTTGGCGCACATTTTTCAATGCTTTCACTTCTGCTGTTAATGGAATTGTGTCACAAACTACAATTTCATCAATGGCAGAATCTTTAATGTTACTTACCGCTTTTCCTGAGAAAATAGGGTGAGTTGCATAAGCGAAAACACGTTTTGCACCACGAACTTTCAATGCATCAGCCGCTTTACAAAGTGTTCCGGCAGTATCAATCATATCATCAACTAAAATACAATCTCTGTCGGCTACATCACCAATAATATTCATCACTTCTGCTTCATTTGCACGTTGACGACGTTTATCAATAATGGCCATGTCAGTATCATTTAAAAGTTTTGCAATTGCACGTGCACGAACAACACCACCAATATCTGGTGATACCACGATTGGGCGTTCAAAATCACGTTGTAACATATCTTCTAAAATTACAGGGCTACCAAATACGTTATCAACAGGTACATCAAAAAAGCCTTGAATTTGTTCAGCATGAAGATCAACCGTTAAAACCCTATCTACACCAACAGTTGATAAAAAGTCTGCAACAACTTTAGCTGTAATAGGCACACGGGCTGAACGCACTCGACGATCTTGTCTTGCATAACCAAAATAAGGAATAACAGCAGTAATACGACCGGCAGATGCTCGACGCATCGCATCAATCATTACTAGTAATTCCATTAAATTGTCATTTGTAGGCGCACAAGTTGATTGGATAATAAAAACATCTTCACCACGGACATTTTCATTAATTTGGACATTGACTTCACCATCACTAAAACGGCTAACAATAATATCACCAAGAGAAGTATAAAGACGATTAGCTATACGTTTTGCTAGTTCGGGTGTGGCGTTACCAGCAAAAAGCTTCATATCAGGCACGAGAAATCCTCAAGCATGTAATCATGATTACATAAAACGTAATCGGTTAAATCGGAGTGATAATTATATAATCATTTACAGATCATCCTCAACTACATTATAAAAAATTATTACAAATATTTTATATCTATCACAATAATATATAGAAATATAAGTTAATATGATGTTTTTTTGAAGTAGATTAAAAATCGGTTAAAATACTGTACCACAAAGGTGAATAATTACCTTGATAAATCATTTAATACTAACAGCAGACACACAATGAGTGAACAATTAAAAACGAATAATCAAGAGACAGAATCTAAACGAACAATACGTAGTTTTGTATTGAGACAAGGCCGCTTAACTAAAGGGCAGCAACAGGCTTTAACTCATTTATGGCCTATATATGGCATTGAATATAATGCACACTCACAAATCACTTTCGAAAATGACAAACCGCTGGTTCTAGAAATCGGTTTCGGTATGGGTGCATCATTGATTGAGATGGCAAAATCCTCGCCAGACAAAAATTTTATAGGTATTGAAGTCCATCGACCAGGCGTAGGCGCTTGCTTAATGGCAATCGAAGAAAATAAATTAACCAATTTAAAAGTAATGTGTCATGATGCAGTTGAAGTATTAGAAAATATGATAACTAATGAATCATTAGATAAAGTTCAAATTTTCTTCCCTGACCCTTGGCATAAAGCAAGGCACAATAAACGCAGAATTATTCAACCTGAATTTGTTAAATTAATTCATGAAAAATTAAAAGTTAATGGAGTATTACATTTAGCTACTGACTGGCAACATTATGCTGAGCATATGCTTGAAGTATTAAGTCAAGCTGATGGGTTTAAAAATTTATCTACATCAAATGACTATATCCCGAGACCTGATGACAGACCTATTACCAAGTTTGAAAAACGTGGGCAAAATCTAGGGCATGGTGTTTGGGATTTGCAATTTATAAAAAAATAATGGTGCCTAGGAGCCAATATGCAAAATGAGACAATCGATTTAATTTGTCAGCGCAGCTCAATTCGGTCTTATAAATCAACACCACTGACTAATGAACAGTTGGAATCAATTTTTCAAGCGGCACAATCGGCTCCGAGCTCTAATTTTCTACAATGCACCACAATTATCCGAATTGCAGACAGCGATAATCGTTCAAAGCTAGCACATTATTCAGGAGAGCAAAGTTATATTAATCAAGCTCCTGAATTTTGGGTATTCTGTGCCGATTTTAATCGCCACTTTCAAATTGATTCAACTATTCCACTTGAAAAAGCTGAGCAGCTTTTAGTTGGCTGTATCGATACGGCACTTATGGCGCAAAACGCCGTTATTGCAGCACAGTCATTAGGTTTAGGGACAGTTTTCATTGGTGGATTACGCAATAATATTTCGAAAGTTACCGAATTACTAGCATTACCTAAATATGTCCTTCCTTTATTTGGGCTTTGTATCGGTCATCCTGATCAAAATCCAGAAATAAAACCAAGATTACCGAAAGAATTAGTGTTTTTTGAAAATTACTATCAACCAATAGATGATCAACTATTAGAAAAATACGATACTCAAATGAGTGAATACTATAGTCATCGACAGACAAATCAAAAAGCAAGTGGTTGGAGTGATAAAATTGCTGAAACAATTATCAAAGGGCAAAGAGATTTCATTTTAACTTATTTGCATGAACAAGGATGGATAACTAAATGAACAACACTCAATATCAGTTAGACAAAGTCGTTATACTAAGTCGCCATGGCATACGTACTCCATTAGAAAACACGATAGCGTTCTTAGAAAAATCAAGCCCTTTTAAATGGCCAATTTGGGATCATGCTTATGGTTATCTAACAACACGAGGCGCCGTTTTAGAAACGTTTTTTGGACATTATCTATCACAATGGCTAGAGCAACGAAATATTAAGCTCTCACCAGAGAATCCTGATATATATGTTTATGCAAATAGCCTTCAAAGAACAGTAGCTACGGCTCAATTCTTAGTTGGCGGTGCTTATGCTGGTTATGACATACCTGTTCATCACAAATATACCATCGAAAAAATGGATCCTATTTTTGATCCAAGTGTACAAGATGACTCCCCAGAAATTAAACAAAAAGTCTTAAAAGATATTAATGATGCAGACAAAGCAGCATCAATTTTCAAAAATTTAGCGCCGGCTTATCAAATCGTGTCGGATATATTAGATTATAAAAATTCGCAATTATATTCTGAACTTAAATGTGATTTTGCTGATATTCCTTATGAGCTTCATTTTGTGAAAAATGAAGAACCCGAATTACATGGACCATTAGCAATTGGAATTTGTGCCGTTGATGCTTTTTTATTACAGTATTACTCTGCATTTCCTAAAGAACAAATTGCTTGGGGAAGAATAACCAGCCAAGAACAATGGCAACAAATAATACAAATTCGTAACCACTATATTAACTTAGTTTTTCACTCTAAAACGATTGCACGAAGTATTAGTAAATTATTAATCAATAAGATAGATGATTTAATACACAGTCAATCTCATAAAGTCAATTTATTGGTTGGTCATGATAGTACTATTGCTGCACTGCTCGGTGCTTTGGATTTTGCTGAATATCAACTGCCTAATCAATTTGAAAATACACCAATTGGCGGAATGGTTATATTTCAACGTTACCGCCATCTACCATCAGGTGAATACTTCTTCAAAGCTGAATATGTCTACCAAAGTTTTGATCAGCTATTTACTGGTGAAGCTATTGATATTAATAATCCACCACAACATTATCAACTTAAGTTGCTTAATGCAGAACAAAACAGTGATGGATTCTACCCATGGCAACATTTTGAAAATAGGCTAAAAGAGTTTCAATAAAATTCAGATTAGATTGCCGATATGACTTTAAGTTTCAAATCATTAGGCAATCTATAAATATCAGACACATTTAAAATTGTTATTTTAATTTCGCCCCAAAATGTAATCGATACCACAAAATAGATAATAATTTTCATAAGTATCTATTAATTGTATAAAATTCATTACCTAAAACTTATTTAAAATACTATGAATTACTATTTCAATTAGGCACATATTGAATTTTGATATAACTTATTTGGATGTTATTTAACTTACCCAAAATAATTTAATAAAAATGTAATCGATTTCACAAAATGTTAACTAGATCACTTTTTTTGCATTTTTTTAATGTTATTATCCTGAGCAATTTATAGCTTTTAGTTTATTTCTTACATAAACGATTTCTGAATGATTAGGTAATCATTTAAAGCTTAGCAAAGGAAATTCACTATGAATCAGAAAATTAAATCTGCAATGCATAACAAAAATTATTGGGTATTTAGCCTCTACTTTTTTCTCTATTTTTTCATTATGGGAGCTTACTTTCCATTTTTCCCAGTTTGGTTAAAAATGATAGGTTTAGATCAAGCGGATACTGGATATGTTTTCTCATTTATCTCATTATTTGCACTATTCTTTCAGCCGTTATTTGGGTTGATATCCGATAAGTTAGGTTTAAGAAAACACCTTCTTTGGATTATCACCTTCCTTTTAGTTTTATTTGGACCATTCTTTATATTTATATTAGGTCCTTTACTTAAACTAAATGTTACTCTAGGGGCTACTGCAGGCGGCTTATATCTTGGTATGGTCTTTAGTGGTGGTGCTCCTGCAATTGAAGCATTGGTTGAAAAAATCAGTAGACGTAGTGGATTTGAATTTGGTCGTTGCCGTATGTTTGGTTGCTTCGGCTGGGCGATTTGTGCTTCATTTGTTGGAATCATGATTTCTAAGGATATTAATGCTGTTTTTTGGTTATGTTCTGGCTTTGCCTTAGTGTTACTTATTTTAGTCAAAATAGCCGATCCAGCTAAAACAGCAACCACAGATGTTGTAGACCAAATGGGACTAAATAAACCTGAACCATTTAATTTAAAACTTGCGGTTAATTTACTTAAAATGCCTAAAACTTGGTATTTTATGCTCTACATTATTGGTGTGGCTTGTACTTATGATGTATTTGATCAGCAATTTGCTAACTTCTTCACCTCATTTTTCTCAAGTGAACAAGTTGGTCGTGAAGCATTTGGCTACGTCACAACACTGGGTGAATTTTTAAATGCGACTGTAATGTTTTTTGCTCCAATTATTGTCATGAAAATCGGAAGTAAAAATACGTTACTCGTTGCTGGTGCAATTATGTCAATTCGTATTACAGGTTCAGCATTTGCTAGTAGCGCAGTTGAAGTTATTATTTTAAAAACCTTACATATGTTCGAAGCACCTTTATTGTTAGTTGGTGCATTTAAATATATTACAAAACATTTCCCAATTCGATTATCAGCAACTGTTTACTTAATTGCTTTTTGTTTTGCAAAACAATTATCTATAATGTTTATGTCCACCTTTGCTGGTTTAATGTATGTTAAAATTGGATTTGAAGGGGCATATTTAGTGCTTGGCTTAATTGCATTAAGTTTTACACTTATTTCTGCTTTCACCTTATCAGGGCGTGGACCTTTGGATCTTTTCAAAAAGAAAAGCAACGTTGAAATTGAAGAATAGTTAAATAATAACAATTCAAAAAATTAAGGTATCAAAATGAAAATATTAGTAACAGGTGGTTGTGGGTATATAGGCAGTCACACTTGTGTTCAATTAATTCTTGCTGGCTATACTCCTATTATTATTGATAATTTATTTAATAGTAAAGCCTCAGTATTAGAAAGAATAAAAACCATCACAGGAAAATCAGTCGATTTCTATCATGGTGATGTTTGTGATGGAAATTTGCTTGCAAGAATTTTTAAAGAACACGATATTAAAGCTGTTATTCATTTTGCAGGATTGAAAGCCGTTGGTGAATCAGTATATAAACCACTTGAATACTATGAAAATAATGTTTATGGCAGTATTGTTTTAATGAAAGCAATGCGTGATGCTGGCGTTAAACAATTAGTCTTTAGTTCTTCAGCTACCGTATATGGTGAGCTAGCGCCAGTTCCTTACGTCGAAACATTACCACAAGGTTTACCAACTAGCCCGTATGGAAAAAGTAAGCTTATGGTTGAACAATGTATGATGGATTTAGCTATTGCTGAACCTGATTGGTCCTTAACTTTACTGCGATATTTCAATCCTGTAGGTGCTCATCCTAGCGGTTTAATGGGAGAAGATCCGCTTGGCGTGCCCAATAATCTGATGCCTTTCATTACCCAAGTTGCAATAGGCAAACGAGAATCGCTATCAGTATTTGGTAATGATTACCCAACAGTTGATGGCACATGTGTGCGTGACTTTATTCACGTTGTGGATTTAGCAGATGGTCATATTGCAGCACTTAAAACTGATAGAAATAAAGCTGGAGTTCATATCTATAATTTAGGTTCTGGTGTAGGCTTCAGTGTACTGCAAGTGATAAAAGCCTTTGAAAAGGCATCAGGAAAATCACTTAATTGGCATTTCGCACCAAGGCGAGCCGGTGATCTACCTGCATTTTGGGCTGACGCGAAAAAAGCTGAACAACAATTAGGTTGGAAAACAAAGTTAACCCTTGATGATATGGTAAAAGATTCATGGAATTGGCAATCAAAGAATCCGCAAGGTTATCCTGATTAGAGAAATGTTTACATCAAAATTGCAGTAAAACTATAATTAAAGAGGCAAATATGGATATTTTTAACCCAGTTGATCATCCTCATCGCCGATATAACCCATTGACCGCACAATGGGTGTTAGTTTCGCCCCACAGAGCAAAACGCCCTTGGCAAGGTCAACAAGAAACCTTAAATGAAGAACAGAAACCCCATTATGATCCTAATTGTTATTTATGTCCGGGCAATAAACGTGTCACTGGCGATATAAATCCTAACTACACTGGAACGTACGTTTTCACGAATGATTTTGCTGCATTAATGGAAGATACGCCTAATTCACCCGATAGTAACGATCCTCTATTTCAAATCCAAAGTGCCAGAGGAACAAGCCGAGTTATCTGTTTTTCACCAGATCACAGTAAAACTCTACCTGAACTTGATTTACCTGCAATTGAAATGGTGATAAAAACTTGGATCACCCAGCAACAAGAGCTAGGAAAAAAGTACCCTTGGGTACAAGTTTTTGAAAACAAAGGGGCAGCAATGGGCTGTTCAAACCCTCATCCGCACGGACAAGTTTGGGCTAATAGTTTTATCCCTAATGAAATAGCGCGAGAAGATCTCAATATGCGCAACTATTTTCAAAAAAATGGACGAAATTTATTAGTAGACTATGTAGAAAAAGAGTTGACCAATAAAGAACGCATTGTGGTAGAAACAGAACATTGGTTAGCAGTCGTTCCTTTTTGGGCTATTTGGCCATTTGAAACCCTACTATTGCCAAAGAAACATATTGCTAGATTAACAATGCTTAACCAATCTGAGCAAAAAGATTTGGCCTTAGCATTAAAAAAACTGACCTGTCATTATGATAATTTATTCAATTGCTCTTTCCCCTACTCTATGGGATGGCATGGTGCACCGTTTGTGGAAGGAAATACTGATTATTGGCAAGTACACGCCCATTTTTATCCTCCGCTATTACGTTCAGCTACCGTAAAAAAATTCATGGTAGGTTATGAAATGTTAGCTGAAGTGCAAAGAGATTTAACGCCAGAGCAAGCAGCCGAAAGACTGCGCAACGTTAGTGATGTGCATTATAAAGATAAGAAGGATAAATAAATGAAAGCATTAATCAATAAAACCGCGCAAGCATTTGAGGATCAATTTGGTTATAAACCCGATACCATTGTACAAGCACCGGGCAGAGTAAACTTGATAGGCGAGCACACAGATTACAATGATGGTTTTGTATTACCTTGTGCCATCAATTATGAAACTGTAATTAGCTGTCACAAACGTTCTGACAACTTAGTTAGGGTAATAGCGGTTGATTATAATAATGAACAGGATCAATTTTTACTTAATCCTTCAATTGAAAAACATCCAAATTACCAATGGGCGAATTATGTCCGAGGTGTAATTCAATATATCGTAAAATATTCAGAAGATATTAGAGGTGTTGATTTAGCTATCAGTGGTAACGTGCCACAAGGTGCAGGATTAAGTTCATCAGCTTCACTTGAAGTTGCAATTGGTAAAATGTTTCAGGTGCTTTACGATCTACCTTTTGATGGCAAAAAAATAGCCTTAATCGGTCAAGAGGCAGAAAACAAATATGTTGGGTGCAACTGTGGCATAATGGATCAATTAATATCCGCGCTTGGCCAAGCACAACATGCTTTATTAATTGATTGCCGATCATTAGAAGCATTACCTATTTCTATCCCCAAAGATCTAGCAGTTGTAATCATTAATTCCAACATTAAACGTGGATTAGTTGATAGCGAATATAATACTCGTCGTAAGCAATGCGAAGCCGCAGCCAAAGCGCTAGGTGTAAATGCCCTTCGTGATGCATCATTGGTTGATTTACTACAGATCAAATCCTCACTCGATCCGCTAGTATTTAAACGTGCTCATCATGTCATTACCGAAAATGAACGTACACTTAAAGCCGCTTATGCGCTTGCTAATGAAGATTATCCATTACTCTCAAAATTAATGGCTGAAAGCCACAATTCGATGCGCGATGATTTTGAAATCACAGTACCTGCAATAGACTACCTGGTTAAAATTATACAAGACGTTATTGGAAATGAAGGTGGTGTACGGATGACGGGTGGTGGTTTTGGTGGTTGTGTTGTTGCCTTAGTTCCTAAGAACAAAGTTGATGAGGTAAAAGATGTGGTTAACCAAAACTATCATAAGAAATTTAATATTAAGGAAGATTTTTATATCTGTCAGCCAAGTGAAGGGGCTCATAAATTATGTCTGTAAAACAAATTATCACCCTTAAAAATAGCCAAGGCATGAAAATTAAATTGTCCAATTGGGGCGCAACTTGGCTTTCTTGTACCATGCAAGTTGAAGGAGAAAACCGAGAACTAATACTTGGTTGCCAATCATTCGAACAATACGAACAACAAGATGCATATTTAGGCGCTACTGTTGGACGATATGCCAATCGCATTGCAAATGCTGAAATAGATATAGCAGGAAAACATTATCAGCTTATTGCCAATCAAGGCGTTAATCAGTTACATGGTGGCAAATCAGGCTTTGATAAAAAAATATGGAAAATTGAATCACAATCGGAACAACAAGTTACATTTGGATTAATTTCTCCAGATGGTGACCAAGGCTTTCCTGGCGAACTTAAAGTTACCGCTAGTTATACATTAACTGACGATAATCAAGTCATCGTCGAATATAATGCGAGCACAACCAAGTGTACGCCAGTTAACTTAACTAACCATGCCTATTTTAATTTAGATGGTGAAACTAATGATATACTTGCACACAGTTTAAAAGTAAATGCTAACTATTACTTACCTGTCGATGCCAATGGTATTCCATGCAATGATTTGCTTGATGTTACTCAAGACGATATGGATTTAAGACAGTTACGAGTTCTATCCGATAATTTGCTAACTAGCCCAGCACGAAAAATTACAGGCGGTTATGACCACGCTTACTTATTAGATAAATCAAAACCAGTTGCAGCTCAACTTGTATCATCAGACAAAAAAGTGACAATGGACGTAACAACGTCTTATCCTGCCCTACAAGTCTATACTGGTAACTTTTTAGCCAACACACCAAATCGTCACAATGGTAAATATGCTAATTTTGCAGGAGTAGCATTAGAAGCACAGTTTTTACCCGATAGCCCTCATCATCTGACATGGCCACAACCAAGCTGCTTCTTAGAACCGGGACAAACTTACCATCACCAAATTACCTATCAGTTTTTTATAAGCTGATAAATTTCTCTTTTTATTATTGATGAAAAATAAATAATTTCATCAATAATAAAAATTCTACAAGTTTAACCATACCTCAAATAGATTTATGATAATAAAAAAAGTTGAGGAACGGGGTTTTTGAACATAAAAAACGAAGATTTTGTACGGTTAAACTAACAATCCAAGTCAAAATTAGGTATCATATTCTCCTATTCGCTAATGGATAAGATAAATGAAAAGTAAAAATCTCACGGCTATTTTTCCGGGAACATTCGATCCAATTACTAATGGTCACATTGATCTGATTACCCGTGCATCCCAACTTTTTCCTCGTTTGATTGTCGCAATAGCGGAAAGCCCTAATAAAAAAACGCTATTTACTTTAGAGGAAAGAGTTAACTTAGCCTCAACACCAGTGGAACATTTACTGAATGTTGAAGTGATTGGCTTTGATAATCTTATGGCTGACTTTGCCCAGAAACACGGAGCAACAGTTATTGTTAGAGGTGTGAGAACAACTCTTGATTTTGAATATGAAAGACAACTCGCAGAAATGAATCGAGCATTAAAACCAGATTTAGACACCATCTTTTTAATGCCTTCAATTGCAATGGGATTTATTTCATCTACCATCGTTAAAGACGTTGCTTACCATGGTGGTGATATATCCAATTTAGTACCCTTGCATGTTAAAACAGAGTTATTGAAACGGTTAACATAATATCGATTTATTAATATGGTCAATTTTTATACTCCTCCGAAAAAAAAACTACCCTCTCAAAAACTGACAGTTACAGTTACAAAATTAGATGCCTTTGGACAAGGGGTAGCAAATCATAAAGGTAAAACAATCTTTATCAAATCAACCTTGCCGGACGAGACCGTCGATATTCAATTAACCGAAGATAAAAAAAATTACGCTAAAGCCAAAGTAATAAAGTACCATAATTACAGTCAATATCGGGTTAAACCACAATGTAAGTATTTTACCCAATGCGGTGGCTGTGAATTACAACATATTTCGCCAGATCTACAACAACAAGCAAAATATGAAGCACTAATTAAGCTAATACAAAAAGAAACTGGGGCTTTGTTGGAAGATGATGCTCCTAATATCATTGCTGATCAACCCTATCATTATCGTAGACGTGCTCGGTTATCAATTAATTTCTTCAAAGGTGAATTACTTATTGGTTTCAGGCAATCCGAATCGAACAAAATTATAAATATTGACCACTGCCCAGTATTAGTTGAACAGCTAGATGATTTACTCATTCCATTACAATCTTGCTTAAGACAAATCAAACAGAAAAAAGCACTTGGCCATATTGAATTAATTGCAGTTGATAGCGGAATAATTATAGTGTTAAGGCATACTGAGCTATTGACTGAGCAAGATAGTCATTTATTAAAACAGTTTGCTGAAATTCATAACATATCACTCTATTTACATGGTGATAATCTGGTTCATGTTTTTGGCAATAAAGAACATTACTACCTTATCGATCAATTAAAACTAAGCTTTAGCCCACTCGATTTTATTCAGGTAAATAACCAGATTAATCAAAAGATGGTAAATAAAGCACTTGAATGGTTAGATATATCATCAAATGACAAAATACTTGACCTATTTTGCGGCATGGGCAACTTTTCATTACCTATAGCAAAATATTGCCAATCTATTACCGGTGTTGAAGGCGTAGAGGAATTAGTCGAAAAAGCTAAACTTAATGCCAACTTAAATCAAAATAAAATTCAGGCTAAAACCCAATTTTTTACCTGTAATTTAGAAGATAAACAACAATTTTCGATATGGAATCAAACAGTATTTGACAAAGTATTATTAGATCCTGCAAGAGCAGGCGCTTATAATGCTACAGCAGAAATTGTTAAATTATCACCATCAAAAATAGTTTATATTTCATGTAATCCTGCTACATTAGCTAGGGACTGCAAACTCTTTATTGAGGAAGGATACAATATTGCAAAGATTGCTATTTTGGATATGTTTCCACAAACTAAGCATATTGAATCAATGTTGATGTTAACCAGATCAGGGTAATAATTATGGTATCAATTAGAGGCGCCCATCAACAAAATGACGAGCATTATACTCTAACACAGTTTGATGTTGAACAATGGGCTAAACATGAACTTTTATTAACCAATTTTGAATCCTATCAAAAGTTTAAGGATATCTGGGATTTTTGTTTTGAACACAGTGCTGGTGCGCCTGAACAAACCTACTGCTTCCAAAATGCAATTGAGATGGTTGAGATTTTATCAACCTTGAACATGGACATTAACAGTTTATGTACAGCCCTTTTACTGCCATTCCTTGATACTAAAATTATCCGCCGTGAAGATCTGCCTGAAAATTTCGATCGCGACATTATTCACATCCTTTCCAGTGTTATCAAAATGAAGGATATCAGGCAACTACGAGCCATCCGTAATGGACATGCAACTACTGAGCAAATTGACAGTATTCGTCGTATGTTATTGGCTATGGTAAATGATTTCCGTAGTGTGGTAATAAAATTAGCAGAGCGTATTACTTATTTACGTAATCTAATGAATGCCCCAAAAGAAGATCAAGTCCTCGCAGCTAAAGAGTGCTTTAATATCTATGCTCCTCTAGCCAATCGATTAGGAATTGGGCAATTAAAATGGGAACTTGAAGATTTTTGTTTCCGTTATTTACATCCAGATCAATATCGTTTCATTGCTCATAAGTTACATGAAAAACGATTGGATCGTGAATCATACATTAATCAATTTGTTAAGAATTTACAGGATATGATGAATAAAGATCATATTCGTGCTGAAGTTTACGGTCGTCCAAAACATATCTATAGTATATGGCGAAAAATGGAACGCAAACATCTACAATTTGAAGAATTATATGATATTCGAGCTGTGCGTATAATTTGTGACCGAATTGAAGATTGCTACAATGCATTAGGTATTGTGCATAGCCATTATAAACATATAGCTAAAGAATTTGATGACTATGTTGCTAACCCCAAACCCAATGGTTATCAATCGATCCATACGGTTGTTTATGGTCCACAAGATAAAACTATTGAAATTCAAATCCGTACTGAACAAATGCACAACGATGCTGAATTAGGTGTAGCCGCACACTGGAAATATAAAGAAGGCAGTACGGATAAGATGACAGCTTACGATCAACGAATTTCTTGGTTGCGTAAGTTATTAACATGGCAACAAGAAATGTCCGAAAGTGGCGAAATTCAAGAAACCGTCCGTAGCCAAATTTTTGATGACCGGGTTTATGTATTTACGCCTAAAGGTGATGTAGTCGATTTACCAACTGGTTCAACCCCTTTAGATTTTGCATATCATATTCATAGTGATGTTGGACATCGTTGTATTGGCGCCAAAGTGGGTGGTCGTATAGTTCCGTTCACTTATATTTTGAAAACTGGCGATCAAGTTGAAATTATTACTCAGAAACAACCAAATCCAAGTCGTGACTGGTTAAATCCTAATACGGGATTTGTTAATAGCAGTCGCGCTCGAGCAAAAATACAAGCTTGGTTCAAAAAGCAAGATAGAGATAAAAATATTGCTGCCGGACAACAAATTTTAGAAAACGAGCTAGAGCCATTAAATATTAGCTTAAAAAGTGTCGAAAAAATTCTTATTAGTAAATACAATGCCCACTCTTTTGATGAGGTACTTGCTGGGATAGGTAGTGGTGATGTTAGGATTAATCAACTAGTTAACTTCATTAATGCCCAATTTAATAAACCGACAGCAGAAGAAGAAGATGAAGCTGTTCTAAAACAAATTACCCAAAAATCAACATCTCAAGCTAAAAATACAGGAAAATCGACCGCTATAAAAGGTGGTGAAATTATTATTGAAGGTGTCGACAATTTACTTTACACCATTGCGAATTGCTGTCGACCTATTCCTGGCGATCCGATTGTTGGCTTTGTAACACAAGGACGAGGTATTTCTATTCATCGAGCTGACTGTGAACAATTACAAGAGTTAAAAAATCATGCTCCAGAGCGCATTACTAGCGCTATATGGAGTGGCAATCACAATTCAAGTTATACAATGGTTGTTAGAATCATAGCTAACGACAGGAGTGGTTTATTGCGAGATATCACCACTATATTGGCTAACGAGAAAGTAAATGTTTTAGGTGTCTCAAGCCGAATTGAAATGAAACAACAAATTGCGACTATTGATATGGATATGCAAATTTTTGATCAAGATTCACTAGAAAGAGTATTAAACAAAATTAAACAGCTTCCAGATGTAATTGAGGCAAAACGGTTTCAAGGGTAGCTATTGATTAAGTTGCCACTAATTCTAGGTGGCAACTCATTTATTTTGATTGATTCGTTTTTTCTAGAATCTCAAATTGATAATCATATTGATTTTTTTCATCAGCTTTATGTTGTTCTGAGTGAATTTGTCGCCATACTATTTGAGAATAATCCGGAAAATAAGTATCACCTTGTAATTGAGCATCAATATGAGTTAAGTAAAGACGATTAACTAAAGGTAATACCTGACTATATATATTACCCCCACCTATAAAAAATGCCTCTTCAACCGACTGTTCATTGAGCAACGATATTGCTTCATCAACCGATTGAACCCAGCTAACATTAGAGTTTATTGAAGCTTTGTTATCAGCTTGACGACTAATTACAATGTTATGGCGATTAGGCAATGGTCTACCAATAGACTCAAACGTTTTTCGCCCCATAATAACTGGCTTATTTAATGTGTTTTTTTTAAACCATGCTAAATCTGCTGGCATATGCCACGGCATTTGATTATTTAACCCAATAACTTGATTATCCGCCATGGCAACAATAATACTTAATATCATATTAGTTCCTTTACACATACCCTAAGGATTTTATACGCTCATTCACATTGTCAGGGAATATAGTCTGCTGCCAAAGTCTTTGACTTAAAGATAGTAATGATTCTTTTTGACCTGAAACAATCCAATTAGCTAACTCGGTCGCCACATCAGGATAAACAACAGGTTTCGGAGAAGGCAAGCTAACCCAATATTTAAGCTTCATGCTATTTAGATTTTCCATCACAGTTGCCATATCCAAAGATTGCAAACATTGAGCATTATAAACTTGTTCAAATTGACCAGCTACTGGCTTAGTTAGAATCTTCTTCCCTAAAGATAACGCTTCAGATATTAATGCAAATCCAGTATTTGAAATAATCCCAGAACAACTAAGCAAAGCTTGCGTAAAATTATCTCGGCTTAACGGTTGTAATAATAAATTCTTACGCTCTGTAACTTGTTTTACATCGGGATGGAAACAACAAAATTGATATTGTGGAAATTGAGTAACTAATTCTGCAATTTCATTTAAATCTTCAAAAGGTAAATACACAACAATTTTACCATCTTCAGTTGGTACAGTTTCAAATGAATCAATCATTGGTGGAATTAGTTTATGACCAAAATGAAACCAATGTAAACCAATTGGTTTAGTAACTGGCGCATAATACTTCATAATTACGTTAGCTATCATGCCGTACTCTTTTGGCTTAAGATAATGGCAAATAGATTGGTTACTAATACCTAAACATTCTCGATTTTGATAATGTGCAGCCCATGCACTTACTGGCTCAAAATCACTAATAATGCAATCATATTTTGATAAATCGAGATCACGAACATCTTTAATTAATCTAAAGGCACGAATTTTTTGGATAGTTTTTCGATAATTAATTTTTCCATTAAGTGTTGCAAAAGATAGACCACTAAATGTTCGATAATCGCCAAAGGCCTGCATATCAAAATAATCTTTAGGATCACGACCACTGAAAATGTAATCAACATCAGCACCAGCCTTTTTTAAAGCTTTCGCTAAAGTTCTACTACGACTGATGTGGCCATTTCCTGTTCCTTGAACTCCGTAAAGAATTTTCATATCGTTTTTAATCAGAATATTATTTTTATGCAAATATGATACCAGAACCATTTATATTTGGCTTATTTATTTTATGATTATAACAAATAAATGAGTAAGTAATATTTATCATTAAACGTTTGAACAGCTTCAATTCCTTGGTATTAAAATCAAATTTTCATATCAAGAGTTAAAACTGTATAAATTTGCTGCTATTTTTAGTAAAATGGATTCAAGGAGATTAATTGTGTGATGAATAATGTCGCTAATCATTAACAAGAAGCAATTTTATATTTTAATTATATCGGCAATATTTTTGTTTTTTTCTTCGATTGGGCATTTTTCTCTAATTATATCTAAACCTTGTTCAGATCATCATTCACCAAATTTAATATCATCTCAGGTGAACGCAAATCTTAATTATGCAAATACAGATTTGCCGACTTCTAAATCAACAAAATCTTTTATTGGTAAATCGGTTAATCATTGTGCCACTTGCAGTACAATTATAACAAATTATATTGTTAATTTTGATTATCCGATTCATAGTGAACAATATCTACTTACTAAATTTATTCCTGAATATAAAGAATTTATTCCCGAGTTAAAGCCACCAAAATTTATCTAATTTACGCAGTTAAATATTAGTAATAAGTACTGGAAATCAATAACACAATCTCACTTTTTATAGTCTTGACGGTTGTATGCAGGTTATTGTTTAACGTAATAAATAATTATAGGAATACTATGAAACGCCGAAATTTTATAATGAATATTACCGCTGCTGTCGGTGGTTTAATTGCAACTAAAGCCATAGCCAAATTGGATAATTCACCAATGTCTGACATGGTTTGTGATGTTAAATCTGATAATTGTGATAAGGGGGACAACATGCACGATCATATGAATATGAACATGAATAACAACATGCCACAAAAACTGTTATCGACTACAGCGCTACCACACGGTAAAAACTTACCCGAGTTAACTAATTTAAAAAATACCAGCACCCAAGCTGGCGTATTTGAAGCAACGCTACATTTAAAACCGGTTAAAATAGCCTTAACACCGGAAATTACCACCGAATTTTGGGCATATAATGGCATGATTCCTGGTCCGAAAATCGAAGTATTTGAAGGCGATCATGTTAAAATAACCGTTAAAAATGATCTCTCACAGCCAACAACCGTTCATTGGCATGGTTTGCTGATTCCTTCAGATCAAGACGGCAACCCGCAAGATGCTATTCCGGCAGGTGGCAGCAGAGTTTATGAATTTACCATTCCAGAAGGCACAGCCGGAACCTATTGGTATCACCCACATGGACATAATACCGTTGCAGAACAAGTCTTTCGTGGTTTAGCCGGTACCTTTATTGTGCGCACTAAAAATGATCCGCTTGCTTCGCTACCGGAGCAACATTGGTTCTTTTCTGACTTAAAATTAACTGAAAACGGCGAAATCGCCGAAAATTCCATGACCGACTGGATGAATGGTCGGGAAGGACAATTTGTGTTGATCAATGGCGCTTACCAACCCAATATAAAAGTAGAAGGTGCAACACGAGTCAGAATCTGGAATGCGTGTTCAGGCCGATATTTAAATCTATCAATACCGGATTGTGATGTCTTTTTAGTTGCTACCGACGGCGGTTTCATTACCGAGCCGCATCAACTCAATAAACCGTTATTACTTACTCCGGCAGAACGGGCTGAAGTGGTTATCGTTCCGAAAAAAACCGCCAGTCTTTATCTGCAAAACATCGGCTACGATCGTGGCAAAATGGGAAATGTACCGCCGGAACCAAACATCATTCTTTCACAGCTCCAGTTAACTCAAACGGCCAGTACAGTTCTACCAACGCATCTAAAACAAGTACCCATTTTAGGCAAAGCCGTCGCCAAAAAATCACTTGAATATACTGAAGTAATGGATAAAAGTGAGCCTCGAGGTGGTATGCTATTTTTAATTAATGGCAAACGGCATGATATGTCACGAATCGACTTGGAAAGTAAACTTCACGATGTTGAAGAGTGGACAATTGTTAATAACTCACATATGGATCACAATTTCCATATACATGGAGCGCAATTTATTGTGCAATCTCGTGAATTAAATGGCACTAAAACTACACCCGAGTTTGTTGCTTTGAAAGATACCACTAACTTACGCCCGCACGAAACGCTTGTTATTAAAATTCAACAAAATATGCCGGGACTACGTATGTATCACTGTCATATTGTAGAGCATGAAACGCTGGGTATGATGGGGCAATTAATGGTTAAAGAATAATGAAATAAATTACCCACTTTCAAAAAAAGATCGTGGGTATTTTTTAATAAATAACATAATAAAATTTAATACATTTACTAATAAATAATAATAGTTTTTCATTTTGGCAAAAAATGCTAAGATATTATAGTTATGACCTTGATTAACTACTGGCAACAAATTAGTAAACGCCTCATCATCAAAACAGCCCTATCGCACTTATTATTAGGTGTAATCGCTGCTGGGTTCGGTTTATATGAAGAAAATGCATTACCAGTTCAATCATCTTCCACACAGGTTGGTATTATTGCTATAACAGCAATAGTACAAGATCACCAAGCACCAATAAGAACAAAATCTCAAACTTCATCTTTGTTAAAAGAAGAGCATTACGATAATCAAATTATCTCACTCAATTATGATGAAGTTACTCCAAATACCGTTATTCGATTATCACCATATAATGGAATAAGAGCTGGTCCTCAAGCTACCGCTTAACGTGTTTTTATATCATTAAATTAATTTATTAAATAAGGTTTATTCCTTATTGATCCCATTATAAAAAAAGAATAAGAGAACAGTTATGTTATTAAAATTATTAACAAAAGTATTCGGTAGCCGTAATGAACGCGTTTTAAAATCTATGCGTAAACGTGTTGAAAATATTAATGCTCTTGAACCATCTATGGAAGTGCTAACCGATGATGAACTTAAAGCAAAAACCAATGAATTTAAGCAGAAGATTGCAAATGGCACTAAGTTAGATGACATATTAGAAGAAGCTTTTGCAGTAGTTCGTGAAGCAAGTAAGCGTGTATTTGGTATGCGCCATTTTGATGTCCAACTTATTGGGGGGATGGTGCTTAATGAACGCTGTATTGCCGAGATGCGTACCGGTGAAGGTAAAACATTAACAGCTACATTACCTGCCTATTTAAATGCATTAACCGGTAAAGGTGTACATGTTGTAACTGTTAATGATTATTTAGCTCAGCGTGATGCAGAAAATAACCGCCCTCTATTTGAATTTTTGGGCTTAACAGTCGGTATCAATTTACCTAACATGCCTCCAGAAATAAAACGTGATGCTTATAATGCTGATATCACTTATGGTACGAATAATGAATATGGATTTGATTATCTACGCGATAATATGGTGTTTAACAAAGAATCACGTGTTCAACGACCGTTACACTATGCTTTAGTCGATGAGGTTGACTCAATTTTAATAGATGAAGCAAGGACTCCATTAATCATCTCAGGTCAGGCTGAAGATAGTTCAGATAAATATATCAGTATTGATAAAATCATCCCTCATCTTATTAAACAAGAAAAAGAAGATTCAGAGCAATTTCAAGGAGATGGAGACTTCTCAATTGATGAAAAATCACGCCAAGTAAATCTTACTGAACGAGGTTTAATTAAAGTTGAAGAACTATTAATAAAACAAGGGATTATGAAAGGTGATGAATCACTTTATGCACCAAGTAATATTGTGTTGATGCACCATGTCAATGCAGCTCTTCGAGCTCATCATTTATTCCACCGTGACGTAGATTATATTGTTAGAGATAATGAAATCATTATCGTCGATGAACATACAGGCCGTACAATGGATGGTCGCCGTTGGTCGGATGGTTTACATCAAGCAGTAGAAGCTAAAGAACACGTAAAAATTCAAAATGAAAATCAAACGTTAGCTTCTATTACCTTCCAGAATTATTTCCGTTTATACGAAAAATTAGCTGGTATGACCGGTACAGCTGATACTGAAGCCTTCGAATTTAATCAAATCTATGGCTTAGATACCATTGTTATTCCAACCAACCGCCCAATGGTTAGGAAAGATTTACCTGATCTTGTCTATATGACAGAAAAAGAGAAAATTAATGCTATCGTTGCTGATGTGCAAGATTGTGTCAAACGAGGGCAGCCAGTCTTAGTAGGTACTGCTTCAATTGAGAAATCTGAACTTGTCTCTCATGCATTTAAAAAAGCAGGGATTAAACATAATGTACTTAATGCTAAATTCCATGCTCAAGAAGCTGAAATTATTGCTGATGCAGGTAGTAAAGGCGCTGTAACTATTGCAACAAATATGGCAGGTCGTGGTACCGATATTATGCTTGGTGGTAATTGGCAAAGTGAAGTTGCGAAGTTAGAAAATCCAACTGATGACGATATCCAGAAAGCTAAACAAGCATGGCAAGTTAAACATGAAGAAGTCATTCAACTTGGTGGGCTTTATATTTTAGGTACTGAACGTCATGAATCTCGTCGTATTGATAACCAACTACGTGGACGTGCTGGCCGTCAAGGTGATCCAGGTGTTTCACGTTTTTACTTATCATTAGAAGATCCACTTATGCGTATTTTTGCATCAGAGCGTGTTGGTAACATGATGCGTAAATTGGGCATGAAAGAAGGTGAAGCAATCGAACATCCATGGATCACTAAAGCTATTGCTAATGCTCAGAAAAAAGTTGAAAGCCGCAATTTCGATATTCGTAAACAATTACTTGAATATGATGATGTTGCAAATGATCAACGTAAAGCTATATATAGCCAACGTAATGATTTATTAGATAACGCAGATATCAAAGAAACTATTGATTCTATACATGGAGATGTATTTACCACTGTTATTGATCAATATATTCCACCACAATCTATTGAAGAAATGTGGGATATTCCTGGACTTGAAGCAGCATTAAAAAGTGACTTTGATTTAGATTTACCAATTGCAAAATGGCTTGATGAAGAACAAAATCTTCATGAAGAAACCTTACGTGAACGTATTATACAACTTGCACAAAATAAATATCTTGAGAAAGAAAATATTGCGGGTTCTGAAGCCTTCAGACAGTTTGAAAAAAGTGTTATGTTGCAAACACTTGATACATTGTGGAAAGAACATTTAGCAGCAATGGATTACTTACGCCAAGGTATTCACTTACGAGGCTATGCACAGAAAGATCCTAAGCAAGAATATAAACGTGAATCTTTCAACATGTTTGCAAATATGCTAGATGCATTAAAATATGATGTAATTGGTATATTAAGCCGAGTACAAATTCGTTCACAAGAGGAAGTTGAAGAAGCTGAACGCCAACGCCAAGCTGAAGTCGAAAAATTAATGGCTAAGCAGCAAGCTAATCATGAATCAATCGGTGGCATGGGCAATGATGAACAATCAGCAAACTCACAACAACCTGTTGTTCGTGCTCAGGCAAAAGTTGGCCGTAACGATCCTTGTCCTTGTGGATCAGGCAAAAAATATAAACATTGTCATGGTGCTGTTAATTAAATCAAAAATTTAGTATGATAAATAATTATTGATGTTTAAATAACCAATTAAGGTAAAAAAACAAATGGGAAAGCAGTTGCTTTCCCAAACTTTAATCACATACAAATTGGATCATGAGAAAACATACTGAAATTGCTGTAGGTATCATTCGTTCGCAAGATTGCCAAATCTTTATCACCCAACGCGGTGAAGACTCTCATCTTGCTGGTTTTTGGGAATTTCCTGGGGGAAAAATCGAAGCCGGCGAAACACCTTATCAAACTTTAGAGCGTGAAATAGCAGAAGAAGTTGATATTCATATTCATCAATCACAATTTTTAAAAACTTTTGAACATAGTTATGATGATCGTGATATCACTATTCATGCTTACTTAGTAGAAGAGTGGGATGGTGTTCCTTTTGCAAAAGAAGGACAACCAAGCCGTTGGATAGATCAGGAAGATCTAAATGCAGATGAATTTCCAGATGCTAACAGACCGATTATCGAAATGCTTAAGAACCTAGACAAACAGATCTAAGTTATTTCCTTATTTAATTTTAATTAGACTCTATAAAAACAATGAAAGAATATAAAGTTGTCATTTATCAAGAAGGGGCTTTGTCTTCATTAGTTTTCGGTACAGCTAATTCAAATGCTGACAAATTTTCCGCTTTTTTAAATAATATTGCCCAAGAAGGCTGGCGCGTAATTACAATGCAAAAAGATATCCGTCGCTTATTTTTATTCTGGCAACGTGAAGCCTATCTAATTGTGATGGAGCGAGATAGAGGACAGGTGAAATAAAAACACGTTTTCTATTTTAGAATTAATAATCACTTCGTAAATAGCTATTTAATGATTTTATAAAATCATTAAAATAATTTAACTCGAAGATTTATTGTGTATTCTTTGTTCAGCCAACGCAAGAAAGATAATCCCAACAATAATAGATAAAGCACCTAATAATCGTGAAATGGTAATTTGTTCGTTAAAAGCAATGACCGACACTATCATTACTGTTACCACTTGTAGGTGAGAAGCAGCAAAAGCTGGACCAACTGGTGCTTTTTGCAATAATACCATCCATGTTATAAATGCACCTGCATACCCAATCATAACTAAATATGCCCAACCATGACTAAAAACTCTTAACAACCAAGCAATATCTGGTTCAAATGGCAACGCTGAAATAGCAGTAAGTTTAAAGCTGGTTTGCCCAAAAGTATCAAAAAAAAGTAGTAAAATAAAACCAATAATATAGAACTTTTTCATTAAGTTAATCCTACTAGTACTACGCCAAGAGTTATAAAAAAAATACCAATTAAACGAAATGGCGTTAAATGTTCTTTAAATAAAACACGCCCAGCAATCATTACTGTAATAATATTAAAAGAGCCTAATAGTATGCTTTTAGACAAAGAAACTTCACTCAAAAAAGCCAACCAAAATACAAAACCGATGAAGTAAGCTCCAAAACCTAACCATAACCACATGTTACCAAATAATTTCTGCCAATAATTTAAACCCTTCTCATCATTAGAAGTAATAGCAGCATATTTGAATGCAATCTGCCCTACCGTGTCACAAGCAATATTAATTAACCATAAAAAAAAGATTAAAGTTGACATGAGTGACAAATTCCATGAATTTCAAGCACACTATGCTTTATTAAGAATTGACTTTGGCTAGCAAGTTGTTTAAGTTGCGACTCGATATTCTCAGAATGTTTTTCAATAATTTGCTGACAATTATCACAAATAAATAAGATTGATATATGCTGAGGATCCTGAAAATGAGGGCAAATGATATAGCAATTGGTTGACTCAACTTTATGAATAAAACCTTGCTCAAGTAGAAACTCAAGAGCTCGATAAATCGTTGGCGGTTTTGCTTGTGGCTCACTAACTTTTAAGAGATCTAAAAGATCATATGCGCTCATAGCTTTATTCGCTTTAAGCATGATATCTAAAACGGTTTTACGCTGAGTTGTCAGCTTAATGCCACGTTTTTTGCATAAAGTTTCAATTTTCTCAATCAGCATATTATGCATTCAGTTAAGTTCCCTTCACTTTATTTGTTACTTTTTCAATGCCGCTTTTTTTCTTCTAATTTCTTTTGGGTCATTGATTAAAGCTCGATATATTTCTATACGATCGCCGTCTTTTACTTGTTCATTCAGTTCACAACGTTTTCCATAAATTCCAACAAGGTGTTCATCTAATCGAATTTTACATATTGATAAGATATTGGATTTTGTAATGGCTTGCAAGACATTAGTTTGCTCATCAACTGCGCAATCAATAATCGTAGGTTGATTAGGTAGCGCATAGACAACTTGAATATTTATCATATTAATATATCTGCCTTGCTCTTTGAGAAAATGCATTAACCATGTTGGTCATCACCTCCTTAAATATTGGCGTAAAAACAGCACTCATTAATTTATTATTAAACTCAAAGTTTAAATTTAAGCTGATTTTACTTTTTTGCTCATCAATTTCAGTAAATTCCCATCGCCCCTTTAAATGTTTAAATGGACCATCTATCAATGCCATATCAATTGAATTAGGCTCGTTAATCTGATTTATAGTGGTAAAAGATTTTTTAAATCCCAATTTTTCAACCTCAATAAATGCAGTTAAAAGATTATCTTGTTTGCTAATAACCCCAGTTGCGATACAATCAGGAACAAACTCAGGGTATCTAGCTATATCATTTACCAACGCAAACATTTGTTGGATTGAATAAGGCTCGATCACTTCATGAAAAACATGTGCCATAATAATAAAAAATTAAAAGTTAAAATTAGTGGCATATAGTATCATGTAACTCTATAATAACGCACATTATGACTAAGAAAAAATCACATAAGCCCGGTTCGGCTACCATTGCATTAAATAAACGTGCGCGTCATGAGTACTTTATTGAAGAGGAAATTGAAGCAGGTTTATCCCTACAAGGTTGGGAAGTTAAATCACTGCGAGCTGGCAAAGCGAATATCAGTGACAGTTATGTGTTACTTAAAAATGGCGAAGCATGGCTATTTGGTGCAACTATAACTCCATTGAGTGTTGCTTCTACACACGTAGTGTGTGACCCTATACGCACACGAAAATTACTGCTAAATGAACGAGAATTAAACTCGCTTTTTGGACAAATAAATCGTCAAGGTTACACTGTTGTTGCACTTTCATTGTATTGGAAAAATGCATGGGCAAAAGTAAAAATTGGCCTTGCAAAAGGTAAAAAAGAATACGACAAACGTACTGATATTAAAGAACGCCAATGGCAAGTTGACAAAGCACGTATAATGAAAAATGCGAATCGCTAATCATAACGTTTAAATTAACGATGGCGTATAATTTGTGGCTCAATAAAAAATTCTAGATGTTTTAATTCTTTAAAATTTAGCAAATCATCAACCACATCTACACAAGTTAGCGCCATATTTTCGATATCTTGCACAATAGCATCTATCGGATAATACGTATAGCCAAGATAGTTATTGTAATCATAAGAACACAAATACACCTGCTCTGGATCAATTCTAGCTGTAACCAAATAACCTAAGACCTCTTCCAATAAATTACCTGATGGTGTAAAAATAGCTTTTGGCATTCGGCCTAATCTTTCATGAACACCTTTAAGTAATTCAAAACCTTTATTAGGAGAATAATCATCACTCACAATCCATTCTGGTTTTACAGTTAATCCCACACTTTCTAAGCCACGCCTAAAACCCTCAAGTCTTGCACATATCGAAGTTAACTGAATATCACAACCAATAAAATAAAATTCGTCTAAATTCTTTGCATAAGGCTTAATTAAATCACTTACAGACTGTAATGATTCACTTGTAATAAAGGGTAACACGGTATCTTTGAGATAACGGTCAAAAAGTAGTACTGGTGTATTTTGATTAATATCTACATACAATTTATCACTGTCTAATGAGGTTACAACAATCATCGCATCAACTTTTCGCTCTACTAAGTTTTGAGCTACTTTGATTTCAACCTCTTTATTATAGTGACTACAAGTAATTAATAATTGGATGTTTTTTTGCCGAAAAGATGATTCAAGATGATGCAAAAACATAGAAAAAAATGAATTTGACATATCAGGGACAATAACACCAATCGTATTGGTGCTGTTAGCCTTCACCAAATATTGACGAATATGGGGTTGATCGCTATATTTCTCCGCGATCGATAAGACTCTTTGCCGAGTTTGTGGAGAAATACGATATTTTTTATCTCGTTTGTTAAATATATGACTGACGGTCGTTGCCGACACGCCAGCCAAACGAGCAATATCATTAATTTTTAGTTTATTACTCGCCATAGATCACCTTAATACTAACGTGGAGTACGTTGTTGTTTATTCGGGAATACTGGATTGTGGTTCACCGATGGACTTTGATACCAATAAGCAACACTCGCAATATCATCACAACGTTCATATAGTCTTATATCATCATTACCGATTTGTTGAAACGCTAATTTGATATTTTTGTGAAATGCAATTGGATCTGGAAGATGCCAACGATATAAACCATGTGAAGGCAAACCATCATCACCAAAACCATGTACTGGATTAGAATCTCCAGTTTGGAAAAAGTCACGTGTTGCATCACGGTTTGTTTGATATGGATATCCCATAAACATTGTTTGGAAACATTTCGCTTTTGGACGACCTTGGCTATCACGGTTATGGAATGCCCAAGCTCCACCAAAGTAATCTTCTGAACCAGTTGAATGTTGTGTTGGATAATCGCTATCATCATCAAGATAGAATTTAAACTCCCCTTCTCCCCACCAATAACGCTCCAAAGCTGTAAGAGCTAAGTAAGTACCTACATAATAACCATAACCTTGAACGTTATCTAATATGACATAATCTTGTGCATGATTAGTCACACGTTGACGACGCCATTGAGCATGAAAGTAAAGTGGATTTTCAAATGGTTTTGGCATCAACGCATAATTAATAGCAAAGAAGAAATGTTGCAAATCAGCTTCATGTTCATTGTGAATTTCAACTCTAGCTTTTTTATTAAATGGCATTCTAAAATAACTATTAAAACCACCTGTTGGATTAACCACTATTGGCATAGAATTAATATCACATCTTGCACCAAAACCATTACAGAAAAAGTCGCCAATAGGACTTTCCACTGAAGGAACTGTTTCATCATCCCAATAAATTCGAATCACAACATCACGTAATACAAAGCTTCCACGATGTGTTTTATCAGTTAAAGTAAACCACATATGACGAATTTCCCCTGGGCCAGTAATTTCAGCAATAGTCACTTTTTCACCAGCAGGAATAGATATAAAACCTTGTCCTTTCCTACATGGACCTAAAGCACTAGCTTTCATACACGATTTACCCTTTTCACCAGTCAAATTTTCAGGTGAAATAGTTCTTGTTTGTTCGAAGTGAAACTGTGTTACTGAATCAAATATATTCATTTTGCGTCCTTAATAAGTTTTAACAAATATTATTAATTAAAATATAAATCTCGTTTGCTTAATTACTTTCATTTTCAATTTTGTCTGACTTTCTATCACGACTTAAGAAGGCCATAGCAAATATCATGAAGCCTAAAACAACTAAGCCTAAATAATTAAACGTAGTAGCAGCACCTTCGGTGTCATAAAAATTACCGACAAAGGTAGAAAATAATATTACGCCTACTGAACCGGCTACTTGATAACCGATCAAAAACACTGTAGCCGACAAGCGTGCATTGAAATTGTTATCAATATATTTAAACACTGAGACTAAAATAGTTGAGATCTCTAAACAGTGCATAAGTTTTATTACGGAAATAATTGCAATACTTTCCACATGGCCAGTTAAAAATATTCGAGTTGCAGATATGAATGCAGCAAAGATTAATGCATTTTTTGCACCAACTTTGTTAACCACAAATGGCACACAAAACATAACAGCTGCTTCTAAAAAGACTTGAAATGAATTCAAAATACCATATAAGCGATAACCATCATTTACATCGGTAAACTGCTGAGTAAAAAAGACAGGGAATAATTGTTGGTCATAAATGTTGTACAAGCTATAAGTACCAAGTACATAAACAACAAATATCCAAAACTTTTTCAGTCCAAAGACTGAAACAATTTCATTAAAACTTAGTTTATCTTTCTTCTGAAATACTGCTGCCGATGATTTACTTAAATCTGGTTTGAAATTCAAATTGAGTATCATAAAACAAATACCGACCACTGAAGCAGCCCAAAAGTTAAGATGAGGATTGATACTAATTAAAATACCAGCGATAAAGGTACCCACTGCATAAGCAATACAACCCCAAGTCCGACATTGTCCAAATTCAAAATCGAAAGCACGGCTGATTTTTTCACAGTAAGAATCGATCAATCCCATACCGGCAACCCAACCAAAACCTAAGAAGAAACTGCCAAAGATAACACCAACATAAAAATTATGTCTTAAAAGTGGCTCGTAAACATAGATTAATGCAGGTGCAGCACATGTTATGATGACACTTTGAAACCAAATTAGATGTTTTTTTAAGACTAATTTATCTTGATAAACACCATAAATAATCATGATAATTAACGAAATAAAATAGTTAAAAGAATAGATAATACCAGTCTGTTTCGCTGTTAAACCAATCTCTTTACTAAGCCATATTGCATAAAAAGAAAAAACAAAACTACCCGCCGCGTAATACATAATGCTATAAAACGAAGCAAACCAATAAGTTGGTTTTTTATAAAATGCACTTGTCATAATTTATCCTATAAAGAGTTAAGCACTGTTTTGAGTATGAATAGCTAAAAATTTAGCTTTAACGGCTTTATTAGATAAATGTGATCTACATCAAAATTATTTTGTTTTCGAGAAAGAGAAAAGAAAATTGTCAGAAATGCAAATAATAAGAATAAACAGTATTAAAAGATTGAAGATAAAAAATTGAATGAAGAAATCATACTTAATTAAAACAAAAAATTTTTACATTCAAGAATATTGATAGCAAGATATAATGGTAAAGCTAATAAAAATTTAAAAAATAACCGTTACCAATACGGCAACGGTTATTTTAAATATCATATTTAACTTTTCAAGCTTATTAACTTACCGTCTTGCTTAACAAAAGACTGATTAATATGTACGTCTTCACTATTTTTTACACATAGTGGATCAGTCACAATATTATCAATAATGACATTATTAAATAAAACACTTTGTGCATTCTCAATAAAGAACCCTTTACCAGCCTCCGGTTTGACATCTTTAAACATATCAACCTCGCCTGCTTGAGCATTTTGTTGCATTGAAACACGGATATTATCAAAAGAGATATTAGAAATAGGAGATTCTGGAATACCATATAAAAAGCCGGCATAAGCACGAACATTTTTAGCAATAATGTTTGAAAAGCTAATATTGTGGCATGCTGGTGTAAACTCATTAACTGGTAGAGCATCTTTATTCCAAACAATTGGATCATTTCCTTTTGGACCACAATAATAATAGTAATTCATAACAAATGCCGATAAAACTTCATCCATTACAATATTACTAAATGTGATATCAGAAATAGTTCCTCCTCGACCTCGACGAGTTTTAAATCTTACACCTCGATCGGTTTTTTGGAATACACAATTTGTAATAGTTACATTACGAATGCAACCACTCATCTCACTACCAAGAACCACCGCACCATGACCATGAATCATATTACAATTAGTAATTAAAATATTCTCACATGGACTTTTTTCAGCTGTTTCTTCAGTGCCTGCTTTTATTGCAATACAATCATCGCCAACATCAATATAACAATTTGAAATTCTCACATTACGACAAGATTCAGGGTTAATACCATCGGTATTCGGTGAATCAGCTGGATTAAGAATTGAAATATTATCAACAACGACATTATTTGATTCCATTGGATGAACAGTCCAGCTAGGTGATTGAGTTAGAAAAACTTTTTCAATTGTAACTCGTTCACAAAAATCAAAACCAATTAAATAAGGTCTTGGATATTTAAGATTGCTTCGATCATGACGGAATGTATGCCACCATTTTTGACCATTACCATCAATTTTACCATTTCCAGTTATAACCACATTTTCAATATGTTGGCCATATATACAAGGCATATACACATCCTGTTTAACACCTTCCCAACGAGAATTAACAACAGGATAATCTTTAGCATCATCAGAAAATAATAAAGTCGCTCCTTGCTCAATAACAAACGTTATGTTGCTACAAAGTTTAATTGCCCCAGTAAAATAGGTACCAACAGGAACAATTAGCGTTCCACCACCTAATTGATCAATATGTTGAATTGCTTTTTCAAAAGCTTGAGTATTTATTGATTTTCCGTCACCAATAGCGCCAAAATCTTTTACAGATATAGTCGTCATGAGTTTATCCTTTATATTTTTACAAACATTTTAATTTACTCTAATGTCTGCAGCTTTAGGTTATAGGATCAGCATACTGATCCTGATAAATATTTTGCTTTAATTAGTTGTGGTCTCTTTTTGCTTAAATCCAATGTTATTATTACCGAAACATTTTTCGTAAGCGATGCCAGATAATTCTTCAACCACTTTTCGTGTTTCAGGCGTAACATCTTCCATTTTGCCACCTTGTCGAATACGAGCAACTTCATTGATAATGATGGAATGAGTAGAGTGATCGAGCTTCATTCTCCAAGCAAAGAATGCCCCAATTAATGCCATTCCTACTACGCCGTATAAAATAATACCATTAATAGCATCAATCGCACTTTGTGGCTGTACATGTGATTTCGATTCAAAGCCATAAGCACTTAATATCATACCAAGCACAAAGACAATTGAAGCACGAACTAGTTTACCTGCCATGGTCATTGCTCCTGCATATACCCCTTCACGACGTCGATTAGTTACAACCTCATCTACATCAGCTAAGAATACATATACACTCCAAGGAATATAGTAAACACCACCAGTACCCAAACCAAACCAAATTGTAATACCCACTACAATCCAAGTGATATGAGGCAGATTAAAGTAATAAATACCGACATAACCAATCATCGATGAAATAACAATGAGTAATGCGATAATAAATGGTTTTTTGAAGCCTTTCTTAGCACAATACATCATAAAAAATGCGGTTGAAACCAGCTGACAAATACTACTTAATGAATTCATTGAAGCAACAAATGAACGAGGTTCACCTAAACTAAATACGATGAAATAGGTAAATACCGCAGTAAATAACCACTCAGCACCAAATCCGAATAAATACATTCCTAAATGCGTTCTAAACGTTTTAACACGGAATGTTGATAAGATATCGATAAAAAGCTTTTTAATTGCTTCAAAAAAGCTATGAACAGATTCATCTTTTACTTCTTCTTTAGGTTTTTCCCAACTATTACAATAAAGCAAAATCAAAGCTAACATCATGATAGTGGCATAAGTGATCCCAGTTAACAAAAATGGTGTTGCGGATTCCTTACTATAGAAATAAAAGAATACACCTGGTATCGCCGCACCTAAGAAATTAGCTACTTTACCAAACATTGCTTTTGAACCAGTTAAATAAGTACGTTCTGAAAAGTTAGATGTCATTTCTACAGGTAACGTATTAAATGGAATCATGATGCTGGTATAAATAATCTCAAATAAAATATATGTTACTAAGTAATACCAAAATCCCATACCATCAATCCAAAGCATAGGATAAATGACCATTAGCGGAATACCAATCAAAATAAAGAATCGACGGCGTCCAAAACGTTGCCCTATTTTAGTTTGATAGAAATTGTCTGTAATAAAGCCCATCAATGGATTCAGTATGACATCCAAATAAGTAGCGATCGAAAAAATTAATGCAGCTTGCACCACACTTAATCCACAAAAAGTGGTATAAAAATAGAGTAGCCAAGCGCCACTAATTGCTAATGCCCCACTACCAATTAAATTACCACTGCCGTATGAAAATCTTACTAACCATGTAATTTTATTCTTTTTTTCCTTACTCATAAAAGATACCTATAATATTTAAAAAAAACGGTCCCTCGCATCAAGTCCCGAAGGACTTAATGACGTGGATATTTATTCTTGGATTTTTATCTATAGAGTTACACCACTTTTCAATATGGCTAAATTTCTAAAGTTGTTAATTTCGTTTCGTGTTTGTTTCCCGTTAGCAATAAGAACAATATAGTCAATAAACTCTATCAACAAAGATTGCATGGAGACTCCTTGTATCAGTTTACCGGCATTAAAATCGATCCAATTGGCTTTTTTCTCAGCTAATTGTGTATTAGTTGCAATTTTGACTGTTGGCACAATGCCGCCGTATGGAGTGCCTCTTCCTGTAGTGAAAAGCACCATATGACATCCAGCTGCTGATAAAGCACCAGTAGCTACTGCATCATTACCAGGTGCGCTTAGTAAATTTAATCCATGTCTAGTTAACATTTCACCGTATTTAAGAACATCAATAACTTCACTACCACCCGCTTTTTGCGTACAACCTAAAGATTTCTCCTCTAAAGTTGTAATGCCACCAGCCTTATTCCCAGGAGAAGGGTTTTCATAGATTGGTTGATTATTTGAAATAAAATATTGTTTAAAATCATTGATCATGTGTACAGTCTTGTCGAAAGTTGACTCATCAATACAATGTGACATCAAAATGTTCTCAGCACCAAACATTTCTGGTACTTCAGTAAGAACACTCGTTCCACCATGAGCAATAACATAATCAGAAAACAGACCAAGCATTGGATTAGCTGTAATACCTGAAAAACCATCAGAACCACCACACTCCAATCCAAATTTCAATTCACTTAAATGCCCTACTTCACGTTTATCCTGCTTCATAATGGCATAAAGTTCTCTTAAATGAGCCAATGCTGATTCAACTTCATCGGTTTCTTGCTGAGCGATTAAAAATCTAACTCGAGATTCATCATATTCACCTAAACTAGCCTTAAATTCTGAAACCTGATTATTTTCACAACCAAGTCCGATGACCAATACAGCACCAGCATTAGGATGTTTGACTAAATTTTGTAAAATAGTTTTAGTATTTTGATGATCTTGTCCAAGCTGAGAACAGCCATAAGGATGTTCAAGTACAGTTATACCATCAATTTCTAATTGATTATTTAACTCATCACAAAACTGTTTAACAATTTGTTCTGCTATCCCGTTTATACAAGTTACAGTTGGAATAATCCAGAGTTCATTACGGATACCAACTTCACCATTTTTACGTCGATAAATTTGTACTTCCTTATCGGTAATCTCATGCAACAGATCATTTTTCGATAAAGTAGGTTGATATTTGTAATCATTAATATCACTTAAATTGGTTTTTAAATTATGAGAATGAATATGCTCTCCAGCTTTAATTAAGCGAGTAGCATGACCAATTGGTAAGCCATATTTAATAATATTTTCATCTTGGTCGATATCGATAAGTGCAAATTTATGCCCTTGTTTAATAGGCTCTTTTAGATCAATTACCTGTCCATCAACAACGATATTTTCTTCATGTGCTTCTAAATCAGATAATGCCACACCGACATTATCTTTATTGTTTATTTTTATATATTTAACCATTGAATCACTCATGTTATTTGCTACCATTAACACATTTTTCAATTGCTTGACGCATTCCCTCTTCGGTTATGACGGTTAAATATTGTGTTAAAGTTTGTGCTAATTGAGGAATAGTTAATAGATCATGCTCCCAATGAGCCGTGTCACCTAAAACAACTTTGATTAAATCCTCTAATGAACTTTTTCCTTCTGCAATGGCTGTCCAACTATTACTGAAGCGTTCTAACCAGATTGCATCATCTTGTAACGGATAACTTTGTCCATTACGCACACCTCGATAAAATGCGATCAATGCAGCAAAAGAGAACACCAAATGTTTAGGCAATGTTCCTTTTTCTTTTTGATAATTAATTAATTGAGGAAGAATACGTGTTTTAAACTTAGTCATACTGTTTAAAGCAATTGACATCAATTGATGTTCAATAAATGGATTTTTAAAACGACTAATAACTGATTGAGCAAAATCAACCAATTCTTGATGAGGTAAATCTAAAACAGGGATAATTTCATCAAAAATGGTTTCTTTTATATAAGATAAAATCTGAGTGTCATTCATTGATTCGCCAACAGTATCAATACCTGATAAATAAGCAACAGGAACTAATGCAGTATGAGCACCATTTAAAATAGCTACTTTACGCTCTTTATACGGTTTAATATCATCAACAATTTTGATGTTCATATTGCATTTATCAAGGCATAATTTTTCAGCTAACCATTGCGGTCCTTGAATAACAAATAGATAAAAATATTCCGCTGAATCAATAAAGTTATCTTTATAACCTAATTCAGTCTCAAGCTCAGCGATTTGCGCTTTTGGGTATCCTGGAACAATTCTATCTACTAAAGTTGAGCAGAATAAATTATCATTTTCAAGCCAATTGATAAATTGGTCTGACAAGTTCCACTGATTCGCATATTTAAGTACTAATTTTTTAAGTGCATCGCCGTTATAATCAATTAATTCACATGGAATAATAATCAAACCACTTTCTTTACTGCCGGCAAAGTGAACAAATCTTTCATATAAAAATGCAGTCAATTTTGCTGGATAACTAGTTGCAGGTTTATCTGTTAATTTGTCACTTTCAACATAACTAATGCCAGCTTCGGTAGTATTTGAAAAAATAAACTGAATATTCGGATCTTTAGCTAACTCAAGATATTCATCATATTGAGTATATACATTGATTTCGTTATTAACTGAACGAATCAATCTAAACTCTTTCACTGCTTCATTTTGTTCATTCAAACCACGAACAAGCGTTGTATACAACCCATCTTGAATACTTAATGATGGTGGGAAGTCCGTATTTAACGGGCGAACCACAACAATACCAGCATCAAGATCAGTTTTTTCATTAAGAATATCTAACTGCCAATCTAAAAATGCACGTAAAAAATTACCTTCGCCAAACTGAACAACACGTGTCGTATATTTTGCACCCGGAAAATCATTTCTGTTTAATGTTTTCATTACTCTAACTCTTCTTTAATTAATCTAATCACAACGACTTAATGCTTTTTAGCTTAGTTCAATACCAAAATAGTTTTTAGCATTATCAAAACTAATATTTTTAACCATTTGACCTAATAATTGGATATCACGTGGTGCTTCGCCATCTTCAACCCAACGTCCAATCATTCGACATAAAATACGTCTAAAATATTCATGGCGAGTGTAAGATAAGAAACTACGACTATCGGTTAACATACCAACAAAACGGCTTAATAATCCAAGTTGAGCAAGCTGTGTCATTTGACGAATCATGCCGTCTTTTTGATCATTAAACCACCAGCCTGAACCAAATTGCATTTTTCCTTGAATACCTGCTCCTTGGAAGTTACCAATCATCGTACCAAGAATTTCATTATCAGAAGGGTTTAAACAATACAAAATCGTTTTTGGCAATGCATCTTGTTTTGCTTGAGCATCTAATAGACGAGAAAGTGGTTGAGCAATAGGTGAATCATTAATAGAATCGAACCCAACATCAGGCCCCATTAAATTAAACATTCTTGAATTATTATTACGCAATGCACCTATATGATATTGTTGAACCCATTCACGTTTGTTGTATTCAACACCTAAGAAAATAAGTACAGCAGTTTTAAATTGAGCAACTTCTTTAGCGGTTAAAACTTCGCCAGATAAACGTTTAGTTAAAATGGTATCTAACTCTTTTTCAGTAGCTTCTTCATAAACAACTGTATCTAATGCATGGTCAGAAATCTTACAACCATGAGCAGCAAAATGATCCATACGTTTTGATAAAGCCTGACAAAGCGCTTGGAATGATGAAATTTCAACATCGGCTACTGCAGAAAGTTTTTCCATATATGCCGCAAAGAATTCTGAATCAATATTGAATGCTTTATCTGGACGCCAGCTTGGTAAAACTTTAACATCAAATGAACTATCTTCTGCAATAGTTTTATGATGAGCTAAATCATCAATAGGATCATCTGTTGTACCTGCCATCTTAACATTCATTTTTTTCATGATGCTACGAGCTGTAAACTCTGGAGTCGCTAACATCTCATTACAAGTATTCCAAATTTGCTCTGCTGTAGAAGGAGATAATAGAACGTTATCAATACCGAAAGGACGACGAAGCTCTAAATGAGTCCAATGATATAAAGGATTACCAATAGTATGAGGAACAGTTTCTGCCCAAGCCTTGAATTTGTCTAAATCACTAATATCAGTACCAGTACAGAATTTTTCGGCAACACCATTGGTACGCATTGCACGCCATTTATAATGATCACCTTTTAACCAAATATCGTATAAATTCTTGAATTGATAATCTTTAGCAATTTGTTCCGGTGGTAAATGGCAGTGATAATCAAAAATTGGCTGATCAGCAGCAAAATCATGATAAAGCTGTCGAGAAAATTCGGTATCTAGTAAAAAGTTTTCAGTTAAAAAACTCATTTTATTCTCCATAAATAGTAGTTAACTATTAAAAGATTACAGGAAAATACATCCTGTAATCTTATTAATTTATTGATTAATTTTGATCTGATGATGGTTCTTTCAAAATAGTCCAAACCGCTAAGGCAGCTAAAAGATCTAAACAAGATAAAATTACAAATAAAGGACTAAAGCCAACAGTATCAGCAAGTGCACCAACAATAAGTGCAAAAATAGTACTAGCTAGCCATGCAGCCATGCCGGTAAATCCATTCGCTGTTGCCACTTCATTACGGCCAAATACATCAGACGATAAAGTAATTAATGCCCCTGATAATGCTTGGTGAGCAAAACCACCAATACAGAATAAAAAGATAGCGACATAAGGACTTGAAAATAGACCTATCAGACCAGGTGCAATCATAAGCACACCACCAACCGTCACTACCATTTTTCTTGAATTAATTAAGCTTACTTTAAAATGTTTTTGGAAAAATGGTGACATATAACCACCAAGAACACATCCAACATCAGCAAAAAGCATTGGCATCCAAGCAAAAATAGCGATTTGTTTCAAATCAAAACCATAAGCTGTGAACATGAATAATGGAATCCACGCATTAAAGGTACCCCATGCAGGCTCTGCTAAAAATCTTGGTAAAGCAATTCCCCAAAAACGGCGGCTGGTTAAAATTTTACTCGCTGGTAATTTTTCATTATTTGAAGTTTGATGACTTGCTTCTTGACCAGATAAAATATATTTTTTCTCTTCTTCAGAAAGACGTTTCTGTTTTGTAGGGTGACGATAAAGGATTAACCAAAAAATTCCCCAAATAAAACTTAATAAACCACACAATATAAATGCCCATTGCCAGCTATGGAACCAAATTGCCCATGCAACTAATGGTGGTGCGATCATGGCGCCCACTGATGAACCTAAATTAAACCAACCAACCGCGATCGACCTTTCTTTTGCCGGAAACCATTCACTAGTCGCTTTAAGTCCCGCAGGAATCATTGCGGCTTCTGTTGCACCAACAGCACCTCGAGCAAAAGCCAGTCCGATCCAACTACCTGAAAATGCGGTACTAACACAAAATACTGACCACAAAATAGCAAAAACCGCATATCCCGCTCTCGTGCCTAACAAGTCCAAAATATATCCGGCAACTGGTTGCATAATGGTATAACAAGCTGAATAAGAAGCTACCACATATGAATATTGCTGCGTTGTTAACCCCATTACTTCATTAAGAACTGGGGCGGCTACCGCTATCGAATTTCGCGTAAGATAACCAAGAATTGTCCCTACAGTGACTAATGCTATCATATACCATCGTAGGTTTTTTATCGTTTTGTACATCTTTAATTGCTCCTAAATATATAGATATTTTGGCGCATAATAACATGCCTGACAACTAAAAAAGTTGACATACATCACAAAAATGAACTATATCCCTAATAATTAAAGGGATATTTTTTAAACTAAAAAGTTTGTAACTAAAAAATTTAATTAAAAAAATTGGAACAACATTATTTAATTTGAAGCAATTAGATGTTATTTTAAAAGTCTAAAAAAACTTAAAGGATTTATGCAAAATTCATCATGACCCAAGAACAGCACGAGTATCAAAGACTTTATCAAGTTATCGCAACTGAACTTAAAAACCGAATTATTGACGGCATTTATCCAGTAGGAAGCAAATTACCATCTGAAAGATTGATATGTGAAGAACTAAAAGTAAGTCGTTCAGTTGTCCGTGAAGCTATTATTATGCTTGAAGTTGAAGGTTATGTTGATGCAAGAAAAGGCTCTGGAATTCATGTTATAGCTAATAGTTTACAGACCAATATTCTAACCTCACAGAAAGGATTAAATTTTTCTACGACAGGGCCTTTTGAATTATTGCAAGCCCGCCAACTTATTGAAAGTAACATTGCCGAATTTGCAGCAACACAAATTACTAAAGACGACATCGTCAAATTATTAGAAATTCAACATAATGCTAAAAAAGAAGATCATTATCGTGATTCTGATTGGGATCTAAAATTCCATACACAGATTGCCATGATCACACGGAATACCGCTTTAATTACTATCGTTCAAGAAGCTTGGCAGCAAAGAACATTAAACCCATTATGGAAAAAACTTCATGAACATGTACAACAACAAGACATTGAAAGCTGGTGGGATGAACATGACAAAATATTAGATGCGCTAATTAATCGTGATCCAAAAGCGGCTAAGTTAGCCATGTGGCAACATCTAGAGAACACAAAAAAAATGTTATTTGATGCTGCTAGCGAAGATTTTGAAACAAAACGAGATCACTATCTATTTTCAGATAACCCCGTTATTAGTATTAATGAAAATTAGTAGATTCTATTAAAGGCAATACACTTTGCGCCATTACGCAAAGTGTATTAATTCGCAAAAGTTAAATAATTAACTATTGTTTAAACTATTAACGCTGATCATCAACCGTTACTCCAGCTGGTGGAGTAAACTTAAACTTATCAAGTGCTACCTTACCTAGGGTTTGACGAGATAAATCATAAAAACTACGCTGACCATCTTCCTCGATAATCGTAAAATTTGAAATCATCCCAGTAGGCAAAACAGAAATAACAAAATCTTGGTTAGAACCATCAGTTGGTTTCAATGTAAAAGAGTCTTGTTTACGTGTAACAGTATATGCATTCCAAATAGGATTATGACTATCCGTAATCAAAAGCATTAAACGATTATCCACCGATTTTTTTAAGCTCATTACACTAACTTGTTCAACGGCAGGAGTATAAACCCACATGTTACGCCCATCTGAAATGATTGACGTCTCGTCTGGCTCAGTCATTGTCCAATTAAAGTAATAAGGCCTTGTTACCCACAAATCACCTTTACCTTGTTGAACTGGTTGTTTATCGGCTGTTTTCACATCTTGTGAAAATCGAGCATAAAACCCATCAATTTTAGCTAATCGCTCTTGCAACACCTCTTTATCACCAGCCCATGCTGCACAGCTTGTAATTAACCCAATTAAAATTAAAAACTTCTTCATTACCAATCCTTATGCATTTTGTTTAATACAATAAATTAAACAATCATTTTAATTTAGTTCAAAATATTACCGTTTTTCTGTTAGCTGTGAAAGATATTTTCTTTTCTTTTTCACTTATCAGTTAAGCAGTATATAATAATTGTATTTTGTAAATTTGGATGATGTAGCATGCCTAGTCTCTCTTTTGAATTTGGGTCAGATGAATTTAAACCTTTAGCGGCAAGGATGCGTCCACGTAATTTATCTGAATATATAGGTCAAAGCCAACTACTTGGTAAAGATAAACCCCTGCCTAAAGCAATTGAAGCAGGTCATTTACATTCTATGATCCTTTGGGGACCACCCGGAACCGGCAAAACCACTTTAGCAGAAATTATTGCGCATCATGCTAATGCCAAAGTAGAACGAATTTCAGCAGTAACTTCAGGGATTAAAGATATTCGCGAAGCGATTGAACGCGCCAAAATTAATCAACAATCCGGAGTAAGAACCATTTTATTTGTTGATGAAGTTCATCGTTTTAATAAAAGCCAACAAGATGCTTTTTTACCTTATGTCGAAAATGGTACAGTAACCTTTATTGGTGCTACCACAGAAAACCCCTCTTTTGAGTTAAATTCAGCACTACTATCCCGTGCCAGAGTCTATCTGCTTAAATCATTAACTAATGAAGATATTGAGCAAATTTTACAACAAGCGATGGATGATCCGGAACGTGGTTATGGCAACCAAAAAATTACGCTACTTGAGGAAACCAGAAAACAGATTGCCGAATTTGTTGGTGGTGATGCAAGACGCGCACTCAACACGCTTGAATTGCTGGTTGATATGTCTGATGGAAAACCATTAACGCCTGAATTACTAAAAGAAGTCATCGGCGAACGTAGTGCAAGATTTGATAATCAAGGTGACCGTTATTATGACCTAATCTCGGCAGTTCATAAATCAATTAGAGGATCTGCACCTGATGCAGCACTTTATTGGTATGCAAGAATCATTTCCGCCGGTGGAGATCCGCTATATGTCGCTCGTCGATTATTGGCTATTGCATCAGAAGATATCGGTAATGCCGACCCAAGAGCAATGCAAGTCGCTTTAGCAGCATGGGACTGTTTTACTCGAGTTGGACCAGCAGAAGGCGAACGAGCTATCGCACAAGCAATTGTTTACCTAGCATGTGCACCTAAAAGTAATGCGGTTTATCTTGCATTTAACCAAGCGATGAAAGATGCAACATCCAAACCTGACTATGATGTTCCAGAACACCTACGCAATGCGCCAACCAGTTTAATGAAAAATTTAGGTTATGGCGCACAATATCGTTATGCACATGATGAACCTAATGCCTATGCAGCTGGTGAAAACTACTTTCCTCCAGAAATGGCCGACAGCAAATATTACCATCCAACACAACGGGGTGCTGAGAAAAATTACTCGGAGAAACTGGCTTGGTTGGAAGCACAAAATAAAGCTAGCACAAATCAGCGCTACAAAAAGAATTAGATTGAATACATTAATAGTTACCAAAAGTTCTTGCTTGAGCAAACATGTTGACTGATATTAAATTGATCAAACTAAATCATGCATGTTTAAACAAAGTTTTTGGTAAAGTTGTATATACCTAAAAAATTGATTCACTGATAGGTAAATGAGAGATCCTTAGCAAAGGCTTATCCTAGTTCTTAAGCATATTTAATTAAAATTATATTTGGGAGATAGCATTATAAAAGCAAATCTCAAGATAAAAATGAATAATATATTGCTAAATATATAGCTCAATAAACGAAATAGATTCATATTTATGATATGAATTTCGAGTTGTAATTATAGATAGGTAGATCTTATCATTCCCCAATATCTCATTTGGTAAGTAACTACCTATCATTGCCTTTTTTTGACAAAAAAGTTCATATTTCTAAATATCACCCGTAGTCATTGATTTTCGTCAATAAATTAAAGATCACCGCTTATTAAACACACTATATATAGTAATAAAATGATTAATAGGCACTATATATTGTATATTTTGATAAATATCAATTATTATAATCACCATTAAAAACCACAAAAATGGATGGAAAATGAATAAATCAATACTAGTCACAAAACGTGATGGAAACAAAGAACCTATTAATCTAGATAAAATTCACAAAGTAATTACATGGGCTGCTGAAGGTTTAGATAATGTATCGGTTTCTCAAGTTGAATTACGTTCACATATTCAGTTTTATGATGGTATTCGCACTTCCGACATTCATGAAACAATCATTCGTGCAGCAGCAGATCTCATCTCTCAAGATGCACCAGATTACCAATACTTAGCTGCGCGCTTAGCCATCTTCCATTTACGTAAAAAAGCCTATAACCAATTTACCCCACCACCGCTTTATGAACATGTAAAAAAACTTGTTGCCAGCGAACGTTATGACAAACATCTTCTTGAAGATTATAGCCAAGAAGAGTTTGAACAAATGGATAAAATTATCGATCACTGGCGTGACATGAACTTCTCTTATGCAGCGGTTAAACAACTTGAAGGTAAATATTTAGTTCAAAATCGAGTGACTGGGGAAATTTATGAAAGCGCCCAATTCCTATATATCTTAGTGGCAGCATGTCTATTTGCGAATTACCCTAAAAATAGTCGACTAGATTATATCAAACGATTCTATGATGCCGTTTCGACATTCAAAATTTCACTGCCCACGCCAATCATGGCAGGTGTTCGTACCCCAACTCGTCAATTTAGTTCTTGTGTGCTAATTGAATGTGATGACAGTTTAGATTCCATCAATGCCACCGCAAGTGCTATCGTAAAATATGTTTCTCAACGAGCTGGTATCGGTATTAACGCGGGTCGAATTCGGGCATTAGGTAGCTCTATTCGTGGTGGCGAAGCATTCCATACGGGCTGTATCCCATTTTATAAGTATTTCCAAACCGCGGTTAAATCTTGTTCACAAGGTGGTGTTCGTGGTGGTGCGGCTACCGTATTTTATCCAATTTGGCATTTAGAGGTTGAAAGTTTATTAGTATTACGTAACAACCGAGGTGTTGAAGAAAATCGCGTTCGACATCTGGATTATGGTGTACAAATCAATAAATTAATGTATCAACGCCTCATTAAAAATGAAAACATTACACTATTTAGCCCATCAGATGTACCAGGGCTTTACGATGCGTTTTTTGCCGATCAAGAGAAATTTGAAACGCTTTATCATCAATATGAACAAGATGTTAATATCAGAAAACGCGTAGTAAAAGCGGTAGAACTCTTCTCATTATTAATGCAAGAACGCGCATCGACTGGTCGAATTTATATACAAAACGTTGATCACTGTAACACGCATAGCCCGTTTAATGCACAACTTGCGCCGGTACATCAATCTAACTTATGTATGGAAATTGCGTTACCAACCAAACCACTTAATAATGTTAATGACGATAAAGGGGAAATCGCACTTTGCACCCTATCTGCCTTCAATTTAGGTAAAATCGAATCGCTTGACGACTTTGAAGAACTTGCCGAATTAACAGTTCGAGCTCTCGATGCATTACTTGATTATCAAGATTATCCTGTTCCTGCGGCTAAAAACGCATCACTTAATCGCCGTACTCTTGGTATTGGTGTGATTAATTATGCTTATTATTTAGCAAAACATGGCGTTAAATATTCTGACGGCAGTGCTAATAATTTAACGCATCGTACTTTTGAAGCGATGCAATATTATTTATTAAAAGCATCGAATAACTTAGCCAAAGAAAAAGGCGCATGCCCACTATTTAATGAGACGACTTATTCACAAGGGATCTTACCTATTGATACCTATAAACAAGATCTCGATACAATCACTAAAGAACCACTACATTATGATTGGGAATCTTTACGTGAATCAATAAAAACTCATGGTTTACGTAATTCAACTTTATCAGCATTAATGCCTTCTGAAACATCATCCCAAATCTCCAATGCCACTAACGGTATTGAACCTCCACGTGGTTATATCAGCATTAAAGCGTCCAAAGATGGCATCTTAAAACAAGTTGTACCTGAATATAATAAATTAAAAGATTTATATGAATTACTTTGGCAAATTCCAAATAATACAGGTTATCTGCATTTAGTAGGCATTATGCAGAAGTTCATTGACCAATCAATTTCGGCAAATACTAATTACGATCCAACCAAATTTCCGAATGACAAAGTACCAATGAAACAACTTTTAGCTGATTTACTAACAGCTTATAAATACGGTGTAAAAACCCTTTATTATCATAATACACGTGATGGTGCTGAAGATATTCAAGGTGATATTGAACTCACATCAAGTGATGATGGTTGTGAAGGCGGAGCATGTAAAATTTAATTGCCCTGTTTAGCACTATAACAAAAGTGAAGGATAGCGATAAGTTATCCTTACTATTCCTACTTTTTCCGAATATTTAGTGAAAAAGTAAACAAAATTAGGAGTTCGACTATGAGTATGAATTACAGCACCTTCTCACACGTCCATAATGATCAACTTAAAGAACCAATGTTTCTTGGTCAACCAGTGAATGTTGCTCGTTATGATCAGCAAAAATATGAAATGTTCGAAAAATTAATAGAAAAACAACTTTCTTTCTTTTGGCGCCCAGAAGAAGTCGACGTTTCACAAGATCGTATCGACTATGCGGCTTTACCTGAACATGAAAAACATATCTTTATTAGCAATTTAAAATATCAAACATTGCTTGATTCAATACAAGGACGAAGCCCCAATGTTGCCTTACTTCCCCTAATATCTATCCCTGAACTAGAAACATGGGTAGAGACTTGGTCGTTCTCAGAAACTATCCATTCTCGTTCTTATACGCATATCATCCGCAACATCGTCAATGATCCTTCTGTAGTGTTTGATGATATTGTTACCAATAAAGAAATCCAAAAAAGAGCTGGTGATATTGCGGGTTACTACGATGACCTAATTAGCTACGCAAGTTATTACAACCTATTTGGTGAAGGTAAACACACTATCAATAATCGAACCGTCACTATCGACTTGCGTGAACTTAAAAGACGACTTTATCTCTGCTTAATGAGCGTTAATGCCCTTGAAGCTATTCGTTTTTATGTAAGTTTTGCTTGCTCATTTGCCTTTGCAGAACGAGAATTAATGGAAGGTAATGCCAAAATAATCAAATTGATAGCTCGTGATGAAGCGCTTCATCTAACTGGTACCCAATTTATGATCAACACTCTAAGAAGTGGTGAAGACGATCCTGAAATGGCCGAGATCGCCAAAGAGTGCGAACAAGATTGTTATGACCTCTTCTTACAGGCCGCCAATCAAGAAAAAGAGTGGGCAGAATACCTATTTGAAGGTGGTTCAATGATTGGATTAAATAAAGATATCCTTTGCCAATATGTTGAATACATCACCAATATTCGTATGCAAGCTGTTGGGCTTAAATTACCATTTGAAGTAAAATCCAACCCAATTCCTTGGATCAACAATTGGCTTGTTTCCGATAACGTACAAGTCGCACCACAAGAAGCAGAAATGAGCTCATATCTTGTTGGTCAGATTGACTCAGAAATCAGCGAAGATGATTTAAGTGATTTCAAATTATAATTAATAGTAGCTTGCATGGATTGAAAAAATAAAACTGTGCAAGCTATGTTTAATTATTCGCAATCAGTGCCAAACTAAACATTTATCATTTTGATAAATTTAAGTAATTTAGTTCTTCCAAATTTATCTACCCTATTCTTAAGATTAAATAAAATATCAGCAAATGGTATAGACTCCTCAATTATTTTTACACAAAGTATCAAATTACCTTATTCATTAAGTATGAAATGAACTAAGTCATGATTTATTAATACTTATTCTAAGTAACAAAGGATTTGTATTAGGTGAATGTATCCTCAATAAATATTATAAAACGGTATACACTCCTCAATTATTTTTACACAAAGTATTAACTTACCTTATTCATAAAGTATGAAATGAAAAATTCATGAGGTTATTAATACTTATTCTGAGTAAAAAAGCATTTGAATTAGGTGAATGTATCTTTAATAAATATTATCAAACGGTATACACTCCTCAATTATTTTTACAAAAAAATCAAAAATCAATTTTAAAAGGTGCAAATGCTCTTTAATTAAAAGTAAAGGTATTCTAACTTGACACTCTTTTAAAATCGGGAGACGATATGACAATTGAATTATCTCAATTTGATATGATGACTATGACTAATGCGCATTTGTTTTATTCTGTCTCTCCGCTTAATTTTAGTGATAACCAAATCACAGTTCCTTATATAAAACAGCAACTCAATGCGTTTCAACAATGGTCGATTACTCAATTCGAAAATAATGCTGATATTGATGATTTAGTACACCTGCGTAGTCAATTTATCGATCAGCTACTTGAACGTTTATGGCATTACTATCAAATTCCAGAACAAATTTCATCGCTATTTAAAAAAAATCGGATTGCACTTATTGCTGTTGGTGGTTATGGCCGTTGTGAACTGCATCCTTTGTCTGATATCGATATTTTGATACTAAGTGATAACTCACTCACCAAAGAGCTTGAAAAACAGATAGGTGATCTAGTTCGTTTACTTTGGGATCTTCATCTTGATATTGGTCACAGCGTCAGAACATTAAAGACCTGCCTGCAAGAAGCTAAAAATGATATCACAATTATGACAAACTTAATTGAATCAAGATTGATTGCAGGAAGTGAGTCATTACTTAAGGAGCTCCAAACACAGATTTTTAGCGATAAAATTTGGCCTTCGCCAGCGTTTTATCGCGCAAAAATCAAGGAACAACAAGAAAGACATCAGCAATATCATAGCACTACCTATAATTTAGAGCCCGATTTAAAAAATAGTCCTGGTGGCTTGCGTGATATGCAAATTATCCAATGGTTAGCTATTCGCCATTTTGGGGGAGAGTTTTTGCAAAAAATTGGACATTTTGATTATCTCACACCCGAGGAAGTCGAAGAATTCAAAGCCTGTCGCAAATTTTTATGGCGGATGCGTTTTGCCCTGCATTGTGTTATTAACCGCTATGACAACCGCCTACTATTCGATCGCCAGTTAAGCATCGCTAAAATGTTAGGTTATAGTGGAGAAGGAAATGCCCCGGTTGAAAACATGATGCATGATTATTATCGGGTAGCACATAATATTACTGAACTCAATCAAATGCTTTTACAGTTATTTGATGAATCAATATTGAAAAGTTACTCACAATATAAAACTTATGATATCGATGAGCATTTCCAAAGTAGAGATAACCTTATTGATGTTAAATATAATAGTGTTTTTACTGATGATCCGGTAACGATTCTTAAGCTGTTCTATACGCTTTTACTTAATCCTCAAATTACCGGACTTTACTCTAATACCATTAGACAACTCCGTTCTGCAAGGCGAAAACTCACGTATTTATTATGTGAAAAGCCAGAGGCAAGAACGTTGTTTATGAAGATCATCAAACATCCTGATGCAATCAAAAAAGCCATTTTACCCATGCATCAATATGGCATTCTGGCGGTTTATATTCCCGGTTGGCAACAGATTTCAGGAATGATGCAGTTTGATTTATTTCATGCTTATACCGTAGATGAACATACTATCCGTTTATTGCTAGAACTGGATCTTTTACGTTCAGAAGATGGCAAACAAAAACATCCAAATAGTTCAATGGCATTGGCTAAATTATCAAAACCTGAATTGCTTATTATTACCGGATTATTTCATGATATTGGCAAAGGACGGCATGGCGATCATTCGGAAATTGGCGCAAAATTAGTGGAATCTTTCTGTCAATTACATGAATTAGATGCGAAAGATACTGATTTGATTGTCTGGTTAGTTCGTTATCATTTATTGATGTCAGTAACAGCCCAAAACCGTGATCTGCAAGATCCGGAAGTTATTCGTGAATTTGTTCAACTGGTTAAAAGCAAACGACGATTACAATATTTGCTTTGTTTAACGGTTGCCGATGTTTGTGCAACCAATGAAACCTTGTGGAATAGCTGGAAACAGAGCTTAATGCGTGAGCTTTATCTAACAGCGAAGCGCTCGCTTGATTCTGGCATTCATCAAATACCAGAACAACGCAGTATTGCACGTCAACATAAACAGCAAGCATTAGCTCAATTGCTTGCACAAAATTACGATGAACAATCCATTAAACATTTTTGGCAAAGCTATCGTGTTGACTACTTTTTGCGATATACCGCTGAACAGATTGCTTGGCATGTACAGCTTCTTTTGAACCATGAATTGAATCAAACACTCGTTTCAATTAATCCAAATCCTTATCATGGTGGTACGGAAATAATTATCTACTCATCAGATAGACCTTTCCTATTTGCAGCGGCATGTAATGCTTTAAGTATGCTAAATTTAAGTATTCATGATGCTTTAATTATTACCAATAAAAATGGATTTGCGCTTGATACTTTTATTGTACTAGAACCTAATGGGCAAGTGGTGCCTGAAAATCGTCACCAGGATATCATTCAAACTTTAAATAAAGTTCTTCATCAATCAGTTTATAAAGGTGTGACGATTAAGCCGACTAAACAAAGATTACGATCATTTTCTGTTCCGACTCAAGTTAACTTTGTCTCTTCAATTAACGATACTTATATGGAATTAATCGCACTTGATAAACCGGGATTACTTGCTTGTGTTGGTGAAGTCTTTGCAAAGTTAGACTTATCGTTGAGTAGTGCTAAAATAGCGACAATTGGTGAGCATATTGAAGATCTGTTTATTCTAACAGATAAACACAATAAAGCCCTTGATGATAACACCTGTCAAAAACTACGCGAATCGATAGTATTGGCTATAGATTCAATAAACTAATTATCGAAAAGTTAACACAATGCAATTTTTTATTATTTTATTTCCTATTTTTTCTATTTTTATTGTAGGATTTATTGCCCAAAAAGTTCTGAAGTTTGATGTCGCCAATCTTTCCAAAATGTCGCTGTATGTGCTTTCACCTTTTTTGGCTTTTAAAACGTTTTACACACATACCTTAACCAGTGACTATTTTATCTATATTGCCTATATCTTTGGACTCTGCTTTTCTTTGGTATTTATTGTCAGCATGTGGTCAATTGCTATGCGCTATTCGATAAAAGAGCGTTGTGCGTTGATTTTAAGTTCATGCTTTATGAACAATGGTAATTATGGCACCCCAGTATTACTGGTGTTTTTTGGATCGCTTGGATTCGATTTAGGTGTCATTATGATGGTGTTACAACAATTTGTTATGAGCACCGTTGGTATTTATTATGCGGCTAAAGGCAGTGCACATAGTGATATTGTGAGTCAAAAAGATGTAATAAAAAAAGTGATTAGAATGCCAGTTGCCTATGGTGCTTTTGCCGGAATTATTTTCCAGCTTTGTCACATTCCACTTTCAAAATCTATTATGACTTCAATTGGAATGATCGGTGACTCATCTATTGTCATCATTATGATTATTCTCGGAATGCAGCTGGCTAAAATAAAAATTACCCAACTTGATTACCCAAAGCTCTCATTTGCTTTAACTGCAAGAATGGTTATATCTCCAATAGTGGCTTTTGCGATGGTTTATTTTATGCCACTGTCACCCATGTATAAACAAATTCTTATCGTTTTAGCCGCAATGCCAAGTGCAGCCAATACGACCTTAATGTCAGTTCAATTTGATACTCATCCTGAACTGGTATCTAGTGCAACCTTGGTGAGTACTTTGTTAAGTTTAATTACATTACCTATTGTTCTTTCACTAATTGGTGCGCCAATACCTATCTAAATAAAAATAATAGATGGATAAAATCAATCAATGCCAAGCCATTCTTGTTCAAATTGATTGACAAATTTAACCAATATTTCATGGCGCTTTTCGGCCATTTGTTTAGCGGTGTCAGTATTCATCATATCTTTAAGTAAAAATAATTTTTCATAGAAGTGATTAATTACGGTATTGGTCTGTTTATAATTGTTTTCATCAAGTTTGATTCGAGGTGGGACATTGGGATCATGCATGATATTGTGTTTATTACCACCATAATAAAAAGTGCGCCCAATGCCAATAGCGCCAATTGCATCAAGGCGATCCGCGTCTTGAACAATTTGCCCTTCGAGCGATAATGTGGCTTTTTGTGAAAGATTTTTTCGATAGGACATATTTTCAATAATATCGAAAATAGCATTAATTTCGGCTGATGTTAATTTCAAACTGCGTAAATACTCTTTTAATTCAATTATGGCACTATCAACATCTTCTGTAACTTTTTCATCAATAACATCATGTAAATAAGCACTCATCAACACAATAAAAGCATTTGCTTGTGGCTGGTGGTTAAGAATTTTTTGGGCTAATTTAACCACTCGCTCAATATGCGCCATATCATGACCAGAAAAATCATGGGAGAGCTTTTGCTTTACATACATTTTAACGTTATTAAGAGTGGTTTGGGGTGATATAGTCATTTTATTATGCTTATTAAAATTTAGTGTAAGATTTTATTAAAACCTGAATATTGTTTATATTACCGCAGTTAAAACTCAACCGCTATTTATCCTTTTAATTAATAATTTTTACAACGAAATTAATTATAAAAAATGAATAAAATCAATTAAAAAAAATCATTAATCCTAAATTGGTATCATAATTAATGACTGTTTGGCCTCATTTACTAAAAAATGCCTAGTATTTAATGTTTTTTTTATATTTTTTTTAATTTCTTTCGATTGTTTTCACTAATTCCGAGAGGTAGAATGCGCTAATCAAAATTCATAATCAGTGCAACTAACTGGAGTTGATTAAGTGAAAATATCAACACGTAAAGTTTTGCCATGGCAACTTATAGAATGCTTCACTCGATATCGTCAATTCATCGCTCTACTATTTGGACTATCTATTTTTTGTATTGCACTGGTAGTGTGTTGGCATTTATTAAAAACCATCAATATTAATGATTTAAGGTCAGCTCTACACCAACTTCCTTACCATGCAATTTTACTTTCGTGTTTATCAGCATTAGCTAGTTATATTATGCTTATCTGCTATGAATGGTCAGCCGCACGTTATGCAGGTGTTAAGCTAAAATTATCAACAATTGCGGTCGGCGGTATTTGTGCTTCGGCGATTGGTAATGCTGTCGGATTATCAGCATTATCAGGTGGCGCCATTCGTTGTCGGCTCTATTTCAAATATGGATTAACCACTATAGATGTAGCAAGGATGTCAATTTTTGTTACTCTTTCATTAGGCTTTACCTTACCGTTATTAGCATCAATCGCGGCACTAATTCATATTGAAAAGACCACGATAGCACTACATACTTCAGTAATCAGTATCGAGTTAATATGTAGTGCAGTATTTATCATTTATGCCGGTGTATTATTATTTTTATATGCTCATCGATTGTCTGAAAAACCAAATAAAGATACGCGTTTATACCAATTTTTTCATTGGAAAATCCGTTTACCTAACTGGCGTTTAGCTAGTAGTCAATTTTTAATTACCTTACTAGATGCTATTTTAGCTGGTGCGATCCTCTATTTCTTATTACCGAATAAGCCAAATTTCATTGTTTTTATCATGATTTATATTCTCGCTTTAGTAGCAGGGGTGCTTAGTCATGTTCCGGGTGGTGTTGGTATATTTGAAGCAATTATATTAGCCGCTTTTTCATCTCAAATTGGTGCGGCATCATTAACTATTGCTTTAGTTATTTATCGATTAATTTATATTATATTACCAATCATTCCCGCAGGAATTTTGTTGTTAATTAATGAAGGTAAAAACTTTCTTTCTGTTCCACAAGTAAAAGAAACCGATACTGGCATTGCTGCAACAATTATGGCCACCTCGGTATTCTTTGCTGGCGTTGTGATGATGTTTTCAAGTGTCATCCCTGGATTCAATCATCATTTTGTCAGCACCTTCATTCCTAACAAAATCGTCAATTTTGCCCATTTAACTGCTAGCTTAATTGGTGTTTTATGTTTATTACTAGCGATGGGATTACGTCGCCGACTTTATTCTGCTTGGGGATTGTCCGTTATCTTGTTGATATTAGGTAGTATCTGCTCATTATTAAGAGGTTTACATTGGATTGAAGCCTTTACTTTATTATCGATAGCAATATCATTGTTCTATTTTAGACACGCTTTTTATCGTAAAAGCCGAATAAGTATTTTGCCTTTTTCGTTAAAATCCTTTGTGATCACTTTTGGCTTACTTATCCTATTTGTTTGGCTAATTTTATTTATTTATCAAGATATTCCTTATAGTCACAATTTATGGTGGCAATTTGAATTAGATAGCCGTGTTCCTCGTGCCTTGCGTGCAGCATTAGGGAGTTTTATATTATTAAGTGGTGTCATGTTATTTTGGTCTTTCAAACCGACATTACCCATCTTAACCATTCCCACTAAAGAAGAATTGAGCGAAGCCCATCAAATCATCCTCAACTCGAAGCAACCTGAAGGCGGATTAGTGATGAGTGGTGATAAATCATTACTTTTCAATCAATCAAAAACCGCTTTTATCATGTATGCAAGGCGAGGAAGAAGTATGGTTGCGCTTTATGATCCAATTGGTAATGATAGTGCGCGCGCAGATTTAATATGGGAATTTAGGGATCTTTGTGATCAACACCATTTACGCCCAGTTTTTTACCAAGTTAGAGCAAACAATTTACCATTCTATATGGATATAGGGCTTAGAGTGGTCAAACTTGGTGAAGAAGCGTTAGTTAATTTAAATGAATTTGATTTAACATCAAAAGGTTATAAAGATCTTCGATATACTTGGAATCGCGGGCAACGAGATGGACTTAGTTTAAAATTTTATCCACCAGGTACTGCACCGCTTGATGAGCTAAAAATAGTCTCGGATGCATGGTTAAAAAACAAACACTCAAAAGAAAAGAAATTTTCGTTAGGCGCTTTTTCGAAATCTTATTTAGATAATTTCACCATTGCAGTTATTGAATACCAAGGCAAAATTATTGCTTTTGTGAATTTACTCGAAACCAATCAAAACTACAGTGCAACCATTGATTTAATGCGAGTTTTACAAGATATTCCTAAATCCACTATGGAATTTTTGATGGTAGGATTGATTCTACATTATCAGGAAAAAGGCTATCAGTACTTTAGTTTAGGGATGGTCCCGCTTGCGGGTATGCAAAGGCGACGTGGTGCGCCAATGATCCAACGCTTAGGGGCGTTAGTTTTTCGACGTGGTGGACGTTTTTATAACTTCCAAGGTTTACGTCGCTTTAAAGAAAAATTTGCTACTCATTGGGAACCACGTTATATGGCGGTTCCCAATGGACTTGATCCTTTGGTCGCCTTGATTGACACCACTATGTTAATTTCTGGCGGTAAAACGAATTTAACTCAAAATAAGAACAAATAAGATGAAAAATATCATACGTTATATTTTATTCTTTATGATTTTAGTATTCATTGCAGTTTGCATAGTCGTAGGTTGGTATTTTTATAAAAACCAACGAACCGCTTCTGTAAATACCATAGCCATTAATCAAAACTTTTCTATTTTATCGGCTACCCCAAAACAATCAGCTGAGGCTGCTGCTATAATTGTTGCCACTAAAGATAATCATTTTACGGCTGATCAATTATTAAGTTTATCTGAATCAACAGGTGCTAAATTAGTACAGTTTGAATTAGAACCGCAAGGAAGTTGTGCAAAGCAGCAAACTCGTTTTGAGCAAGCACAAAAAGTCTTAAATGAAGATAAGTTTGTGGTTGCTGGTATGCAAGAAGGTGCCGCCTTTGCTTATCGGTGGTTAACCCAACAAAATGATGATGCCAAAGCTTTATCGATTGAATTTACATTAGATCATAAAGATTGTGATGCACCTTTACCCGCTCAGGCTAACCATGGAGAATGGCAAGTAATTTGGAATAATCCACCAGATGAACAAGTTGCCATTTTTCCTCGACAACAAAAGCAGATTAAAGTAACCACCAAAATTGGCGAATATCAAGCATCACCAATTGAACTGTTAAGTTTACATTTACCATCTATTTTATTTGGTGAGCATGAACCATTACCAGTAATAGAATTACCCGCTAAAGGTAAACAATCGCATCCCAATAGTGTTACTTTTTATTATTCAGGTGATGGCGGTTGGCGAGATTTAGACAAGGTTTCGGCAGAGTATATGGCTTCTCATGGTTATTCTGTCGTTGGTGTCGATGCACTAAAACTATTTTGGCAACATCGTTCAGTTGAACGTAGTGCTAAAGATCTTACTCATTTAATGCAAGAATATCGGGATAAATGGGGCGTTAATAAATTTATTTTAGCTGGTTATTCATTTGGTGGTGATATCTTACCTGCACTATACAATCGATTATCCAAAGACGATCAAGAAAGTGTACAAGCATTAATTATGATTGCCTTTTCAAAAGACGCTAATTTCGAAATAGAAGTAAGTGGCTGGCTTGGTCAATCTGGCGATGAAATGAAAACCGCGCCGGAAGTAAATCAGATTCCAGCAAATAAATTATTTTGCATCTATGGTGAAGAAGAAAAAGAAGATACCGGTTGTCTACAGCCAGAGATGAAAGGAGAGGCTTATAAATTACCTGGTGGTCACCATTTTGATGAAAACTATACGCATCTCGGTCAAATCATTATGGAAGCGATCGATAAACGCATAACACCTTAAAATAAGCAAAAAAGGGGCAATAGCCCCTTTTAGTGATTCACCTGATTTATAAGATCAATGCTTGCTGATTCTAATTTTGCCTTCTGATAACAATACCCCAATGAGGGTTGATAACGTACCGATAGCCGCGATCCAAGTAAAAGGCTCATTTAAAATAACGACTGCAGCAATAATGGTTAAAATTGGAACTAAATACAGATAGATACTAATTTTTACTGCACCAACTAATTTCACCGCATAATTCCAGGAAGCAAAACAGATAGCCGAAGCCCCTACGCCTAAGAATAGAATATTAAAAAGATTAGCCGTGTGCGTGAAGCGCTCCAGTCCCCATTTGAAATCAAACAGATACAACGCTGGTAACATCATCACTAAACCATAAAAAAAGAAGCGTCGTGTTAATAAAATCGTATTGTATCCATAATGACTGCATTTTTTAGTCAAAATTGAATAACATGCCCAAAACAAGCAGGCACCTACCGCAAGCAGATCACCCAACGGATTAAGTGACAGAACAAATTTACCATTTAAACTTATTAATCCAACGCCGAAGATTGCAAATAAACACCCGATATAAAATCGCTTAGCTGGCCGTTCAGTTTTTAAAAAGAAGATTGATAAAAGTGCGGTAAACACGGGTGCTAATGTGGTAATCACCCCTACGTTTGAGGCGGTGGTATAAGTTAAGGCAATATTCTCACATAAAAAATAGCAGGTTACACCACAAAACCCGGCACACAAAAACATCAACTCTTGTTTTAAACCTTGCCAAGCAAAGATCCGTGGCGTTAAAATCCAAAGCGTTAAATAACCCAACCCAAACCGGTAAAATAAGATTTCAATAGGTTTAAAATCGATTAACAATACTTTAGTGGCAATGAAAGTGGTTCCCCAGAGAAACACTGTCATCAAAGCAATCAGATGCCCTCTTGTCTTCAATGAAAATAACATTAAAGTTCTTACTCTCCATCTACTATTTATATGTTAATCATTTCCCTATCATTTGGTTGTCAAATTGGACATGCAAAAAATAAAAATATAGGAAAAAGGCTTGGTAATGATAAAAATATCACTATTTTAATTGAAATTTAAGATCGGCTAGATTAACTCGCTACTAATCTTTTTTCAATATGTTTCCATACATCAATTATTTAGGTAGATTATTTGAATATTAGAAAAGCGTGCAATTGAATTAGTAAAAGCATTAGATAAAAAAAATCCACTCAAAAATTGAGTGGAAGGCAAAAAATGAATTAACGTAATCTGAATATATAGACAGACTAAATCATAAAAAGTTCCAAATAATTTCAAAAAAATTTAAAGTTTTTATATAAATTATTGTATGCGATTGATTTATAAATATTTATTTGTTGAATTTTTTTATATATAAAATCACTTAAAATGAATTATCATAACCTTGATACAAGCTAATTGGTAAATTAGTTATGCTTTGATAGGGTTCACCATTAATCATTGCTAACAGTATCGATACTGCATTTTGGGCAATTTGTAGAATTGGTTGACGGATTGTAGTTAAAGACGGCATATGTTGTAGAGTTAATTCAGCACCATCAAATCCAACTACTTGTAATTGCGAAGGTAAAGATAATCCACAATCTCGCGCAGCATTAATTGTTGCAATCGCTGATGAATCATCAGCTAATACTCCATCAATAGTTTGGGACTGTAACCGTTTTTTAATTAACTGATATTTTTCTTCATAGCTAATTGAAAAATCCATATCAAGTGTAATTGACTTAAGACCTGCAACTTGAATGCTATCTTTGTAAGCTTGATACCGTTTATTAGCATCCATATCAACTTGTTTATCATTTGTAATCGAACCAATATAAAGAATTTTCTTACAACCATTTTTTATTAAATGTTGGCTAGCTAGAAGTCCTCCTGCATAGTTGTCACATGAAATAACAGGTATTTTTTCATTTATTTTTCGATCTATCGATACGATATTCAGATCGGGTATTAGGTAATCAGCTAAATTTTCATTCATAGAGTTAACTATGACTCCTTCAACCTGATGACGCCTTAGCATCGATAAAAAATTTTTTTCCTCTTCCTGATTATGATGACTGTTGCAAATTAATATTTTATAACCTTGGCGAGATAATATTCTTTCTAAATAACTGATTAATTCCATTTGGAATGGATTAGTTAAACTTGGAAAAATCAAGCCTATTAAATTACTTTTATTATTTGATAATGAACGTGCTAATTCATTAGGATAGTATCCTAACGTTTCCATTGCTTCTTGCACACGTTGACGAGTTGTTGCACTAATATATCCACGATTATTTAATACTCGTGAAACAGTAGTAGCGGAAACACCCGCTAGTTTAGCAACATCATCTCTGCTTAATTTCATAATCATCCTTTAACTATCATTAATATTATAACGAGATAATTATAATGCTTTTTATAATGACGTAAATCATTCAGTTGATTTGTAATTTTAAGATCAAATTTTTTAGTGACATTCATCACAAAATCACTTCGGAATAAGTGATATCCCTCACAAATTTTGCATTCTAATTGTGGACGCGGTTGACATATGGACGCGGTTGACATGAAATGAAATAAATTATTTCAAAAGTGAATGACAAAGAAATGTCATTTATTCACATATAAATAAAAGGAGTAAAAAATGCAAAAATTACATTATCAACCAAAAGGCTACTGGGTTGGCGATATTATGCCATTTGGAAAAGACGGGGTTTTTTATCTTTATGATCAACGCGACAATCGCAACCCTTGCCCTTTTGGTGAACCGTTTGGATGGTCACTTGCCACTACGACTGATTTTGTTAATTACCAAAATTTGGGAGATTCTATTAAAAAAGGTGGTGAACAAGATGTCGATCAGTTTATCTATGCTGGATGTGTCTTCGAAGCAGAAGGTAAAGGACATGCTTTTTATACAGGTTACAACCGCAATTGGGAGAAAGAGGGAAAAACATCACAAGTATTATTACATGCTTGGAGCGACGATTTTAAAACATGGCATAAATCCTCGCAACTTATAACACTAACACCACAACCTGGTTATGACATTAGTGATTGGCGAGATCCCTGGGTAATTTGGAATGATGAAAAGCAAGAATATTTATTGATTCTAGGCGCAAGATTAAAAGGACCGAAAACAGAACAATCTGGTCGAGTTGTTGCTTTTACATCAAAAGATTTAAAAAATTGGCAATTCCAAGGTGATTTTTGGGTAGCGGGTAAATATACCATGATTGAAATGCCTGACTTATTCAAAATTGGAAATTGGTGGTATTTGATTTATACCGAATATAGCGATCAAAGTAAAACTCGCTACGTCATGAGCCAATCTTTAGAAGGTCCATGGATCACCCCTGACGACGATGCTTTTGATGGGCGAGCTTACTATGCAGCAAGAACCGCCTTTGACGGTAAACGTCGTATTCTTTTTGGTTGGGTACCAACTAAAGAAGATAATGATGATTTAAAAAATTTCCAATGGGCAGGAACGTTTGTACCTCATGAAGTTTATCAAAAAGCTGATCATACACTTGGTGTAAAAGTAGTGGATAGTTTATGGAATGCTTTTATTCATCCCCAAAAAATTGATGATTTTTCAATTAATTCTCCTTACGCACGTCAAGAACAATTATTAATTGAAAATACAGGCAAAACATTCCGTTTTTCAACGACAGTTAAATTCAGTAAAGGTACTCGAGATTTTTCCATCCGTTTGATGAAAGATAAACATACTGGCGAATCATATGATTTTATTTTTTCGCTTGTTGATAACCGATTAACTTTCGATAAAACCCCTTGTTATCCTTGGTATCGCGTGATGAATAAAGGTTTAGAGCGCCCTATTCATCTTGAAGCGGATCGTGAATATGAGTTACAGATCATCGCTGATGATACGCTATTTACTTTATACATAGATGGTACTGCGCTAAACGTTCGTGGTTATGATCAATTAGGAAATAGCTTGGCAATCGCCGTCAGTGATGGAACTTTAAGCTGTAAAAATAATTCTTTTTCAAATGAAGGATGTTTTCCAGAAAAATGGTAATCGTGCCTATCAGGTCACTTAACTATCAGGTTAGATGATCATCATGATCAAGGCTTTCATCAACTATTTATGATCAAAGCCTTAATTTAGATAGGCGATTATCTTCAGTAATTTAAATATGGAAAATTCATTGGAGATATCATAATGAATACAACAGTAATTGATAACAATGGTCATATGGCTGACCATGACATCTCATTTAAAGAAAAACTCGCTTATGGACTAGGTGATTTTGCAACAGGCTTTTCGGGTGTTACCGTTGGAACCTTTGCGCTTTACTATTATACCGATATTGTGGGAGTTTCAGCTACTTTACTAGGAGCTGTACTACTATTTTCACGTGTTTTTGATGCTGTGATTAATGTCGTTATGGGTTTTATTGTTGATAGAACAAAAAGCAAACATGGCAAAGCTAGAGCATGGATTTTATGGTCGACAATTCCATTTGGTTTATCTTTGATAATGGTATTTAGTGCACCAGAAAATTGGAGTGAATTTGCATTATTAATTTTCGCTGCCATCACGCTCAATATACATTGGATTATTTACACTTCAAGCAATATCCCTTATGGCACGCTAGCAGCATTAATGACCCAAAACTCTTACCAACGCAGTCGATTAAATACTTATCGTATGCTTTGCTATTTTGCAAGCATGTTAATCATTCCGTATATTACACTACCTTTAGTCGAATTTTTTGGTGGAGGTGAACGCGGTTGGCAGTTTACCATGATAATTTATGCCGCAATTTTAATTTTTACCTTTTTCTATACTTTTTTTAATACTAAAGAGCGGATTAAACCAATTAACCAATTTAAGTACAATGCGCCATCACTTGGTGTTTCATTAAAAACTCTTTTAGCAAATAAGTATTGGGTCACAATGTTCTTCACCATGTTAGTAAGTTTTAGTATTTTAGGACTAATCAATGGTGTGGGTGTTTACTACGCAAAATATCTTTTGGCCGATAGCCAACTTATCGGTTTAATCAATATGGCTTTTGCACTACCGTTAGTTGTAGTATTAATGTGCTCAGCTTATATTTTAAAAATAATGAGCCGTTTAACATTTATAATTGTTGGTATGGCAACCATTATATTAGGTAGTATTATCATGGCAATTGCACCTCATGATACCTATATTGCAATAATTGGAACTATCTTACGAGGAGCAGGTTTTGCACCTATTATGGGAAATGCATATTCTATGCTAGCCAATACCATCGATTATGGCGAATGGAAATTTGGCATTAGAAATGATGGCCTAGTCTATAGTGGAGGAAGCTTTAGCGCGATATTAGGCAGTGGTATTGCTTCCGGAGGAATTGGTTGGATATTAGGAATGGCAGGATATATTGCGACAGATATTGCTAATCAACCTGAAAGTGTATTAACTACTTTACAAGTATTATTTATTTATGCACCCTTAGTATTAAGCGCAATCACCATTATATTATTACGGTTTTATACCTTAGAAAAAATTTATCCTGATATCATCAAAGAACTAGCTCAAAGAACACATAATGTCTATTAACCAGCTAAACGGAGGGATTGATAAATCTGTTATTATTCCCTCTACTTCATCGATTGGCTAAATATTTAAAAACAATCCTAAATCAAAATAATATACAGTTTTCACTATTTGATATTAACTATTCAATTCAGAGAAAACAAAAAAAGCATACCATTAATATCGCTATTTTAAAACCTGCAAGACCAATGGAAAGATAGATAAATCCAGAAATAGGTTAACTTGTATTACTACTTGAATTCACCTATAATGCCCTAATATTACTTATACCACAATTGGGGCTGATTCTGGATTCGACGGGATTTGCGAAACCCAAGGTGCATGCCGAGGTGCGGTAGGCCTCGTAAATAAACCGCAAAAAAATAGTCGCAAACGACGAAAACTACGCACTAGCAGCTTAATAACCTGCATAGAGCCTTCTCTCCCTAGCCTCCGCTCGTAGGACGGGGATAAAGAGGAGTCAAACCCAAACGAGATCGTGTGGAAGCCTTGCTTGGGGCGGAAGCATTAAACTTAATCAAGCTAGTCTATCGGTAGCGTGTTTGTCCGCAGCAGGTAGGCGAAATTTAAAGACAAACTACGCATGTAGTACCAAGGATGTAGAGATTTCGGACGCGGGTTCAACTCCCGCCAGCTCCACCAATTTAATTTTAATAAATATTAAATCCCTAAAATCATTTTATCACGTCATAAATGCTCTATTATCTGAGTAAAACTTTTAATCATATGACTAAATCTACATATGTTAATGTCAAACTTCACATATTCCTGCATTCAAATAAGTAAAACTAATTTAAATTATATAGATTGCTTACCGTAAGAAATATCTAAAGAAGAAAATAAGAAATGAATTTATATATTATGTGAATGATAGGGAAGTAGATGTAGCAAATACTTTATCGATTTCTGATAATACTTAAAGGGCTAAACTAACTTAATTATGGTGTTCAAAATGTCAGTAAAGCCCATTGACTTATTATCTATTAGAGCAGAAAAAGTTTTATTTAATCAACAATAATCCGTCCATGTAATGGCTGAATTGGGCGATTATTATCATGGTGCATGATCGAGTGGAATTTTTCGATTTGTTCTGCTGAAGCTTGGGATTGTTGTTGTAACACGATCCATCTTACCCCTTCTGTACATGGAGGTGTTGTTAACGATCCGCTAAAACGGTAATAATTCAATTCTTTTGGGAATAATGCCTTAATATCAACGGCGTTTGCTAAAATGGCGCTTTTTCCTGATTCTGTCGGCATTTGTTGCCATGCTTTTGCTAATTCTGAATTAGCCTCACCTTTATTAAACATTAATGCGATTACGGCCAATTCATTATCTTTGTTTTTATAAACAAAGTGTGCTGCCATTGGGAAATATTTGCCTTTAATGGTATTTTCACTCGGTGTATGGAAATGAAATTGTTGTAATGTGAATATTTCATCGTCTATTTCTAATTGGTTATTTCCCGAAACATCGATCTCAATAGTATGACCGTTGTTAATGATATTTTGCTGACCGGCTTCAAAAGTAAGTTTAAGCTTGCTATGTTCTGTTTTTAATACATGATCAATATTGATTGGCGATTGATTTTTACCATTTTCACAAGTTGAATATTCCGGTGAAAGTTTTCCCCAGTTTTCTGGTTTTTCCTGCCCTTCATACCCCCAATGTGGGTGATGTTCAGCTGCAGAACAAGATAAGCTTGTTGCCATAAACATTGCGATAATTACGTTACGTTTCATGTTAGCCTTCAATGAGAATTAAATTTAAGTGTATAAATTTTATACCTCATTTATGAAGATGTCTCAATAAAATATACTTTTTTGCCTCTAAACCTAAATAAAAAGCCATGAACATACTTCTTGTATTATTCATGCTAATTTTCAATAAGTTAAGTGTGATTGATAGTGCAGATATTCTTATTTTATTTGATCAAAATGAACAAGTCTTATCAAAATATCAAAATTGTAGATGATAATAATACTGGAAAAATGTATGGCTAAACTCAAAAGGTAAATAGTTTTAGCTTGATACATGTATTTATGAAGTAAAGATTCAATTAAACATGAATTACCGAGTTAATAATCATCCCAGCTCTCCTATTACGGATGAAACCACCGATCATTTTAAAACTTCTGTGAAAATTTTTCCGCATTACGTTTGTTTTTTTTTATGACTAAAAGAATGCACAATAAAATATTATGGTAAATTTAAATATCCAGGTTTTAAAATGTTTTGATAATCTAACAAATATTCGTAATCTAAATAATGTTTAGGTGAACGAATAAAATTACCAGTCAAATTGACTTTTGTTTCTTTATCTTCACGTTTATAAGTACCATCTTGTTTATTGTTAAGAACTGATGTCCATTTTAGCAATTTTTTACTATACTTAAATAATGCTTTATTATGGATTTTATTTTTTATATCTTCTTTTGTTACCTCCACTTGAGATAAAAATAAATTATTATCATCCCAATTTATTAATTTATTTGTTTTAAAATATAAATCCATATTATATCTGTTGTATACCATCCATAAATATTTTACCAATTCTCCTTCGTGATTATATTCTAAAAAGCTAATGTCAATTCCATAAAATGAATTGTTTATGCAAGCTAAGGGAGTTTCTCCGGCAAAGATTGTCACATAATATTGTTGATGATTAAGGCTTGAAAAGGCATATTCAGCCCATTTTTTAGGGTTTTTAATTAACTCTAATTCTTCTTTGCTAAGATTATTATCTAAATAGTTTTCTTTGATATTGTTGAGTGTGTTTTCTTCTGAATCTAAACTCTTCTTTATCCAATTGTACTCTTTAAATTGAAAGTTATATTTGCTCATCATTAATCACTTTTTGAATAATACTGAAATATCATCAATTATACTTACACCTTTACCAGATGCATATTTTAAAATATCTTCCGATACACCTTCATATTATCTACATGGAGGTAAACTTTATCACCAAGATTACCTAATTCATTACTTACTGTATTTTTATATTTTGCAGCGTCCCTAATATAAGATTCAGCTGTCTTTTTATACACATTTGATAGGTCTGTAGCTTTTCTTTCTATTATGCCAATTCCTTCAACAAAACTATCAACATATTGCTTTCCACTTTTTGTTCCTGCTTTTGCAAGTTTTATATATAGTTCTTTATAAAATGCTTTTACTGCATCATCAGCAAATCCTTTTCTAAATAGATTCATTACTAAATTAAAACTTCGTCCTCTCATGATATTTTGATAGCATGTTTGGGATTCTCTTATCATTATAGAAAAAACAAGGCTGCGCATTATGCACCAGCCAAGCGAGTTTACCGACAAATTAGGTATGCCAATTTCGAATGGAATAATTAAATATAAAAAAATGAACAATAAATATTATGGTAAATCTAAATATTCGGGCTTTAAAATATTCTGATAATCTAATAAATATTCATAATCTTTGTAATTCTGAGGTTTTCTTATCCAGTTATGGGATAAGTTTACTTTTGTCTCTTTTTCTTCATAATTCATACTAAATTCCGGTCTTTTTGTTTCTGTAATGGTCTCAACATTCATAATGCCATTATCTCTAAAAAGAACTTTGTTGGTTATTCTTTTATCTGCATCTTCATCATATAACTCAAACTGGCGTAAAAATATCCTACCATCAACGTCTTTATTATACGCCCCCTTTTCTTTATTATAAATCATATAAAGATAGACAAATAGTTCTCCATTATTATAAGTTAAAAAAGTTACACTTATCTTTCTAAAATAATTATTTACGCATGCTATAGGTTCACCATCTTTAAAAAAAGTAACATAGTATTCTTTATCATTATCAAAAGCATATTTAGCCCAATCCTCAGCATTATTGAGATGTTTTTTGTCTTCTGCTGTGGGTTTATTCTCAAGACTAAGGGTTAATATATTGTCTAAAGTGCCTTCTTCAGACATAACCTCTTTCATAAGGTCATTGTATTCTAAGAATTTTAATGTATACATATTGTTTAATTTTTTATAAATTTTATAATCCCGGTAATTTAGAAATGTCATCTATTATAGTAACTTTTTTCCATGTAATTCTCTCAAAGCACTATTCATTACCATATTAAAACTTCTCCCTCTAATGATATTTTGAAACCATGTTTGGGATTCCATTATCATTGTAGAAAAACAAGGCTGCGCATTATGCACCAGCCAAGCGAGTTTGCCGACAAAGTAGGTGTGCCAGCCTTCAACTTCAAAATTATAAACTTCTTTCTTAGTATAAAGATAGTTTTACCCTTTTACACGATACCATTTTTTATTTTTGGTTTGTATGTGGTATTATTCGGTGAGGTCGGCGGCATCTTTCCAGCCTTCTTTGGTGTAAAAAGGGTGTTCGGCGGTAGTTTCAATGGTTTCGCCTTCCAGCTCTATTTGTACGGTGGTGTCTGTCTCTTAGCGGATAATGACGTTACTTTTTTAGGCTTATTTTGCCACTGGTTTGGTTTTGAGACAATCACAGATCGCCCTCTCGTATTTGTTCTATTTTTTTTATGCCTTACTGCGTGTGAACAAGCTTTCCGATAGGTTTGACAGAGTTTTCCGGTGTAAACTCTGGTGATTCAAAATCATTATGATCATGAACATTGGGGATTTAATATAGATTTTATACATACTACTATTTAATTAGGAAAATAATGAAGACGATAGCTATACTTTTACTCATTAGCTTTTTGACTTCTTGTGCTTATACGCATAAAGAGGAAAAAACAAGCATAAACTCTAGCAAAGTCATTGTGTTAGACCATGATCCTGTTTTAATTCAGTTAGGCAGTAAAAAATTAGCATTAAAAGGATTAAACCCTGAAGACTTTTCACTGGTACAAAAAGGTAAGACGCTTTTTATCATTAAAAAGCTGTATCTGGGTATAGATGATCTCCAAATAGAATTTATAGATAACAAGGATCAAGATTTCCTATTAACTGGTGAAATAGAATATGCGGTTTCTCAAAACTTAATTGATGATATTGATAGGGGAAATGTATTTTTACCATTTTCTTTTAAAGAAGATATACTGCTACATAACAATAAAGGGAAATTTATTTTATCAACAGCGATTAAAACTACACCACAGCTAGAAGCCATTTGCCATGAAAGATATTTTGATGAGATCCGAAAAGAGTCTTATTTGGTTCAAAAACAGTTCTATCAGAATGAAATAATCGATAACCCAGAAAAATATAAGGATTGTTGCCCTGAATATATTGAATATGCAACACAATTTTTATCTAAAAAAGAGCTTGATTTTCACTCATTACAAAGCCTGTTTGTTGAATTTACCTATAAAAAAATAACGTTAAACATGGGTGATGGTTATCATATCGTCTTTAATAATATTAGTGATTTTGTTCCTGAATAAAAATGAGTGATTATGCGGATTAAATTAGTTTAACTAAATAGAAATAAAATACATACCGTATATAATATTCATTTATCTATTTCTAACTTTCGAGAAATCCCTAATATCTATGCATAAAATAATTATTTTACTTACATTGACTCTATGGTTGGGTTGTTCGTATGGGCAACCGATAATAACTTATACACCTGCCACTCCCGACACAGCAAAAGATTTGTCAGGTGCACTTATATCACCACCATTAGGGCAGCGGGCAATACTCCATAAAGCAAAAAACGAAGATTTTATTGCTGACCTTCACCATGATATTTTCTTTAAATATAGCGACAAGGAAAGCATTTGTTCTTTATTGGGCTGTGGAGAAACTGTAATTTATACCCCCGAGCTTTTTAAAGAAGAGTATTCAGAATTATCTCAGGTTTTTGACCAATACAACCTTTTTAAAAAAGAGGATATACCCTTTACCATTTCATCCAAATACCTAAAAAAAGGCGATATAATCTTGAAATTTGCCTTACAATCTAATTCAACATATTATAAATTATCCATGTTTTTGTTATCTTTTAAAAATGGAGTACAGGTAGATTCTAAAAGAATTTTATATAATCGTTCCGGTCCAATGGGATTTACAGATTGCAAAATTTTTTATATAGATGAAAACTTTATCATTTCAACCCGTGTTTATGAATTTAATGAGGAAGAAATAGTACAAACGCCTTTTTATCAATATCAACTAAACGACGATGGAAAATTTATCCGTTATTATCCCAAAAATGGTAATTATAGAGACAATCATGAACAAGGTTTAGTTAAAAACCATACCCGTGAAGGTTTATGGATTGAGAAGAAAGTAAACCATTTAATTGGTCCTTCATATTTTGAAGCCGAATATAAAAATGGGTTAATACAGGGTGAAGGCAAGTTTTATAAATTAGAATATAAGTTAAAAGACGGCTCTATTCCCTATTATGTTCCCTATTCTTCTGCTAAAAAAGGCAAACTTTTGTACACAGAAACCTATAAAGACGGTGAGCTTGTCGAACGCAAATTTGTGGATAAACAAATTGATGAATTGAATTAAAGGTTGTGTAGTAAACAAACGATTATTATGCTTATCACTCTCATAATTATGAACGGTGGTAAGTAAACCGATATAAATGAGTAAATTAAAAAGAATAATCATTCAAAACTAATCATTATAATGGCGTTAGTTTTTTTGAAATTTAATAACAAGAGTCCGATAACAAAAGATATGTAACTAGAGTGTTTTTTATGATGATATCCCTAAATAATAAATTGATTATCACTACTCTATTAAGCCTTTTTTTATTCAGCTGTAATCCCGATAAACAAGGAAATATGAAATGGATAGCCAAATACGATTTTAATCAATTATACCAATTAACCGACCAAGCAACTGTCTTAGATCCGATGTCTGCTTTTCGTTTTGAAGATTTTATAGCCCCCAATGAAAACACCATTATTTTGATTGGAAATAAAGATCTTAATGCCTTTGATTCAAGCCAAAGAGGGTATCAAGCAGTAATACATGTATCGAAAGATCGGGGCAAAAGTTATCAAGAGTTATCGCTTCCCGAACAAGAGATGAGATGGATTTATCCCAGCAATGATTATTCATTAATAAAAGCTCAAAGTAGATTACCAGACAACAGTAAAAAAAATTCCATGTATCTTTTAGATAACAACAGTTTAAAAATCGTTAAAATAGATGAATATGATTCTGAAGCTGATATCTCCTATTATAATTTTAATGGAAAATATGCCGTGTATTCCCATAACAAGGCATTAAAACTGGTTAATTTATTGAATCGAGAGGAACAGTATCCTTTACCCTACGAATTAAACAACCGTTCTTTTTGGGTTACTGCTGATGATACATTACTTATTCTAGATGCCAAACAACTCTTTCGCTACGACCCGAAAAATAATACAAAAACCGTCATACAGCAATTACATAATAATTATGATGTGCTGACTTATAAGGATGGTGAATATTTTTTTACTAAATTCAATGAAAATAAGTCTAAAGGTGGAGGTTCTTATTATAATAATAAAGAAGAGCTTTTATATACTTTCGAAAAAGGGGATAGAAGCCGATATTATCGCTATAAAAATTTTGTATGCGACTATAAACTTATTTCATCCCTTTATCCTATTTTCCGATATTCTTATGACTATGGACAAACTTGGTTTGAACAAAAGTTTACAGGCTTTTTTTCAGCCTCTTATCCAATTGGATTTTA